>NZ_JBITJP010000014.1:0-313230 GCF_044460165.1 Embleya sp. NPDC050154
CCAGCTTAGCACACCGTTTCGGCGGCTTCGCTTTCCTCGCTTTCGGCTTCCACCGCGTTTCCGCGTTTTCCGCCTCCCGGACTCTAGCAGATCTTGCGACCCGCTTTTCGTCCGTTGCTTTCGGCCTTCGAAACTTTCGTTTCCCCGGCTTCCGGCTCTTCGAGCTTAGCAGCCCTTCCGGCCTGCTTCGCCCATCGCTTCGGCTTCGGAAATTTGTTCTCTCCGCTGCTTTCCGCGACGTCCCGAACATTAGCGGATCGCATTTCGCACCGTCGAATCGGCAGCAATTTACGTTCCGGCGTTCTTCGGGACACCCGAGCACAGAACGACGGTGTGACGCGCACGCGCACCACACCTGGTTCGAATGATCGGGATGGCCACCCCGGGACCAGCCAGCACGAGCGCCTAGGCTCGCGTCTGTCTCAGGTCTCCCTGTCGGGCAACTTGGAGGACCCTACCGGGGGTCGGAGCCGACTGCAAACCGGCGCGCGTGGCCTCCGTTTCAGGTGTTCGAACCCGAGCAGACTCCCCGCATGGTGACCTCTACTGCACGGCGAGTGAACCCGATCGCGACTGTCGTCAGTGTCGTGGCCGCGGTGATCGCCGTCATCCTCGTTCTGCACATCATTCTGTTCGTCTTCGAAGCCAACCCCACCAACGGCGCGGTGGAGACCATCGCCGACTGGGCCGACTGGCTGGCCCGCTGGGCCAAGGACCTCTTCACGCCCGACAACGTCAAGGCCCGGGTCGCGGTGAACTACGGACTGGCCGCGGTGGTCTACCTCGCCGCCGGCGCGCTGATCTCGCGTTTGGTCAGCCGGGTCTGACCGCGAACGCGGTCCGCTCGATACTTCCGTACGGTGGCGGCGCACCAGTCGCGATGATTGGTACGAGGACCGAACCGCAGCGCCGCCGACCGGAGGGCCCCATGTCCCTGCTCACCCCGGACAGCCTGGGCGATCTCCTGGGCTTGTTCGATTTCGGGAACGGGTGTGTCACCCGGGTCCACATCGACGACCCGTTCAGTCCGGGTGGGGCCACGGCACGTGTCCTGGTGGATGCCCGTGATCGGGAGCACGGCTGGCCGTGGATTCCCGTCGAATTCACCCTTACGGGACTTCGCGACTACCGGGTCGAACACGGCAAGGGCTTCTCCGGAATGCTCTATTTCGACCCGGTGCTGTCCCGATTCACCGATGAGACGTACGGGGACCTCTTCTATCTGGACTTCGATCCGGTGGACGGCCCCGGCGCGTACGAGCCGGTCGACGCCGGCGACGTCGTCGGTCGGTCCCAGTGCTTCTTCGCCGCCGAGAGTTGCTCGTGGCGTGCCCTGCCGCCCGCGGAGAGTCCCCGACTCAGGCTCATTGGTAACGCTTAGGTCTCAAACCTTTCACTTACTAGGTTTAGCTTCTACGTTCACTCGCAACCCGGATCGGTGGCGAGTGTTCGAGTCGTGAACGCTCGACTGTCGATTTCTCCGCATTCGATACGAAGTCGAGTCGAGGAACCCATGAAGCTTCAGCGGAAGCGTTTCGCCGCCCTGCCCGCGGCCATCGGCGCCGGGGCCCTGCTCCTGGCCCTGACCGGGAGTGCCGACGCGGCCCCCGGACACGGTGACAATCATTCGTCGGTGGCCGGGATGCGGATCCTCCTGAGCAACGACGACTCGATGCAGAACGCCAAGCCCGACGGCGCCGACGGCCGAGGCGTCTACGAGGTGCGCCGGGCGCTGTGCGCCGCCGGGGCGGACGTCGTGGTGATGGCGCCCTGGCAGTTCATGAGCGGCTACGGCACCGCGGCCACCGGCGGTGGTGCGCTCACCGTGTCCCGGCGCACCACGCTGCCGGCCGGTTTCGAGGGCGACTGCGCCGGGGCGCCGAGCAAGGGAGTCGTCTTCGGCGTGTGCAAGGGCGACGCCCCGTGCGGCCCGACCACCCCCAGCGCCACCCCCGTGGACACCGTACGGCTCGCCCTGCGTGGCGGGCTCGCCGCCAAGGTCGGCTGGCGCACCGGCCCCGACCTGGTGCTCACCGGCATCAACTCCGGGCCGAACGTCGCCTCGGTCACCAACGACTCGGGCACGCTGGGCGCCGCCATCGCCGCGATCGACAACGGCAAGCCGGCCATCGCGCTCAGCGGCGGCTTCGACATGGCCTCCTTCAAGGTGACCCCGGAGACCTACCGCGCCTTCGCCGACTTCCTGCCCTCGTACGTGGCGCAGCTCAAGGACCGCAAGGCGCTGTCGGACGAGTACGTCGTCAGCATCAACTACCCGAACGCGGTGCCCGGCCGGAAGCCGGGCCGGCCGGTGTGGACCGAGATCGGTACCGAGACCGTGGTGGCGATCCAGTACACGGCCAAGGCCGACGGCGACACCTTCGCGATCGGCCAGGGCGACTGCGCGGTGCCCGGTACCTTCTGCCGCCCGGAGACCAAGCGGCACGCCGACTGGACCGAGTTGAACAAGGGGAACATCACCGTCTCCGCCGCGACCGGTGACCGCACCCTCCGGGGCGGCGCGGACGACCGCCTCGAGCGGTTCGTCAGGACCGGCCGCTGAGCCGACCGGCGAATCGCGACCGAGGCGGCCCGCCCCGATCCGAGTCCGGGATCGGGGCGGGCCGCCTGGGTCGGCCACCGCCTCGATACTGGTCGGATGGCAGACAAGCAGCGCCGACGCGGTCGTGCTCCCGAGCCGGTCCGTGCCGAGGTGGGTTCCGGCAGCGCCGAACTGGAGCCCGATCCGGATCGGGCCCGGGCCTGGACGCTGCGCCTGCACGGATCACCGCAGTCGCACGTGGATCTGGGTGATCCGACCTGGCTGGAGTTCGAGTACGTGCGTCGGCTCGGCCATGTGGTCGACCTGATGGCGGACACCGGCAAGCCGCTGCGGGCTTTCCACCTCGGCGGCGGCGGGCTCACGCTGGCCCGCTACGTCGCGGCCACCCGGCCGCGGTCGCGCCAGCAGGTGGCGGAACTGGACGGGGATTTGGTCGAGTTCGTCCGCCGCGAGCTGCCGTGGGAGAAGAACTGGCAGATCCGGGTGCGTACCGGTGATGCCCGCGAGGTGGCGGGCAAGGCACCCGACGCCGCGTTCGACCTGGCCGTGGTCGACGTGTTCGCCGATTCCCGGGTGCCCGCGCATCTGACCTCGGCCGAGTTCGTCGGCGAGGTGGCCCGGACACTGGCCCCCGGCGGGGTGTACGCGGTGAATTTGGCCGACGGCGGGCGACTCGACTTCGTGCGATCCCAGGTTGCGACGGTGCGCTCGGTGTTCCCGAACCAGCTGCTGATCGCCGACCCCGCGGTATTGCGGGGTCGGCGGTTCGGCAACGTCGTGCTGGTGGCCTCGCACGGCGAGCTGCCGATCGCCGAGTTGGCCCGGCGGACCGCCGCCGACCCGTTCCCGGGGCGGATCGAGCACGGCTCGGCGCTGGCCGACTTCCCCGGTGGGGCCGCGGTGGTGCACGACGCCACGGCGGTCGCGTCGCCGGCCCCGCCCGCGCGTACCTTCGGCCGGAACTGAACCGGCGCGCACCGAACCGGCGCGCACCGAACGGACGCAAGGCGACCCCGCGCGCACCGACCCGGCGGCAAGGAACTCGGGCGAACCGCTATCGCCGTCGCTTGCGCTCCTCCACCCGGCCCTTGAGCAGGCCGACGAGCAGCAGCACCACCAGGGTCGCGACCAGCAGGACCACCGTGACCGCAGACCCGAGCAGCACCTTGCCCCGGTCGGTCAGGGTGAACACCGAGACCGGCAGGGTCCGCCATTCGGCCGGGTAGACCATGATCGTCGCGCCGACCTCGCCCATCGACAGCGCGATCGCCAGGCTCGCCGCCGCCGTGATCGACGGCAGCAACATCGGCAGCCGCACCCGCAGCAGCACTCGGGCCGCGCTCGCGCCGAGCGAGGCGGCCACGTCCGCGAAGGCCGCGTCGGTACGGTCGAGCCCGGCCGACACCGTGGAGTACGCGAACGTCACCACCAGCACCGCGTGCGCGGCGATGACGATCCACTTGGTGCCGTTGAGCAGGATCGGGCCGTCGCTGAAGGCCACCAGCATGCCCAGACCGACCACCACCGACGGCACCGCGACCGGTAGGTGGAACACCGCGTCGGTGAGCCGGCGGATCCAGCGCGGCGCGGTCCGGGCGGCGATCGCCGCCCACGTGCCGACCACGATCGCGATCAGCGACGCGCCCAGCGCGGTCTCGATGCTGACCACGAGGCTGTCGTAGTTGGTGCCCGCGGTGGCCTCGCGGATGTTCTCGCTCGTCCAGGACGCGGGCAGCACGCTGTTCCAGTCGCCGGCGAACGCGGCGATGCCCAGGATCGCCAGCGGGGCGAGCACGAGAGGGGCGAAGACGAGCGCGAAGAGGGCCCAGACGAGGGCTCGTCCGCTACGCGACCAGACCAGCACGGCCGGCTCCTGTCCGGGAGAAGACGAATCGGTAGACCGCGTAGAGCGTGAGCGACAGCGCGACCTCGACCACCGCGACCACGCACGCGCCCGGGTAGTCGAAGGTGACCGCGCCCTTGGCGTGCACGAGCATCGGCAGCGTGGTGACGTCCTTGGCGCCGATGAACAGCACGATCCCGAACTCGTTGAGGGTGAGCAGCAGGGTCAGGCTGCCGCCGGCCGCGAGCGCGGGCCATGCCTCGGGCAGCAGCACCTGGCGAATCACCCGCAGCGGTCCCGCGCCGAGCGAGGCCGCGACGTCGAGCCGGTCCCGGGGCACCAGCGCGAAGGCGGCGAGCAGCGGGCGCATCACGAACGGGGTGTAGAAGGTGATCTCGGCCAGCACCACGCACCACGGCGAGTACAGGAAGCCGACCAGCGGTTCGCCCAGGCCGAGCTTGTCCGCCGCCGCGTTCACCACGCCCGCCGTGCCGTACAGGAAGGTGAAGGCGAGCGCGATCAGGAAGGACGGGAAGGCGAGCACCGTGTCCACGATCCGTCCGACCGCGCGGGCGCCGGGGAAGGGCACGAACGACAACACCAGGGCCAGGAAGAAGCCGACCACCAGACAGCCGAGCGTGGACAGTACGGCGATCTTGACGGTGTTCCACAACGCGTCGCCGAACGAGGGCGAGTTCAGTACCTGGCGCCACACGTCCAGGCCGACCCGCTCGTCCTTGTCGACGAAGGACTGCTTGACCACGAGCGCGAGCGGATAGAGGAAGAATCCGGCGGCGAGCACGAGCGGTGGGAGTACCCACAGCGCGCGGGACGCGCCGCCGCGGGCCTTGCTCGTGCGCATCGGAGCCGGGGTGGGCTCGGCCGCGATCGGCGGTTCGGTCACGGTCGCGGTCATCCGGCCGCTCCCACCGGGACCAGGACGCACGGTGCGGCGGGCAGCGCCACGCCCAAACGCTCGCCGAGGGCCGGGACCTCGGCCAGGTCGGTGACGTCGATCCGGATCTCCCGACCCGTCGTGCCGTCGCCGTCGCCGTCGAGCACGCAGGTCAACCGGTAGTCGGCGCCGCGCCACTGGGTCGCGGTGAGCCGCGCGGGCAGCGTGTGCGGCTGGTCGACCGCGGTCACCCCGAGGGTGTGCGGGCGCGCCACCAGCATCGCCCGCTCGCCCTCGGCGAACGCGCGGGTCGGGTCGGCGGTGACGGTCAGCCCGCCCACCGCGACCTCGACCGCGTCTTCCCCGGCCGCGCACGCCGCGAGCACCCGTGCGCCGAGCAGGTTGGCCGCGCCCAGGAAGGACGCGGTGAACTCGCTGGGCGGGCGCCGGTACAGCCGGTCCGTGGCGTCCAGGTCGACCAGCCGCGCGTCCCGCATCACCGCGATCCGGTCCGCGAGGGCGAGCGCCTCGGTCTGGTCGTGGGTGACATACATGATCGCCACGTCCGGCAGGTCGGCGCGCAGCCGCTGCAACTCGCCGAGCAGGTCGGCGCGCAGCGTCGCGTCCAGCGCGGACAGCGGTTCGTCGAGCAGCAGTACGGGCGGGCGAATCGCCAATGCCCGCGCGATCGCCACCCGTTGCTGCTGCCCGCCGGACAACTCGCGGGGGTAGCGCCGGGCGTAGCTCGCCATGCCCACCATGTCCAACGCCTCGGTGACCCGGCGGGCCACCTCGGCACGCGGCACCCGGCGGGCCTTGAGCCCGAACGCGACGTTGTCCGCGACCCGCATGTGCGGGAACAGCGCGTAGTTCTGCACGACGACGCCGATCCCGCGCTTGTTCGGCGGTTCGTACGTGACGTCGCGGCCCGCCAGGGTGATCCGCCCGGAGGCGGGTCGGAGGAAACCCGCGACCGCCTTGAGCGCCGTGGACTTGCCCGAGCCGGACGGCCCGAGCAGGGCGACCGTCTCGCCCGGGGCGACCTCCAGGCTCAGTCCCTCCAGGGCCACGACGGATCCGTATCGGACCGTCAGGTCCTGGATGCCGATCGCCGGTCGGGTCGGCGCTGCGCTCACGGTGGTCGCCTCGGTGCGCTCGATGGCTGGTGCGGTCATGCGGGTTCCCTCCCTCTCCGCGGTTCTCTCGGGGTGTCGGTGGTTCGGGTCAGCGACCGACGGCCTTGTTGTACGCGGCCAGGTCCGCGTCCAGTTCCTTGAGCACCGTGTCCCATTCCGGCGTCCAGATCTCCACGCCCTCCAAGGCCTTGGCGATCTCGGCGGCGTTGGCGTCGGTCGGCTTGACGTCCTCGCGCGCGGGCAGGCCCAGCGCGTCGGCGGAGACCGAGGTCTGCGCCTCCGGGGAGAGCAGGTAGTCCATCAGCTTGCGGCCGGCGTCGGCGTGCGGGGCGCCGGAGGACAGGCCCATGAAGTACGGCAACGCGAAGGTCGAGGCCTTGCCCGCGTCGTCCGCCGGGAACCAGACCTTGAAGTTGGACTTGTCGTTGTGGATCGACGCCAGGTTCATCTGGAGGTCGCCGTTGGCCACGCTGAGCTCGCCCTTGCCGACCTTGGGCTGGAGCTTGCCGGTGGAGGAGGACGGGCCGACGTTGTTCGACTCGAGCCGCTTGAGGTAGTCGAGCGCGCCCTGCTTGCCGTACAGGTGCTGGAGCTGGATCAGCACGGCGGTGCCGTCACCGGCCTGGCCCGGCGTCGAGTACTGGAGCTTGGACTTGAACCGGCCCTCGGTCAGCTCCTGGAACTTGGTCGGCGCGGGCTTGGCCTGGTCGGGGTTGTAGATCCAGGACGCGTAGTTGTTGACCACGGCCACATAGCGGCCCTGCGCGTCCTTGGAGCCGGCCGGCACCTTGTCGGCGCCGGCGGGCGCGTACGCGGTGAGCAGGTTCGCCTGGGCCGCGCGCTGGATGAACGGCGGCAGCGTGATCGCCACGTCGGCCTGCGGGTTGCCCTTCTCCTTCTCCATGCGGGTGACCACCTCGCCGGAGCCGGACTCCACCAGGTTGACCTTGATCCCGGTCTTCTTCTCGAAGTCCGCGAAGCGCTTGGTGTACCAGTCGGCGAGCCCGTCCACGGAGTAGACCGTCACGCTGCCGGAGCCCTTGGCGGGCGCGCCGCCGGAGGCGGCGTTCGCGGCGGGCTTGGTGTCGTCCGAGCCGCTCCCGCCGGTCCCGCCGCAGGCGCTCGCGCTGAGCACGACCACGGTGGCGGCGGCGGTGAGGCCGAGGATGCGTCGCATGGAAAATCGCCCTTTCGAAAAGACGAATCAGCCCTGGAGCAGGGCGGGGAGGTCGCGGATGGAGCCGAGTACGTGGGTGGCGCCGGCCGCTTCGAGGGCGGCGCGGTCGTGCGCGCCGGTGAGCACACCGGCGGCGATGGAGGCACCGGAGCGCAGCCCGGTGAGCACGTCGAACGCGGTGTCGCCGACCACGGCGACCTCCCGCAGGTCCTCGACGCCCAGGCGCAGTACGGCGGTGAGCACCAGGTCGGGGTAGGGCCGTCCGCGCCCGGCGTCGGCCGGGCACAGGGTCAGGTCGGCCAGGTCGGTCCAGCCGAGCGAGGCCAGGATCGCGTCCTGGGTGGGTCGGCCGAAGCCGGTGGTGAGTGCGACCTTGACCCCGTCGGCGCGCAGCGCGCGGACGGCCGCCTCGGCGCCCTCGATCGGCGCGCACCGGCCCGCCGCGACCAGGTCGGCGTAGGCCGCCTCGAAGGCGAGGTTGGCGGCTTGCGCACGCTCCTCGTCGCCGTCGAGCAGGGCCCGGAAGACGGTGATCTTGCTTTCGCCCATGGTGGCGTGGACGTAGCCGAGCTTGTGCTCGAAGTCGGCGGAGCCGACCTCGACGCCGGCCGCGCCGATCGCCCGGGTGAACGCCTCGACGACGAGGCCGTCGTCGGCGACGGTGGTGCCGGCCATGTCCAGGACGGCGAGCTGATAGTGCGTCATGAGTGGTGCTCCGGTTGGGCTTTCGGCAACGGGCGGGAGTTTCGGGGGTGGGCGGGGCGCAGCCGGGCCTAGAGGCCGGCCAGGTTCGCGGTGCGTTCGGCGATGGCGGGCGAGCAGGTCATCCCGCGCCCGCCGGGGCCGGTCACCAACCAGGTCGCGGGGGCGACCTGCTCGCGGTGCACGACCCGGGTGGTGTCGGTGGTCTGCGCGTACACCCCGGCCCAGCGGCGGCGCACGGCCGGCAACGGCCGGCCGAGCAGGCTCTCGGCGACCTCGACCAGGTGCTCGTAGGGCGCGGAGTCCACGTCGAACGTGAACGGCTCGTCGTACTCGTGCGTGTCGCCGATGGTCAGGCCGCCGTCGAGGCGCTGGACCATCAGCAGTTGCATGCGGTGCTCGGCGGGCACCGGCGCCTGGGGGTGGGCCGCGCGGAGCGCGTCGAGCGCGGTGCCGGCGTAGGCGGGGTAGTAGCGGAAGCTGTCGCCGTCGGCGACCGAGGTGGTCAGCGGCTCGTCGAGCGGGTCGGTCTGCATCATCTGTAGGCGCACCCGGCGCACCGGCAGCTCGGGGGCGAGCTCGCGGACCAGGCCGGTCAGCCAGGCGCCGGTGCACAGCACCACCAGGTCGCCTTCGTGGGTGTGGCCGTGGTCGTCGCGTACGCCGGTGCCGCTCGGCAGCAGGTCGCGCACCTCGCGTCCGGGCAGCCAGGTGTACCGGCCGCCGGCCGCCAGGTGGGCGCGCAGCGCGGGCAGTGCGACCCGGGACTCGACCGCGCCGTCGCGCTCGCACCACAGGGCGGCGTCGAAGCCGCCGCGCAGCGCCGGGTTGTGCTCGCGGGCCTCGCCCGGGGTGAGCAGCTTCAGGCCGCGCTCGGTGGCGTCGGGCAGCGCGAGGGCCGCCTCGGCCACCGCGACCTCCTCGGCGCCTCGGCACACGGTGAGCGAACCGTTGGGGCGAAAGCCGGTACCGGGCACGTCGGCGCCGATCCGCTCCCACAGTTCGCGGGCCCGCAGCGCGGTGGCCAGTTCGTCGCCGACGGCCCGGCCACCGATCCACACCAGGCCGAAGTTGCGCACCGAAGCACCGCGCGCCTCGCGCTCGCGCTCGATGTGCACGACCTCGTGACCTCGATCGATGGCCTGCCAGGCATGCATGGTGCCCAGCACGCCACCTCCGACGACGATGACTCGCACCGGCTTCCTCCACGTTCTCGGGGGCGATTGCGACCAGCTTGGGAGTGGTCGATGCCGAGCATGCGGAGGCGGTATGTCGTCCGGATGAACAGTCCGTTAAGGTCCGAACCTGTTATCCTTTCGTGATCAAACCCTGTCGGGGCCTACGCGCGCAGACGCGTGGCGAAGCCCATCCGGTCACCCCGGAACAGCGCCCGGACCCGCTCGATGGGCACGCCGTCCGGGTCGTAGGACGTGCGCATGACCAGCAGCATCGGCAGCGCCGGGTTGGTCTCCAGGAGCAGCGCCTCGCGCGGCGCGGCCAAGACGGTCTCCACGGTCTCGTCTATCTCCGCGAAGACCACTCCCAGGTCCTTCTGCAGGCACAGGTACAGCGACCCCTCCGGGCGCAGCACGTCCAGGATGGTGGGAAAGCGGTCCAGCGGCAGGTACGTGCTCTCCAGGCCGATCGGCTCGTCGTCGGCGAGCAGCACCCGCTCCAGGTGCACGGTCAGGTCACCGGTGCGGATCCGCAACCGCTCGGCCAGATCGGGCTGCGCGACGTGGTGTTCGAGGGTGACCACCCGGCGGCTGGGGGTCAGCCCCATCGAGCGCACCGCCTCGGTGTAGCTGCCGAGGCTGACCGGCTGCATGAGCTTGGGCGGCGCGACGTAGGTGCCCCGTCCTCGGGCGGAGCGCAGTCGGCCCTCCATCACCAACTCGCCGATCGCCGATCGCAGGGTGCTGCGGGCGACCCCGTAGGTCGCGGCGAGTTCGCGTTCGGAGGGCAGCAGCGCGTCTTCGCCCAACTCGTCCATGAGTTGGAGCAGGCTCATCTTCACCATGTACGACTTGGGGACGCGGCCGTGTTCGGGGACGCCGTCGCGATAGGGACGGGCGGTGGAGTCTGGGCTGGGCACGAACGGAGCCTATTCGGCCGGCGCCGGGTACGTGCGACCCTTCCACGCCGCACCCCGCCCGCGCGCGTGCCGAACCGCCGAGTGCACGGTCATGCCCAGGTACAGCGTGGCCGCGAAGGGCAACAACACCGCCTCCGCGGCGGGCCGCCCGTAGTAGCGCACCATCGGCACGTAGGTCCCGGTCATCAGGGCCCACACCGCGAGCGCGAGCAGCGCGAGCGCGGCGTCGCCGCCGACGATCGCGGCGAACAGCGCGACCGGCGCGGCCAGGTAGATCAGCGCCAGCCCCACCACGGTGCCCGCGAGCAGCAGCCAGGAGTGCCGCAACTGCGCGAAGGCGCTGCGCGCGACCATGTTCCACAGGTCCGCCAACGCCGGGTAGGGCCGCACGCTGTCCACGTGCCGCACCGGGTCGGCCAGCACCAGCCGGATCCGCCCGCCCGAGCGCTTGACCGCGGTGCCCAGCGACACGTCGTCGATCACCGCGTCCCGGATCGCCGCCACGCCGCCGGCCCGCTCCAGCGCGGTACGCCGGACCAACACGCAGCCGCCCGCGGCCGCCGCGACCCGCGAGCCGGGCCGGTTCACCCGGCGGAACGGGAAGAGCTTGCCGAAGAAGTACACGAAGGCGGGCACGATCAGCTTCTCCCACCGGGTGTGCGTGCGCAGCCGGGCCATCACCGAGAGCAGGTCCAGGCGCTCGTGTTCGGCCTCGCCGACCAGGCGGGCGAGCGAACCGGGCGCGTGCGCGATGTCCGCGTCGGTGAACAGGATCCAGTCCACGTCGCCGACCGACTCGACGCCGTGCCGCAGCGCCCACACCTTGCCGGTCCAGCCCGCCGGCGGCTCGCCGGGCGAGGTCACGGTGAGTGGCACCCGGGCCGCCGCGCCCAGTCGCCGGGCCAGCTCGCCGGTCCCGTCCGTGCTGCCGTCGTCGACCAGGAGCACCTCGACCCGGCCGGGAAAGTCCTGCGCGAGCAGCGTGGGCAGGCTGTCGCCGAGCACCGCCGCCTCGTCGCGCGCGGGCACGATCACCGCCACCGACGCGGTCTCGGCCACCGGCGCCACGGCCCCGCCAAGGCGCACGTCGGTGCGCCAGAACCAGCCGTGGCACAGCGTCAGGTAGAGCCAGGCGAGGCCGGACACGGCGGTGATCCACAACAAGACGTCCACATCGGAAGCCTGCCGGCTCCACCGCGCCACTCGGGCGCTCCTTCCGGGTGAAGTCCGCGCGCGAACGGAGTCCTCGTCTCAAGAGCGCGAGCGCCGCGCCCGATAGCGGGTAGGGGAGCGTTCTCGACAGCTGGGTGAACTACCCATCGGCAGAAGGGCGGTGCCCGTCATGGGCGACGCGACGACGAGGACCCAGGAGCATGTTCGCGGCGGGGCCACCCGCTGGCAGGGATTCGAGGTCGGCACCCGCGTACGCGTGCAGGTGGGCCTGAGCACCGGCCACATCGGTGAGGTGTGCGAGGTGTTCGCCGACGCGCATCGGCCGCCGCTGTCCCCGTACCAGTGGTACTCGGTGCGTTTCGCCGACGGCCTTCGCCCGCTGTACCGGCACGACGAGCTCGTCGAGCTCGCCTAGCCCCTTCCCTCCCGATCCGCCGTCCGGCCCGGTCGGCCTGCCCGCACAGACCGCGTGCGCCCGCGCCCCGATGGCGGGCGCACGCGGCATTCCCCGGGCCGAAGACCCCGGGTCGTCCGCCCTCGGTCGCGTGTCCAACGACACCGTCGGTCGGGTCTTGCGCTCGCACGCCCGCCGGGGCAGGGTGCGGACACGGGATCTGAAAGGGCGTCAGAATGACGATCAAGCTGGGCGCGATGGCGCCCTTCGCGGACGGTCTGATCACCTCCGGCGGCTTCCTGCGCGACTTCGCCGGGACGCTGGAGGAGTGCGGCGTCGAATCCGTGTGGACCGTCGAACACGTCGTGGTCGCCGAGGACTACGAGCCCCTGTACCCGTACTCGGATTCCGGTCGCACCCCCAGCGCCGCCGGCGTGGTGCCGATGCCCGACCCGCTGGAGACCATCGCCTTCCTCGCCGGCGCCTCGCGCACGCTGCGCTTCGGTACGGCGATGGTGGTCGCGCCGCTGCACAGCCCGGTGGTGCTGGCCAAACGGGTCGCCACCATCGACCGGCACTCGGGCGGCCGGTTGATGCTGGGCCTGGGCATCGGGTGGCAGAAGGAGGAGTACGCCGCGGTCGGCGCGTCCTTCACCGAGCGCGGCGCCCGCCTGGAGGAGTGTGTCGGCGCGATGCGCGCGCTGTGGGCCGACGCCCCCGCCACCTTCAGCGGCAGGTTCACCTCCTTCGAGCGCGTGCACTGCCTGCCGCGCCCCGAACGTGGTGCGGTGCCGGTGGTCCTGGGCGGCAACAGCGAGCCCGCCGTGCGCCGGGCCGGGCGGCTCGGCGACGGCTGGTTCCCGTACACGATCGCGCCCGACGAGTTCGAGACGCGCGCCGAACTGCTGCGCACGTGCGCGCGTGCGGCCGGCCGCACGGCGGACGCGGTCGAGATCACCGCATGGCCGGGCTCGTGCGACCGCGAGCTCCAGCACGACCCGAACTGGGTGCGCCGGTTCACCGACGCGGGCGCGACCCGGCTGGTGTTCGCGCCGAACCCGGCCGAACTGGCCGGTCCCGGTGGGCTGGACACGTTGCGCGAGCGGATCGCGCGCTACCGCGAGACCGTGCTGGACAAGCTGTGAGCACCGCCGCCGAACCCGTTCCCGACCCGGTGAACATCCTCGACCACGTCACCCTGACGAACGATCAGGTGGCGTTGTGGCTGGGCCAGTTCCATGATCGCTATCTGCCCGGCGCGCAGCGGCGCGGAATGCGGCTGGAACGCGTCTGGCGTTCGCCCGCGGGCCGGGACGCGACCACCGTGCACATCCTGTGGGTGCTGCCGACGATCCGCGCGTTCTACGCGATGCGCGGGGCCGCGGCGGCCGATCCGGACGTCGCGGCGTTCTGGGCCGCCACCGACGGCTATGCGCTGGATCGGCAACGCCGGGCGCTGCAACCGGCGATGTCCGCGTCCGCCGCCGAGCCGGATCCGGCCCGGGTGGGCGCCGGCGACGCGGCCGCCACCGCAGCGGATCACATCCCGGCGGACCACACCGCACATCGCACGGGAGCACACGCATGACTCGTCGAGTGGTGCTGGCC
This sequence comes from Embleya sp. NPDC050154, assembly GCF_044460165.1. Lineage (NCBI taxonomy): Bacteria > Bacillati > Actinomycetota > Actinomycetes > Kitasatosporales > Streptomycetaceae > Embleya > Embleya sp. NPDC050154. Next base: position 13,587 of record NZ_JBITJP010000014.1, read on the forward strand.
ACGACCATGCCCGACCCGGGGCACCGATCGCTCTCGGCCGGGCCGGACCTGCCCGGCTGCGTCGGCGGGCACGGCTACTCGTGGGATCTTCGGTCCGACGCGCGGCCCGAACTCCCGGCGCGGGCCGACGAGGTCGCGCTGCGCCCGGTGCGCGCCGGGTTCGCGCCGCTGACCGGTCCCCGGGTCAAGCGCACGCTGCTGTTGACCGTACGCGCGGGCACACCCGCCGACGTACTGGCCGAGTTCGAGGCGGATCTGATCGCCATGCCGCAGCACATCCCGACGATCCGCTCGTGGGCGCTCTCCCGGGTGGTGGAGCGGACCGGGCGGTCGCGGTGGACGCACGCGTGGGAGCAGGAGTACGCCGCGGTCGAGGGGCTGACCGGCGAGTACCTGCTGAACCCCTACCACTGGGCGCATGTGGACCGCTGGTTCGACGGCGAGGTGCCCGGGTCGATCGTGGAGCCGACGCTGGCCCACGTCTTCCGCTGGAGCGATGTCCCGGTGCTCACCGAAACCGTTCCTGACTGATCGTCACTTTCCGCGCCCGACAAGGGCAACCAACAGGTGGGTCCATTCGCGGTCGGTGAACCTCAGGACCGCACACGCACGTTGCTTCGAATCGCGCACCACCACCTCGCAGGGGTGACGATTCACCACTTCCACACAGTTCCCCTGCACGCTGCTGTAGGAGCTCCGTCGCCACGTCGGTGCGTGGGTTTCCCGCAACGAGGTCGCCATCGGCCCGTCCCCCCTGACTCGTCGAGGCCACGCCGACGGGGCGAGTCGAACCCGCTTCCTCCATGTGAGGGCCAGGGACATCGCCCGATCGGGTGAACCGTGTACACGCGGACACCGAAGTGGCGGCGAGAGTTGCACCACCGGGTTTCGTGGAGCATCCTACCGAGCACCCTCACTTTACGCGCTTACAAGATCACTTAAAGCGACGGGACGGGGCGGGGCCGCTTGCGGGGGCAAACGCAGCCCACGCAACAGGAGGTAGCTGCATGACCACCCTGGCCGATCCGGAAGTGGCGGACGCAGAGGACGAGGTCAGCCCGACCATCACGCTGCCGGCGATGCCCGCGTGCGTGTCCGCCGTGCGGGAGCATGTCCGCGTGGCGCTGACGGTTTGGGACCTCGAATCCTTGTCCGACATCGCCGTACTTCTCGCCTCCGAACTGGCGACCAATGCCGTACGCCACGCGGGTCTGGGACGCCCTTTCAGCGTCGTGGTCCGCCGAGACCGCGCCCCCGACGGCGCCGCCTGTGTGTGGATCGAGGTGCACGACACGGACACCCGGGTGCCCCAGGTGGTCGAGGCGACCGACGACGACACCACCGGGCGCGGCCTGCTCCTGGTCGAATCGTTGTCCGACGGCTGGGAGTCGATCCCCGAACCCGGGGGGAAGTGCGTGCGCTTCCGGCTCGCGATGACCGCCTGAACCCGCCCGTACGGCGCCCGCCGCGGGCTCACTCCACCGGTTGCGCCGCGGCCGACCGGGCGACGTAGACCGGCAGTTCGTGCACGTGGGCACGGCCGGGCGCGAGCGTGTCCACGGCGAGCCGACCCAGGTGCGGGTGGTGGGTGAACAACACCACCTGGAACCGGTCGGCCATCGCGTCCAGCACCGAGAGCATCGCGCGCGTGCGCCCGTCGTCGAACGTCATCGCGATGTCGTCGAGCACGATCGGCATCGCCCGACCCGCTTCGGCGTACGCGTCCAGCGAGGCCAGGCGCAGCGCCAGGTAGAGCTGATCGCGGGTGCCCTCGCTCATCTCGTCCACGCCGACGGAACCGGCCGCGGCGACCGGGGAGGAGCCGGCCCGCCGCGCGCGCAGCACCGGGGCGCCCTTGCGGCCGTCGGTCTCCACGAGCAGCCGGTCGAAGCGTCCCGCGGTGAGCGCGGTGAACACCTCCTCCGCCCGGGCCAGCACCGGAGCCTGGTTCTGCTTGCGGTAGTCCTCCATGCAGCGCAGCAGCACCTCGCGGGCCAGCCGCAGCCGGACGAACTCCTCGGTGTCCTCGGCGATCGTGGCGACCGTGCCGGCCACCTCCTCCTGGGCCCGGGCGGCGGCCACCGACTCGCGCTCCAGGTCCCGCACGATCTGCCGGCACCGACCGAGTTCCTCGCCCGCCGCGGCGTACGCCGCCTCGGCCTCCTCGACCCGGCGCGCGGCGTCCTCGATCGCCACGTCGAGTTCCTCGGGGTCGTGCCGCGCGGCCTCCTGTTCGAGTTCGGGGGACAGCAGCGCACCGTGCTCGACCAGCGCGTCCTCGATCGCGCGCAACCGCGCGGATCGGCCTACCGAGGCGCGCAGTTCGTCGGCGTCGGCGGCACCGGCGGCCTCGACCAGCGCGGCGAGTTCGCCCTCGGCACGCTCGACCGCGCCCCGCCCGGCGGCCACCGCGTCCTCCAGCCGGGCGATCCGCTCGGCGAGCCTGCCGCGGGCCTCGTCGGCCCGCCGGGCCCGGGTGGACTCCTCGTGCAGCGCGAGCACCGCGGCGAACGCCGGACGCCCGTCCGCCTCGATCGGCTCCGGCCGTCCGCACGCGGCGAACACCTCGGCCACCCGCGCGCCGAACGCGGCCACCCGCTCGTCCGCGCGGATTCGGCGCCGCTGTGCCTCGGCCGCGTGCCCCACCGCCGCCGCCACCTCGGCCAGCGTGTGCACCGCCGCTGCGACCGCGTCGGGGTCGCCCTCGGGCAGGTCCAGGCCGTGCACCAGTTCGTGCCAGCTCCGCTCCCACGCCGCGCGCTCGTCCCGGGCCCGGTCCGCCTCCGCGTCGGCTTCGGCGAGTTCGGCCTCGGCCTCGCGCACGGCCGCGAGCCCGCTCTCGCGCACCCGCATCGCGTCCGCGAGCGCGTCGCGACGGGCGTCGGCCAGTTCGATCAGCGCGGCCAGGTCGCTCGTGCCGGCCGGCGCGCCGGACTCGGCCAGCGCGACGCGAAACGCCCCCGCCAGTTCGGCGGCGCGCGCCCTGCCCGCGGCCAGTCGATCCCGCGCCGCGCGCGCCTCGACCTCGATCCGGGCCAGCTCGGCCAACGCGTCCAGGAAAGCGCCGGCGTCGTGGGGGTCCGGCGCGGGCAACCCGCTGGGCGCCCAGGCCGCCGCCCACTCCGCCGCGAGCTCGGCCCGGCGCGCGGTCAATTCCAGCCGCCGCTCGGCCAGTCGGGCCAGCGTGCGCTCGTCGTGCTCGACATCCACCCGGAGCCGGCCGAGCCGGACCGCGTCCTCGGCCCGGCGGGCGATCCGCTCGGCGATCTCGTCCGCCACCCGAACCGCGCGTTCGTAGGCGTCGATCCGGTCGTCGGTCAGCGGCGGGCTCGCGCACACCAGCGTCCACAGCCGATCGCGCTCGGCCCGGGCGGCGGCCCAGTCGGCGGGCGCGGGCGGCGGATCGGCGAGCGCGAGCACGGCCAGCTCGCGCCGCCGCGCGTCGTGATCGGCCACCGCCTCGTCCTCGGCCCGCGTACTCGCGTGCAGTTCCTCGCGGACCCGGCCCACCCGGTCCAGGTGGTCGGCGACCCGTTCCCGGCCGGGCAGTCGCAGCCGCGCCGGCCGGTCCTCGGCGAGCGGCGCCAGGTCCGCCAGGTTGTGCCGGGCCCGCAGGTCGTGCGCCTCGCGTTCGAGCTCGGCCACCCGCCGTTCGTCGCGCGCGATGTCCTCCACCAGGTTGCCCGGCACCGCCCGAAGCAGCGCGCGCAGCGCGGCCGGGTCGGCCGGCTCCGGGGTCAGCGCGCAGGTCGCGCGCGCCGCGTCCAGCCGGCCGCGGCGATGCGCGACCTGCTCGCCGGCGCCCGCGAGCCGGGCCTCGCACACCTTGAGGTGGTCCCGCAGCGCGGTGACCCGGTCGCCGACGCCGGGCGGCACGTCGTACGCCGTGGGGTCGTCCAGGGCACGGTCCGGGCGCACCCGGGACAGCAGTTCGGCGGCGCCCGCCCGGGTCTGCGACGCCTCGGCGTCGGCGTCGGCGGCCAGCTCGACCGCGTCGCGGATCGCCGCGACGTCCGCGTGCAGCGCGTCCACCTCGGCCACCTGCGCCGACAACGCGCGGTCCACCACCAGTTCGGCCGCCTCTCGGCGGGCCTCGGCCGCCTCTCGCGCGGCCCGTTCGGTCTCCGCCGTCGCCTCCCGCATCCGCTCGTCGAGCGCGGCCAACTCGGCCGCGAGCTCGGCGGGGGCCGGTGCGCCCTCGGCGAGCAGTGCGGCCCGCTCGGCGTCGAGCGCGGTGCGTCGGGCCAGCACCGGCAGCGCCTGGCGGACCCGATCCAGCCGGCTCGCCTGCGCGCGCGCCTCGCTGCGGTAGCCGCCGAGCCGGTCGCGCTCCTCCTCGGCCCGCCGGGCCTCCTTGACCGCGTCGCCGAACACCGAGGGTGCCAGCGCGTCGTCCTGGACCCGCTTGCGCAACCGGCCCAGCTCGGTCAGTCCCGCGTTGATCCGCTGGTTCTTCCCGCGCGTCTTGTACAGCTCGTCGGCGCGCTCCTCCAGGCGGGTCAGCACCTCGCCGAGTCGGGCCGAGGAGCGCGACTCGAACAGCGCCCGCCCCACGTCGCCCTCGCCCCGGAGCAGTTCCGCGCCGCCCTCGCGCAGCCCGGCGTGGTCGAGCGCGAAGACGTGCCGGAAGTCGTCGCGGCCCACGCCCGCGAGCAGTCGGGTCAGCTCGGCCTCGGCGAGCACCGTGCCGTCCGCACGGGTGAGCGGGTTCTTGTCCCGCTTGTGCCGCACCACGTCGAGCACGCTCCCGCGCTCGTCCCGCACCAGCGCGCCGAGCTTGAGGTCGCGCATCGCGTGCACGAAGTCGTACGAGGTCTGCCGGTCCATGCCGTACAGGAGCTGGTCCAGGGCGTGCCGCACGGTGGACTTGCCGGCCTCGTTCGGGCCGCTGATCACGTGCACGCCCGGGGCACCGAGCTCGATGTGCCGGTCGGTGAAGCAGCCGAACGCGATCAGGTCGAGCCGATCGATCCTCATCCGGACTCCCCGTCGGTCCCGGTGACCAGCGCCGTGAGCAGGTCGACCGCCTGATCGAAGATGTCCGCGCGCCAGGCCCGGTCCGCGGGCGTGATGCCCTCCTCAGCCACCTTGGGGTCGAGCGTGCGCAACCCGGGCACCGATCGGATCAACTGTTCGAGGGCGTCGGGATCCGCGCGCAGGGCCTTGGCGGTGCGGGCCAGGTCCTCCACCAGTGCGGGCAACTCGACCCCCGTATCGCCCAGTTCGGCGTGCCGGGTCTCCAGGCGGACCTTTTCCAGCCACACCCCGGAGAACTCGGCGGCCAGTGCCCGGGCCTCGAACACGAACCGGCGTTCGTCGCGCCACAGCGCCTCGTGCGCGTCGGACGCGCCGACGACCCGGACCCGGGCCGCCAGCAGTCGATCGCCGGCCGCGGCCCGCTCCTCGGCCATCCGCCGGCGCACCAGATCGAGCACGTCCTCGATGCCGGTCGCCTCGGTCGCGTCCACGTCCAGGCGCGCCCAGCGCACCACGTCCAGGTCGCGGTGCTCGATCTCGGCCCGGCCCCGGTCGCCGTCGACCGTGATCAGCGTCGCGCCCTTGGGCCCGGTCTCGCGGGCGTGCCGGCCCTGCACGTTGCCCGGGAAGACGATCCACGGCTCGGCGGCGTGCACCACCTCGCGCGCGTGCACGTGGCCCAGTGCCCAGTAGTCGTAGCCGCGCGAGAGCAGGTCGCCGACGCTGCACGGCGCGTAGTTCGCGTGCCCCTCGGCGCCGGTCAGCGCGGTGTGCAGCAGCCCGACGTTGAACATCCCGCCGCGCGGCGCCGGATAGCTCACCGCGAGGTTCTCGGTCACGTCCCGCACCGCGAAGCCCTGACCGTGCACGGCCAGCCCCAGGTCCTCGTACGCGACGGTCTCCGGGCGCGCGGTGGAGAACCGGTGCACGTTGGCGGGCAGGCGCAGTTCGCGGGTGATCCGGCTGTCCGCGTCGTGGTTGCCCGCGACCAGCAGGACCGGGATGTCCGCCTCGGCGAGGCGGCGCATCTGCACCGTGAAGAACAATCCCGTGTGGTAGTCCTTCCAGTCGCCGTCGTAGATGTCGCCCGCGAGCAGCACCGCGTCGACTGCCTCGGCCAGCGCCAGGTCCACCAGGTTGACCACGGCCCGCCGCGCCGCACCGCGGATCTCCGCCGCGGGTGCCCCCTCGTAGCCGGAAAGTCCGCGCAGCGGGCTGTCGATGTGCAGGTCGGCGGCGTGCAGCAGCTTCATGAAGCGGGGCGCCTCCGGTCGGCGTTCACAGGGCAGCCCAGGATAGGCACACGGCACCGACAGGGCGGGCCCTCTTCGTCGATGTGTGGCGGGCCGGCCGGACCCCGGCAAAGGTGGGGCTGGCCCCACCCCCGATCCGCCAGGCACCTACCTGGTTCGCGGGGGGCCGCCCGGCCAGGCTGGAGGAAACGCTGCACATCCGTCCTGGAGTTCGCCGTGACAGCTCGACACACCGACCGGAGCCGGCCGATCCCGGGTCCGCTCGCCGCCTGCGCGGTCTGTGCGGTGGCGGGCGCGATCCTGTGCCTGGCGGCCGCGCACCGCTACGGATTCTCCGCCGACCTGGACGTGCGCGGACTGCTGCGGCGACCCGCGCCCACCATCACGCTGGTGTTCGGGCTGTCCGGTCTGTTGGTGGCGCTGCGCGCCCGGCCGAGCCGGGGAAAACCGGTTGAACCGACCCGGCGCCCGGCGGCATTGTGGAGACTCCGCCGAAGGGCGGTGAGCACGAGCGGGCCGCCCCGTCACGGGGAGGGGGCGACCCACTCGCGTGTTACTGGTTAGGATGTGCACGAAACCTACGCAGGCTCGCGTAGCTCAGCGGGAGAGCGCCTCGTTCACACCGAGGAAGTCACTGGTTCGATCCCAGTCGTGAGCACCGATCAGATCATGATCACGCGCCAACCGAGGGCCGCTCCGAAGAGCGGCCTTCGGCACGTTCAGGACCGTGCCCGGCAGCAGGTGATCCGGGTCCTCGCCGATCGTGTCGCGGTTCGCGTCGTACAGCGCCTGCCAGCCGCCGATCACGCCGAGGTCGCGCGCGATCGACGACAGCGTGTCGCCGACCTTGACCGTGTAGGTCGACCCGAGAATGCCGATCTGTCGGGCGCATTGCGGCCACGCTTCCCAGCCCTGCATGCGCAGGATCACCTCGGCGACGGCGATCTGCTCCTCGCGGGTGGCCCGATCCGGGCGGGTGGCGTACTCCTGTCCGCCTGCCTCGTCCCACGTGCTCGGCAGGATCTGGAGCCCGCCGTAGTAGCCGTTCCCGGTGTTCAGGTTCCATCGACCGCTGCTCTCGCAGTCCGCGAGGGCGTCCCAGGTCCGGTCCTCGACGGCCTCGGCAACGGTGGCCGGGGCCACGGCCAGTCCGGCGCCTACGACACCGACCAGCAGGATTAAGACGGATGATCTGATCAACTGTTTGGCCATGTCAGCCGACAGTAGGCAGCCGGCGCCCCGATTCCGGTGACCGGACCGGGGGCAGGCCGGGGAATCACCCGAGTGCCCCAACGCGGGCGGCGGTGCGCCCGGAAACGAGCGGGTCGGATCGAGCCGGCCCTATCCGATGTCGGGCAACAGGCCCGACGGGATGTCCAGACCCGAGGGAAGCAGCCCGGACGGCAACAGACCGGAGGGCAACAGGCCGGTGGGCAGACCCGGTTGGTTGGGCCCCTGGGTGGAGGGCGTCTTCTTCGGAGCGTCCCCGTCGTCGTCCCCACGGGTGATCAGGATGATCGCGGTCACCACGGCCGCCACCACCACCAGTGCGATCACCAGCGTGATCAACGGGTTGCCGCGCCGGCCGCCGCCCTGCGGAGGCGGCTGCCCGGGCTGTTGCGGATACCGCGGTGGCGGTTCGTGGTGCGACACGGCTTCGACTCCCCCAAGCGACCGGTGCCGGGGCCGAACTATCCCCGAACACCCATGCTGTCACGATCGGGACGCGCAGGAGCCGATCCACCGAAGTCCAGGCGAAATGATCACCTGATCGAGGGGAATCCCGAACCGCCCGGGCCGGGGCGCGGGTTCGATCCCCCGTCGTGGTGCGCGGCGGGGGATCGAAGCCATGCCCGGGGTCCGGCCGATTCCCGCTCCCAGCACCGGAGGTCTCGCTCGCTCCCCCGGACTCACAGGTCCTTGGTCAGCAGTTCGAACTCCAGGTCGTCCCGCAACGGCCGGCCGAACCGCTCGTTGCCGTACGGGAACGGGGACAACACGCCGGTACGCGCGAATCCGCGCCGCTCGTACCAGGCGATCAGTTCCTCGCGCTGCCGGATCACGGTCATCTGCATGCGCTCGGCGCCCCACAGCCGCACCGCGACCCGCTCGGCCTCGGCGAGCAGCGATCGACCCAGGCCGCCGCCCTGTCGTCCCGGGCGGATCGCGAACATCCCGAAGTAGGCGACCGAGTCCGCGCGGCGCTCGAGCTGGCAACAACCGAGCAGTACGCCGTCCCGCTCGGCGATCCACATCACACTGTCGGCCCCGTCCACAACCGCCGCGACCGCGTCCGCGTCGGTGCGCTGCCCCTCCAACAGGCTCGCCTCCGTGGTCCAGCCCCGTCGACTCTCGTCTCCGCGATAGGCGGACTCGACCAGCTCGACCAGGGCAGGGATGTGGGATGCATCGGCCTGGCGGAAGGAGATCGGTATGAGCCCCTCGGGGGCCTCGTGCGTCCGCGTCGACGCGTCCTGCGGCACCATTGTTGTTTCTCGCCCCTCGTCGATTCGGCGATGTGTTCCATGCCGCCCCCGAGCGTACGGCGTGGGTCTCGCGAGGGGCCTCCGCTTTCCGTCGCGCTCGGGCGGTGACAAGGTGTCCGAAGCGTGGCAACCGAATGGCCTCGCCACGGATCGAGGGCCATCGGGCGACAGGACACGGAAAAACGGGAGAAGTCGCACATGGTGAGGGCAGGCGTTCGCCGGCTACTGGACATACGAAGGACCAGGATCTCTCTGGCCCTGGTGGGTCTGTGGCTGCTCGCCGCATGCGTCGCCATTCGACAGGCCAACGAGGTTCTCGACCGACCACAGGACCGCAGACTGCCCGAGTTGGACGCCTGGCTGGGTCCGGAAGGCGTGCTGCACCTGCCCGGTTCGCTCTACGACACCGACTCGCGCGGCACCACCTTCAGCGAGACGCCGTTCGCGGGCTGGGTGCTGCGCCCGCTCACCAAGGCGGCGGAGAACGCGCTGGGCGTCGCGTGGACGATCGTGACCCTGCTGATCGTGGCCGCGATCGGGGTGCTGGTCGCGTACGCCCTCCCGGCGTTGCGCACCCGCCGCGCGCAACTGCTCGCGGCGCCGCTGATCATCAGCCTTCTGGTGCTGTCGCTGCCGGTCCGGGGCAACCTCTCGCTCGGCCAGATGAGCCTGCTCCCGGTGCTGCTCGCGTTGCCCGCGATGCTCAGACCGGCGCCGGGCAAGCCCGCCTCGATCGCCGTGGGCGTCGCCGCCGCGCTGCACCCGGCGATGTTGCTGTTCGCCGTCTACCTGTGGATGACCGGCAAGCAGCGCACCGCCGCGAACGCGACCGCGACGTTCCTGGGGTGCACCGCGCTCGCCTGGCTCACCATGCCGCGCGACTCCTTCACCTACTGGGTGCACCACGTCGCGGGCGCGGGCCTGGGCGGGGACGCCGACGCGCTGTCCAATCAGTCGCTGCACGGCCTGATGTTGCGGATCGGGCTCTCCGGGCCGCTGGAGATCATGCTCGTGGTGCTGCTGTCCGCGGCGGTGCTGTGGTTCGGCATGCCGCGCGCGGTGGCCTACGCCAAGGACGGCCAGGCGCTGCTCGGTGTCGCGCTCGCGGGCTGCGTGATGGTCGCGGTGGCCCCGGTGTCCTGGCAGCACCAGCAGTTGTGGATCCTGCTCGCCGCCGCCGGCCGGCTGGGCGCCCGGCAGACCGACCGCATGGTGTGGCCGGTCGCGGTCTTCATGATCATGACGTTCGACAGCAAGACGCTGATCTGGGGCAAGCTCTCCGCCGTCCGGGTGGTCGCCGACAACGGTCCGCTGCTGCTCGCGATCGCGTCGGCGTGCGCGGTGCCGTTCATCACCAAGGCCTCGGCCAAGTGGACCCCGCAGGCGATGCCGCAGGGGGCCGCCGCACAGGGCCGGTTCTCCTGGATCCCCGCGCTGCCGTTCGGCTGGCGTCCGCTGTCCCGGCCGAACCTGCTGCTCGAACTGCTGATGATCAGGGTCGGCTACCAGGTCTACTCGTTCATCCGCGCCTCGGTGCCCGACCAGCGCCGGGTCGCCGAGGCGCACGGACAGCAGATCATCGACCTGGAGAAGTTCCTGCACGTCGACGTCGAGCGGAGTCTGAACCACTTCGTGGCGAGGATCGGCTGGCTGGAGAACGGCATGAACTTCTTCTACGAGACGTTCCACTTCATCGTGCCGCTGACCATCCTGGCGATCCTGTACATCCGCAAACCCGCCGCGTATCGCTCGGCCCGCACCGTGCTGAGCGTGGCCACGGTCACCGGCCTGGTCGGCTTCTGGCTCTACCCGCTCGCGCCGCCGCGCCTGATGCCCGGCTACGACTACATCGACACCGTGCACGGCGTACAGGATCTGAACAACCCGAACTTCGGCGCGCTGACCAAGATCTCCAACCAGTACGCGGCGATGCCCTCGCTGCACGTGGGCTGGTCGTTGTGGTGCGGCCTGATGATCCTGGCCATCGCGCCCAAGGGTTGGCGCTGGCTGGGCCTGACCTATCCGCTGGCGACCACGCTGGTGGTGATGGGTACCGCGAACCACTGGATCATGGACGCGGTCGGCGGTGCCGCCGTGGTCGGCCTGGGCTTCGCGGTCCAGTACCTGCTCACGGGACGCTCGGCCTTCTCGGTCGAGCCGCCCGCCGTGCCCGCGCCCGTGCCGGCGACGGTGTCGGTCGGCACCAAAGACGGGTCCGCCGTCGTGGATAACACAGCGATGTCGACCCGGGCCGGCGACTCGGTGGTGATCACCCGTACGACGGAGTCAAAACAGGATGATTCCGATCCACGCGACGATTCCGACAAACAGCCAGTCAGTCACAAATAGTGACGACACACCTTGGCATTGCCAACACTTTGCCAACGACGCCCGCAACCCGATCGTGTTTCGAGCGGTAGTCACTGTGGCCGGTGCCGGAGGGGCCCGGCCTCCCAGTGACACCTCGAGGAGCACCATGACGCACATCTCGCGCCGCGTAGCCCAGGCCGCGCTGCTCATCGCCGCCGGCGCCGCCCCGATCCTCGGCGCGTCCGCCGCCCACGCGGCGGACCTGCCCACGGGCGGCCTCGGCGCGCTGACCCAGCCGGACGTCGGCGGCGTCGCCGACAAGGTGCCCGCGGCCGCCGAGGGTGCGGGCAACACGGCGGGGGGCACGGCCTCCAAGACCCTCCCCGCGGCCTCGAAGACCGCAGGTCAGACGGCCGGCACCACCGCTTCGAACCTGAACAAGACGGTGGGTGAGGGCGCCGCGGCGGCCGCGCCGGCCGCCGGTGACGCGGTCGGACAGGCGGCCCCGGCCGCCGGTCAGCTCGCCGGTGGCGGCGTGCCCGCCGCACCGTCCCTGCCCGCCGTGCCCTCCCTCGGCGGACTCCCGCTGGGCGGCTGATTCATCCGGTTGGAATCCCAGTGAAACCGGCGGGGCCGGTGCGGCGTGTCCATTCATGCCGCACCGGCCCCGCCGTGCGTCCGCTCCGCGCTTATCCACCATTGGGATTAGCAAACGATCGGGTATCCCTCCGTGGGATGACGTACAACGGGGCCGTCGTGCGCATCCAAATACCTTGGTGCGTGTCTACGCTGTTGTGCGAGCGTTACGAAGAGTCGCAATCCTGGACATAAGACACAGGAGACTCTTCCACCACCCCACAATCGAGGAGCACGGTGTCTGCCACGACGCGGGCCGCCGCGAACGGCCACAACAAGAACGGCACCGGCACCCCGGCCGCCGAGCGCGTGCGCGGGATCTCGGCTGGGGTGCTGATCTGGTATCTGCGGATCGTGGCGGCGCTCGACTTCGTCTCGGCGATCTCGGTCCCGTTGCGGGACCGGGTACGACACCACGACACGGGGGAGTACTACACCCCGTTCCTGGTCACGTCCGGCTTCACCTCGGCCGCGCTCGCGGCTTTCCTGGCCATCATGCTCGCCCGCCGCAAGCGGGCCGCCTGGGCGTTCACGGCGATCCTGCTGGTGCCGTCCACCGGCGTGTACATCTGGGCCTTGTGGTTCGACGACCTGCGGCAACACCCGTTCAACTGGTCGTCGACGATCATCACCCTCCTGATCTGCGTCGCACTGCTGCTCAGCTTCGCCGAGTTCGGCGCCAAGGGTGACCGGGGCAACGTGCTCAAGGCGGGCCTGGTGCTGGCCGGCGGCGCGGTGGTCGGCGTGGTGCTCGGCTCGACCCTGGTCAACGCGACCGACCGGATCCCCACCTCCAGCATGGGCGACCGGATCCTGTACGCGGTGCTGCGCATCTTCACCCTCGCGCCGGACAGCGACCTGGGCTCCGTGTCGGTGCCGCGCTGGGTCGACATCGTGATCAACGTGGCCGGCGTGATGTTGTTCCTGCTGGTGCTGTTCGTGCTGTTCCGCGCGCCCAAGGGGCGCGAGTTGCTCACCCCCGACGACGAGGTGCTGCTGCGCGAACTACTCGACAAGCAGGGCGAGCGCGACTCGCTCGGCTACTTCGCGCTGCGTCGGGACAAGGCGGTGATGTGGTCGCCCAGCGGTAAGGCGGCCGTCGCCTACCGGGTCGTGGGCGGCGTCTCGCTCGCGTCCGGCGACCCGATCGGCGACCCCGAGGCGTGGCCCGGCGCGATCGACCGCTGGCTCGCCGAGGCCGAGGACCGCGCGTGGGTGCCGGCCGTGATGGGTGCCAGCGAGGAGGCCGGCACGATCTTCGCCCGGCACGGTCTGGACGCGCTGGAGCTGGGCGACGAAGCGATCGTCGAGGTGGCCGAGTTCAGCCTGGAGGGCCGCGCGATGCGGGGCGTCCGGCAGGCGTACAACCGGGTCAAGCGGGCCGGCTACACCACTCGGGTACGCCGGCACGAGGACATCCCCGAGGGCGAGATGCGCGAACTGCTCGACCTGGCCGACCACTGGCGGGACGGGCAGACCGAGCGCGGCTTCTCGATGGCGCTGGGCCGATTGGGCGACCCCGACGACGGGCGCTGCCTGATGGTCGAGTGCATGGACGACGAGGGTCGGCTGCGTGCGGTGCTGAGCTTCGTACCGTGGGGCTGCAAGGGCGTCTCGCTGGACCTGATGCGCCGCGACCGGGACTCGGACAACGGTCTGATCGAGTTCATGGTGCTGGACGTGATAGAGGGTGCGAAGGCGTACGCCGCGGCGAACGCCAAGCCCGCCAAGGGCAAGGGGAAGGGCCGCGCGCCGGAGCCGGACGCCGAGGCCGCTCCCGAGCCGACCTCGCCGGTCGACATCGAGCGGATCTCGCTCAACTTCGCGATGTTCCGCTCGGTCTTCGAGCGCGGCAACAAGCTGGGCGCGGGCCCGGTGCTGCGGTTGTGGCGCACCGTCCTGGTGTTCTTCTCGCGCTGGTGGCAGATCGAATCGCTGTACCGGGCCAACGAGAAGTACCGGCCGATCTGGGAGCCGCGCTACATCTGCTTCCGCAAGGCGAGCGAGCTGCCTCGGATCGGCATCGCGGCGGCCCGGGCCGAGGGCTTCCTGACCACGCCCACGCTGCCCCAGTTGTTCGGTGCCCGGCACGAGCAGCGGGTGGCGGCCCTGGCCAAGCGCAAGGCCGACGAGACCACGCCGCCGCTCGCCGGGTGGACCGCCGAGCAGCGGGAGCCTGCGGAGCACAAGCGGCCCTGAGCGGTCCGGGCGATCGCGCCGAAGGGCGGCGCTCCCCTGGGGAGCGCCGCCCTTCGGCGTTTCGGCGGGGCTTGGCGGACCTGTTCGGTGGATCCCGGCGGGTCCGAGCCGGCCCGGTCGACTCAGACCAGTCGACGGATCTCGCCGCGCACGCGGTAGAAGCCGCCGCGGTCGGCCGGGTGTACCGAGTCCACCACGTAGCGCGCGCCGGCGACCCGGACGTTCTTCGGGAACTGCACGTTCCAGCCGCTCTCGTAGCCGGCCGTGACCACGTGCACCCGCAGCCGGCCGCCGCCCTGGTCGACACACTCGACCACGACGCCGGTGCCCGCGTCGGTGGTGGTGGCCACCTCGGTGGTCGGCACCACCGCCTCGATCGTGGCCGCCTTGACGTCGCGCACCTGCGGAACGGTGCCGACCTGGGCCGCCTCGATCGCCGCCTCGCTCACGTCGATGCAGGCCAGCGAGCCGTCCGTGGTGACGATGTACAGCCGCTCGTCGTGGTACTGCATCGAGTAGGCCGAGCCGCACGTGGTGCCCAGCTTCCACAGTCGCTTGCCGTCCTCGGCGAAGCAGTAGACCGTGGAGGAACTGTCGCCGGCGAAGACGTACTTGCCGTTCTCGGCGGTCGCGCAGGAGAACACCGACGCGTCGCAGTCGTAGGTGGTGCGGATCGTGCCGTCCGACTTGGCGATCCGGTGCACCTTGTTGCCGGAGGTGCCGGCGTAGACGTCGTCCTTCTCCTGCCACCCGAACAGCACGCCGCCCCGGGTCTTGGTCCGCCACAGCTCCTTGCCGTCGCCGGCCGCGAACGCCTGGACGCCCGCGCTGTGCCCGTGGAAGATCGCGTTCTCGTCGCAGCGCACCATCCACGCGCCGGTGCCGTTGGTGGCCGCGGCCCACAACGACTCGTCCTCGTGGTCGATGGTGGTGCAGCCGCCGTTGGAGTCGGACACGCCCAGCACGCCGTCGTGGATGTCGAGCCAGTAGATGTCGATGTTGTCGGTGATCTCGTAGGCCACCCGCGGGGCCTTGCCGCCGACGTCGTACACGTTGCCGTTGTCGCAACCGGCGTAGATCCACGAGTCGTCCGCGACGATGCACTTGACGCCGTTGGGCAGTTGGTAGCGGCCGGTGACCTCGCCGGTGTGGTCCAGGAACCACACGTCGCCGCGCTGGTTGCCCACCAACACCCGCTCGGAGTCGACGAAGATGCCGAACGCGGAGGAGCCGGTGCGGTAGCGCCACAACACCGGCGCCGAGTTGCGGGCCGTGGTCGGCCGGGACACGATCTCGCGGCGGGTGATCGCGCGCGGCTGGCGAACGCCCTGTACCGCGGGCTCGTAGCCCTTGCGCAGCTTGGCCGCGACCTTCTTCTTGGCGTCCGCGGCGGCCTTCTCCGGGGTGGCGTGGGTCACCGTGCCGGTCTGGCCCTTGGCCCCGATCCGCCCGTACGTGACCGTGACGTCGACGCCGTCGACGACGACCTCGTAGTACTTGTGCGCGCCGTCGCCTTCTTCGGACAACTCAAGGTAGGTACGGGTCTCGGGCATGACGACTCCTCGGCTCCGCTGCTCTGTTCGGGTGGCTGTGGGTGTGCTGTCCGTGCGGGGTGGCTGCGGTTGGTCACGGTGGTCGCGGTGGTTGCGGGGCTCCGCCGTGGGAACCGTGACCGGGCGCAAGAACCATGCCGTACAAGGGGACTGATGCGCCGTCATCCCCCGTGGCGATGGCTCGACCCTACTCACGTGAGCCGACAGGGGTGGGGCCGGTGGGGCAACGCTTCGCTCACTCGGACGGCGCAACCCGGTATCGAGGGGTCGGTTCTCGGACAAAGCACTCCCGCGTTCGTCCGACCTCTACTCCGAGGGGAGGAGCGGTACGGGTGCACCCCCTCCCCCGGGACGACGTTTCAGCCATGGAGGCCGGGTTAATCTCCACTCATCCCGATCACCGGTCGCCGGTCCGGCCTCAGCACGGTCGGCCGAAGGCCCCGCTTGCCCGAGGAGTCCATGTGGCCGGGCACTTCTTGACGTCTTTGGCGCCCGCTGCGTTCGGCGCCAGACCCGCCGGTGAGCGCCTGGCGCGCATCCAGGGATCACCGCACTTCCGCGACGGCGCGTTCCGGAATCCGGTGCCGACTCGGCGTGGCAGCCCCGGCGCGATCGGCAAGATGTTGCGCGCGCAGAAGGCCGCGGCCGGATTGCGTCGGCCGGCCGGCGCCATTCCGCTGGTCACCCCGTCCGCGTTGGACTTCGCCCGGACGCCGATGACCGGGCTGCGCGCGTGTTGGCTCGGGCACGCGACCGTGCTGGTCGAGCTGGACGGTGTGCGGGTCCTGTTCGACCCGGTCTGGAGCACGCGGTGCTCGCCGTCGGCGGCGTTCGGCCCGGCGCGGCTGCACGCGGTGCCGGTGCGCTTCGCCGACCTGCCCGAGGTGGACGTCGTGGTCGTCTCGCACGACCACTACGACCACCTCGACATGGCCACGATCCGGGCCCTGGCCGGGCGCGACGCGGCGTTCGTGGTGCCGCTGGGCATCGGGGCACACTTGGAGCGGTGGGGCGTCGGCGCGGAGCGGATCACCGAGCTGGACTGGCACGAGGCGGGCGAGGTCGCCGGGCTGACTTTCACCGCGACGCCGGCGCGGCACTACTGCAATCGCGGCGCGCGGGTGCTGGGCACCGTGCTGTGGGCATCGTGGGTGGTGGCCGGGCCCCGGCACCGGGTGTTCCACAGCGGGGACAGCGGCTATTTCCCGGGCTTCGCGGACATCGGGCGCGAGCACGGGCCGTTCGACCTGACGATGATTCAGGCCGGCGCGTACGCGGAGGCGTGGCCCGAGGTGCATCTGCACCCGGAGGGCGCGGTGCAGGCGCACACGGAGCTGGGTGGTGGGTTGATGTTGCCGATCCATTGGGGGACGTTCGATCTGGCGCCGCATGCTTGGGAGGAGCCCGCCGAGCGGTCGGTGGCGGCGGCTCGGGCGCTGGGCACCGATCTGGTGATCCCGCGTCCCGGCGCGCTGTTCGAGCCGGCGCTGGTCGACGGGGCCGAGGTGGAGCCGTGGTGGCGGGAGGTGGCGGCGGCGCCGAACCGGTGGGCGGGCGACGTGGAGGCGGAGCCGGCGGCGTCGGTCAGGGCGGTGCCGGCGGCGTGAGGGTGACCGGGGGCCGAGGGGGCGGGGCCGGGTAGAGGTGGTCGTGGTCGGTTCGTCCCGGCCGAGATCACCTTGGGTCGGGCGTGTCCCACAGTTCGGCTCGAACGCCGCGGGGCAGGACCATGACCGGAGTGCGGGCATTGCGGACGATCTTGTGCGAAACGTCGCCGACGAAGACCCGTTTGACCGGGCCGACCGTGCTGGACGCGCAGATCAGCAGGTCGTCGGCCCAGGTGACGGTGTCCATCGCGGCGCGTACGTCGTCGCCCTCGGCGGTCTCCGCGTCGACCGGCACGTCGATCTCGGCCATCGCCGTCGCGAGGTCCTGCCGGGCCTGTTCGCGCGCGGCCCGCAATACCTGGTGCTCGGCGGACTGGTGCTGCTTGCCCGAGTACAGCCGGACCGGGCGCAGCACCAGGGTGAGCAGCCGCACGTCGGCATCGAGTCGGCGGGCGAACTCCACGCCGCAGGTGAGCACTCCGGTGAGCCGCGGCTCGCGCTGGTAGGCGATCGTGCACCGGGCGATGCGAGGCGGCGGGTGGTCGGCGAAGCCGCGTGGGGCCAGCGCGACCGGCACCGGTGAGCCGTGCAGGAGTTGATCGGCGGTGCTGCCGAGCGCGACGCGCGCGGTCCGGCCGCCCGGGGCCGGGCCCAGCACCACGAGCGCGGCGCCGTGACTCTCGGCGATCCGGGCCAGCCCTCGGCCGCTGCCGCGGTTGTGGCCGATCGCGCGTTCCACCGGCAGTTCCGGGGCCCAGTCGCGAATGCGGCTCTCCGCGTCGTTGAGCAGCCACTCGGTCTCCTCGCGCAGGAACGCGCGCCACTCCGCGTCCACGGCGCCCACCCCCGCGCCGGGCAGCGCGGGTGGTTGGATGTGCGCGAGCACGACGCCGGCGCCCAATTGCCGGGCGAGCAGCATGCCCAGCGCCAGCGCGTCCTGGCCGCGCGGCTCCGGCCGGCAGCCCACCACGATGCGCATCCGCGCGCCGTCCCCGCTCACGGGCCCACCTCGGCGTCGGCGGATCGGGCACGCCAACGCGAGTGGCGGTAGCCGTACAGGAAGTAGATCGCCACGCCGGCCGCCATCCAGACCAGGAAGACCTGCCACGTGGTGCCGGAGAGCCGGGCCATCAGGTAGACGCAGAAGCCGACGCCCAGGATCGGGGTGATCGGGAAGAACGGGGTGCTGAAGCCGCGAGGCAGGTCGGGCCGGGTCCGGCGGAGCACGATCACGCCGATGTTGACCAGCGCGAACGCGAACAGGGTGCCGATGCTGGTGGCCTCGGTGAGTCGGCCGAGCGGGACCAGCGCGGCGAGTGCGGCCACCCACGTGCCGGTGATCAGCGTGTTCGCCACCGGGCTCTGGGTACGCCGGTTCACCTTCGCGAAGATCGGCGGGATCAGGCCGTCCCGGGACATCGCGAACAGGATTCGGGTCTGCCCGTACAGCACGGTCAGCACGACGCTGGCGATCGAGATGATGGCGCCGGCGGACAGGATCGTGGACGCCCAGGAGCTGCCGGTGACATCGGTGACGATCTTCGCGAGGGTCGCCTCGCTGCCCTCGAACTCCTGCCAGGGCAACGCGCCGAGCGCCGCGAGCGCGACCGCGACGTAGACGATCGTGACGATCGCGAGCGAGATAAGGATCGCCAACGGCAGGTCCCGGCGCGGGTTCTTGGCCTCCTCGCCGGCCGTGGAGGCGGCGTCGAAGCCGATATAGGAGAAGAACACCTGGGACGCGCCGGCGCTGATCCCGGCCACGCCCAGCGGTGCGAACGGGGAGAGGTTGCCGTCCTCGAACGCGGTGAAGGCGATCGCGCAGAAGAACGCGAGCGTGATCAGCTTGATGAAGACCATGATCGTGTTGGCCACGGCGCTCTCCGACACGCCGCGCATCAGCAGGATCACCGCGAGCAGCACGACGATCACGGCCGGGACGTTGAACGTACCGCCGTCACCGGGTGGTTGGCTGATCGCGTCGGGGAGGCTGACCCCGAAGGCGGAGTCGAGCAGTTCGTTGACGTACTGCCCCCAGCCGACCGCGACGGCGGAGATGGACACGCCGTACTCCAGCAGCAGGCACCACCCGCACACCCACGCGATGCCTTCGCCGAGGGTGGCGTACGCGTAGGAGTAGGACGAGCCGGACACCGGGATGGTCCCGGCGAGTTCGGCGTAGGACAGCGCCGAGAACAGCGCAGTGATCGCCGCGAGCAGGAACGAGATCACCACGGCCGGGCCGGCCTTGGGCACCGCCTCGCCCAGGATCACGAAGATGCCGGTGCCCAGGGTCGCGCCGACACTGAAGAAGGTCAGTTCGAGCAGCCCCATGGTGCGCCGCAGGCCGGTTTCCTCCCCGCCTTCGCCGCCGCCGCCGCTCTCCTCGAGGATGGCGTCCACGGGTTTCGTCCGCAGCACTCCGCTGCGCGAGCGGGGTACGGCGTGGCTGGCGGGCAATCCGGCCTCCCTGGGGAACAAGTCCGAGAAGGAACGGGTGCCCCGATGTCCGGGTATCGAACGAGCCTTCAGCCATTCGGCCCGGCCGGGGACAGCCGACCGGGCGGCGCACGGGCGGGCATGAACGGCGCGTGCTCGGCGCGCGCATCGATCCGGGGGTGCCCGTCAACCGTCCGGACCCGAAGCGGTGTCGGGCCGAGTGAATGCGCCGTCGTCCGCGTCGGCGCACCCTTCGGCTGATCGCCGGCAAACCGGCGGTCCGGCTTCGACAAGTCGCCTCGACGTGGACTCGGCCGGACCGGTCTGCGAGTTCGAAAACGCAAAACAGGCCAGACCCTGTTCGAGGTCTGGCCTGTATCGGAAGCACAATCTTGTGCGCTCGGCAGGATTCGAACCTGCAACCTTCTGATCCGTAGTCAGATGCTCTATCCGTTGAGCTACGAGCGCTTGGTCGCTTTGACCGAGGTCAACAATACATGCTCCCCGGCCGGGGGTGAAATCCATTGTTCGAGGGTCGGTCGGAGTCGGGCATTTGGTGATCAAGCACCTTCATTTGGAGGGTGATCGGCGACGGGACGGGCGGGGCGGGCGGGTAGTCGGCGGGGCTCTTCGGAGAGTGGCCGACGGAGGCCGGCGAGCTTGGTGAGGAGTCGGTCGCCGGCGTGGATGTCATCCCGTGTCGTCCCCGTGACGTCCCCGCGGCGACGCGCGCGGGGGTGCTCTCACTCTGTTCGCTGTGAGCTGAAAGCGCCTTTTCGGACATGTCGGCCGGTGGGGGAATCGGAAGGCGCTTCGCCGTGTCGGGTGGGCGGATCGCGGGCCGCAGGCGATGGGCCGGGCGAGGCGCTCGGATCGGGTGGGCGGCGAGTCGGGCGACGGCTCCGGAAAAGAGCCTTATATCGGACATCACGTCCCGAGTCGTGACCCGCGGTCGCCGTGCGCTCACCGAAACATCATCGCCATGGGCGCGAAACAGCCCGCCCGGTGGGACCGGACGGGCTGTTCGTGAAGCGGAGGCTCCGGGATTTGAACCCGGGATGGGGATGAACCCAAACCGCATTAGCAGTGCGGCGCCATAGACCGGACTAGGCGAAGCCTCCATCGGTGTTTGCCGACGAGGAACAGATTACTAGGCTCGTCAACGTGACTGCAAAAACAATGGGATAGTCGGTCGTGACATGCCTCGGCGGCGACGGGCAAGATGGCCGTCGCGCAGTACGAGGACCGGAGGAGGTACGCGCTTCGTGAGCAGCAGGCCATCCCGAGGCGCTGCTCGCCTCGCCGCCATACTCGACGCCCTGCCGGACGCTCTTCTGCTGGTGAATCGCAACGGCACCGTCGTCAATGCGAACGCCATGGCACTGGAGGTCCTGGAGGCGCCGGGTACTCCCGTGGTGGGTCGCGGGCTTCTCGATCTGTTGCCCTCGTTCGACCACCGGCGCATCCCGGGTTCGGTCCGGGCCAACGACTCGCGCGACACCCGGACCAAGCCGACCCGGATGTCCGCGCACCGCACCGACGGCGGCGTGTTCCCGGTCGAGGTGACCAGCGCGAACCTGCCCGCCGGGTACGACGACGAGTTGCTGATGATCGTCGTGCGCGACCTGACCGGAAAGGTCGACGTCGAGGCAGAACTCGCGCGCCAGCAACGGCAGACCGAGATGATCCTGCGCGCGGCCTGCGAGGGCATCATCGGCATCGACGCCGAGGGCAACATCGTGCTGGCCAACCCGGCCGCCGCCCGGATCCTGCGCCATCGCGCGAGCGACCTCGGCGGCCGGAACGTACACGAACTGCTCATGCACGCCCGGGCCGACGGCACCACGCTGCCCGCCGAGGAGTGCCCGCCGCTGGTCACCCTGGGCAACGGTCGCCGGCAGCGGCTGCGCGACCAGGTGTTGTGGCGCGGCGACGAGGGCTACGTGACGGTGGACATGATCACCGCGCCGATCCTGCTCGGCGGTGCCGTGGTCGGCGCCGTGATGACCTTCAGCGACACCGCGCGCGAGAAGCTGCTCGGCGAACGTCGGTCCCAGCTCGCCGAGTTGGTCGACGGCGAGATACTGGGGCGGCTCGCGGCGGTGCGCGGTCGACTGAAGAAGGTGGCCGACGGAGCGGCCGGTGACGTCGGTCACGGCGCCCGGCGGATGGTGCGTCAGGTCGCGGGCGAGTTGGAGAGCCTGGAGGAGCTCGCGGGCGAGGTGCTCGCGCACCAGGCGGCCGGTACCGAACCGGCCGAGCCGCAGGACACCGACGGGGCGGCCGAGCCCGAGCGGGTGCCGACCACGGTGGACGACCTCGTCGATCGGGCCATGGAGACGGTGACCTACCTCGCGCGCGGCGCGGGCGTGGAGTTCGCGGTGAACGCGTCCCCGGTCGGGGTGCGGGTGGACGTGGACGCGATGACCCGAGCCCTGGGCCACCTGCTCGCGGACGTCGTCGCGGCCGGACCCGAGGGTTCCACCGTCGTGGTCGCGGCGGCCCAGCGCGGCGATCTCGCCCGGATCGAGGTGCGCGGTCCGGAGAGCCGGGGCAGTGCCGTCCGGGTCCCGCTCGCGCGCGCGGTCGTCGAGGCGCACGGCGGCACCGTCGAGTCGCACACGATGCCCGGCCGAGGCAGCACGTACGTGGTCGAGTTGCCCGCCGACGCGGAGGCCGCCGAACAGGTCGAGAGCTCCGGCGAGCACCGCGCGGCCAAGGGCCGCCGGGCGCGCCAGGCGGGCCGACCGGACCCGGCCGCCGACAAGGCCGGCAAGGGTAAGGGCGACGGCGACAAGGGCAAGGACGGGAAGAGCGAGGCCGAGGGCGCCGCGAAGCCGACCGACGAGGACGAGGACGCCGCGGCCGAGTCGACCGGTCCGGAAGCGGACGACGCGGACGAGGGCGAGGCCGCCGAGCCGAAGAGCGGGGCGGACACCGCGGAGCCGAAGGGTCGTGCGGAGGTCGAGCGGGCCGGGAACGCCGCCGCACGACCCGCGCCCGCGCCGGGCAGCGGGGTCGAACTCGCCGTGCGCGGACGCGGTGCGCAGCCGCCTCGGGCCCGCCTGGAGCCGGCCGGTTCGTCCACCCCGCCGGTGCCCGCACCGCCACCGCCCGGTTCGGTGGCCGCCGCGCCGCAGGGACCGTTCGCGTTGCCGCCGGGCACGGTCGCGCCGGTGCCGCTGGTGCCGGCGAGCACGGGTTCCGCCGAAGGCGGGCACGAGCGGCCCGACTCGGACGGGTACGACGAGGCCGAGGAGGCCGCGCGCAACAACAGCGGCGCGTTCGAGGCGGTCTATCCGCCGCGTTCGCGGCGCGGCCGGCCCTCGCGCGACACGCACGACGCCGGCGAGTCCGCCGACGGACCGTCCGGATCGCACCGCGGGGTCGCCCGCCAGGTCGGGGCCGAGGTCGAGCGGCCCGAGCCGACCGCGCTGCCGCAACGACCCGCCGCCACCGCTTCGCCCGCGTCCGCGCCGGCGGCCGGCGGGCGGCTCAACGGCACGCACACCCCGCAGGGCGCGCAGGCCCGGCGCCGGTTGTCCACGCCGCCGGCGGCCATCCCGGCCCAGGGTCGTACCTCGGACGGTGCCGGACGAACCACCAGCGTGCAGGATCGGCCGGGCCGGCCCGCCGCCGCCGACATGCCGACCGAGTTGTTGCCACCGATCCCTGCCGGGCCGGATCAACCGATTCCGGTCCAGGGCCGGCGACCCGGCTTCCCGGCCGCGCCGCCCGGGGACGCCGAGGCGATGTCCGGCGCCGACCTGCCGACCATGGTCACGCCCGCACCGGACGGGCAGCCGCGCCGACTGCTGGTCTGGCCCGAGCCGGACGGGGCGACGGCGGGCGCGTTGACCGCGCGCGGTTGGAGTCCGCTCCTGGTGCGTTCGCGCGAGGAGGTGGACGCGAGCGTCCCGGTGCAGCCCGCCGCGCTGTTCGTGGATCCGCTGACCGGGCCGATCACCCGTACCGCGCTCCAGTCGCTGCGCACCGCCGCCACCGCCGCGCAGATCCCGGTGCTGGTCACCGCCGGGCTGATGCAGGCCACCCGGGACGCCGCGTTCGGCGCCGACCCGGCCGTACTGCTGCGTTCGCTCGCGCCGGCGGACAGTGCCGGACACGCCTCGCGGGTGCTCCTGGTGGAGGGCAATCCGGATATCGCGGCGGCGTTCACCGCGTCGCTGGAGCGGCGCGGCATGGACGTGGTGCACGCGGCCTCGGAGAGCGAGGCGGTGTCCAAGGCGTCCAGCGTCGAGCCCAACCTCGTGGTGCTCGACCTGATGCTGGTGCGCCGGCGCCGGATGGGCGTGGTGGACTGGCTGCGCAACAACGCGCGCCTGCACTCGACGCCGATCGTCGTCTACACCACGCTCGACCTGGTCGAGCACGACCTGCACCGGCTGCAGACCGGCGAGACCGTGCTGTTCCTGGCCGAGCGGTCGACCCGCGAGGACGTACAACAGCGCATCGTCGACCTGCTCGGCAAGATCGCCTCCCCCAAGTAGGGGACCCGGGGAGGCAGACGCCAGGCAGGGAACCCGGGTGGGCAGGCGGCGCGCGCAGGCCGGCGCGCCGGGTCGGCGACCGACCCGGCACCCGCCAACCGCCGGCCCGCCCGCGCGTCACCCGGACGAGCGGACCACCCGGGCGAAACCTCGAACCCGTCCGGGCGAGGACCCGCTCAGCCGCACCGCCGCCGAGGCCCGGTCCGGCAGCACGGAATCGCACACGACCGCACCCGGACCGCCGGCACCCGAGGGCCGCACGGCACCCGCCGTATCCGCACCGACCCGCAGCGCCTCACCATGCCGCCGGCCCCTGGGCATGCAGCCGGCGACTCATCTCGCCGACGGTCAACGCCAGTTCGGTGGCGAGATCCATCGCCTGGGGGTGGTCGTGGTGTTCCCGCATCCACCAACACATGACCTGCACGATAGGCCCGGCGGACTCCGGATGTCCGATGATCGCGGTGCGCGCGCACAACGGACGCGGCGGCCCGTCGCGATCGAGCCGGAACCAATAGCCGTCCCGGAAGCCGAGCACGGGATGGCCGAGCGCGTCCGGCAGCACGACGTCGTACGGTCGGTGCGGTTCGGACCGCACCTCCAGCGGGTACATGGGGCGCCCTCCAAGGGGAAGCCGAGGGCTCGCCGGTCCCCCTCCGGAAGAGCGGAAAAGCGGGAATTACCGAATGCTCGCGGCGTTCCACCGAAAACGATGTGTCATCGGTGCAACCGGGACACCGTCGCATTCTTCCGTTCGACTGCTCCGATCGGCCGATCGCCACGCCTGGTTCACCCGTATGGGCGCACGGCGGATCGTGCCGGGCGCGTGGTCCGGCGCTCGACGCGCATATGGAAGCGCACGCTCCGGGGGCTGACAACCACCCGATCCGCGAGAAAGAATCCCTTCACCTCGACCGGTCCCCGTCCGGCGAATGCAGGGAGGCCACACAGTGCTGAGCACGATGCAGGACGTGCCCTTGACGATCGCTCGCATAATGCGACACGGCACCACGGTGCACGGCGGTTCGGAGGTGGTGACCTGGACCGGCGGCGCGCCCAGGCGGGCCACCTACGCGGAGGTCGGTCGGCGCTCCGCGCAACTCGCCCACGGCCTGCGCGAGCTCGGCATCACCGGCGACGAGCGGGTCGCCACCTTCCTGTGGAACAACCAGGAGCACCTGGAGTGCTACCTCGCGATCCCGTCGATGGGCGCGGTGCTGCACACGCTCAACCTGCGGCTGCCGCCCGAGCAGTTGATCTACATCGCCAACCACGCCGACGACCGGGTGCTGGTGCTGGACGGCTCGCTCGCGGCACTGGCCGCACCCCTGCTGTCCCAGCTCCGGACCATCGAACACGTCGTGGTCACCGGCGCCGACACCGATCTGGCTCCGCTCGCGGATTGCGGCAAGCAGGTGCACCGCTACGACGACCTGCTCGCCGGACGGCCGACCGAGTTCGACTGGGCCGAGGACATCGACGAGCGGCAGGGCGCGGCGATGTGTTACACCTCCGGCACCACGGGCAACCCCAAGGGCGTGGTGTACAGCCACCGTTCGACCTACCTGCACAGCATGCAGGTGTGCTCGATGGAGGGCTTCGGCCTGGGCTCCGGGGACATGCTGCTACCGGTGGTGCCGATGTTCCACGTCAACGCGTGGGGCCTGCCGTACGCGGCGATGTTGTGCGGCGCGTCGATCCTGATGCCCGACCGGTTCCTCCAGGCGGAGCCGCTGGCCACGATGATCGCCGCCGAGCGGCCGACGTTCGCCGCCGCGGTGCCGACCATCTGGACCGGCCTGCTCGACCACCTCGACGTGCACAAGACCGACGTGTCCTCGCTGAAGGAGGTCGTGGTGGGCGGCTCGGCCTGCCCGCCCGGTCTGATGCACGCGTTCGAGGAACGGCACGGAGTGCGGATCATCCACGCCTGGGGGATGACCGAGACCTCGCCACTGGGCTCGGTGGCCCGCCCGCCGGCCGGGCTCACCGGCGACGAGGCGTTCCCGTACCGGATCTCCCAGGGGCGGCTGCCCGCCTCGGTGCAGGCCCGACTGGTCGGTCCGGACGGTGTCGACGTCCCGCTCGACGGCGAGGCGGTCGGCGAACTGCTGGTGCGCGGTCCGTGGATCGCGGGTGCCTACATCGGTGACGAGGGATCGGTGGACGCCGGCGGCGGCGGCCGATTCAAGGACGGCTGGTTGTGTACCGGCGACGTCGGCACGATCACCGCCGACGGCTTCCTGCGGCTGACCGACCGGGCCAAGGACGTGATCAAGTCGGGCGGCGAGTGGATCTCGTCGGTCGAGCTGGAGAACACCCTGATGGGTCACGACGACGTGGTCGAGGCGGCCGTGGTGGGCGTGCCCGACGACAAGTGGGGCGAGCGCCCGTTGGCCACGGTCGTGCTGCGCGAGGGCGCGGAGACCACGATCGAGCAACTGCGCGACTATCTCGCGGGCAAGGTGGCCCGCTGGCAGGTGCCCGAGCGGTGGAGCCTGATCACCGCCGTGCCCAAGACGAGCGTGGGCAAGTTCGACAAGAAGGTGATCCGGAGCCAGTACGCCGAGGGGGCACTGGAGGTCAGCGAACTCGACCGGGGCTGAGCCGTCGACACGGGCGTCGCCGGTCGGGCCGATCCCGGCCCGACCGGCGTGCCGCACGGCACCGGTGCTCACGTCGTGCGGGAGTGACGCTCACGCGCCGCGTGGACCCGGTGGTGGTGGTCACCTCGCGTGGACCGGGTGGTCAGAAGACGCCCACCGGTCCGTCGACCGCGTTGCGGTCGATGTTCATCTTCTTGCCGCCGTGGGTCTCGGTGACGTTGCCGCTGTACTGGTGCACGCGCCGGTCGCGCCAATAGCCGTCGGGGAGCGCGCCGTCGCCGGTGGTGACCGCGCGATCGTCCCAGCGGGCGTACCAGACCGCGTCCGGGACGGAGCGCTTGTCGACCGCCTCGACCAGGTCGGCGATGCCGGAGTCGAGGCTGCTGTAGTAGCCGGCCAGGAAACCGCGTTCGCGGACCCGGTCGGACCACGCGGAGACGAAGTCCAGCACCGCGGTCCGGCAGGCGGCGTCGGTGTTGTCGTACGCCTCCATGTCGTACCAGACCGCGCTGCCGCGCTTGAATCCGAGCGCGGTGCTGCGGTCCACCACGTCGTCGGCCTCCGCGGCGCCCTGCGCCGCGGCGCGCGCCGGGTCGATCCTGCCCGGCTTGCCGGACTGCGAGCAGGGCGCCTGGAGGCCCACCTGGATCGGCAGGAAGTCCCAGCCCTGGCGATGTACGGCGGTGACCCAGTCGCGGGTCAACCGGCTGCTCCGGCAGGCGCGGTTGTCGCCCGCGACATAGATCCCGACCACCTTGTACGGCGAGTCCCGCCAGGCCTGCATGGTCTCCACGGTCGGTGTCTCGCACGTGTCGAAGCCCGGCCCGTCGACGAAGAAGGGCTGTCCCGAACGTGCGCGGGCACCCTCGGCGAGCCCGGCCGGCAACAGGCCGAGCACGGCGGTGAGCAACACGGCCGAGGCGATACGACGGGTGAGCGAAGGGCGCACGGTGCCTCCCGGCGTGGTGGGAAAGGACGTCCCACCACGCTGCGCACCGCGTCCGGCGGATCCGCCGGACCGCTCGGGCGACGCGCCGACGCGTCACCCGAGCGGCCCAGGCAAAGCGGCACCGGGCGGTCCGGGCGAACGGCACCGGGCGGCACCGGCAAGGCGGCACCCGGGCGGCACGGGCGCGCGGCACGGGCGGCGCCCGATCCGGTGGCATCCGGCCGCTTCGGTCGCGCCCACCGCCCCCGCCCGCCCCCGCCTACTCGACGCCCAGCACCAGCCCCGAAGTCGGCACCCCGGTACCCGCCGTCACCAGCACGTTGTGCACGTTCTCGACCTGGTTGACCGAGCTGCCGCGGATCTGCCGGACACCCTCGGCGATGCCGTTCATCCCGTGCAGGTACGCCTCGCCCAGTTGGCCGCCGTGCGTGTTCGTGGGCAGCTTGCCGCCCAGTTCCAGCCCGCCGTTCGCGACGAACGCCGGCGCCTCGCCGCGCCCGCAGAAGCCGAACTCCTCCAACTGCATCAGCACGAACGGGGTGAAGTGGTCGTAGAGCACCGCCGTCTGGATGTCGTCGGGGGTCAGCCCCGAGGTCTGCCACAACTGCTTGGCGACCACGCCCATCTCGGCGAGACCGGTCATCTCGTCCCGGTAGAAGCTGGTCATCTGGTCCTGGAGGCGACCCGCGCCCTGTGCGGCCGCGTTGATGATCGCGGGCTTCTGCCGCAGGTCCTTGGCACGCTCGGCACTGACGACCACGATCGCCTGCGCGCCGTCGGTCTCCTGGCAGCAGTCGAGCAACCGCATCGGCTCGACGATCCAGCGCGAGTTCTGGTGGTCCTCGAGCGTGATCGGCTTGCCGTGGAAGTACGCCTTCGGGTTGTTCGCGGCGTGCTTGCGGTCGGCGACCGCGACGTGGCCGAACGCTTCGGTGGTCGCGCCGTACACGTGCAGGTATCGCTGCGCGAACATGGCCACCCACGAGGCCGGGGTGAGCAGGCCGTGCGGCATGTTCCACCCCAGGCCCACGCCCTCGACGGTGGGGTCGCGCTGGAGTACGCCGGAGCCGAACCGGCGACCGGAGCGCTCGTTGAACGCGCGGTAGCAGACCACCACGTCCGCGACCCCGCTCGAGACCGCCATCGCGGCTTGCGCGACGGTGGCGCAGGCCGCGCCGCCGCCGTAGTGGATCCGGCTGAAGAAGGTCAGGTCGCCGATCCCGGCCGCCGCGGCGACCGCGATCTCGGGGTTGGTGTCCATGGTGAAGCTGACCAGGCCGTCCACCTCGGACGGCGCGATCCCGGCGTCGTCGAGCGCGGCGCCGACCGCCTCGACGGCCAGGCGCAGCTCGCTGCGACCGGACTCCTTGGAGAACTCGGTCGCGCCGATCCCGGCGATGGCGGTCTTGCCGCGCAGATTGTCGGCGTGCTTGAGGCTCACGCTTCGGCTCCTTCCGGCAGCTTCACCGTGACCGTGCCGGTGACGTGGTTGCCGAGCTTGTTGGCGCCGACGACGGCGATCTCCACGAGCGAGGTGCCGTCCTCGGCGGTGGTCTTGGCGGTCACCGTGCCGGTCAGGGTCATGGTGTCGCCGGGGTAGTTGGGCGCGCCGAGCCGGATCGCGACCTTGCGCAGTTCGGTCTCGGGGCCCGCCCAGTCGGTGATGTAGCGCCCGACCAGGCCGTTGCTGGTCAGGATGTTCATGAAGATGTCCGGCGAGCCCTTGTCCGCCGCGAGTTGCGGATCGTGGTGCACGTCCTGGAAGTCGCGGGTGGCCAGCGCGGTCGACACGATCAGCGTGCGGGTCAGCGGAATGGCCAGCGGCGGCAGTTCGTCGCCGACGGACACCTGCGCGTGGGTTCGGCTCACGAGGTCCTCGGTGGTCATCGGCTGCCTCCCTGGGCGGGCACGTGGGCGAGCAGCTTGCCGAGCGCGGCGAGCTGTTGGATGCCGCTGCCCAGGGTCACGTCGATCTGACGGCCCCAGAGGAAGTGGCGGTGGATGGGGTGGTCGACGTCGGAGCCGGTGCCGCCGTGCAGGTGCTGGCACGCGTGCACCACGCGCTTGCCCGCCTCGGAGGCGAACCAGCGTGCGACCAGTGCCTGTTCGGTGGCCGCCTCGCCCCGGTCCATCCGCCACGCGGCCTCCAGCGTGGTGACCCGGATGGCCTCGGTGTCCATGTACGCCTCGGCGGCGCGCAACATCACGCCCTGCTTGGTGGACAGCGGCTTGCCGAACTGCTCGCGGGCGTTCACGTGTTCGACCGTGCGGGCCAGGCCGCGCTCGCACACGCCCAGTTGCTGGGCCGCCAGCGCGACGCGCGCGCGGTCGACGATCCACGCGGCGACCTCGGGGCCGTCCTCGACGGTGCCGACCGGCCGGGCGGGCGCGTCGGTCAGTCTCAGGTTGCCCGACGCCCACGGCGCGGTGGTCGGCGCGGCCTCGATCTCGACCCCGGCGGCGTCCGCGTCCACGGTGAACACCGCGAGCGCGCCGTCGAGCGACGCGGTGACCAGGATCCGGTGGGCGACGGTGAGCCAGGCCACCGCGCGCTTGTCGCCGTCCAGGCGATAGCCGGCTCCGTCCCGTCGCGCGGTCACCTTGGGTACGGCGGGCAGTCCCGCGCCAACCTCGGCGAGCGCGCCGGCCACGATCCGCGAGCCGTCCAGGAGCCCGGGCAGGTCGCGTTCGATCAGCTCGTCCGAGCCGAACCGCAGCAGCGGGAGCAGCCCGTACACGACCGTGTCGAGCAGCGGGATCTGCGCGGTGAACCGGCCCTGTTGCTCCAACAGCAGGGCCAGGCCGACCAGGCCCAGGTCGCCGCCGCCGTGCCGTTCCTCGACGAGCGCGCCGACCAGACCGGCCTCGGCGATCTTGCCCCACAACTCGGTGTCCAGGTCCGCGCCGGAGTGCGTGAGCTTCTTCAGCCGCTCGTCCGTGGACTGGTCGGCGAGGATGCGTTCGGCCAGCGAGGACAGCTCGCGCTGGTCCTCGGTGAGGTTGAAGTCCATCAGTTCTCCCCAACCGCTCGGAACGCGGGCACGGTCAGCTCGGCGTCGTGGGTGACGAATTCCAGCTCGACCGGCATCCCGATGCGGACCTCGTCGTGCGGGACGCCGAGCACGTTGCCCAGCATCCGGACGCCTTCCTCGAGTTCGATCAGGCCGACCGCGTACGGCATGTCGAACGCCGGGAACTTCGGGTAGTGCATCGTGACGTGCGAGTACACGACGCCCTTGCCGGTGGACTCGACGGTCTGCCATTCGAGCGACGCGCAGTTGTTGCAGCCGGGCGCGAACGGGAAGCGCGGGGTGGCGCAGGCGGCGCACTTCTGGAACAACAGCTTCCCGGCGTCCACACCGTCCCAGTACGCCTGGTTGTCCTTGTTGACCACCTTGCGCGGGCGCAGCGGCCGCTCGGCGGGCGGCGCGGCCTTGGCCTTCTTCTTGTGCGGGGTGTAGCGCAGGATCCGGAAGCGGTGCGTGCCGACCAGTTCGCGGCCGGCCTCGCCGTCGACGTAGACGTTGGTCAGTGTGGTGATGAAGTGGCCGGTGCCCAGGCCGGTGGTCTTCTCGTCGGAGACGGTCTCGATCAGCTGGTCGTACTGCACCACCTCGCCCAGGCGCAGCGGGCGCAGGTACTCCTGCTCGCAGTTGGTGGCCACCACCGAGCCGAAGCCGTTGTCGGTGAAGTGTTTGTACAGCTCGCCGGTCGCCGAGTTCGCCGGGGCGCCGCCCTCCAGGCCGCGCATGATCCACACCTGGAGCATGGTCGCGGGCGCGACCACCTCGCCGAAGTGGGTGCGGGCGGCGGCCTCGGGGTCGGTGTACACCGGGTTCGTGTCGCCCATGGCCTCGGCCCAGTGCCGAATCATCGGCCCGTTGACCGGGTCGAGCGCGAGCACGCCGGAGACGTCGTGCACACCCTCGTACTTCTTGACGACCGCGAGGAAGGCGGCCTTGTCCTGGCTGTTGGGGTCGGTCATGTCGTCCTTCACCGCTTCACTCGGGTCATGCCAAGGCGAACCATGGCGACGATCTCGCGCTGGACCTCGCTGACGCCGCCGCCGAAGGTGTTGATCTGCGCGCGGCGGTTCATCGCCTCCAGGAGGCCGTCGCTGAACGCGCCGGGCGACTTGGGTCGCAGGGTCGCGTCCGGGCCGACGATCTCCATCAGGTTGCGATACACCTCGATGGCACCCTCGGTGCCGAAGAACTTCACGCCCGACGCGTCACCCGCGTTGAGCGTGTTGTTGCCGACGTCGTGCACGAGCCGCCAGCTGAACATCCGAACGGCGGACAGGCGGGCGTAGGTCTCGGCGAACTTGAGCTGGACCCACGGCTGGTCGACCACCTTGACGCCCGGCTCGATCTCGGTCTCGCGGGCCCATTCCAGCACCTCGGCGAAGAAGTCCTCGGCCTGCATGCCCAGCGCCGCGAGCGCGACCCGCTCGTGGTTGAGCTGGTTGGTGAGCAGCTTCCAGCCCGAGTTCTCCTCGAACACCAGGTTGTCGTAGGGCACCCGGATGTTGTCGTAGTACGTGGCCGTCGTGGTCATCCCGCCGACGGTGACGATCGGGGTCCAGGAGAAGCCCGGGTCGCTGGTGGGCACCAGGATCATCGTGATGCCCTTGTGCTTGGGGGCGTCCACGTCGGTGCGGCAGGCGAGCCAGATCCAGTCGGCGCCCTGGGCGGTCGAGGTGAAGATCTTCTGCCCGTTGATCACCCACTCGTCGCCCTCGCGCACCGCACGGGTGCGCAGCGACGCCAGGTCGGTGCCGGCCGAGGGCTCGCTGTAGCCGATCGCGAAGATGATCTCGCCGGCGAGGATCCTCGGCAGGTAGTAGCTCTTCTGCGCCTCGGTGCCGAACTTCATCAGGGTCGGGCCGACGGTGTTCAGGGTGACCATGGAGACCGGCGCGCCGGCGCGGTACGCCTCGTCGAAGAAGATGAACTGCATCTCCGGGCCCTTGCCCTGGCCGCCGTACTCGGCCGGCCAACCGATGCCGAGCCAGCCGTCGGCGCCCAGTTGCCGGCGCACCCGTCGGGTGGTGGGGCCGCCTCCCTCGCCCTCGCGGTCGAGTTCCGCGCGGACGTCGGGGGTGATCAGGCGGGTGAAATAGTCCCGCAGTTCTGCCCGCAGAGCGTCCTGCGCTGGGGTCGGGGCGAGATGCACGTCGCTGCTCCTTCACGTGCGTGGATCGCGTGGTCGCGACGCGGGTCGACGCCCGCCGGGCACGGAAGGGTCGCGGTCGGGTCTGCCCCGCGCTGCACATCGATACGGACCGGGAACGCGTGTCGCCCGGCAACATCGAATCTCTCCGACTCGCGATCGCTTGTCAATATCAAGCATTTTTTGGAGGCGGGATCACACCTCCGTCGACCCCGACCGGGGCGGCCGTGTCCTCCGGGCCATCGGACCGTTTGGCCTGGTGTCAGGAGTTCACGACATCTCGGCCGAGGAGCGTCGATGAGGAAGAAGTTCTCCGTACTGCTCGTGGCGGTGGCCGCCGCGACCGCCACCGCCGCACCGGTCTCCGCGGCGCACGCCGCCGACGGATACGACCGGTGCCCCGACGGCTACTACTGCATGTTCTCGGGCCTCGACGGGACCGGCGACATGATCACACTGAGGACGAGCACCCCGGATCTCGCGGCGCTCGGCATGAACGACCGGGCCAAGTCGGATTGGAACCGGACCCCCTCGACCATCTACCTCTGGTCCGACGCGAACTTCACCGGCTGCACGGCCGTGACCTCCGCCGGCCCGACCGGCAAGGGCAACTTCTTCCCCACCTACCGGGACTTCTTCGGTTCGGTGCAGTTCGACGGACCCGGCGGCCCGAGTTGCGGCACACCGCCCGGCGAGGACGGCTGAGCCCCGCCCGAGCAGGCTCCACCCGAGCGGGGGCGGGTGGGGCCGGACTTGGCCGCTTCGCGGCGACGGCCGGTGGGCTGGTGGGCTGGTGGGCTGGTGGGCTGGTGGGCTGGTGGGCTGGTGGGCTGGTGGGCTGGTGGGCTGGTGGGAAAACGATTGGTCGCGGGTCGGGTGGGCGAACAGACTGCGGACATGGAAATACCGAACCGACAGATCCGCGCCGCGTACACCGACGACACCGTCACGGTGTACCAGGCGTACAAGCCGCAGATCGCCGACGCGGCCATCCGGGGGCAGCGGTTTCCGGACACCTGGAGTCGGGAGCGGATGACCTGGGTCAAGCCCAGTTTCACCTGGATGATGTACCGCAGCGGATGGGCGACCAAGCCCAAGCAGGAGCGGGTGCTGGCCCTGGAGATCAGCCGCGAGGGCTTCGAGGCCGCGCTCGCCGGGGCGTGCCTGAGCCACTACGACCACACCACCTATCCGGACCGGGACACGTGGGGTCGGCGGCTGCACGCGACCACGGTGCGAATCCAATGGGACCCCGAACGCGACCTGACCCTGCGGCCGTTGGCGCATCGTTCGTTGCAGCTCGGCCTGGCCGGGTGGGCGACGCGCGCCTACGCCGACGAGTGGACGCGCCGGATCACCGACGTGACCGCGCTCGCGCACCGGGTGC
The DNA here is from genome assembly GCF_044460165.1 of Embleya sp. NPDC050154. NCBI lineage: Bacteria > Bacillati > Actinomycetota > Actinomycetes > Kitasatosporales > Streptomycetaceae > Embleya > Embleya sp. NPDC050154. Next base: position 47,669 of record NZ_JBITJP010000014.1, read on the forward strand.
ACGATCTGGTCCGCGCCGGTGACCTGGCCGCGGCCGCCGCGGCCGTGCCGGCCGAGCCGGTGTACCCGCTTCCGGACGCACTCGTCCCGGTGATCGGCGCCACCGCGCTCGACTGAGCCGCGCGCGACCGAGCGAGCCGCGCCCGACCGGGCGGTACCCGGCTCACTGCACGGTCGGCCCGCCGTCGATGCCGGCGATCCGTCCGGTCATGAAGCTGCCCGCGGCGGGGGTGATCTCGCCGACCGGTTGCGCCGGTTCGTTCGCGGCGTTGTCGAGCACGATGTCGATGCCGCCGAAGTGCGCGACGGTCGTGTCCACCAGCGCGCCAATCGATCGAGATCGCCGCAATGGGTGGCCACCGCGATCGCCCGGCCGCTCAGGTCGAACATCGCTTTGGCGTCCCGCACTTCGCCCGCGTCGCTCATCTGTCGCCACCTCGTCGTCCGGAACACGCACGCCGCACCGGGCGGAACCACCGGTGTGCCACTCGGGCGGATTCAGGTGTGCCACGCATGCGATTTGCATTGCACAGTCAATTACTTGTATTGCACAGTGAACTACTTCGATGCAAGGTGTCGGGAGACACAACGACCGGCGGAGGGTGGACACATGACCGGGCTCATCGACGCGCGACGCACGTGGGAACTCGCCGAGAAACGCCTGGCGGCGGAGAACGATCCGCGCCGGCAGGCGATCCTGACCACCCTGATTGCGCACATGCGCGCCGAGCACGAAGGCGACCTGGACGCCCTGATGGCCACCGTCTCGCCGCGGGCCGTCTACCACCAGTGGGGCGCTTCCCCGGTGGATCGCGCCCCCAAGAGTCACGCCGAGGTCCGCGAGTTCTATCGTGCCGTGGTCGACAACGACTGCGGCCGACTCGCGCACCACATCGACCGCCTGACGGTGGATCAGGACACCGTGGTGACCGAGGGCATCCTGCGGATCGCCTATCCGGGACGGATCCTGGCCGGAATGGGCCGGTCCGTGCCGGACGTCGACGCGTTCTACCTGTACGAAACGCAAATGGCGATCGTGTGGGGCTTCGACGCCGACGCGCTCGTGCTGTGCGAGGACAGCTACTCCACGGGTGACGGCTTCGCCGACATGCGCCGGCTGGAACCGGACGAGGTGCCGGCGCGCAAGGGCGTCTGACGGCGTGTCACCGGGGCGCGCCGGGGCCGGCCCGGCCCACCATGGGACACGTCTTGTCCACAGGAAGCTCCGACATCCCCCAAAAGTTTCCACAGGCTGTGGACAACTTATGCACACCTGCGTCGACACCCACCTCCGCTTGCGCACTCGTCATACGAGCACCCGCCATACGAGCACCCGTCTCGTGCACACCTCCGCCCCGACCGTGGTCCCGGCTCGGGGTACGCCCGCCGGGCGTGGCAGAAATCCATCCATGGTTGGCATTTCTGCCACTCACCTCGACCCCACGACAGCGACAAGGATCGAAGGCGAGCCGGAAGCCGCCACACACCTCGGCCCCGAGGACCTTCCCGGGGTGTGCGGTACGCCGATCCGGCCGCTCGATCCCATCGGTCACGGGGCGGATGGGCGCGAGTCGCACCAAGGATGCGCCCGGAGCCTGCCGCGGGAACGGACAGGACCCGGACGTCGCGGGACGGATCGGGAACGAGGAGCCGCTCGTCGCCCGAGCGCTCGCGCGGACCACGGCCCGGCCGGCCGATCCACCGGATCACCGGCCGGTCCGTGGTGGCATCCACGCCGGGCGGGTTAGGTTGCCGCCATGCGGCGCGTGGGGATTCTGCTGTTCGACCCGGTACGGGTGTTCGAATACGCGGTCGCCTTCGAGGTCTGGGGAGTCAATCGCACCGACCGGGGCGTCCCGGCCTTCGAGCTTCGGGTGTGCGGCCCGCAACGCGCCGGGGTGAATCTGGGGGCCGGCGTCTTCTGCATTCCCGACTACGACCTGGACGGCCTCGACGAGTGCGATCTCGTGATCGTCCCGGGCAACGAACACCGGGTCGTGCCGAGGCGCGACACCTTCCCCGACGACGTGCTGCGGGCCCTGCGGTCCGCGCACGAACGGGGCGCCACGATCGCCTCGTTGTGCTCGGGTGCCTTCGTGCTCGCCGCCGCCGGCCTGCTGGACGGACGGCGCGCGACGGCACACTGGCTGGACACCGACGACCTGGCCGACCAATACCCGGCCGTCACCGTGGACGCCAACGTCCTGTTCGTCGGCGACGGTTCGATCTGGACCTCGGCCGGCTCGGCGGCCGGCATCGACCTGTGCCTGCACCTGGTCCGCGTCGACCACGGCGCGACCGCCGCCATGGAGATCGCCCGCACGATGGTGACCGCGCCCTTCCGCTCGGGCGGCCAGGCCCAGTTCGTCAACAACCCGGTACCGGCCTCGCCCGCCGCCCCGGACGACGGCCTCGGTCGACTGCGCGGCCGGGTCCTGGACGACCTGCGCCACCCCTGGACCGTCGCCGAGTTGTCCGCCCTGGCCGGCATGTCCGAACGCAGCTTCGCCCGCCACTTCGCACGCAGCACGGGCACCTCGCCGCTGCGCTGGTTGTCCACCCAGCGGGTGCTGGCCGCGCAGCGCCTCCTGGAGATCGGCGACCTCTCGATCACCGCCATCGCCCGGCACTGCGGCTTCGGCTCCCCCCTGGCCCTGCGCCAACACTTCACCCGGCACGTCGGTGTCGCCCCGAGGGACTACCGCGCCGCCTTCCGCGGCGCCCCGGGCCGCGGGACACCGGGCACGGGCGCATAGCCGAGCAGCGGGCCGATCCCGCGTGGTCGACGCACGAACCGGATCGGCTCCGCCCGCTTCGTTCGACCGCCGTCGCCCGACGGCCGACCATCGCCCCGACGCCGGGCGGCTCGACCCGGTGGGCGGGTTCCGGCCGGCTCAGGTGCCCGCGGCCACCCGCACCGTCAGGGCCAGGATCGAGTCGAGGGACGGGGCGAAGGCGAGCGCGCGGATCTCGGCGACCAGGGCTCGGGCGTCGCGGCGGCTGCCGCCGAGACGTTCGCAGGTCTCCAGGTCGAACTGGTAGTCCGTGGTCTTCGCCGCCGGATGCGGCTCGCCGACCCACTCGCCCCCCAGCCCGCCGAGCACCCGTTCCGGTCGCAGCCGCCAGGCCCGACACAACTCGTCGATCCCGCCGACGGGGCCGTTCGCGCCGGACGCGGCCAGTCGCGCGGCGATGATCGCGTTGCCGGCCGCGATCCCGGTGGTGAGCCCGGGGGTGCCGCCGGTGCCGTTCGGCGCACCCGCGAACTCCCCCGCGATGCCCACCGCGTCCCGGACTCGGCACCGGTCCAGCGTCATCAGCCGGGCCGCCGCGAGCGCCGCGCCGAGCACCCCGACCGAGCGCGAACCGTCCGGCGCGGCCAACCGGCAGGCCATCTCGTGCCCGGCGATCACCGCGAGCAACACCTCGTCGCCGCGCGCCTTGACCTCCTGGCCGACCGCCATGGCCACCGGCAGCACCACGGCCATCACCCCACCCGCGCCATCGGGTTCGGGCCGTGCCGCGCCGATCAGCATGCCGTTCGCGAGCGCGGCGGCGGGCGCCGCGAGCCGGCCCGCGGCGTGCCCGATGAGTTCCGCCTCCGGTGGGCCGCCGATCCCGACGGCGACGTGTACGGCGGGGTCCACCAGGCCCACGCGCGCCGCGCCGACCCCGGCCGCGATCGCGGTCAGGATCCGCCGACCGGCCGCCCGTCGTACCGGCACCGGGACATGACGCATCGTCAGTTCCGTGGCCCATTCGGCGAATTCACCCGACACCGGCATAAAAACCCTCCCCGTACCTCGTCTGCACGACGGCGTGGTGCCAAAGGACGGCGCAATGTCCCATTGTGACCGTCCCGGTGACGTCGCGTCAGCCCCCAATCACTCGGGCGCACGGGTGGTGGTCGGAGCGTGCGGGCGTCGGATCAGCGCACGATGCCGGCCGCCCGGGCGGCGGTCAGCCACTGCGGGAACTCGGTCAGGATCCGCTCGTACAGCTCGACGTCGGAGATCCGGTCGATGTCGTCCACCTGGAAGAAGCCGGCGTTGTCCACGAGCCGACCGGGCATGGTGTCGATCCGCTCCAGGATCCCGTAGTTCGAGCGGCCCAGTCCGACGAACTGCCAGAAGATCGGCAGCCCCGCCGCGTCGGTCAGCAGGCGCTGGATCTGCTTGCTGCGGTTGACCCCGCCGTCCGAGTAGAACAGCACCAGCACCGGCGCACCCGGCTCGCGGCGGTAGCGCGCGATGATGTCCTCGATCACCGCCGGTTCGTTGTTGCCGCCGAACACGCCGGACAGGTGGTCGGGCGAGCGCTGTGCCCCGTTCGGCAGCGGGGGCGACTGCGGCCGGTTGTTGCGGCCGTCGATGTACACGTTGTCGGCGATCCAGCGCGGCAGTTCCGGGATCCGGACCGGGTCCAGCGGCGCGAACTCGTCGGCGAAGATCCACGCGTCCAACTCGCCGTCGTCGTCGAGCCGGGCCGCGATCGGCGCCATGCGCTCGACCAGGCGCCCCACCGCGCCGTTTCCGTACAGCTCGCGCATCGACCCGGAGCGGTCCAGCACGATCGCCACCCGGGCCCGCACGTCACGCAGGCCCTTCTTCTCCAGGGTGATCCGCACCGCCTCCTTGCGCAGCGAGATGCGCGCGCCCACCTCCGGCGGCAGCCCGGCCAGTTGCGGGTCGTCCGCGGGCGCGGGCAGGCGCATGGTCGGTTCGTCGCTGTACGGCGGCGGCGCCCACCCGGGCGTCGCACCCACCGGCGCGGCCGGCAACGTCCCGGCGGGCAGCCCGTCGCCGACGCTCCCCTCGTCCTCCTCGCCGACGTCCACGCCGTAGTCGCTCGCGAGTCCGGCCAGCCCGGTGTCGTAACCCTGGCCGATCGCCCGCAACTTCCACGCGCCCTGGCGCCGGTACAACTCGCCCAGCACCAGCACCGTCTCGCCGCCGCCGGCCTGCACCGGGAAGGTCGCGACGGTGCCGCCCGCGCCGTCCAGCACGGCCAGCGCGAGCCCGCCCACCCCGGCGAACGTGCCCTCGTGCACGGAGGCGGCCACCACCACACGATCCACGTCGGCGGGCAGCGCGGGCACATCCACCGCGACCGCCTCGCCGCCCGCGGTCGGGCCGAGGTGGCGTACCGCGCCGGCGGCCCCGGCCGGCTGGTTGTAGAACACGAAGTCCTCGTCCGAGCGCACCTTGCCGTCCGATCCGAGCAGGAGCGCCGAGGCGTCCGCGATCGGCGCGTCCGCCGCGCGGCGGATCACCAGGGTCAACGGGCCCGCGGGAACCGGGACATTGGCCCCGGCGATCAGAGTCGTCATGGTCGTCAGTGTGGACCGGATCGAGGCCCTGCCGCAGGAATGTGGGCACCGGCCGGAAGGCGGACGTGATCGGCATCACGGGTGATGAGGCGTCACATCGTGAATGATCGCCCCCATCCGGTGGGAACCAAGCGGTTATGGGCAACAACGGTCATCATCCGGGCGGCAATCGCGCGGACCCCGGCGAGTGGAGCGAGGCCGAGCACGAGCGTGCCCGACTGCTGGTCGAGCGCGCGGCGTCGATCGCCCGCCGCCTGGAGTCGCTGTGCGCCGCCGAGGCGGCCTCGACGCAGCGCGGCCCGGGCCGCACCTGACGGTGCCTCCCGGGCCGGTCGAGGGGCCCGTGGGACCCCCGCGCGACGTCCCGTCCCCTCCACGGCACGTCGTGGTACTGCCGTCACCGAAGTGAGAAAACCTGACAGAACGGCCGAAGGCGACCGCATCTCCCGGTGTTCGCACAGGAGATACGGCCGCCCCCGACCGTCTTCGCACAGCTCGCCCCGCGCACCACGTGCGCACAGCGTGTTCTTCGCACCGCTCACTCGACCGCCGTGCACCGCGTCGCGGGCACCACACGGCGTACGCCGAACGTTCGGGACCGAGGCGGTCCCGGGAGGTTCTAGCGCAGGACCAACTGCTGGCCCGGGAGGATCAGGTCGGGGTTGCTGCCGACCACACCCTGGTTCTTCGCGTACAGCGCCTGCCAGCCGCCGCCCACGTTGTTCGCCGCGGCGATCGCGCTGAGGGTGTCACCGGTCTTGACGACGTAGGCGCCCTCGGTCGAGGTGGTCGGCGCGGTCTCGGCGACCGGAGCCGCGGCCGGCTTGCTCGCCGGAGCGGCCTTCTTCGGCGTCTCGCTCTGCGGCGCGACGACGACCTTCTTCGGGGTGCTCTTGGGGGTGGTGCTCTTCGGGGTCGACTCCTTCTTCGGGGTCGACTTCTTCGGGGTGGTGCTGCCGGCGTCCGGGCTGCCGCCACCGCGGGTCAGTCCGGCCTTGACCGAGCACACCGGCCAGGCACCCGGGCCCTGGGTCTTGAGCACGTTCTCGGCGACCCGGATCTGCTCGGCCTTCGAGGCGTTCTGCGGGCTGCCGGTACCGCCGTTGGCGCGCCACGTGCTCTGCGTGAACTGCAGGCCGCCGTAGTAGCCGTTGCCGGTGTTGATGGACCAGTTGCCGCCGCTCTCGCACTGGGCGACCTTGTCCCACGTGGAAGTGGTGGCAGCGCCGGCCGAGGTCGCGGTCGCGAGCCCGACGAGCGGGGTGGCGGCGACGACGCCGACAATGGTCGCGGTGCGCAGGCGGCGCTGGGTACGACCCATGCCGCGGTGCGTGTTGGTGCGACCGAAAGCGTTGCGGAGAGACATACATTCCTCTCGGAATTCCCCTGGGGCGGATGGACCGGCGCGATCCTTGCGGATCACCCCCGCCCGGAACCGAACGGTCACGTCCAAGACGTGATGTCCGATGCCGCAACCCCGCGGCCCTCCCAGACCGCGAGTTCCGCCATGCCGTGCCGGCGAGAACCCAGGAGGTGCGATTTGCACATCGCCAGGACCATAAACAGGTTATCCGGCGCTTATCAACCCGCTCGGGTATTTACGCAGGTCAGGATAGGTATTAGAAATGCCCGTCGGACCCCTTCGAGCCGCCTTCCGGGCCTGATCGGCGTTTACCGGCCGGCAAACCTGGGAACCTTTTGCCCCTTTTGACCCACGGTTCTATACGCTACGCGATCGGTCCGTGACACACTGTCGAAACATCACCGGATGCGATCGCATGATCACGCAGGCCGGCGCCCTGGGAGCGGCATTTCGGGTGAGTCTTAAATACCTTTATGTCCGGCTTACACGTGCAGCGTGAGCGTCATCACAATTCCGGCGTCGGTAGCCTGTGGACACACCGGGTATAACCGGCCGGCCACTGCCCCGGACGACCGCGCCGGCCTGCATGTATTCACGCTGCGAGAGCACTCCGCCACCGGCCGGAAAAGTATGCCGAATGCGATCCGCACCACATCCGGATCTGTGACCCGCGCCACTTTCACCCGCGCGTGGCGCTATTTTCGCCCCTTTCGAGGGACTCCACCGCGGAACGCGATCCTCCGGAAGCCGGAGCTTCGGGAAAGCGGGCCGATATCACGATGCGTGGCGGCGGGAAAGCGGATTCCGTGCGCCGAAAGTCGCGCCCGGCGTACCCCTATATATAGGAGTGCTCTTCCGGGGTCGAGCGCGCCCCGGTACGGACGAATGCGCACCCCGGCGCGGGCCGAGACCCACCCGGGGTCGCCGGGGGGTGCGAGGTGCACCCGGACACCCCCGGGGCGGGCCGAGGCGGGTGCGACCGGTTCGGGCCCACGTTTCGTGCGTCGACCGGTTCCACCCGCGCTTCGTGCGTCGACCGGTTCAACCGCGCGATTCGTGCTTCGACCGGGGCAACAACCCGCTTTCGATGGCGATGACCACCGCGTGCGTGCGGTCGCTGACGTCGAGCTTCGCGAAGACCCGCAACAGGTGTGTCTTCACGGTCGCCTCGGCGATCACGAGTCGCTTGCCGATGTCCGCGTTGGAGAGGCCGTCGGCCACCGCGTCGAGCACCTGCACCTCGCGCGAGGTCAGCACCACCGGGGCGGGCCGGCGCATCCGGGCCACCAGCCGCTCCGCGACCCTGGGGGCCAGTACGGTCTGGCCCCGAGCCGCCGAGCGGATGGCCTCGACGAGTTGTTCGCGAGTGGTGTCCTTGAGCAGGTAGCCGATCGCACCGGCCTCGACCGCGCGCTCGATCTCGGCGTCGGTGTCGTACGTGGTCAGGATCAACACCCGGGTCCGGACCGGAAGGCCGACGATCCGGGTGGTGGCGGCCACCCCGTCCAGCACCGGCATCCGCAGGTCGATCAGCGCCACGTCGGGTTCCAACCGCTCGACCAGTTCGACGGCGGCGAGGCCGTCACCCGCCTCGCCGACGATCTCGATGGTGGGCTCCGCGGCCAGCAGGGCGACCACCCCGGCCCGCATCACCGAGTGGTCGTCGACCACGATGACCCGCAGCGTGTCCTGTGTCATGTCCTTCACTCCTGACCGTCGGTGGGAATCATCGCCAGGATCCGGGTGCCGTCGCCGACGGAACTGGTGACGGTGAACTCGCCGCCGAGTTCGGCCAGTCGTTTGCGCATGCCGTCGAGCCCGAAACCGCGGGCGTCCCCGACCACGAACCCCCGCCCGTCGTCGGTGATCTCCAACTCGATGCCGTGCGGGTGCCGGGCGAGCACCACGCCGACCGCGGCGGCCTCCGCGTGCTTGCGTACGTTGGCCAGCGACTCCTGGGTGCAGCGCAGCAGCGCGATCCGGGTCGGCTGGTCGCACTCGACGTCGGGCAGGTCCGCGTCCACGGTGATCCCGGTGTCCTCGACGAAGCGGTCCAGTGTGCGGCGCAGGGCTCCGGCGACCGAGCCGGGGACGACGCCGCTCTGCGGGGCGGAGCCGACCAGTACCCGGGCCTCGGCGAGGTTCTCCCGAGCGGTGTGCTCGATGGAGAGCAGTTGCCTGCCGCTGGTCGCGGGATCGCTGGCGATGCCGGAACGGGCCGCCTCCGCCAGCACGATGATCGACGCGAAGCCCTGGGCGAGGGTGTCGTGGATCTCCCGGGCCAGCCGCTCCCGCTCCTCCGCGGCGCCCCGACGCTGGTTGGCCTCGGCCAACCGGAGCTGGGCGCTCTCCAGTTCGCTGCCCAGGACGCGGACCCGCTCACCGCTCTGCTCGACGAGGCGGTGCACCGACAACCCCAGCGGCACGCTCACCGTGTAGGCGATCAGGGTGGCGACGGTGTTGCCGGTGAGCAGGTCCGGACTCCAACCCTGCGGCGCCACCCCGCCGATCACGGTGGCGACCGCGGCGAGGCCGCCGTACGTGATCGCGGGCCTGGGGTCCCGAGTGAGGAACCAGAAGAGCGGGAGGGTCGCGACGTACACCGAGGCACCGCCGTCGCGCGGGTAGGCCATCGCGCCCAGCCCGATGATCAGCACCCACACGAAGGTGTGCGGTCGCAGCACCCGGTTGCCGGGGAACACCCGCGTGATCAGGTAGGCCAGGCCGAGCACGACCGGCAGCCCCACCGACCAGTACCGGGTCGCGCCGGCATCGTCCGTGCCGGCGACGGCCATCGGAGCCAGTCCCAGCAGCACCCAGAAGAGGATGTACCACCGGTGCAGGGTCCACATCCGGAACGGGTCGGTGAGCTGCGGCCGTTCGGACATACCGATCAGCCTACTTTTTCGGTCGTGCGAGCGTCGGCGGCGGGGGCTTGCTCCCGGGTCCGACGCGTCCCGATCGACGGCCACCAGGTCTTCTCCCCCAGCAGCAACATCGTCGCCGGCAGGATCATGATCCGGATCACGAACGCGTCCAGGAGCACGGCCACCGCAAGGCTGAAGCCGAACTGCTTCATCTCGATCAGATGCAGACCGATGAAGCTGGCGAACACGGTCACCATCACGAACGCCGCGCTGGTCACCACGCCGGCCGAGCTGCCGATCCCGTCGAGCACCGCCTGCCGGGTCGACACCCCACGCAGCGCGGCCTCCCGGATCCGGCTGATCACGAACACCTGGTAGTCCATCGACAGCCCGAACAGGATCACGAACAGGAACAGCGGTACGCGAGAGCCGATCGATCCGGTGGAATCGAAGTCGAGCAGCCCCTCCGCCCAGGTGCCCTGGAAGGTCAGCACGAGCAGCCCGAGCGCGGCGCCGGCCGAGAGCAGGTTCAACACCACGCCGACCAGGCCCAGGACCACCGACCGGAACGCGAACACGGTGATCACGAAGGTGACCAGGAGCAGCGTCACCACGATCAGCGGCAACTTGCCCTTTTGATGTTCGGGATAGTCCGCGTAGCGGGCGACGTCACCGGTCACCGCGACGTCGACGCCGGACAGCCTGCCCACGGTGGCCGGCACGTACTCGTCGCGTACCCGATCGAGCGAGTCCTGCGCGGTGGCGGCGCTGACGAAATGCGGCACTCGCAGTTCCAGCATGGTGATCCGGCGGTCGGGCGACGTGCGCAGCTCGGTGACCCGGGAGAGCGACGGGTCGGCCTGGGCCCGCTGTTCCAACTCGCGCAGCGCGCCGGCCACCTCGTCGGCGCGGCCGGCCTCGGCCCGAACCACGACCTGGTGCATCGACTTCAGTTCCGGGAACGCCTGGTTCTGCCGGTGCCAGGTCTCCATCGCCGGGAGGTCGCGGGAGTAGGTCTCCCGGCCGATGTCGGTCAGCTTGAGGTCCGCGAGCGGAGCGGTCATGGCCAGCATGGCCAGCACGGCGACGGCGAGCGTGGCGCCGGGGCGCCGGCTGGTGACCCGCAGCATGGCCGAGGTGATCCGGCCGGCTCCGGTGGTACGCGGCGGCTTGGCCGCCGCGACCTCGCCGCGTCGGTTCGCCCGCTCGGCCCGACGGGCCGCCCGGCGCTCGGCCCGGGCACCGAGCTTGACCAGCAGCGCGGGCAACACGGTCAGCGAACCGAGCACCGCGACCAGGCTGACCACGATCGCACCGGTGGCGATCGAGGAGAAGATCACGTCGTCCGCGAGGAACAGCGTCGCACTGGAGGCGGCGACCGCGAGCCCGGACACCACGACGGCGTGTCCTGAGGTGGCCGCGGCCAGCTCCACCAGGGCCCGCGAGTCGAGCCGGCCGTCGGACCGGGCCCGCTCCTCGCGTTCGCGCTTGAGGTAGAAGAGCGCGTAGTCGACGCCGACCGCCAACCCGATCAGCAGGATGACGTTGGTACCGACGCCGGCGTCCGGGAACACGTGCGACACGAGCATCGACAACCCGATGGACGCCGCGATCGAGGACAGCGCGAGCAGCAGCGGCACGGTGGCCATCGCCGCCGACCGGAACACGATCAGCAGGGTGATCAAGGTGATCGGCAGCGCGATCAGTTCGGTACGCGAGAGGTCCTCGCCGCGTTGGCCCTGGACGTCCTTGCTGATCGAGGGGCCGCCGGTCTCCGCGATCAGCAGCCCGGGATGGCCGGCCCGTACCTTCGCGGTCTGCGCCAGCAGCGGGTCGACGTGCTCCTTGCCCTCGAGTTCGGCGCCCTTCATGGTGACGTCGACCCGGACCGCCGTACCGTCCGCCGAGCGCACCGGCGCGGCCACGGACAACACTTCGGGCAGCGCCCGCATCCGGTCGACGACCTCGCGGGCCGCGGCGTCGGCGGCGCCCGGGTCCAACTGTTGCGCCCCGGGCTTCGCGGTGATCAACACCCGCTCCGTCGGCTTCTGTTGCAGGCCGCCCTCGGTGGCCAGCGCCTCGCCGCGCCCGGCCTCGCCGACCCGGAAGTCGTCGGCCGTGGCCGCGTTGGTCCCGACACCGATCCCGGCTCCGAGGCACAGCGCGACGAAGAGGAACCAGCCGGCTATCGCCCGCCAGGGATGTCCGGCGCTCCACCGCGCCATGCGAACAGGAAGTTTCGTCATGCCCGAAATCCTGGTCTCGGCGCCCATATCCCGGACAGGCTCGACCGATGGAACTCGTCGTCCACCGATCGGTGGACAAGGGCGACGGGGAGCAGCGATCACGACCGCTCCACGAACACCACGACACACAGGTGGGCGGCGGCACCCGATTCCCTCCGGGTACCGCCGCCCACCTGTGTTCTCGTGTGTCCGCGTTGCTTCCTGCGGAGGACGTGGGATTCGAACCCACGAGCAGAGTCACCCCTGCTAGCAGTTTTCAAGACTGCCGCCATCGGCCACTAGGCGAGTCCTCCAGCGTCGCGACCGGGATCGGGCGCGGGCGGGATCAGTCTCTCATGAGCGATGGTGTCGATCACTGGGGATTCGGGGCGGGGGTGTTCGGGCCCGGGGTGGCGGTCAGTTGTCACCGACGCGCTGGCCCAGGGTGACCTCGGTGGTGGCTTCCTTGCCGTCGCGCTGGTAGGTGACCTTCACCTTGTCGCCCGGGCGGTGGCTCCAGATCTCGCTGAAGAGGTCCTCGTAGGAGCCGATCGCCCGGTTGTTCAGCCTGGTGATCACGTCGCCGGCCTTCAGGCCCGCCTTCGCCGCCGGGCCGTTCGCGGTGACCGGGTCCTGGCCGTTGGTGTTCTGCGCCACGATCTGCGCGCCGGTCCCGGTGTAGCGCGAGTCGGGCAGGATGCCCATCTGCGCGTAGACCGGCTTGTTGCCCTGGATCAGGGTGTCCGCGACCCACCTGGCCTGGTTGATCGGGATCGCGAAGCCCAGGCCGATGCTGCCGGACTCCTGCTGCTGGCCGAACGGCGACTGGCCGCCGCCACCGGTCGAGCGGATCGCCGAGTTGATCCCGATCACCTCGCCGGCCGCGTTCAGGAGCGGACCGCCGGAGTTGCCGGGGTTGATCGCCGCGTCGGTCTGGATCGCGTTCATGTAGGAGACCTTTTGCTGGTCGCCGGAGGCGACCGGACGGTCCTTGGCGCTCACGATGCCCGTGGTCACCGTGTTGGAGAGGGTGAACGGTGCGCCGATCGCGATCACCGGGTCGCCGACCGCGACCTTGTCGTTGTCGCCGAGCGGCAGCGGCTGCACGCTGGCCGGCATGTCGTCGACCTTGATCACCGCGAGGTCGTAGCCCTCGGCGCGGCCGACGATCTTGGCCGGCTTGGTGGTGCCGTCGGAGAAGGTCACGCTCAATTCGCCACCGGCGGCGGCGAGCGAGACCACGTGGTTGTTGGTGAGGATGTGGCCCTGCTTGTCGTACACGAAGCCGGCGCCGGCGCCGGTCTCGGTGCCCTGACCGGACGCGCTGCCCTTGGTCTTGATCGTCACCGTGCTGGGAACGGCCTGCTTGGCGATCCCCGCCACGCTCGTGGGCGAGCGGTTCAGCGAGGCCGGGTCCACCGGGGAGGAGGACGGGCTGACGCCGGCCGTGGCCGGAGTGTCGTCGCGGTCCACGATCCACGCGCCCACCCCGCCGCCGACACCACCGGCGAGCAGCGCGGCCACCACGGCCGCGACCAGGATCCCGGACGGGCGACGCTTGGGCTTGGGCGGTGCGCCGAAGCCGGGGTAGCCCGGGTAACCGGGGTAGGCACCGGTGGTCCCGAACGGCGGAACGCCCGCGCCGGCCCCACCACCCGCACCGGCCGTGGACGCGCCGGCCGCGAACGCGGCGGGCACCTCGGCCGACGGCTCGCCCACCGGCGGCAGCGGAGCGGTCGGCGACACCGACGCGGCGTGCGACTGACCCACGGTGGGCGCCTCGACCGGCTTGGCCGGCACCTCGGCCCGAAACTCCGGCTCGGCCGCCGCTTCGGAACGGAACGCCGGCTCGGCCGGCCCGGACCCGATCACCGGCTCCGCCGGCAGTGGTGTGGCGGGAGACGATCCGTTGCCCTCCCCTGGCACCGGTGAACCGACTTCGCCGCCGGTCACGTCGCGGTCGTCGCTCACGGTCTTCCTCCCACACACTTCGGAATCGTTGATGTCCACAGACTCCCCGACGCCCTGTCTGAACACCGTAAGCGCCGGGCGTCCCGACCGCCCGCCCCCCTTATCCCGGGGTTATCCGCGCAGGTCGAACCCCCTGAACCGGGGTGCAAATCCCGGAAGAATCACCGAAGATCGACCCGATCCGGCGCCGTCGGGCCGGTGCGCGCCCCGGTTCGCACCCCGATCGGCGGCCCCATCGGCGCCGTATCGACCGCTTCCGGTGAGCGCTCCGGGAGCATCCGAGGGCCCACCCCACCGGCCTTCCGCCGGACCTGCCGACCATTTTGCCGGCGCCCCGCCGGCACCCCGGCGGCAATCCCGACAACGACCCGCCGCCGGACACCGACGCCGGACACCCGGCCGTCACCCTGTGCTCACCTCGGGATGGCACGATTGTCCCGTGTCCACCACCGGGGCGCGCCCACTGCGCGCCAACGTGCAGGTCGTCGCCCATCGAGGCGCGTCCGACACCGTCCCCGAGCACACGCTCGCGGCCTATCTCCAGGCCATCGAGGACGGCGCCGACGCACTCGAATGCGATGTCCGATTGACCGCCGACGGCCATCTGGTCTGCGTCCACGACCGCAAGGTCGACCGCACCTCCAACGGCAGCGGGATCGTCTCGACGCTGGAGCTCGCGGACCTGTCCGCGCTCGACTTCGGCTCCTGGAAGGAATCCGGCGTCGAACGCGAACGCCCGGAGGAGCCGGAGGCCCCCGACTGGGACCGCCGGTCGGTACTCACCCTGGAGCGCCTGCTCGAACTGGTCGTGGACGCGCCGCGCACCGTGCGCCTGGCGATCGAGACCAAACACCCCACCCGCTACGCGGGCCTGGTCGAGCGCCGCCTGGTCGACCTGCTGGAGCGGTTCGCGCTGACCCGCCCGACCGCCGAGGGCCCGTCACTGATCCGGGTGATGAGCTTCTCCCAACTGTCCCTGCGCCGGATGCGGCTGATGGCGCCGGAGTTGCCCACGGTGTTCCTGATGGAGCACGTCCCGCTGTTGTTCCGCGACGGTACGTTGCCCCGCGACGTGCGCATCGCCGGCCCCAGCATCGACATCGTGCGGGACCATCCGCGCTACGTCGCCCGCCTGCACCGGGCCGGCCACCGGGTGCACGTGTGGACCGTGGACGCTCCCGAGGACGTCGAGTTGTGCCTGCGGCTCGGCGTGGACGCCATCATCACGAATCGGCCACGACAGGTACTGGCCCAAGTGTCCGATTGAACCCCATAAGGGGGCGTACGCTGGTAGCCTTTCGAGCCGTTATATCCGTCTTGGCAGGATCGCATACCCCTATACGCCCCTGGGCGAGTCGGAGCGCGCGTCGCCCCGCCGTTTCCCGTCCGTCGGCATCGGGCATCTCAAGCCCGACGCGCGAGAGATGCGCTCGCGACAGGCGTGTGCACTAAGGAGGCCGGGGGTGGCAATGGTCGTGGCCCGTGGGGTGCCCGATTCCGCGGCGGTGTTGGTACCGCACGCTCCGATCGGTGTGTCCGCGGCTCGGCACCGCCTGGCCACCGACCTCGGCGAACGCGGCATCGCCGGGGACGTCGTGGACGACGCGGTGCTGATCCTGTCCGAATTGTTGAGCAACGCGCTACGGCACGCCCGCGCGCTGCCGTCCGGCAACGTCCGCGCGGCCTGGTGGGTGCGTCCCGACGGGCTGCTCGCCATGGAGGTCACCGATGGCGGCAGTTCGACCCGCCCCCGGCAGGCCAGCCCGTCGCTGAGCGCGCACGGCGGCCGAGGCCTGTCCATCATCGGCACTCTGGCGGCCGACTGGGGCGTGCGCGGCACCCCGGACGAGGTCACCGTGTGGGCACTGGTCCCGATCAAGTCGCGCACCGGCGACCGACTGTGGGACGAGTTCGACCTGGACGCGGTGGACCCACTCGACTGAATCCGGCCGCGCCGACCCCCGCGGCGTACGCACGGCGAGTTCACCCGTGCGGCCGAACCCGGGCCACCGAGCCCGCACCACCAAGCCCGCACCGCCGAGCCGGTACGCCGACCGACGCGGGCCGACCCGCGCACCCATCGCGTCAGCCACGCGTTCGCCCACCCGTTCGAGCGGCTACCCGTGCTCGCGGAACTCAGTACCCTCGGACCTGGTGAGTCGTCGACCACCATCCCCCCGACACCGAGGCGGAGAGACCGCAGCATGGGCAAGAAGGCCGCGCTGAAGGGCCACACCGGCAACAAGACCCAGACCGCAGCCGCCACGGGATCCGTCCCGGTCGTCGGCGGTCGCGAACCGTGCCCGTGCAACTCGGGCCGCCGGTACAAGGCATGTCACGGACGTGAGGCGTCCTCCGCCGCCGAGACGCTCGTGCTGCGTCCGTTCCAGGGGCTGCCGAACGAATGCGACTGGATCGCGCTGCGCGAGTTGGTCCCGGCCGCGACCGCGCGGCTGACCCTGACCGGCGAGCACGCCGACCAGGTCGTCACGCTCGCGACCGTGCTGCCGATGGCCTGGCCCGCGCTGCGGCGCGCCGACGGCGCGATCCTGGTCGGTCTGCAGACCCACACCAGCTCGGGTGACGTCAGCCGGGACCTCGCGCACGCCCTGGAGCGCGCGCTCGCGCAGGAGGACGGCACCTCGGTCACCCCCGGCCCGCTGCCCGAGTCCGGCGACCGGCTGCAGGACCTGCTCGACCTGTCCAAGCCGCTGGAGATCACCGTCCACCAGGGCTTCGACTTCTGGGTGGACGACCCGGCCGCGATGAACGCCGAGGTGAGCGCGTCGCTGGAGCGGGCGAACGCGGCGGCCATGCCGACCGTACGGCTGACCTCGGTGGACGCCGCCTACTGGTGCGGCACCACCGAGAAGAACCACCTGCGCTGGGTGATGCCGTACGCGGAGGAGGAGCTGCTCGACGCGATCGCGCGGCTGCACGCGGCCGGCGAGTCGAGCCTGGGCGAGGGCACCCGCTTCGTCGGTTCGTTCCGCGCGCACGGGCTGCTCGTCCCGGTGTGGGACCTGCCGACCGCGATGAGCGCCGAGGACGTGGAGAAGCCGGCCCGCGAATTCGGTGAGCGGCTCGCCGCCGCGATGGCGGACACCAGCCCGTTGACGCCGCGTCAGCGCAGCGCCCGCAACGGTCTGCTGAACCGCCAGATCACGCTGAACTAGTCGGACCCCGCGGGCACCCGGGTCGGCCGCACCCGCGGCCGACCCGGTCGGTCGACCGGACCGCGTTCAGCGCGAATCCGACGTCGGGGCCACCAGCGACGGCGGTCGCGGGCCGAAGTCCTCATCCGTCCCCTCGTCCGCCCCGCCCTCCCGCCGCCGCGCGTCGGCATCCGCGGCCGGCAGTTCGACGACGACGGACAGCCCCGCCCCCGGTGCGGTCTCCACCCGCACACTGCCCCGGTTCGCGGCCACCCCCGCCCACACGATGGCCATGCCGAGCCCGCTCCCGGTGTCCGAACCGGTCCCCCGGTCGATGCCACTCGCCGTGCCGTTCCCGCCGCGCTCGCGCGCGGCCCGGAAGAACCGGTCGAAGATGCGCTCGGCATCCCGCGGACGCATGCCCGGCCCCTCGTCGCGCACGCACAACACGACCCGCCGCTCCCCGTCCTCGCCCGCGGCCTCGGACATCGACACGGACACGTGCACATCCGCGGACGTCGGCGTGTGCGCACGCACATTGGTCAGCAGATTGCCGACGATCTGACTCAGCGTCGCCTCGTCGGCCAGCACCACACAGGTCTCCGGCAGATCCGTGTGCACCCGCCGGGTCGCCTGCTGCGCGCGCAGGTCGGCGATCGCGCCACGCACCACGCACACCAGGTCGATCGGGCGCGGCCGCAACTGCGGGCGCTGGTCCAGCCGGGCCAGCGCCAGCAACTCGTCGACCAGCCGGTCCATCCGCTCGGCCTCGACCCCCATGCGGTTCAGCGCCCGGGTGCGCTCGTCCTCCGAGGCCAGCATCCCCTTTTCGTACAACTGCAGATAGCCGCGAATCGCCGCCAACGGTGTACGCAGCTCGTGCGACGCGTCGGCCACGAACCGCTTGAGGTGCGTCGCCGCGTGTTCGCGGATCTCGAACGCCGACTCGACCTGCTGCAACATCGCGTTCAACGCGGTACGCAGTTGCTCGACCTCGCTGAACGACCGATGGCGCGGCGCCACGCGCGCGGACAGGTCGGGTCGGTCCGGACCGCCCTCGGCGATGCCCGACGCCGTCTCGACCATGTCCTCCAACGGCCGCAGCCGCCACCGGGCGACGAAGTAGATGGACCCGCCCAACAGCACCAACAGGGCGCCGCCGACCAGCAGTTCGAAGTGCACGACCTGGTCGACCACACCATCGAGGTCCTCGGTCGAGCGGGCGAGGAGGATGTAGTGACCGTCGGCCAGGCGTGCCGTGACGACCCGGTAGGACTCCCCGCCGAGGGAGACGGCGCGCGGCTGTTCGTGCGCCGTCATGCCGCGTGGATCCCGGACCACCGCCGCCAAGGCGCGCTGCAGGGCGTTCGGCGTCTGGTCGGCGACCGGCAGGGCGGTGCCCCGCTCGTCGACCATCACGAAGACTTTGCCGTGCAGGCCGACCGACATCAGCACATCGCGCAGGCCCGCGGTCGGGCCCGGTTCGGACAACTGCGCGCGGGTGAGGCCGGCCCGCTCGATGCCGGTCCGGCCCGTGGTCAGGTCGTCGTCGACGCCCGACTCCAGATAGTGCCGAACCCCCATCATGCTGAACCAGATCAGCAGCGCCAGCCCGATCGCGAGCACCCCGATGCTGCTCAGCGCCAGCGTCGCGCGCATGGCCACGATGTGCGGACGCTTGCGCTCGCACGCCTTTTTGCGCCGGCGCAGTCGTCCGCCCGCCCGCCCCGTCAACCCGCTCACGTCGACCCGCCCACGTCGCTCCGCCCCTCGCTCCCGCCGATCCCGCCCGTCACGCCCCGTAGTCCGCCGGCCGGAGCCCGTACCCCATGCCCCGTCGCGTCGTGATCAGCGGCGGCCCGTCCGGCACCAGCGGGTCGAGCTTGCGACGCAGATAGCTGATGTACGTCTCGACCACCGTGGACTCCACGACGTGCTCGTACTTCCACACCTCGCGCAGCAGTTGCTCCTTCGGCACGATCCGGTCGCCGTGCCGGATCAGGTGGCGCAGGAGCGCGAACTCGGTCGGGGTCAGCTCCACGCCGCGTCCGCCCCGGCGCGCGGTGTACGTCGCCTCGTCCAACTCCAGGTCGCCGTGCCGCAGTACGGGCGGACGCGCGATCGGCGGCGCGCTCGCGTCCGGCGCCGGCCGGGTACGTCGCAACACCGCGCGCGTGCGCGCGACCAACTCGTCCACATTGAACGGCTTGGTGATGTAGTCGTCGCCGCCGAGGGTGAGCCCCTTGACGACGTCCGCGGGCGCGTCGCGGGCGGTGAGGAACACGACCGCGATCTCCGGCCGTTCGGCGCGCAATATGCGGCACACCTGGCGTCCGTCGCCGTCCGGGAGCGAGATGTCCAGCAGCACGACGTCGGGTCGCACGCTGCGCGCGGCGGCGAGGGCGGCGTGCACACCGTCCGCCGTGGCCACCTCGAAGCCGTGGAACCGCAGGGTGATGGCGAGGACGTCGGTGATGCTCGGCTCGTCCTCGACGATCAGGACCGTGGCGCCCGCGCGCGGCTGACTGCTGCTCATGTCCCCAGTATCCGGCGGAAGTTTGCGGAACTGCGGGGGACTGCTTGTGAGCTTCCTGTGAGTGCGCCGGCCGGCCGCCGCACCGCCTCGGCCGCCGCCGAGTCTGGCCTCGGAACGCACGACCGGGCCGCGTGGCCCGCACGAGGAAGGGAACGGCTATGGCGGCTTGGGCGCGATGGTGTCTCGATCACCGGTGGGCGGTGGTCCTGCTGTGGGTGGCCGCGCTGTTCGGAACCGTCGCGGCGAGCGTGACGGCGGGCAGTGCGTACTCCAACGTGTTCAAGATCCCCGGGACCGAGTCGTCGACCGCGTACGAGCGCCTGCAGAAGGCCTTCCCCGACGCGGCCGGCGATGTGGACAACGTCGTGTGGCAGACCGAGCGCGGCACCGTGCACGATCCGGCGGTACGCGACCGGATGACCGCGCTGCTCGCCGACATCGCGCGCATGCCCGACGTCGGTCGTGTGGTCGGCCCGTACGATCCGGACGGCGCCGAGCAGGTCGGCGCCGACGGCCGGATCGCGTTCGCGCAGGTGACCTTCGTCAAGCAGCAGTTCGAGCTGGACACCGAGAATCTCAAGCACCTGATCGAGCGCTCCGAGCAGGCCCGCGCCCCCGGACTGCGCGTCGAACTCGGCGGTCCCGCGATCGAGGCCGCCCAGGAGCCTCCGGCCGGGCTGGCCGAGGCGGTGGGCATCGTCGCGGCGGGCATCATCCTCTTCCTCGCCTTCGGATCGTTGTTCGCCATGTTGCTCCCGCTGGTCAGCGGGGTGTTCGCGGTCGGCACCGGGATCTCCACGGTCGTCCTGCTCAGCCACGTCACCGACATCCCGGAGACCGCGACGCTGCTGGGCAGCCTGATCGGGCTGGGTGTGGGCATCGACTACGCCCTGTTCATCGTGACGCGACACCGCAACGGCCTCAAGGCGGGCCTGTCCCCCAAGGAGGCGGCGGTACGGGCACTGGACACCTCCGGGCGGGCCGTGGTGTTCGCGGGCGGCACGGTGTGCGTCGCGCTGCTCGCGCTGTTCACCGTCGACATCACCCTGTTCGACGGAATCGCGATCAGCACCACGCTCGTCGTGGTGCTCAGCGTGCTCGCGTCCGCCACCCTGCTGCCCGCGCTGCTCGGGCTGCTCGGCCTGCGCGCGCTCAGCCGCCGCGAACGCCGGGCCTTGGCCGCGACGTCCGCCGCCGACGCCCCGCGCGACGCGGAGGCCGGGCGCGCCGCGCTGCGCTGGGCGAGCCTGGTGCAACGCCGGCCCCGACTCCTCGGCCTCGTCGCGCTGGTCGTCATGGCGGCGCTGTCGGTGCCCGCGCTCTCGCTCCGCCTGGGCACCAACGACCAAGGAAACCAGCCGACTTCGCAGACCGTGCGGCAGGCGTACGACCTGCTCGCCAAGGGTTTCGGCCCCGGCTTCAACGGCCCGCTGCTGATGGTCGCCGAGCTCGACGGTGCGCGGGACCGGCAGGCGTTGGACACCCTGATCACCGAGATACGCCGTACCCCCGGTGTCGTGCGCGTCATCGAGGCCCCGGTGCCCGCCGACGCCCGCGGCCTCGCCGCCGATACCCGGGTCGTACAGGTCGTGCCCGCGACGTCCCCGCAGGCCGAGGCGACCGACAAGCTGATCGACACGTTGCGCGACAAGACCGTCCCCGCCGCCGCGAAGGGCAGCACGCTCAAGGTCCACATCGGCGGCGAGACCGCGCTGCAGAAGGACTTCGCGGCCGTGGTCGGCGACCGCATGCCGAGCTTCATCGCCCTGATCGTGGGGCTGGGCGCCCTGCTCATGCTGGTCGCGTTCCGCAGCCTGCTGGTGCCGCTGACCGCCGCGCTGATGAACCTGATCGCCGCGTGCGCGTCGTTCGGCCTGCTGGTCGCGATCTTCCAGTGGGGCTGGGGCATGGATCTGCTGGGGCTCGGCAAGGAGGGGCCGATCATCTCCTTCCTGCCGGTGATCATGCTGCCGCTGCTGTTCGGGCTGTCGATGGACTACCAGGTCTTCCTGGTCAGCCGCATGCACGAGGAATGGCTGCACACCGGCGACAACGCCCGTGCGGTACGCGTGGGCCAGGCCGGGACCGGACGGGTGATCAACTCGGCCGCGCTCATCATGATCTTCGTGTTCGGCTCGTTCATCCTCAGCGGCGACCGCGGCGGCATGATGGCCGGCCTCGGCCTGGCGGGCGCGGTCGCGCTGGACGCGTTCATCCTGCGCATGCTGCTCGTGCCCGCCCTGATGCACGTCCTGGGCCGGGCCAACTGGTGGCTGCCCGCGTGGCTCGACAAGGTGCTGCCGCACCTGGCGGTGGACCCGCCCGACCGACCCGCCGGCGGCACCGCCGAGGGCACCGCGGAGAAGGTGCTGACGCCCAGCCGATAGGGAACGGGGCGGGGTCGATCCGCCCGGTCGCCGACGTACACCGAGGACGACAAAAATCGCCCGCACGCCCGACAACGGGCGTGCGGGATCGGTCGCGATCGGTCGATGAACGGCCCCGGATTGGAGATCGGCCGGCTTGTTGTTACCTTTGAGACAGCTCGGTCGCTGATGCATCCCCCGTCTTCAGCGGCCGGGCCTCTCACTTTTCCGGGGTCTTTTCCCGATTTTGTCCCGAGGGCTTTTTTCACCACCGAGCATCGAATTGTCCGTATGCGTCGATCGCCGGACGCGGCGGCTTTCCCGGGCCGAAGTCAGCGCTGCGTGGTGGCCGATCCCGAACGGAGCAGCTTGGTCGAGCCGTCCTTGGAAGCCAGTTCGGCGACCGCGGACCAGCCCTGGATGTCCTCCTTGGGCACACGCACGCGCGGACTGTCGCAGCGACCCTCGGTGTCCTTGGGTTCGACGGTGCAGGTCACCCGCAGCGTGTTGCCGCCCGGCTGGAGAACGCTCATCACCAGCAACAGCGGGTCGGGCGTGGGGTTTCGGTAGTAGACCCGCCCCCATGCCTCCGAGCCGTCGCGCTCGACGCAGGTCTGCGCGCGCACCCCCTGGGGGCCGTCGACCGCCTTGCCGCACACGCTTTCCGTGCCCACGACCGGCAAAGTACCGGCCGTGGCCGAGGACTTCGCGGTGGGCTTGCCACCGATCAACTCCAGCAGCCCGGCCGAACCGGCCCGATCACGATCGCCGACACCATTGCCGAACTCGGCCGCCTTGGCGGCGCTCGGGCGGGTGGTCGGCCCCGAGTCGGCGGTGTGGCGGCCCTTGTCCGGGCCCGCCGAGTCCGCGGAGGCGGCGGCGAGCGGGACGATCAGGCACAGACCCACGACCGCGCCCAGAGCCACCGTGCGGACGTGACCCGTGCGTGGGCGCTGCATGGTGTCTCCTAGCGCGCAAAGCCCCCCTCCACACGCTCCCCGACGATGGGGATCCGGGTGCGGAACGGGGCCGGAATGATCGGCGCGCCGAGCCTATCGCGCCGCCACGACGTGCAGCGATCACCACATGTTGCGGTTACGCCACAACGATCACCGCATCGCGTGACGGCGCGCTTTCGATCAGGCTCTGGGCCCGGCGTGTTGGCAGGTGTCCACGAGCGTGCGGACCAGGTCGGCCACGGCCGGCAACCATGGTCCACCGGCCGTCGGATCCCCGGAGGGAGCCGGTGGCCGGGCCCAGCGCAACAGGCCGCCCTGCACTCGGGACGGCGGCAGCGCGAGGTAGCCGCCGTCGCCGTGAAAGCGCAGGGTGGAAGGCACCGTGCCGTACCGATCGAGGCCGTATCGGTCCAGCAACTCACCCAGTTCGCCCAACTCGTATGGCTCAACCAGGAACGCGTAGCGGCCCGGCGCGGCGACGACCGGACCGGTACGCACACCGAGCCGGGCGAGTTGGTCGAGCGAGCGGGCACCGGCTTCCGACGGCACACTCAACGCCGCCACCCGCCCACCCGTCGCCAGGATCACCGACGCGTCCGGGGTCTGCTGCCACCACCAGCGCGCCATGCGCTCGTCACATGTGGCCGCGAGCAGGGGAGGTTCACCCGGATGGGCGCCCGGCACGCGACAATCGGTCGCACCACAACGACACACGCCCGACCAGCGGTCGTATCCGACGCCGGGAACCACGGGCCAGCGCCATCTCGCACACGTCAGCACGGCCGACATCAATGCGGTGCGTTCCCTCCGTCGTCTTCCGAGGATCTCGCGCAGCATGCGCTCGTTCCTTTCCGTGAACGTGGAAGCACTATGCGTGATACTCAGGTACTCCGCAGCCGACCACGAGGAGGCCGCTTGGCGGCACATGGCGCGAGGTGGCGCAGGGGTGGCGAATTACGGCGCCCGGTACGGGTGTTGCCCTCGCGGATCGGGCCTCGGGCGGGAGATGGGGGCTCCCGAGCGGACCGTTGTGCCATCCATTGCTGCGGTTTGCGCTGCGGTTGGGTCTGTTGGTCTCTGCCTGGCCCGGCACCGCGTCCGATGCGACGCCGCGCCTATTCCAGCACTCCTCACCGAGGACGACGAACGGCCGGCCCTCGGAGGTTCCGCAGATATCACGAGACCGCGATCACAGGGTCCTGGAGCATACCCGCGATGTGGCTCTCTTCCGTTGTACCCCCATCGCCCGTGACCTTCACGCCGCCGCGCCGCGGCGTTGGGCAGGACGGGTGGAACCGGCCGGCATTCGGGTCGGCTCGTAGGATCACGCCATGGCGGAGCACACGACCGGCACACCGACCGGCGACACGGCCGTGGTGATCCCGGCATACGACGAGGCACAGCGAATCTCGGCCACGGTCGAGGCAGCACGATCGATCGGCGGCGTGGACCTCGTGGTGGTGGTGGACGACGGTTCCACCGACGACACCGGTACGGCGGCGCGCGCCGCGGGCGCCGTGCTCGCCCGGCACGGGCGCAATCGCGGCAAGGCCGCGGCGATGGAGACCGGGGCGGCCGTGGTCGCCGCGATCGACGTGCGCGAGGGCCGGGAGCAGCCGCGTCACCTGCTGTTTCTGGACGCCGACCTAGAGCGTACGGCCGCCGCCGCGGCACCGCTGATCGCCCCGGTCCGGGCCGGCGCGGCGGCGATGACCATCGCGGTGTTGCCGCCGCAACTGCGGGCCGGCGGCGGGCGCGGGTTCGTCGTCCGGGCCGCCCGGGACGGGATCGCCCGGGCCTGCGGGTTCACCGCGACCCAGCCGCTTTCCGGCCAGCGCTGCCTGACCCGCGAGGCGTTC
Organism: Embleya sp. NPDC050154; assembly: GCF_044460165.1. Lineage (NCBI taxonomy): Bacteria > Bacillati > Actinomycetota > Actinomycetes > Kitasatosporales > Streptomycetaceae > Embleya > Embleya sp. NPDC050154. The sequence goes on from NZ_JBITJP010000014.1 coordinate 72,298, forward strand.
GAGGCGGCGCTGCCGCTCGCGGCCGGCTTCGGCGTCGAGACCGGACTGACCATCGACCTGGTCCGCGAGGGGTTCGCGGTCGAGGAGGTCGAGGTCGAACTGCACCACCGGGTGACCGGAACCGACTTCGCCGCGCAGCGCCATCGCGCCCGGCAGTACGCGCACGTGGCCCGGGCGTTGGCCGAGCGCGGCGCGGCCGGGGCGTTGCCGGGGGCGATCCGCGGTCGTGGCTGAACCGGTGACGGCACGGCCCGGCGCGGAGCGTCGCTCGTCGATGTTTCACGTGGAACACCCGTTTGGGTGTGTCGCGCTCGGCCTGACGGCACTGGCGATCGCGCTGCTCCTGCTGACCGGGCTGCTGGGGCCCTCGGCCGCGCAGCCACCGGTGCCGGGCGGGCCGTCGTGGCTGCCGCCCTACCATCTCGACGTCCGGCCCGGCGCCGGTGTGGTGACCGCTCTGCTGCTCGCGGCGGCGCTGTCGGGCGCGCTCGGGCTGGGTGTGGCGATGCGCGAGCTGCGCCGGGGCTGGACACCGGATCCGGGCCGGCTCACCCTCGCCGGGGCGGTCGCCGCGCTCGCAATGGTGTGCGTGCCGCCGATGGGCTCGGCCGACCACCTCGTGTACGCCGCGTACGGCCGGCTGGCGGCCACCGGTGGCGACCCCTACCGGGACACCGCCGCGACGCTGGTGCGGGACGGGGATCCGGTCGGCGTGGCGGTCGAGGCGCCGTGGACGGACACACCGTCCGTGTACGGGCCGGTGGCGACCGCCGAGCAGTGGCTCGCGGCCCGGATCGGCGGGACCTCGGTGCACACGACCGTGCTGGTGCTGACCCTGCTCGGGGCGGCCGCGTTCGTGCTGACCGGATTGCTGCTCCAGCGTGCGGCCGGCCCGGACCGGGGCGCCCGGGCCCGGGTGGCGATCCTGTGGTCGCTCAATCCGCTGCTGCTGTTCGTGGCGGTCAACGCGGGCCACCTGGACGCGTTCGCGCTGGTGTTCGCGGTCGGCGCGCTGCTCGCGGTGCGCCGCTCCCCCGCGCTCGCGGGCGTCCTGGTCGGTCTGGCCTGCGCGGCGAAGATCTCGCTGGGCCTGTACGTGTTGGCACTGGCCTGGGGCCTGCGCGGTCGCCCGCGCGCGCTGGCCGCGCTGATCGGGTCGGCGCTGCTGGTCGGGATCGCCACCTATCTGCCGGTAGGCCTCGGCGCGTTCGATCAGATGCGCGAGAACACCAGGCTGGTTTCGCTCGCGGTGCCGCTGCGGCTGGTGCTGGGGCCGCTGGAGTCGGCCCTGGGGCATGACACCGCCCGCACGGTGATCGGCCTGTTCGGCTGGCTGCTGGCCGCGGTGGTGGTGTGGTTGCTGGCGCGCACCGCCGCCCGGGCCCGGCCCGCAGCGATGGCCCACGTGACGCGCGACAGCGCCGCCGCGGCCGCGCTGTTGTCCCTGGCCTGGCTGCTGACCACGCCGTACAGCCTGCCCTGGTACGACGTCGCGGCCTGGGCACCGCTCGCACTGCTCGCGCCGTCCGCGCTCGACGGGCTGCTGCTGGCCCGCAGCACGCTCCTGGTGTGCGCGTACATTCCCGGCCGGGTGGTTCCGCTGCCGGACGCGGTGGACACCCTCCAGCGCACCCTGCGCGGCACCGTCGGCCCGTGGGCGGGCGCGGCGATCCTGGTCGCGGTGGTGCTGGTCAGCCGGCGTGCGGGCGGGCCTCCGCGGCTGCGATCACCGCGATCGCCAGCGGCGCCGCGATGGTGAGCGCGACCGCCGGGATCTGGATGCCGGAGTCGTTCACCGCGTAGCCGACCACCGCGGTCAACCAGCACGCGAGCAGCGTCGAACGCAGCCATGGCACGGCCGCGAAGGACCGTGCCAGGGCGGGCGCCCGCCACTTCGCGGGATCGCGCAGGGCGAGCACGAGCAGCACGAACACGACCGGGATGATCAGCGTGAACGGCGTGGTGAACGAGTGCAGGTTGCCCATGATCTTGCGGTGCAGCGTGTCGCCGGCGTCGCCGTCAACGATTTCCTGGACGAACCGGCCCAGGTGCGAGCGGCTCGCCGCCGGGCGCCGCCAGTCCAGCACGGCGATGGTGCCGATCACCACGACCGCGCCCAGGCCGACCAGGCCGACCTTGGCCCACGAGATCCGGGTGCCGGTGAGCAGCAGGCCGAGCACCGCCAGGCCCGGGATCAGCGCGAGCACGCCACCGAAGTCGCTGCCGAACGCGGGCCAGCCGTCGGCCACCACCGCGACCGTGCCCACCGCCGCGAGCACCGCGACCGCCGCCCGCCGCCGCTCGGCCGCGAGCAGCCGGCCCGTGGGCCACGCGACGGCGAGCAGGACGGCCATCGCGAAAATCGTCCAGGCGACGTTGCCGAAGCCGTAGAACCGGCCCGCGACCAGCGGGGACAGGCCGAACAGGGTGTTCAGTTGCAGCGGTGAGCCGGCCATGACGTCACCGGCCAGGATCACGGCGGTCGCCGCGGCGACCACGCCGGCCGGGCCGTAGGGGTGCCGTCGCCAGGGGCCGAGCAGGGCCACTGCCGCGAGCACGGCGGCGAACACCACGGTGAGCCCGAGCAGCGCCCAGGCCGGGTCGCCGGCCTGCTCCCACGGGACCAGGCCGACCAGGAACGATCCGCCGGGAACGGCACCGAAGAACACCCCGATCCCGGTCGCCGCGCGTATCACCGCGCGCCGGGCCCGGGTCCGGCCACCGCGGCCGAACCGCACGGCGAGCCACAGCGCGAGCGCCGCGAGCACGATCGGCAGCAGGGTGAGCCAGGTGAAGAAGTACCAGACCTCGCGCACCGTGCGCGATGCCTGCGCGCCCACGTCGAACAGGCGCAACTCGTCGATCGCGGTGCTCCCGGAGGGGCCGGGCGCCCGGGTGTAGACCGCGCCGACCAGGTCGCTCGGCGCGTCGATGCCCAGCGGCGCGAGCAGACTGGGGGCCAGGTCGGTGAGTTGGACCAGACCGTCGTCGCGGGTCGAGGTCGCGGTCAGGTAGCCGGAGGAGAAGGTCGTGTCCGTCGCGGTGCCCGGCCCGCTCGCCATCAGCGCGCGCAGGTGCGGGGTGCCGGTGTCGTCGGCGAGGCCGGCCACCACGAGTTGCGTGCGCGGCGGCAGCGCGGCGCCGATCCGGGCCACCTGCGCGTCCACCGCCCGCAGCCGCTCCGCGCGGTCGACGCCGGGTCCGGTCAGGCCGCCGAGGTCGATCAGGGTCAGCGCGGAGCGTTCGATCAGCGCGGTGTCCACGGCGTTCGGGTCCGGCAGGTAGGTGCCGCGCACCCGGCCGGTCGGGTCGGCGCTCGCGTAGGCCGCGCCGGGGCCGACCGAGGTGACCACCCGGCCGTGCTCGGCGACCGAGGCGGCGAGTTGCCCGTACCCGGGGTTGTAGCCGAACGAGTCGTTGCGCTTGACGATCGCGCGCATGTTCGGCACCGTCGCCGAGCCGTCCGGGGCCAGGGTCGGCGGCAGCGGCTCGGCACACGGCTCGGCACTCCTGGCACTGGTCCGGGCATCCGTCGAGCGGGCACCCGAGCCGGTGGTGAGCCACCCGTCGACCGGGCACGCGCGCGGGTGCACGGTGCGCACCGACATCGCCGCCGAGGTCGCGTGCCCGGCCTGCGCGGCCAGCCCCGGGGTGCCGGTGGCGTCGATGTCGGCCCAGGTCAGGCCGGGTATCCCGAGCAGGACGACATGGTCGGCGGCGGCCGGACGAGCGGGTGCGGCGCCGGCCGACCCGGGCAGCGCCGAGAGCACGAGCACCGCCGTGAGCACGGCGAGCAGCAGCCGGAGGGGACGTGCGATCACGGGTGCCTGCTCCTCGACGTACACGGCCTACACGGGGACGGATGCTCGCCCAAGGCTATGCGCCCGCGCGCGCCCGCACGTTCAGGGCAGCAGGCCCGCCGCGTACGCCGCCGCGGTCGCGGCGCCCATCACCACCTTCACCGGTCGGCCCAGCGACGCGGCCGCGGCGGCCACGTCCTCGTACTCCGGCTGGGCGTTGACCACCCTGCCCTCGAACATCGCGGTCTTGACCCGCACCGGCAGGCCCTCCACCCGTACCGTGCCGAACTCGCGGGCCAGCGCCCGCTTGGCCACCGGAACGATCCGCGCCCCTATCGTCGAGGTCTCCAGGAACACCGTGTGCAGCGCCGCGTCCACCCGGTCCGCCGGGACCAGGACGCACAGCGTGTGGGCGGGACGCCCCTTCTTCATCAGAATGGGCACCAGCCACGCGTCGCCCGCGCCGATCGCGAGGAGCTTGCCGAGCACCGCCGGCCACAGCCGCGGGTCGAGATCGTCCACGTTGGTCTCGATCAGCACGTCCTCGCCGGTCGGGTGCACGCGCTCCGCCTCGTGCCGTTCGCCGAGCACGACCCGCAGGACGTTGGGCACCTCCTCGACCCGCCGGCTGCCCGCGCCGGTCCCGGCCGCGGTGATCCGCAGGGCCGGCATCGGCCCCCAACTCCGGCACACCGCCGTGAGCAGGGCCGCGCCGGTGGGGGTGCACATCTCGTACGGGGCCGGGCCCGCGTAGACCGGCGCGGCGGCCACCCGCATCAGTTCGAGCACGGCCGGGACCGGCACCGGCAGCACGCCGTGCGCGGCCCGCACGCTGCCGTTGCCGAGCGCGACCGGCGAGCCGACCGCGTCCTCGACGCCCAGCGCGTGCAGCGCGGTACACGTGCCGACCACGTCGGCGATCGCGTCCAACGCGCCGACCTCGTGGAAGTGCACCTCCTCGGGCAGACATCGGTGCGCGCGGGCCTCGGCGTGCGCGAGCCGACCGAACACGTCGTGCGCGCGGGCGTGCACGGGTTCCGCCAAGTCGGCGCGATCGAGCAGGTCGCGGACGTCGTTCCAGGTGCGGTGCACGTGGCTGTGCACGGTCTTGACCCGGGCGTGGGTCGCGGCGATCCCGTGTCGGTCGGTGCGTTCGGCGGTGATCAGGATCGGTTCGACGCCCACCGCGTCGACGGCTTGCTGGACGGCCTCCAGCGGGGCGCCGGCGTCGATCAGGGCCCCGAGCAGCATGTCGCCGCTCGCACCGGCCTGGCACTGGAACCATGCGATTGCCAAGCGGATACCTCCCGTCGCGGCCACTGTCGCAGCCGATCGCGGGTCCCGCCGGGAAACCGACGAAGCGACCGAAAGCGACCGCTTTCTTGCGTTTTCCCGTGTGCTTCGGCGTTCGTGACTACCGGGTCTCGGCGCTCCGCGCCGCCCCGACCGACCGCGCCACCCGGGCCGCGAACACGCCCGCACCGAAGCCGTTGTCGATGTTGACCACCGCGACCCCGGGCGCGCACGAGTTGAGCATCGCCAGCAGCGCCGCGAGCCCGCCGAAGGACGCCCCGTAGCCCACGCTGGTGGGCACCGCGAGCACCGGCACCGACACCAGGCCCGCCACCACGCTGGGCAACGCGCCTTCCATGCCCGCGACCACGATCAGACAGTCCGCCGCGTCGAGTTCGGCGTGTACCGCGAGCAGCCGATGGATGCCGGCCACGCCCACGTCCTCGATCCGCTCCACGTCCGCGCCGAACAGGCGCGCGGTGAACGCCGCCTCGCCCGCCACCGCCGCGTCCGAGGTGCCCGCCGAGACCACCCGGACCAGGCCGCGCGGGGTAGGCGGCGTGCCCACCGCGACACACGTGCCGCTGTCGTCGGTGTACGCCTCGCCGGGGAACGCCGTGCGCACCGCGTCCACCACGGCGGCCGAGGCGCGGGTGGCGAACGCGGGCCGCCCGCCCGCCTCGCGCAACCGGCGGAAGAGCGCGACGGTCTGTTCGGGGGTCTTTCCGGCCGCGAAGACCACCTCGGGATCACCGGTGCGCAGTGCCCGGTGGGTGTCCACCCGGGCGAAACCCAGGTCGGCGAAGCCCGCGGTCGGCCCGCGCACGAGGTCGTCGAGCGCCTCGTCCACGCCCGCCTCCCCGGCTGCGACGCGGTCGAGCAATTCCCTTACCTCGGCCCGGTCCACTGCCCCGATCGTAACCTGCACCGGAACGACCGCGTCCGGCAAGGCAGTTGGCGGCGGACGCCGGGCCGCCCGCGGACCGGCTAGGAGACCGGTACCAACGCGTCCTTGCGCCAGCGCAACGTCTTCTCGAAACGCAGCACCGCACCGCGCCGGGGGTGGTTGCTCAGTTGCACGTGATCGGTCATCGCCCGGATCAGCATCAACCCGCGACCGTTCTCCGCGCCCGGGCCGACGTTCACCGTCGAGCCGCGCAGCCGATCCATCGGAAAGCCCGGGCCGCCGTCGATGATCTCGACCCGACAACAGTCACCGGTGATGCCCGCGCGAATCTGGTATTCCGAATACGGCCCGCCCCGGGCGTGCTCGACCACATTCGCGCACGCCTCGGACAACGCGAGGCCGATCTCCATCGCGATCTCGCGATCCACCCCCGCCGTCTCCATCGCACCGACCAATAGCCGGCGCGCCATCGGCACGCTCGCCGTATCCCGTGGCAGGTGGACAGTCCACCTCATGTCCATGAGCGGCCTTTCGACATCTCTGGGAGTCCGGCTGTATCCGGCGGATCACACACCCGGTTTTATTGCCGCCGCTTGCTCCCTGTATGCGCACATCACTTGATCGGTCGTCAATACCCCGTAAAGACGATTCGTTCGGCCGCATCGTGGGGACATCATGTGCTCGCCCCGCCGGTGCCGGGTCGCCGGCCATGATCATCGGCCATTCCCGGCCCCGGGCACGACGGGCCCGCGCGCGATGAGACGATGGGGCGTCATGCAGGCCGTGTCCGTACCTTTCCGCGCCGTGCGCGCCGCCGTCTTCGCGGCGGTCTGCGCCGCGCTCGCGGCATGCGGTCACGCGTGGATGTCGACCGAGCCGCTGCCGCTGTGGGCGCCCGTCGCCGGCTTCGCCGCGGTGTTCGTCTCGGCCTTCGCCGGAGCCGGGCGACAGCGCTCCTTCGCCGCGATCACCACGCTGCTCGCGGCGGCCCAACTCGCGCTGCACACCCTGTTCGCCGCCGCGGCGGCGAACGCCGCGACGCCCGGCCGTTCGGCCGCGGCCGGCGGCTCGGGGTCGAGCACCCTGCTGGATCGACTGCTGTGTGGTCCGCGCGACTCCACCGGGCACATCCTGCTGCCCAACGGCTGGACGCCCGAGGAGATCATCCGCAACGCCCGGGTGGACCCGACGCTGTTCCCGCAGGACCCGCCGGCCGGACACCACCACATGGGCGGCTCGGGCCCGCTGCTGTTCGACGGCGGCGCGGGCATGGTGTGCGCGCACCTCGCGGCGGCCCTGCTCACCGGCTGGTGGCTGCGGCGCGGCGAGGCCGCGCTGTTCGCCCTGCTCGGCCTGGCCGCGGCGCCGCTGCGGTTGGTGCTGGCGGTGCTCTTCGGCCTGGTCGTCCCGGTGGTCGAGACCCCGGGCGGCATCCGGCGGACCGGCTCGGCGCCGGACCCGACGACACACCGGACGCTGCTTCGGCACGCGGTGACCCGGCGCGGCCCGCCGGCGGAGTACGCGCTCGCCTGCTGATCCGCTCTCGACCGGGTGTGGGATCGGCGGTGGCGCGCGTCCGCCCTCCTGCCGTCCCCTCCCGGACCGAGGCCGCCTCTGTGCGCCCTCGGCCGGATCACCCATGGAGCAGACACCCCATGACCATGACCACCACGCGCCGCCGGCTGTCCGTGATAGCCGCCTCGGCCGGCGCCGGCATCCTCGTCTTCGCCGGCTCGGCCTCCGCGCACGTGACGGTGCAACCCGGCACCGCCGAGCAGGGCTCGTACGCCAAGGTCGCCTTCCGGGTCCCCAACGAGCGCGACGACGCGGGGACCACCGAGCTCGAGATCACCCTGCCCGCCGACAAGCCGCTCACGTCGGTGCAGACCCGGGCGATGGCGGGCTGGAAGGCCGAGGTCGAGAAGACCAAGCTGACCACGCCGATCGACAACCACGGCAAGCCGCTGACCGAGGTGGTCTCCAAGATCACCTGGACCGCGGACGCCGGCACCCGGGTGAACCCGGGCACGTTCGAGGACTTCGAGGTGTCCATGGGCAAGCTGCCCACCGACACCGACAAGCTCGTCTTCAAGGCCGTGCAGACCTACGACAGCGGCGAGGTCGTGCGCTGGATCGACCTGGCCGGCGCGGACGGCAAGGAGCCGCAGTACCCCGCGCCGACGCTCAAGCTCACCGCCAAGGCGGGTGCCGGAACCACAGCGCCCGCCGCCTCGGCCAAGCCCTCGACCGACGCCAAGGCGTCCGTCGCCGCGGTCGCCGAGGACAAGAGCGACGACTCGACGGCCCGCACGCTCGGCGTGGTCGGCATCGTGGTCGGCGTGCTGGGTCTGGGCGCCGGCGTGTTCGCCGTCCTGCGCGCGTCGCGTCGGGGCACCTCCGCCTGATCCTCGGCCCGCCCCGACCGAGGTCTCGCACCACGGTCTCGGGGTGAACTTCCCGGCCCGGGCGCCGGCACCGCATCGATCGGTGCCGGCCGCCCGGGCCACCGGGCCCGCGCCGACGCCGAACACGTCGGCCACGAGCCCTCGGCAGCAACGACCTGGAGAACGATGAGCAACGCAACGCAGTCCCCGGTCCGGGGCCGCCGTACCGGCCTCCGCCTCGCCGCGCTGGTCGCGGCCGGGCTGCTCCTGGCCACGGGGTGCGGTGACTCCGACAAGTCCGACAACGGTGCGCCGGTGAAGGTGCGCGAGGCGAACTCGAAGTACAAGGGCATCGCCGTCGACCCGCCGTGGAGCAAGCCGGAACTCACCCTGACCGACACCTCCGGGCAGCCGTACGACTTCCGGGCGAAGACCGCCGGGCGCACCACGCTGCTGTACTTCGGCTACACGCACTGCCCGGACGCGTGCCCCACGGTCATGGGCGACATCGTGCGCGCGCTGGGCAAGCTGCCCGCGCCGGACCGGGCCACCGTGGACGTGGTGTTCGTGACCACCGACCCGGAACGCGACACCCAGGCGGCGCTGCGCGAGTGGCTCGACTCGCTGGACAAGTCCTTCGTCGGCCTGACCGGCCCGTTCGACAGGATCCAGGCCGCCGCACGCCAGGTCGGGGTCTCCATCGAGCCGCCGACCACCGGCCCGGACGGCAAGGTGGTGAGCACCCACGGCACCCAGGTGATCGCCTTCGCCCCCAACAACGAGGGGCCGGTCATGTACAGCGCGAGCAGCGGACTGCTGCCGGACGGCACCCCGAACGGGAACTCCTCCGACGACTTCGCCCACGACCTGCCGCTGCTGATCCACCCCGAGGACGCCAAGAAGTGAAGCTCTTCCCCCTCCCCCGCAAGGCCGTACCACTCGCCGTCGGCGGCGTGCTCGCGCTCGGGATCGGCGGTGTGCTGGTGGCCTGCGCCGACTCCGGGTCCTCCGACTCGGCCGACCGCGAGGCCGCCGCGCCGGCGAACGCGGGCGCCGCCAAGGGCACGCCGAAGTTGCGCATCGTCGACCCGTACATCCCGCAGCCCTCGTCGACGGACGTCGCGGCGGGCTACCTGATCGTGCAGAACGACGGCGACACCGCCGACCGGCTGCTCTCGGTGGCCAGCCCGCTGTCCGGCGAGGTGATGCTGCACCAGACCAGCGGCAACTCGATGCGACACATCCCGGGTCTGGACGTGCCCGCGCACGGCAAGGGCGTGCTGGCGCGCGGCGGCGCCCACATCATGTTCATGAACCCGAACAAGGCCGTGAAGAAGGGCGACACCGTGCCGCTCACGCTGACCTTCCAGCAGACCGGGCCGGTCACCGTACAGGTGCCCGTGCTCGGGGTGACCGAACGTCCCGGAGACGCCCCGGCAGCGGGGTCGCCCGGGTCGACCACACCGGGCTCGACCACGCCGGCACCGGCCGCCTCGTCGGCCGCGCCCGCGGCGGTCGCGCCCTCGGCCGAACAACCGGGCCATGCGGGTCACTGACCCGGCCGGCCGCCCGGCCGCCGTCCCGGCACCGCCCCCGTCCCCGGCCCGAGCCGCCGGCGGGGTGGGCCGCCGCGCGCTCGCGTGGCTGCTCGCGCTGCCACTGCTGCTCGCCGCGCTCGTGCTCGGCGGGGCCGGGTCCGCGTCCGCGCACGCCGTCCTCCAGTCGTCCAACCCGGCGTCCGGCTCGACGCTGACGAGCGCGCCCGCGACGGTCACGCTCCGGTTCAGCGAGGGCGTGGAGATCGGGCTCGGCGGGGTCAAGGTGTTCGACCCGAGCGGCACCCGGGTGGACAACAACCAGGCCAAGCACGGTCCGGACGGCGACACCAGCGTGGTCACCCCGCTCCGGGGCGGCCTACCGACCGGTACCTACACGGTCGCCTGGCGTGCGGTCTCGGCCGACTCGCACCCGATCTCCGGCGCGTTCACCTTCAACATCGGCCAAGCCTCCGGTGGTGTCCGGGTCTCCGACCTGACCGACCAGGGCTCCACCGCGACCGACGTGCTGGAGCGGGCCTCGACCGGGGTCGCCTACCTGTCCTTCGCGGTGCTCGGCGGCGCGGTGCTGTTCCTGCTGATCGCCCGACCCGCCGCGGTCGGCCGGTTCCGGGTCTGGCTGCTGCTGTCCGGCGCCTGGGGCGGGCTGCTGTTGTCCTCGCTCGCGGTGCTGATGCTGCACGGTCCGAACGCGTCCGGTCTGGGCCTGTCCTCGGCGTTCGACGCGGACGTGCTGCGCGCGACGCTGGACACCAAGCTGGGCAAGGCGATCGCGGCCCGGGTGCTGCTGCTGGGCGCGGCCGGCGCACTGCTCGGCTGGCTGATCGCCTCGCTCGCGCACGCGGCCGACCGCACCCGGCACGTACTGGCCGGCGTCTGGGCGGTGTTGTGCACCGCGATCGCGATCACCTGGCCGATCGCCGACCACGCGTCGGTGGGCCGCCAGGTGGAAGTGGCGATGGCCGCGGACACGCTGCACCTGCTCGCGATGTCCACCTGGCTGGGCGGGCTCGCGATCGTGGTCACGCTGATCGTGCGGCCGGGCGAGCCGGCGCCGGAGGCGGGCCTGGACGTGCCGACGGTGCGGATCTTCTCCCGGACCGCGTTCGTCTCGGTCTGCGTCCTGGTGGCGACGGGGCTGTACGCGAGCTGGCGTCAGGTGGGTTCCTTCGCCGCGCTGTTCGACACCACGTTCGGCCTGCTGCTGGTCTTCAAGGTCGACCTGGTGCTGCTCATGCTGGCCGGCGCCTGGGTCTCCCGGCGCTGGCTGATGCGACAGTTGGCGGCGGCCGGGAAGTCCCCTATCGGCAAGAGCACCGCCGGGAAGCCGAAGTGGGCCGTGCTGCGCAAGGCGGTCGCGATCGAGGCGGCACTGGCGATCGCGGTGCTCGGCGTCACCACGGTGCTCACCGACACCGAACCGGGCCGCACCGCGCACGAGCGCAAACAATCCGAGGCGGCGGGCCCGGTCAGCCGCAGCGTCCCGTTCGACGCCGGGGGCGCCGCGGGCAAGGGCAAGCTCGACGTCACGGTCGATCCGGCCCGGGTCGGCCCCAACGAGCTGCACATCTACTTCTCCGATCCGATCGGGCAGATCCGGGACGTCGCCGAGTTGACGGTGTCGATGGCGCTGCCGGGCAAGGGCATCGACGGAGCGGACGTCCAGGTGCGCCGGGGTGGTCCCGGGCATTGGCTCGGCGATCTGTCGCTGCCGATGGCGGGCCGCTGGGAGTTGTCCTTCTCGATCCGAACCTCCGATGTCGACCGGATCACCGTGACGGTGCCCGTGGAGGTCAAGTGAGGCACGTACGCCGCCTCGTGCTGCTGTTCGTCGGGGTGCTGGTCTGCCTGGCCCCGGCGGGCAGCGCGTTCGCGCAGGAGTTGTCCGGTCAGGGGCCGAGCAACTTCCACACCGTGATGACCTCGCCGAGCGAGCTCGACCCGGGCCTGACGGTCAAGGTGATCGAGAACGGTGCGCGGATGGAGGTGCGCAACACCGGTCCGCAGGACGTGGTCGTGCTCGGCTACATGAGCGAGCCGTTCCTGCGGATCGGCCGCGGCGGGGTGTTCGAGAACCGCCAGTCCCCCGCCGTGCAGTTGAGCAGCGAGCGGTGGGGCTCGGTCGACGAGAAGTCGAACCTGCAACCGACCGGCGCGCCGCAGTGGCACCGGATCTCCGCCGAGCCGGTGGCCCGCTGGTACGACCAGCGCGTGCACTGGATCGTGCAACAGCGGCTGCCACCGCGGGTGATGGCCGATCCGGATCGCGCGCAGCGGATCTCCACCTGGACCGTGCCGATGCGGATCGGCGAACGCGAGCTGGCCGCGACCGGCGAACTGCGCTGGTTGCCCGGGCCCAGTCCGTGGCCGGGCATCCTCGGCTCGATCGGGCTCGCGGTGCTGGTGTTCGCGGTGGTGTGGCTGCCGCCGGTCCGCCGCCGGGCACTGCTCGGGTACGGCGTGCTCGCGGGCGTGGTCGCGGCGGCGAGCGTGCTGCACCTGGCCCTGGTCGCGGCGGCCCGGGCCGGCGGGTTCGGCGCCTGGGCGGGCGCGTTCTTCGCCGGCAATCTGCTCCAACTGCTTTCCGGGGCGGTGGCGTTCGCGGGCGCGGCGCTGCTGGTCCGGGGCCGGGTGGGCGGCGCGTGGTTGGCCGCGCCGGCGCTCGGCGTGCTGGCTCTGCGGGTGGCCGGGTACGACCTGCCGGTGTTGTGGCGCTCGTCGTCGCCGTTCGTGGGCGGGCTGGCGCTGGACCGGGCGCTGACCGTGCTGGTGCTCGGCGCCGGCCTCGGCGCGGCGCTCGCGCTGGTCGTGGTGGTGCGACGGGGACCGAACCCGGTGGCGGCGACCGCCGGAGCCGCGGAAGCGGTGTGTGTGACAAACGGCGAGCGCGACGCGAACGGCGCGCACGAGCCGGTGGAACCTGCGAGGGACGACGTGATGAGCAGCCCTGAATCCTCCGATCGAGCGAGCGCCGATTCGGCCGTCTCGCGCCGCCGGTTCGTCGGTGTCGCGGGAGCGGCCGGCGCGGGCGGCCTGGTGGTCGGCGCGACCGGCGGCGCGGTCGCGTTCGCGGACGACTCGACCGCCTCCGGCCCGACGCTGGCCCACGTCGGCTCGACCAGCGTGCCCTTCCACGGCAAGACCCAGGCCGGCATCACCACCCCGGCCCAGGCCAAGGCCGTCTTCCTGGGCTGGGACCTGGAACCGGGCGCGGACCGTGCCGCCGTCGCCGCGCTGATGCGGCGCTGGTCGGACGCGGCCGCACGGCTGACCTCGGGCCGGCCGGTGGCGGACGACGACCGGGTCGCGGCGGACGCCGGGGCCTGCTCGTTGACGGTCACCTTCGGCTTCGGCGCCGGCCTGTTCGACAAGGTGGGCCTGGCCGCACGGCGGCCCGCCGCGCTCAAGCCGCTGCCGCCGTTCCCGGACGACGCGCTGGATCCGGCCCGCGGCGACGGCGATCTGTTCGTCCAGGTGTGCGCGGACGACGGGCTGGTCACCTTCGGCGCGGTCCGCACGCTGCAGCGGCTGGCCAAGGGCGTGGCCCGGATCCGCTGGCAGATGAACGGCTTCGCCCGGTCGCCGGGTGCCACCGCCAAGCCGATGACGCACCGGAACCTGATGGGCCAGATCGACGGCACCAACAATCCGAAGCCGGCCGACCCGAAGTTCGACGAGAAGATCTTCGTCACCGCCGCGGCCGGGCCCGACCAGGGCTGGCTGACCGGTGGTACCTACGTGGTCTTCCGCCGGATCCGGATGTTGCTGGACGCGTGGGACGGCCTGGACAAGGCGCATCAGGAGCGGGTGATCGGCCGGACCAAGGACACCGGCGCGCCGCTGTCCGGCGGCGGCGAGCACAGCGCCGCGGACTTCGGCAAGCGGGGTGCCGACGGCGAGTTGGTGATCACCGCGAACGCCCACATGCGCGTCGCGGCACCGGAGTTCAACCGCGGTTCGACGATGTTGCGGCGCGGCTACTCCTACCACGACGGGTTCGGTACGGACGGCGCGCCGGACGCCGGGCTGCTGTTCGTGGCGTGGCAGCACGACCCGGACGACGGCTTCGTGCCGATCCAGCGCAAGCTGGCCCGCGGCGACGCGTTGTCCCCGTTCCTGCGGCACGAGGCGAGCGGGCTGTTCGTGATCCCGCCGGGGTGCGCTCCGGGCGGGTATGTCGGTCAATCCCTGTTGGAGGGCTGAGTCCGATGCGCCGTCGATGGTTGGTCGGGGCCGCGGCCCTGCCGTTGCTGCTCACCGGCTGCGGGAGTTGGGGCGCGGAGGGCGGCCCGGGTTCGTACATGAGCGAGGCCGAGGCGACCGCGGCGGCGTCCGAGGGCGTCGCGGCCCTGGGCAGTGACGGGGTGCAGCGGATCGAGCTGCGGGTGGACGACAAGCTGCGCTTCTCGCCGTCGGTGATCCGCGCCCGGACCGGTCCGCTGGTGATCACCCTCGCGGACACCGGGATCACCCCGCACCAGATGATCCTGCCCGGCGGTGCGCCGGTCGCGCCGTCCGAGGGCGGCAAGTCCCAGGACATCAAGCTGAGCTTCGGCCGACCCGGCTCGTACACCTTCAACTGCATGTATCACGTGGGCACCGGCATGGCGGGCACGATCGAGATCACCGAGTAGGACGCGCACCGGTCGAAGCCGGGTACCCCGGCCGTTCGGCACGGGTACCCGGCTTCGCCGTCGTGGGGCGGGGGTGCCGGTCTCGGGGTGTCGAGGATCCGCCCGGCCGGGCTCTCGGTCTTCCGAGGCGGGCCGGGTTTCCGGGACGGCTCGGGGTTGTCGGGCCGGCACGGGGTTTCCGGGACGGCACGGGGTTTCCGGGCCGGCTCAGGGGATCAGCACGATCTTGCCGGCGGTGCGGTTCGTCTCGGCCAGTTCGTGTGCCTTGACCACCTCGACGAGCGGGAAGGTCTCGGCGACGACCGGGCGCAGCAGGCCCGCGTCCACCGCCTCGGCCAGCAGGGCCAGCCGTTCCGGGTTCGGCGCCAGGTCGACGGTGATGCCGCGGACGCCGGCCGCCTCGGCCTTGGCCGCGGTGGCCTCGGCGGCGGGCGGGTTGGTGATGTTGATCAGGATGCCGCCGGGGCGGAGGGTACGCAGCGAGCGGTCCTCGTACGCGCCGCCGACCAGGTCGAACACGACATCGACGTCGCGTACCGTCTCCGCGAAGTCGGTTGTGGCGTAGTCCACGACCTCGTCCGCGCCCAATTCGCGGAGCAGGTCGTGCTTGGCCGGGCTCGCCGTGCCGATCACGTACGCGCCCCGGGACTTGGCGATCTGTACCGCCAGGTGCCCGACGCCGCCCGCCGCCGCGTGGATCAGCACGCGCTGCCCCGGTCGCACCTGCGCCGCCTCGACCAGGGCCTGCCACGCGATCGAGGCGGACAGCGGCAGGGCGGCCGCCTGCACGTGGTCGAGCGTGCTCGGCTTGAGCGCGAAGGAGGACTCCGCGGCTACCACGAACTCCGCGTATCCACCGGCAAGTCGCGGAAACCCGGGAATCCCGTGGACCTCGTCGCCGACGGTGAGCCGGGAGACGCCAGCGCCGACGCCCGCGACCACACCGGAGACGTCCCACCCGAGCGTGAACGGCGGCGTCAGCCACATTCCGCCGGCGCGGATCTTGGTGTCGATGGGGTTGACCCCCGCGGCGCGCACTTCGACCAGTACCTCACCCGGTCCGGGTGTGGGTATCGCGGTCTCGATCACCCGGAGAACCTCCGGGCCGCCGAGCGTGTCCTGATGCACAGTGATCATGTTCTTCGTCATGCGGAGAGCATCGAGGACCCGGTAACCATTGTGAAGAAGGCACCTTCCTGGTACCTGGGTACCTTATGCATACCCCTCCCGACCTGCGCCCTTACGGTGGCGCCGACGTCTATCTCGCCGACTGCGCCTCCCGGGCGGTCCTCGACCTGATCGCGAACAAGTGGGTGGCCCTCGTCGTCGGCGCCCTCCACCCGCAGACGCTGCGCTACGCGGAACTGCGCCGCCGGCTCGGCGGGATCACCAAGAAGATGCTCACCCAGACCCTGCGCGACCTCGAACGCAACGGCCTGGTCCGACGCAAGGTCTACGCCACGGTGCCGCCCCAGGTGGAGTACTCGCTGACCGAACTCGGGACCAGCGTGAGCGGCTTGATGAGTGAGATCCGGACCTGGTCCGAGAGCCACATCGACGAGATCGAGGCGGCGCAACGGGCCTACGCCGAGGCGACGGCGAACCGACCGGAGGCGGTCTAGTCTGACGGGCGCCGCTCGCGGGTGCGACGGGCTGCGGTCGCGCCGAGGCCCCGGTCGCGGTGGCGACACGGGGCCTTCGGGTGTTCGGAGTGGGGTTTTGTACCGGCTCCGTTCAGCGTGCGGATGCCGTCGGTTCGGCCGGGGCCGTCTCCGCGCTTCCCGTGCCGCCCGTTCCCTCGGTGTGTTCGGTGCCTTCGGTGCCGTCGGTGACCACGATCGACTCCCGCTTCGGCGAGCGCAGCACCAGCAGGGTGAGCACGATCGCGGCGGCGATCAGACCGGCGCCGATGCCGAAGGCGAGGGTGTACCCCCCGGTCAGCGCCTCGGGCGCGGAGGTGCCCTCGGCCACCAGCCGTTCCGCCTTGGCGCTGGAGAGCGTGTTCAGTACGGCCAGTCCGAGCGCGCCGCCGACCTGCTGAGTGGTGTTGAACAGACCGCCGACCACGCCGGCGTCCTCGGCGGTGGCCCCGGACATGCCCAGCGTGGTGAGCGCCGGGATGGCCAGACCGAAGCCGGCCAGCAGCAACATCGCGGGCAACACGTCGGTGAGGTACGCGCCGTCCGCCGGCACCCGGGCCAGGAACAGCAGCCCGACCAGCAGCAGGGCCAGGCCCGCGACCACGACGTTTCGCTCGCCGAACCGGGCGTTGATCCGCGCCGAGTAGCCGAGCGTGATGACCCCGATCACGACCGCCGACGGCAACATCGCGACGCCGGTCCGGGCCGCGCCGTAGCCGAGCACATGCTGGAGGTAGAGCGCGATCATCAACTGGAAGGCGAACAGCGCGCCGACCATCAACATCTGGATCGCGTTGGCCCCGGACACCCGCGCCGACCGGAACACCCGCAGCGGCAGCAGCGGCGTCCGAGCCTTCGCTTGGCGGACCACGAAACCGGCGATCAGCAGGAGTGCCACCGCGCCCATGCCGAGCGTGCGCGCCGAGGCCCAGCCGTGCGCGTCCGCCTCGACGATCGTGTAGACGAGCAGCATCAGGCCGGACGTGATCAGCAGCGCGCCCCACAGGTCCGCGCCCGCCGACCGGCCCAGACCCCGGTCGGCGACCAGCAGGCGGAACGCGAGCGCGGTGGCGGCGACGCCGATCGGCACGTTGACGAAGAAGATCCAGTGCCACGTGAACGCCTCGGTGAGCAACCCGCCGAGCACGAGCCCGATCGACGCGCCGGCCGCGCCGACGAAGCTGAACGCGCCGATCGCCTTGGCCCGTTCCCGAGGGTCCGGGAAGAGCGTGACGATCATGCCGATCGCCACGGCCGAGGACATCGCGCCGCCGATGCCCTGCAGGAAGCGGGCGGCGATCAGCAGTTCCGGCCCGGTGGCCACGCCGCACAGCAGCGACGCGGCGGTGAAGACGACCATGCCCGCGATGAACATCCGGCGCCGCCCGATCAGGTCGCCGAGCCGGCCGGCCAGGAGCAGCAGGCCGCCGAAGGCGATTCCGTACGCGTTGACCACCCAGGCCAGGCCCGACTGGGAGAAGCCCAGGTCGCTCTGGATGGCGGGCAGGGCCACCGTGACGATCGTGCCGTCGAGGACGACCATCAGCACCCCGGCACACAGCACCGCGAGCGCCGACCAGCGTGACCTGTCCGTCGATTCCGGTGTGGCGAACGTGCGCGACATGCTGCTCATCTCCCTGGACGACCGGTCGGCGGGCGGCCGACTCACAGGAGAGACGTTAGCAGATAGTTTTGTTATAGACGATCTCTTTCAGACTCTTCTCTTTGAAACCCATCTGTCACGGACTCATCTCGATCGACCGTGCCCGCGGTCCGCTGCTCGCGCCCTGCCACCTGCCACCTGAGAGGTAACCCGCGCCTACCGCTTCGACGTCCGCGCCCGCCGTACCGTCGCCTCGGACTCGACCGGCTTGGCAAGCACTCCGCCGACCAGGCGCGCCAGCGCGGAGGCGAACACCGCACGCTCGTCCTCGGGCAGCGCCTCCAGCACCTCGTGATGCACACCGTCGACGATCCCGCGCCCGGCCCGGACCAGGTCGCGCCCGGCCTCGGTGACCACGATGATCCGCGCCCGCCGGTCGGTCGGCGCGGGCCGCCGCTCGGCCAGCCCGGCCCGCTCCAGCTCGTCCATGGTCACGACCATCGTGGTCTTGTCCAGGTCGGAGAGCTCGGCCACCTGGGCCTGGGTCAGATCCCGGTCGATCGCGTGCGAGAGGACGCAGAAGCTGCGCGGCGTGACGTCGATCGCCGCGAGGGCGGCGGCCATTCGGGTGTTCATCACGTGACCGGCGTGCACGAACATGCCGGTCATGTCCAGCACGGTCGGGGCCAGGCTCTCGGTAGTCATGTGGCCAGCGTAACAAGATAGGTAAGCCAATAGATTGTTCCGTAGTAGACCTATGGCCGGGATCGGAAGGGCGTGCGCCCGACCGACCGGTCCGCCCCCGCCGACCGGTCCACCCCGCCGACCGGACCGGCCGCGAGGAGATCGCGGCCGGCCTCGTCGATCAGCGGCCGAGGGCCTGGAACTTGCGCACCGCGAGCGGCAGGAAGATCGCGGTGATCACCAGCGGCCAGACCACCGCCATCGGCAACGCGTGTTCCTCGATCCAGCTCCCCCCGTGCGGAGCCGGACTGCCGAACAGGTCGCGGATCGTGTTCGCGGTGGAGGAGACCGGGTTCCACATCGCCACCGCGCCCAGCCACTGCGGCATCATCGACGGCGGCGTGAAGACGCTGGAGATCATCCCGAAGGGCAGGGCCACCGCGAACAGGCTGCCCGCCGCCTCCGCGTTGGGCACCAGCAACCCCAGGTAGATACCGACCCAGGTCAGCGCGAACCGCAGCAACAACAGCAGCCCGAATGCGGCCAGGATCTCCAACAAGGTGCCGTCCGGTCGCCATCCGACGACGAGCGCGATCGACGCGAGCACCGCGAGGTCCAGACTCGCGCCGAGCACGTCGGCCACCCCGCGCCCGCTGACCACCGCCGAGGGCGCCATCGGCATCGAGCGATACCGATCCATCACACCGAGCTGCCGGGTGACCGCGACGACCGTCGCGGTGTTCATGAACCCCTGTGCCATGGTCATCGCGAACATGCCGGGCAGCGCGTAGTCCTTGTAGTCGATCGATCCGCCCACGTCCATGGCACTGCCGAAGACGTACACGAACAGCAGCACGGACACGATCGGAAAGCCCAACTGCCAGGCCAGCACGCTCGGTTGCCGAGCGATGTGCTCCATCTCGTTGCGCACGACGGTCAGACAGTCCGCGATCGCCCAGTACAGCCGGCGTTCGGGAGCCTCCACCGGTCCCGCGGTGGTCACGCTCATCGGCGCACCGCCTCCTTCGCGGATTCGTTCGCGGCCTGCTCCGGCTCGTGCGCGCGGTGGCCGGTCAGCCCGAGGAAGACCTCGTCCAGGGTCGGCCGGCGTACGCCGATGTCCTCGATCGTGATCCCCTCGTCCTGGCAGGCCCGGGCGGCGTGGGTGAGCGCCGCGACCCGATCGCCGACCGGGGCGGTCACCCGCCGATCCTCGGGATCGAGCACCGGCTCGGCGCCCGACTCGGCCACGCGGGCCACCACTGCGGCCACGCGCGGCAGGTCGACCGCGTCCCGCGCGACGATCTCGATCCGGTCGCCGCCCAGTTCGCGCTTGAGCCGATCCGGGGTGTCGTCGGCGATCTTGCGTCCGCGATCGAGCACCGCGATGCGATCCGCCAACTTGTCCGCCTCGTCCAGGTATTGCGTGGTCAGCAGCACCGCCGTACCGCCCGCGAGCAGCGAGCGCACCGCCTCCCAGACCTCGTTGCGCCCGCGCGGGTCGAGTCCGGTGGTCGGCTCGTCCAGGAAGAGCACGTCGGGCGCCAGGATCATGCTCGCGGCCAGGTCGAGTCGCCGGCGCATGCCGCCGCTGTACTGCTTGACGCTCCGGTCGGCCGCCTCGACCAGGCCGAACCGCTCCAGCAGTTCGTCGGCGCGACGGGCCGCACCACGCTTGTCCAGGTGGAACAGGCGGCCGAACAGGATCAGGTTGTGCCGCCCGGTCACCTTCTCGTCGACCGCCGCGTACTGACCGACCAGTCCGATGTGCCGGCGCACCCGCCGGGGATCGCCGGTCACGTCGTGGCCCGCGACCAGGGCCCGGCCGCCGTCCGGTCGCAGCAGCGTGGACAGGATCCGGACCGCCGTGGTCTTGCCCGCGCCGTTGGGCCCGAGCAACCCCTGGACGGTGCCTCGGGGCACGGTCAGGTCGAAGTCGTCGAGCGCGTGGGTGTTGCCGTAGCGCTTGGTCAGGCCCTCGGCGAGGACCGCGTGGCTCGTGGTTTCCATCCGCATTTCCGTCGGTGTTCTCATCGACGTGCTCATCGGCCTCCTTCAAACCGAGTACACCGTACCCGATTGCGCGTACGGCGTACCCAGTTGTCTTGGATCGGTCGCGCGCGGACGCCGGGCGATCGGCATACCAGTGGAGGTGCCGAGGCGGGCTCCTACGATGGGGGCACCATGACGAGCACCGACCACACCGGCGGCGGCGATCTCGCGCGCAGCCTCGAACTGTTGTGGGGCGTGGACCGGAAACCGGCCCGAGGCCCCAAACCGGCGCTGACCCTGGACCGGATCGTCACGGCCGCGATCGCCGTCGCCGACGCCGAGGGGCTGGACGCGGTGTCGATGCGGCGCGTGGCCGCCGAGATCGGGTCCGGCACGATGTCGCTCTACCGCTACGTCCCGGGCAAGGCCGAACTGCTCGACCTGATGGTCGACAAGGTCAACGCGCCGGGCGACGCCGAGTTCCCCCCCGAACTCGGCTGGCGCGGGGCCCTGGAGCAGGTCGCGCGCGGCATCTGGCAGATGTACAACCGCCACCCGTGGCTGCTCGGCGTCGATCAGGCGAGGCCGGTGCTGGGACCCAACTCGCTCGAGGCCCTGGAGCTGACGCTGGCCGCGATCGGCGACGCGGCGCTGTCCGACCGGGAGAAGATGACCGTCCTGTCGATCATCGACGGCGGCTATGTGAGCGGCATGGCGCGCACCCACTTCAACTCCGTGCACGCGGCGCAGCGCACCGGGGTCAGCGACGAACAGTTCTGGGCCGCGCAGGCTCCCCTGCTGAACGCGGCGATGACGAGCGGGCGCTACCCGAGGTTGGCCGCGCTCGCCGAGGACAGCTTCACCCAGGACGGCGAGGCGGTGTTCGAGTTCGGCCTGCGCCTCCTGCTCGACGGCCTGGAGACGTTCGTCGACCGCCGCGCCTGAACCCGATCCGCACCCATACCGCACCCGGCCCCAGGAATTGTGGACCTGGCGGACAAGGGGTCACGAAAGCGGAATGGCCGGCATCATCATCGGTGCTCGGCTACGGGGAACGGGGACCATGAACAGGACACTGCTGCGGATGCGGGCCGCGCTCGGCATGGGAATCGGGGCTGTGGCCCTGACCCTGGCGCCCCTCGCGTTCGGAACTTCGGCCGCCGGCGCCACGAGCGCCACGAGCGCCACGAGCGCCACGAGCGCCACGAGCGCCACGAGCGCCACGAGCGCCACGAGCGCCACGAGCGCCACGGTGAGCGTGACACCCGGCCCGGTGCGACCGGGAGATTCCGTGGCGATCCGAGGATCCGGGCTGGCCGGCTGCCCGACGAACAAGGTGGACGTCTACCTCCTGTCGGCCAACGGCGGCAGCTCCGGGGAGTACCTCGACCTGCTCGCGGCAGACCTGCCGGTGGACACCGCACACGGGGACTCGATCGCGTTCCGGCACACGATGCTCGCCCCGACCTTCAGCTCGAACGGGGCAGCGAGCACGGACCGGCCGGTGAACCGGATCGCGGTGCGCTGTCCGGGGCAGGAGAAGGCCCTCGCGGAGACGGCGATCGAGATCAACGCGTTTCGTCCCGAGGAGACCCGTACCCCACCGGCCGACCTGCGCACCAGGCACCTCGTGCTGGAGCCGGCCACCGGCGTGCCCGGCACCGAGGTCACCCTGTGGACCGACCTGCGCTGCGGGGACGCGAACGCGAGCGACGACGCACGCGTGACGTGGGGTGGACGCGACCTCGCCAAGCTCAGCATCTCGGGCACCGGTGCCGAGGCCCAGCGCTTCATCGTGCCGGACGGACCCGATCGCGGCCCACGCCCGATCACCGTGACCTGCTTCGCGCAGGGCGCGGGCATGCCGGACAACGGGGTCGTCCAGCGCGCCGACTTCCAGGTCGCCCGGCCCGAATTGACGCTGACGCCCACGCAGCCGACGGCCGGTCGCCCGTTGCGCGTCGAGGGCAGCGGGTTCGTCACGTGCGGTCGGCCGGTCGACGGCGGGGCCGGGACACTGACGGTGCGTCATCGCGGCACCGTGCTGGGGAGGGTGCCGGTGGCCGCCGACGGGCGGTTCGCGAGCGAGATTCGGGTACCGCGCGAACTCCCGGGCGGAGAAGGGATGTTGACCGTCGCGTGCGCGACTGGCGCGGGCTACGACGGTGACTTCTCGGTACGGGTCGCGGTGCTGGGCGCGGCCGGGACGAGCGCGGTCTCGGAGCGGTCCGAGGCTGCGGTGAACCTGCCGAGCCCGAGCGCGCTGTTCGACGAGCCCCGGCCGGTGGTGCTGGCCGGCGCGACGGCGGTGGTGGCGCTTCCGGTGCTTGGCTTCTCGGCCGAGCTGTTCAACAAGACGTGGGAGCAGAACCGGCTTCGGATCCGACGCCGCCTGCGCCCGGGGGCCGCGCGCCCGCGATCGCAGCCGCGCATGCCCGAGTTGCAGGTTCTCGTCTTCGTGCTGCTCTCGGCCGCGTTCTGCGTCGCGGTCGAACCCGGTACGGGCTGGAACGCGGGCACTGCCGCGCTCGCGCTGGCACTGGTGGCGGCGGTTCCGCTCGGCGTGCTGGTGTACGAGGGTTCGGCGGAGGCCTACCGAAGGCGTATCTCCCGCATCCGGGCCCTGCCTCGGCTGGTTCCGGGAGCACTGGGCGTCGCCCTGGTGCTGGCCGTGGCGTCGCGGCTGCTGCATCTGACGCCGGGCTATGTGTACGGGCTGTTCCTCGCCTTCACCTCGGCCGGCCTGCGGCGGCTGGCTCCCTCGGACGAGGGCCGCGCGATAGCCCTCGGCTCCTGGTCCCTGGCGGGCCTCGCGTTGGTCGCGTGGGTGTGGCGCATCCCGGTGACCCACGTCCTGAACGAATCGGACGGCGCGCCCTTCGGCTGGGTCTTCGCCGAGGACGTGCTCACCCAGTGCTTCGTGGCGGCGGTGGTCGGCCTGGTCTTCGGCCTGCTGCCGATGCGCTTCATGGACGGCCACGCCCTGTGGCAATGGAACCGCTGGGCCTGGGCGGCGATCTACGCCTTGGCCCTGTTCCTGTTCGTCCTGGCCCTCCTCGACCCCACGGGCGCCGCCAACGGCCTCACCCGAGACATGTGGCTCCGCTCCACAATCCTCTTCGCCACCGCCGCACTCGCATCAATCACTTTCTGGGCCTTCTTCCGCCTGCGGCCTCCTACGAACCATCCTTCGGGAGCCTGACGCACGGAGAGGAGACACGAACAATGACGCGGTTTACATCACCCAGAGCCTTAACGCGGATCACGTAGTTATCCCGAGGGTTCTTGGCTCGAACAGCCGCATCGCCTACCTCTGGCGGAACGGCATAGTCGATGATCTGCCAACCCTGTATTTCAAGGTGCTTACGCAGCCGGTCAACCGCCAATCTGGCCTCACCCGTGGGAAGAGCATCAATCTGCCAAAAATGTGTGACCGCCTGCCAACTGGACTCTAGGCTTGCCGATCCAGACGCACAATCAGCCGAGTTAATATCGTCTGCATCACCATGCTTTCCTTGCAATGCAAGGCCATCGAAAACACGGCTGGAATACTCGCGGAGAGTTTTATTGATTTCGACATGATTCACAACTCCACCCGAAACATCCGATTGTCCACACCCTACAACAATGGCGGCAAGAAAAAGTAGGGCCCCAGGGCGCTTCATGGACGCTCTCCCCAAATAAGACGAACATCCTTATAGTTGCCCGTGATAATCGCAGCTTGGTTATCTAGGCTCATCGGGTCAGATGTGGACCAGTATTCACTATGTCCGCTGGAGCCGTCAGACGTGAACCGGTTGGCACCGAATTCTTTATCATCAGGCGTCACACGCCGATGGACTTTTGCGTTCTCAGAGATTGGCGCGTGGGCTCCTGCCCCAATGCTGGTAACAAGATCACCCTCCGCCGCCCCAACCCATACATGCTTCGGAGAGATATGCAGATCTTCTGCTTTCGTCGCATGGAGGCCAGGGCTTCCAACCACGACGACATCCTGTGCAACGAGACCGCCGCTGCAGTGAGCAGCTTGTCCCACAACCACTGACCCGTAGCTGTGGCCGATCACAGTCACATGGTTGTTTGAACTAATGCCTTGCGTCACCCCGACTCCACGCAAAAATCGCACGAAGGCTGGCGCCGCCTCATTCGCACTTGAAGTCGATATGGCATGTGCCAGAGTGTCTGGGGCGTCGTAGCCGATCCATGTAATCGTCGAAACACCGCCACTCCGAGATTCCTGACGTGCAGCCAACCAAAGACTCCGCATCCTGCTGACATGCGAACCAATTCTCGCCAATCCCGCTCCCGTCCCCGGAACGTAGACCGCTGTGTGGGCAGCTGTATCGGGGTTGCCGATGGCGACGATTGCGCGGCCGTCGCCCTTGGCGCTGAAGCCCATCAGGTAGAGGTCGTCGCCCGAGCGCAACGTCGCCTCCAAACCCTCGATCGCCGCCAGGCGTTCCTTGAGCGCCGTGACCCGGAGGCGCCACTTCGCGTCGTCGGTGCGGCCCGCCGCGTCCCGCTTGGCACGCGCGGCAGCAAGTTCGGCGATGAGCCCGGCCTTCGCCTCGGCCAGCGCGACCCGATTGGCGCGGTCCCGGATCTCCGTCGGCAACCCGTCCATCGCCCCCAGCACCGCCGGATAGCCGGCCAGATACATCGCCCGCTCCGAAGGATTCAGCCCCGCCCACCACTTGGCCGCAGCGACCGGATCGCCCCTCGGGATGGTGGCGAGGTCCAAACCCGCCAACGCCATCACGCACGTGCCGTCGGCGGCCGTGTCCGCCCAGTCGGCCGTCCCCGTCGGATACAGCCGGGCCAACGTCTCCGCGCAGTGCGTGTCGACCTCGGTCGCCTTCCGGACCGGCGCGGCCAGGAGCTGCTCCAACTCGTGCCGCCGCGAGATCATCGCCGCGTCGGCACGGCTCGTCGGATCGGCCGGCTCCATCCGCCCGTCCTCGAACACGGTGAATCCCGCAGCCGCCGCCTCCGCCAATCCCGCCCACAAATCGCGCTGCGCGTTCCGGAGTTGGTCGGCCGCCGTGTCCAGGACGGTGAGCACGCACCGGGCCTCCTGCGCCGCCACCATCACCTGCTCACCACGCGCGGCCAACCCCCGTGCCGCCGCGTCCGCGTCCGCACCCTCCCAGCGCGAAGCTCGCAGCGGCCCGCCCACCCCTGTAGTCGCCCGCCCGACCAACCCGTCCAACGCGGCCGCCAGGTCGGTCCACTCGACCACCGCACGGTCCAGCCCGCCCAACGCGGCGTCGCGCAGTTGAGCCAGCGTCACCATCAGCGCCGCGCCTCGGCGAACGCACCCGCGACCGCCTGATCGGTGCGATCGTGCGCGTCGGCGTTCGTCCACAACACGTCGCCGACCCCGCCGTACCCATCGCCGAGCGCCCGCAGATGATCCGCCCACGCCACCGTCAGCGCCCCGGCCGCCCCCGCGACCGCGAACCCCGGACACCCCGAGACCCCCGCACTCGACCCTCCGGCCGCCCGCCGCAGTGCTCCCGCCACCTCCCGAGCCACCGTGGCTCCTTGCCGCAACGCCCCCGTCTCGACCCGAATCGCCGAGCCTCCCCCACCCTCACCGCCACCAGCCAAGATCCCTCCCCGTGGTCGCCTGATCACGCAATGAGATCAAACGATACCCACCGATAAGCCTCATCCGGCTGCCCAGCCTCGCGAATCCCCCGAGGGCGAACAGATCCACCAACCGGCACGTAACCCGACCGCCCCACGCTCGTTCATACATATGGGCGAACGCAATGAGCCGTTCGAGGGACACGAAAGCCGCTTGAAGCCGTGCAGCGACAGCAGCCCGCAAGGCATCGATCGGGTCAGGACTCGTCTGCAAAACCACAGGTCAGACGGATAGCGTAAGAAATCCTTACGGAACCAAACGGGACAAACAACACCATCGAGCCGGAACAAGCGAGGAACTGGCATGAGCCACGAGAACATCGTCGAGGTCTTCATGTACACAGAGGAGACCCAGGTACGCATCGTCATGATCGACGGCGACCCGTGGTTCTGCGCGACGGATGTGTGCGCCGTGCTCGACCACACCAACTCCCGCATGGCGGTCTCAAACCTCGACGCCGACGAAAAAACCAGCGTCCGCGTCGGGAAAACCGCAGCTCAGAGGGGTTCCGTAAGCAATCCTTACGGAACCTCCGACCCCGGTGGCAATCCGAACATGACCTTCATCAGCGAGGCCGGTCTCTACTCGCTGATCCTGCGGAGCAACAAGACGACGGCCAAACCCTTCCGCCGCTGGGTCACCCACGACGTCCTCCCCACCATCCGCCGAACCGGCCGCTACACCCCCGCCACCAGCGAAAACATGGATGCGCTGCTCTCCCGCGCGATCGGTTCGATCACCGATCTCGCCGCCCGCACCGGCGATCTCACCAAGGCGATCGAGATCAACACCATGGCCGTCGCCCGCCTCACCACCGGGTTCGAGTCGGCGGCTCCGTTGTCCACAGTTACCTCTAACGCGACCCCTCCCACCTCGGAAACCCACAGCCCCACCCAAGTTCTCCACAGCGATTTCCACAGGGTTATCCACAGGCCCGCGCAACTACCCACACCCGGTGATCGGCGTCGTCTCACCCCCGAGGTCGTCGCCGAGTGCCGGCGTCGGGCCCGGGACGGGGTGTCGGTCTATCGCCTCGCTCGCGAGCACGGTGTGAGCGACTCGACCATGCGCTCGGCGGTGCGCGGCCAGACCTACCGCTACGTGCCCGAGCCGCCCTTGTGCCCCTGACCCGACTGCGTCCGCGCCAGCCGCCCCCGCGCCGCCAACTCGATGGTCAAAGCCACCGCGACCGCCTGGACCTGAAGCAGCGCGACCAACACGAACAACTGCACCGCCCCCGCCTGCAGCGGTGTCGCCCCGCCGAGCAACATGCCCACGAAGGCCCCGGGCAGGGTCACCAACCCCACCGTCCTGGTCTGGTCCAGAGCCGGGATCAGCGCCCCCGCCGCGGTCGGCCGACAGATCTCCATCGCCGCGTCGCGATCGGAGAAACCCAAGGTCAGAGCCGCTTCGACCTCACCGTGGCGCTGTGCCAACTCCTCCAGCGCCCGCCGCCCCGCCAGCACCGTCGCGGTCATCGCACCGCCGATCAGGATGCCCGCGATCGGGATCAGCACGATGCCCTCGGCAGGCAGCAGACCGGTCGCCCACAGCAGGACCAGAGTCGGCGCCGTCGCCGTCACGATCGGCACCGCGGGCCAGAACAACCGTCGGTTCGCGGTCACCCGCCCGGCCGCTGTCAAGGCCGCGACGGTGTACATCATCACCACGAACAGACCCGCGAAGCCGAGTCGGTCCACCACGTGTGTGATGACGAAGGACACCGCGAGCAACTGCGCCGTCGCCCGGAGCCCGGCCACCACCACCGCCCGGCCGTGGCCCAGTCGCGCCACCCCCGCGACCGCCATGGCGACGACCAGGAGCAGCACGGTGACGATCCCCAGGGTGGGGGTCACCGGGAGCAGCGTCGCGGCGTTTTCCACAGGCCCAGCCTCACCCTCTCGGCGGTACCGCGCAGCGCGGGCGTCCACAGTCCACAACGCGTGCACACACCGCGGGCACCCGCCTCCCGCAACCGTCGCAGCCCACCCGTCCGCACCCCGGAACACGGCCGATACACGCCGGCCGGCTCAGTACAGTGACGACATGTCCGACGCTCGTACGCCCGCCGCCGCGCCCCGCTGGACCTACCTCGGCCCCGCGGGCACCTTTACCGAGGCCGCGCTGCGTACGCTGCCCGGCGCGGAGCACGCCGAGGTCACCCCGATGGAGTCGGTGCCCGCCGCCCTGGACGCGGTCCGGCGCGGCGACGCCGACGGCGCGGTGGTCGCGCTGGAGAACTCGGTCGAGGGCGCGGTGTCCATCACGCTGGACGAGTTGGCGACCGGCGCCCCGCTGGTGATCACCGCCGAGGTGCTGCTGCCGATCGCGTTCGCGCTGTTGGTGCGTCCGGGCGTGGGCCTGGACGACATCAAGACCATCTCCAGCCACTCGCACGCGCAACCGCAGGTGCGCAACTGGCTCACGACGAACCTGCCCGACGCGCACTGGTACTCGTCCGCGTCCAACGCCGACGCCGCCCGGCTGGTCCAGGAGGGGCGCTACGACGCGGCCCTGGCGGGCGAGTTCGCGGCCGCGCCGTACGGCCTGGTGCCGCTGATCACCGACATCCACGACGTCGAGGGCGCGGTCACCCGCTTCGTGCTGGTCGAGCGCCCGGACCGGCCCACCCGGCCCACCGGCGCGGACCGCACCACGGTGGTCGCGTACATCGTGGACGACCACCCGGGCGCGCTGCTGGAGATCCTCCAGGAGTTCGCGGTCCGCGGGGTCAACCTGACCAGGATCGAGTCGCGGCCGACCGGGGACGGGCTGGGGCACTACTTCTTCTCGATGGACGCCGAGGGCCATGTCGCGGACGCGCGGGTCGGCGAGGCGCTGATGGGGCTGCGGCGGGTGTGCGCGGCGGTGCGCTTCCTCGGGTCCTATCCGCGTGCCGACCAGGTCCGTCCGACGCTGCGTCGCGGGACCTCGGACGCCGAGTTCGCGAACGCGAGCGAGTGGCTGGCGCGCGCTCGCGGCGGCGGGATCTGAGTCGACGCTCCGCGGCGAGGCCTCAGGGAACACGCACCGTGAGCGAGCCGGGCCGGATCCGGACCGAGAGCCGGGTGCCGGGCCCGATCGGGTCGCCGTCCAACTCGCGCGGCTCCGGGCAATCGGTCTCGATCAGTACCCGGTGACCGGTAAAGTGCTCGATCGGGCGCAGCCGTTGCTGCTTGACCGGCACCACGGCCGGCTCCTGGTCACGGCGCCGGCCTATCACCCGCACCGTGGCGTGCGCCCAGCCGGTCATCCCGTACGGCGCGAACACCACGACGTCCAGGAGCCCGTCGTCCGGCGTGGCCCCGGGCAGCAGTTGCATGCCGGCCTGGAGCGCGCCGACGTTGCCGACCAGCACCATTCGGGCCCGCCGCCGGATCGGCTCGCCGTCGTCGACGGTCAGCGTCACCCGCATCCGCCGATCGCGCAGGTGCCGGGCCCCGGAAACCACGTACGCGGGCCAGCCGACCTTCTTCTTGAGCGCGTCCGGCGCGTCCGCGACCATCGCCGCGTCCAGGCCGATGCCGGCCATCGCGGTGAAGCAGCGCGGTTCCACGCCCGCGGTGCCGGCGAGTTCTTCGTCCGGGTCCACCGTGCCCAGGTCGATCCGCCGGTCGCGCCCGTGCATCGCGACGTGTAGCGCGTCGGCCACGTCGATCGGCAGCCCGAGGTTGCGCGCGAGCAGGTTGCCGGTGCCCGCCGGGATCACCGCGAGCGGGGTGTCCGTACCGGCCAGCGCGCCGGCGCACTCGCGGATCGTGCCGTCGCCGCCCGCCGCTATGACCAGGTCGACCCCCTCGGCCAGCGCCTTGGCGGTCACCCCGGCGCCGGGGTCGAGCACGGTCGTCTCCAGCCACAGCGGCTCGGCCCACCCGGCGTCCTGCATGATCC
Source organism: Embleya sp. NPDC050154 (assembly GCF_044460165.1). Classification (NCBI taxonomy): domain Bacteria; kingdom Bacillati; phylum Actinomycetota; class Actinomycetes; order Kitasatosporales; family Streptomycetaceae; genus Embleya; species Embleya sp. NPDC050154. The sequence continues at coordinate 102,332 of NZ_JBITJP010000014.1, forward strand.
GGTCGATCCGGGTGCGCGACTCGGCGACGTCGAGCTTGATCGGGTTGACCACCAGCGCCGCGCGCGGCCGTCCGCCGTCCGCCCCCTGCGGCGCCTCGCGCCGGCGGGATCGAAATCCCCAGATCGACTTCGGGGACAACAGCGCGCGGTTCATCACCACCAGCACGACGCTCGCGTACAGCAGCGACATCAGCACGTCGCTGGGGTGGTGCATGCCTCGGTACATCCGGCTCCCGGCCACCGCCAGCGGCACCGTGCCAAGCAGCACCCACACCAGGGCGACCACCGCGCGCCCGCGCAGCCGGCTCGCCAGCAGCACCGCCAGCCCGGCGTACAACGCGAACGCGGCGCCGGTGTGCCCGGAGGGGAAGCTCGACGTCGCGGCGGCCTCGTCCAGGCGCGGCACGTCCGGCCGGTCCCGCGAGACGAAGAGTTGCACGAGGAAGAACACCAGGGCCTGACCGGCCACCGAACAGGCCAGGAACAGCGGGCCGCGCCAGGAGTGGCCGACGATCCGGGCCACCACCGCCGCGAGCAGCGTGGTGGCGATGATCACACGGGTGTCGGCCAGGGTGGAGAACACGTGGGTGACGTCGTTCCAGCCCCCCGAGCGATGCTCGGCGAAGGTGCGGTCGAGGTCGTCCTCGATCGTGAACGGCCAGACACCGTCCAGGCTCTTGGTGATCAGCAGACCGAGGCCGACCATGACGAAGGTCAATATGGCAAGGGGCAGGACGATACGGCGCAGGAACCGTCCTGCTTCGGTCAGCATGACCGACATTCTTACCCGGCCACGGATCCTTCAGTTCCGCCGATCCGAAGAGTGCCCCTCCGTTCCGGGCCTAATGTGCCGAATCTCCGGATCCGGATCGTGCCCGTCGATCTCCGGTTCCAGCCCCTCGTCGGTCGCGTCCACATCCCGCAGTCCGGCGTCGCGACGCCACCATTCGAAGACCGCGGACGTCGCGGCGAGCACTATCAGGCCGAGGACCCAGCCGCCGAGCACGTCCGTGACGTAGTGCACACCGAGTGCGACCCGGGTGAACCCGACACCCACCGCCGATGCGATCGCGACCACCCACGCGATCGGCCGGCACGCCCGCGGGATCAGCGGCAGCAGCGCCAACAGCAGCACTCCGGGGCCGACCACGCCCATCAACGCGTGCCCGGACGGGAAGGACCAACCGCCCGCGTGATCGACCGGGTTGGGCAGATTCGGCCGGGCCCGGGTGAAGACGAGTTTGAACATCGCGCCCAGCAGCCCGCCGACCGCCATCGTGACGACCGCCCACACCACCAGCCGACGGGCGCCGCGCCACCACAACCACACGCACATGATCGCGACCAGGAGGCGGTACATGTTCGGATCCCAGACCCAGTCACTGAGGATCCGCAGCGCGTGCTGCCATCCGGGATGCTCGCGGACCCAGTCGTTCAGCCCGGTCGCGACGTCCTTGTCCAGATCGAGCAGCGGCGACCACTTGGTTTCCACCAGGAGGGCGAGCAGCCCGAACGGCAGGGCGCCCACGAGCAGGGCGAGTGCGACCAGGGTCATCCTGAGGCCGAACCGTCGGTCGGGGTCGAGGCGCCTTCTGGTCCAGGTCGGGGTGGAGGTCATCTCTCATTCTTAGCCCGAATCCCGCCCGTCACTTCATTCACCCGCCATCGGCTTCGACGCACTCGGGAAATCCGTTGGCGGTCCCCCGGTAGGCTTCGGGTGTGATCGACCTGCGACTGCTCCGTGAGGATCCCGACCGTGTCCGCGCTTCGCAGCGCGCTCGCGGCGAGGACGAGACCATCGTCGACGCGCTGCTCGCGGCGGATGAGCTCCGCCGCTCGTCGGGCTCCCGGTTCGACGCGCTGCGCAACGAGCAGAAGTCGATGGGCAAGCAGGTCTCCAAGGCCAAGGGCGACGAGCGGCAGGAATTGCTGACCCGGGCCCAGGCGCTGGCCGGTGAGGTCAAGAGCGCCGACGCGGAGCAGGCCGAGGCCAAGGCCGAGACCGACCGGCTGCTCAAGGCGCTGGCCAACCTGATCGACCCGGACGCACCGGTCGGCGGCGAGGAAGACTTCGTCACGATCGAGGAGATCGGCACCCCGCGCGACTTCGCGGCCGAGGGCTTCGAGCCGCGCGACCACGTCGAGTTGGGTCGCGTGCTCAAGGCGATCGACGTCGAGCGGGCCGCGAAGGTCTCCGGCTCGCGCTTCTACTACCTGACCGGCATCGGCGCGCTCCTCGAACTCGCGCTGGTCAACATGGCGATCGCGCAGGCGACCGAGGCCGGCTTCACGCCGATGCTGACGCCCGCGCTGGTGCGCCCGCCCGCGATGGAGGGCACCGGCTTCCTCGGCCAGGCCGCGGAGAACGTGTTCCACCTCGAGGCCGACGACTACTACCTCGTGGGCACCGCCGAGGTACCGCTCGCGGCGTACCACATGGACGAGATCATCCCGGCCGCCGAACTGCCGCTGCGCTACGCCGGCTTCTCGCCGTGCTTCCGCCGCGAGGCCGGTACGTACGGCAAGGACACCCGCGGCATCATCCGGGTGCACCAGTTCGACAAGGTCGAGATGTTCTGCTTCGTCGCGCCCGAGGAGGCCGAGGCGGAGCACCGGCGTCTGCTGGCGTGGGAGAAGGAGTTCCTGAACCGGCTCGAACTGCCCTACCGGGTGATCGACGTCGCGTCCGGCGACCTCGGCGCCTCGGCCGCGCGCAAGTTCGACATCGAGGCGTGGATCCCGACCCAGGGCAAGTACCGCGAGGTCACGTCCACCTCGAACTGCACCGAGTTCCAGGCTCGCCGGCTCCAGGTGCGGATGCGCGACGAGCAGGGCACCCGCCCGCTGGCCACGCTCAACGGCACGCTGTGCGCGGTGCCGCGCACGATCGTGGCGATCCTGGAGAACCACCAGCGGGCGGACGGCTCGGTCGTCGTACCCGAGGCGCTGCGTCCCTTCCTCGGCGGCCGTGAGGTGCTGGAACCGGTGCAGGCGTGACCTTCTCCCTGGTCGCCACCGACCTGGACGGCACGCTCCTGCGCGAGGACCACACCGTCTCGGAGCGCAATCGTGCGGCGTTGGCCCGGGTCACCGCGGCCGGCGCGAAGCACGTGATAGTGACCGGGCGGGCGGTGACCTGGACCCGTCCGGTGTTCCAGGCGCTGGGCTACCGGGGCCTCGCGGTGTGCGGGCAGGGCGCGCAGGTCTACCACGCGGGCGAGGACCGACTGCTCACGTCGGTCACGCTGGACCGGCAGCTGGCCAGGCTCGCCACCGAGCGGTTGACCGAGGAACTGGGCGCGGTGCGGTTCGCGGTCAGCCGGGATGGCCTGTGCGGCGAGATCGTGGTGGAGCACGGCTACCCGTACAACCCGGTGTTGCCGGTGCGTGTGGTCCGAGACCGCGACGAGTTGTGGTCGGAGCCGATCCTCAAGCTCTACCTGCACCACGAGGACTACGACGACGACCGGTTGACCGCGTGCGCGCGCAAGATCTGCGCCGGTCTGGTGGACGTCACGCACGCCGGGACGGGCATCGTCGAGCTCTTGCCCCTGGGCCTGAGCAAGGCGGTCGGCCTGTCCCTGGCCGCGCGCAAGCTGGGGGCCAGGGCCGCGGACACCATCGCGTTCGGCGACATGCCCAACGACGTCGCGATGTTCAAGTGGGTGGCACACGGCGTCGCGATGGCCAACGCCCACGCCGAACTGCTCGCCGTGGCGGACGAGGTGACCCTGTCCAACATGGACGACGGCGTCGCGGTGGTCCTGGAACGGCTGTTCCCCGACCACTGAGCACCCGTTCCGGCGAGCCGAGCCTCGTCCCACCTCATCCGACGGGTGCACGATCGCCCGGCACGACCTCGCGCGCCACGCGCACGTGCATCGGGCGCGAGGCGCCCACCCCGCAGGCGAGGGCGCACACGCACAACACCAGCATCAACACGATCGGCACGGTCCACCCGTCGGTCGCCTGACGCAGCGCCCCGGCGGCCAACGGCCCGAACGCGGCGAGCACGTACCCGACCGCCTGGGCCATCCCGGACAGTTGCGCGGCCGTGTTCGGATCCGGCGAGCGCAGCACGATCAGGGTCAGCGCGAGCGAGACCGCGCCGCCCTGCCCCAGCCCCAGGAGCACCGCCCACAACCACGCACCGCCCGTCGGCGCGACCATCAGCCCCACGTAGCCGGCCGCGACCAGCCCGATCGAGGCGATCACCAACGGGCTCTGGTTGCGCATCCGACCGGCGATGATCGACCCCGCGAGCGAGGCCGGGATCTGGACGAACGTGTTGAACGCGAAGATCGTCGCCGCGGTGCCCTTGCCCATCCCGTTGTCGGTGAGGATGGTCGGCATCCACGCCAGCAGTACGTAGAACAACAGCGACTGCAGGCCCATGAAGCCGGTCACCAGCCAGGCCAGCGGCGACCTCCACAGACCCGGCACGTGCGGCATCGCCGCCGCGACGCTCCCGCGCCGACGGCGCACGTGCGGCAGCCAGACCGCCACCGCCGCGAAGGCGAGCAGCGCCCAGACGCCGAGCGCCGGCTGCCAGCCGTGCCCGATCGCCTTCTCCAGCGGCACCGTCGCGCCGGCCGAGACCGCCGCGCCGAACACCATGGCCGCGCTGTACACGCCGATCATCGCCGCCGCCCGATGCGGGAACTCGCGCTTGACCACACCCGGCATCAGCACGTTCAGCACCGCGATCCCGGCACCCACGAGCGCGCCGCCCGCGAACAGCGCGGTCAGGTCGGGAATCACCCGCAGCAGGATCCCGACGCCCACCACGACGAGCGCGCCGAGCAGCACCGTCTCGGTGCCGTACCGGCGGGCCGCGATCGGCGCGAGCGGCGAGATCAGGCCCAGGAACAGCACGGGTATCGCGGTGATCAGGCTGCCCGTGGTCGCGGACAGGTGGAACACCTCGCGCAGTTCGCCCACCAGCGGCGACACACTGGAGAGCCCGGCCCGCATGTTGAGCGCGATCAGCACGATGCCGGCGAGCAGCAGCGCGCCGCCGGTCGCCCGCGCGGTGCTCGTGCCGGTCCGGCCGGACCTGCCGGTCGGGGGTATGCGCAGTTCGGTCGTGCTCATGCGTCGTGCTCCATGGGGTGGTGCCCAGTCGGGTGGTGCCTTGTCGAGTGGTGCCCTGTCGGGTGGTGTCCTGTCGGGTCGTGCAGCAGTGCGTCCAGGGCGATCACGGCAGGTTCGAGGATGCGCCGCACGGCGCGTTCGGCCGCGTCCGGATCGCCCGCCTCGATCGCGTCGGCCAACGCCACGTGCAGGGCGTGCGACGCGTCCGGCAGGGTGCCGTCGCCGACCACCGTGCGGATGCTGCGCCACAACGAGTCGCTGAACCAGCGGTAGGTGGAGACCAACGCCGAGTTGTGCGACGCGATGGCGATCGCGGTGTGGAAGGCCACGTCCTGCTCGACCAGGTCGTCCAACTCGCCCTCGGCCACGTCGCCCCGGTCGAAGTCGTGCGGTTCCGGGGTGTCCGCGCTGCCGTCGGCCGCGCCGCGCCTGCTCAGGGCGGCCCGGATCCGGTCCAGGTCCGCGGTGTCCCGGCGCTGCGCGGCGAGCCGGGCGGCCTCCACGTCCAGCGCTCGGCGCATCTCGAAGATGTCCCGCAGGTCGGCGTGTTCGATCCGGCGGACCAGGTCGCCGGGGTCGGTGGTCGAGCGTACGTAGGTCCCATCGCCCTGGCGCGACTCCAGCATCCCGGCGTGCACGAGCACCCGGATCGCCTCGCGCACGGTGTTCCGGCCGACCCGGAGCCGCTCGGCGATCACGCTCTCGCTCGGGATGCGCGCACCGATCGGCCAGGTCCCGGCCGTCAGTTGGGCACGGAGCTGGTCGATCGCGTCGTCGACGAGGGATCGCCGACCGGCTGCCTGAAGCGACATGGACTCTCCCGAATTCGTGGGGTTGCCCAGTCATCCTACAAGTAGCTGCATAGTGCACGCGATAGGGCGGCAAAAAGCCGGCGCCCGCGGCCCGAGGTCCACGCACGCCGGCTTTCCCCTTCGACCGGTGCGACCGGTCCGACCTGCGCAACCGGTGCGACCAGTCCGATCCACGCGACCGGTGCACCGGTGCTGCCGGTGCGATCCGCGATCGTCGCGTCACGCGGCTCCCCGCAGCGGCGTGCCGGCGGCCTCGACCGTGCCGTAGACCTCGGCCAGCAGTCGGTACGAGCGCTCCCGGTCGGCCGGGTCGTGGGTGAACGTGTTGACCACCAGCTCGTCCACCCCGTGCCGGTCGGCCAACTCGTCCAGCCCGGCCCGGACCCGCTCGGGCGTCCCGGTCAGCAACGCACGCGCGTTGTGCCCGGCCCGCTCGCGCTCGGCGCCGGTCCAGCGGTGCGCGCGGGTGCGCGCCCGGTCCGGGAAGGGCTCGTCGAAGCCGAGGTCCTTGCGGCTGCGCCAGAGCAGGTACGCCGAGCCCAATTCGCTCGCGTCGGCCTCGGTGTCCGCGACGATCGTGCGGACCGCGAGGGCGGCGCGAGTACGGTCCGCGCCCGCCGGCCCCGCGCGGAACGTGTCCAGCGCGCCGACACCGAGCCCGGGGTTGAAGAAGTGCGCGAACGCGAAGTGGGTGCCCAGTTCGGCGGCGAGGGCGGCGGATCGGGTACCCGCGCCGAGCAGCCACACCGGCGGCGGGACGTACCCGGGGAAGTCCTGCGCCGGGTCGCCCAGGTGCCCGAGCAGTTCGGCCACCTGCTGTGGAAAACGGTCGGCCGGGCCACCCGCGCGGCCGATCCCCAGGTCCACCCGGTCCGGATACAACGCGGCCAGCACCCGGAAGACCTCGGCCGGCTTGGCCGGCGCGTAGCGCGGCAGCAACACCCCGCCGCTGCCCACCCGCAGCCGGTGAGTGTGCGCAAGCAGCGTCGCGACCAAGACCTCGGGCGCGGTACCGGCGAAGCTCGGCGAGCCGTGGTGCTCGGCCACCCAGTAGCGGTGGTAGCCCAGCCGGTCGACGGTACGGGCCAGGTCGAGAGTCGCGGTGAGCGCGTCGGCCGGCGTACCGCCCGCGGGGATCGGCGACTGGTCCAGGACGGAGAGGCGGATGGACATGGTCAAGCTCCGTTCTCGATGCGCACGGCGTGTGCGGCGTGGGTGGTGGTGCTCTCAACGCGAGCAGTGCTCTCTTCGTGAGCGGCGCTCTCTTCGTGAACAGCGCTCTCGCTGTGAGCAGCGCTCTCAACACGGGCGGCGCTCTCTTCGTGAGCAGTGCTCTCGCTGTGAGCAGTGCTCTCAACGCGACCAGTGCTCTTCTCGCGAGCGGTGTTCTCTACGTGAGCAGTGCTCTCGTGGTGACCACTGCTCACAACGTGAGTGGTGCTCTCCTCGCGAGCACTGCTCTCAACACGAGCACCGCTCACCCCGCGAGCACCGCTCTCAGCCCTCCCCGCACCCCCAAGCACCCGCTCGCCACCCGTCGGTCGCGTCGTCGCCGGGACGATCCGGAAGTCCCGCAGGAAGACCAGGTTGTGCAAATCGGCGGCGGCGATCGTGCGCAGCGTGGGCAGTTCCTCGATGGCCTGCTCGGGGGTGAACACGTTCAGCGGCCATTCCCGGACCGTGCCGCCGCGTAGGTGCGGGTGATGGAAGCCGGCGCCGTAGACCGCCCGCAGCGTGATCGGCGGGACGCCGGCCGCGCGCTGCTCGGGCCAGGACAGCGCCCAGATCGCCTCCAAGCCGCCGTCCGGCGCGCGTCGGACGCCGCTCGCGGTGTACTCGCCGGTGCCCAGCAGCAGGTCGGCGTCCAGTTCGGCGAGCGCCCGGCGGGCCTGTGGGTCGAGCAGCGCGACGGCCGCGCCGAACAGCCTTTCCTTGTCCCGGCGCGAGACCACGTCGCCGTGGGTGCCATCGCGCAGGTCCGCGAAGTGCCGCAGCAGAGCGGTGGTGTTCATCGGGTCCTCCTCGGGGACGCGGTGCGGTGGGCCGCGGCGTACGCGGTGCCCAGGCGGTGTCGGAAGGCCGGGTCGGTCAGGAAGGCGCCATGCCCGGTGCCGGCGAGTTCGTGCAGGTCGATCGGGACGCCGGCGGCGCGCAGTCGGCGGGCGTAGTCGCGGACGTCGTCCACGACCGGGTCGAGCGAGCCGACCACGAGGATCGCCGGGGCAACCCCGGTGAGGTCCTCGGCCTCGTCCGGCGTGCTGTACAGCGGTCGCGCGCCGGCGGCGGCCGGGTGGGTCGGCGCCTCGCCCCGGTACGCCCGCCAGGCCGAGCCCAGCGCCGCGCGGGACGGGAAGGCTCCCGGCCGACCGCGGTAAGACCCGGCTCGGCACCCGGGGTCGATCGGCGGATAGGCGAGCACCTGCGCGGCGAGCGGCCGGCCGAGGTCGCGCCGGGCCAGCGCGGCGGACGCGGCGATCGTGGCGCCGGCACTGTCCCCGCCGACCGAGACGTGCTCGGCGTCGGCCCAGTCCAGCACGGTGAGGACGTCGATCAGCGCGGCGGGGTGCGGGTGTTCGGGGGCCAGTCGGTAGTCGACACCGACCACGGTGGTGGCCGCGATCCGCGCCAGGTGGGCCAGGGCCGGCGCCCAGTCGACGGTGGCTCCCGAGCGCCAGCTCCCGCCGTGCGCCCAGACCAGCAGGCCGGCCGAGCCGGTTCCGCCGGGAAAGACCCGGACCGGGACGTCGTGATCGGCGCCGGGAACGATGATCGTCGGCGGCAGAGTGTCGGGAGTGGCGCGGGTCACGGCCATGACAAACCTCCTCGGTCTTGTCGTGAAGCCTGGGCGCACGAACTTGTCGTGCGGCCTCGGGCGTACGAAGCGGGACGGAACGGCGCGGCGCGGGACAGGGCGACGCGGGACGCGGGCCGGGGCCCGCGCGGCCAGGTTGGTGCCCGCCGAGCCGCCGGTCGGCACTCAGACCGTCGTCCGCCGAGCCCGACGCGGCGCCAGGAACAGCCCCGCGAGCAGCGCCCCGAGCAGGACCAGGGCCGAGTCGATCAGGATCGCGACGGCAACCCCGGACAGGACCGCGTCGGGTCCGGTGCTGCCGAGCGAGCTCATTCGCGCGGTGGCGATCGCGCTCATGATCGGGATGCCCATCGTGATGCCGACCTGCTGGGTCATCGTGGCCAGACCGGTGGCCAGGCCCTGCTCGGCGTCCGGCAGGCCCGAGGTCGCGGTGACCATGAAGCCCACGATCATCAGCATGTTGCCGATGCCGCCGACGAAGGTCGCCGCGAGCAGCAGCCAGATCCACCCGCCGGAGCTGCCGAGGGCGACCAGCGACAGCGTGGCCAGTGCCTGGACGACGCCGCCGCCGACGATCGTGGCGCGGGTGCCGAACCGGCCCACCGCCCGGCCGCCGAGCGTGCCGCCGATGACCGTGCCGATGCCCAGCACGCCGAACGCGAGCCCGGTGGCCAACGGCGAGTAGTCCAGGACCTCCTGGAGGTAGAGCGTGAGCAGGAAGACCAGCGAGGTCTCGGTGACGAACGCGATCAGGCCGGTGATGTTGCCCCACAGCACACTGCGGCGCTTCATGATGCCGACCGGGACCAGCGGTGAGGCGGAGCCTCGCTCGATGAACCAGAAGGCGACCAGGAGTCCGGCACCGGCGATCAGTGCCCCGAGGGTGGTGGGCTCGCCCCAGCCCTCGGCGCCGGCCTGGGTGAGCCCGAAGACGAGTGCCAGCAGACCGCCGGTGACCGCGATCGCGCCGGGGACGTCCAGCTTGGGCCGGTGGGTCGGCCTCGAGTCGGTGATCACGGACGGCGCGAGGATCAGCACCAGCGCGGCGACGGGGACGTTGACGAAGAAGGCCCAGCGCCAGGACAGCATGTCGGTGAGCAGGCCGCCCAGGACCGCTCCGGCGGTGAAGCCCGCCGACATCAGCGCGCCGTTCAGGCCCAGCGCCCGATCCCGCAGCGGTCCCTCCTTGAACGCGGTGGTCAAAAGCGACAGGCCGGCCGGCGTCACCGCGGCGGTGGCCAGGCCCTGGAGTACCCGCGCGGTGAGCAACATCTCGGGCGAGGTGGCGAAGCCGCCGAGCGCCGAGGAGGCGCCCAGGAGGGCCATGCCGCCCAGGAACAGTCGCTTGCGGCCGAACAGGTCCGCGACGCGGCCGAAGAGCAGGGTGAATCCGGCGGCGGTCAGCGCGAACGCGGTGGCCACCCATTGGAGGTTGTTCAGCGAGAAGCCGAGGCCCTCGCCGACCACGGGCAGCGCGACGTTCAGAATCGAGAAGTCCACCGCGATCATGAACTGGGCGCCGAGGAGAAGGGTGAGGATCAGCTTCTGCTGTCCGGTCATCCGGTCGCCGCGCGATTCGGGCGGGGCGTCCGGCGATGCGTCGGCCGATGTGGCTGGCGGTGCGGCGGGCGGTGCGGCGGGCGCGGCCTCGACGGGCCTCGCGCGGTGGTCGAGCGTGGACATGTGCGTCTCCCGAGATGCTCTAACGGGTCTGCTTTCCCGTTAAGATGCCCCGAAGGTAGCACGCTGGATCGACTTAATGGAACAGGAGTCCCGTTATGGCTTCGGATGGTCTCGCCGGCGATCCCCCTCCCGGCTCCGCCGACCGCTCTGCGGAACCGGCCGACGCACCGGCCGACGCACCGGCCGCACCGACCGACGCACCGGCCGATCCGGGCACGGTCCGACCCGGCGGACGCACCGCCCGGGTCCGCGAGGCGGTGCTGCGCGCGGCCGGGGATCTGCTCGCCGAGCGCGGCTTCGCCGGTCTCGACCTGGCCGATGTCGCGCAGCGCGCCGAGGTCGGCAAGACCACCGTGTACCGGCGCTGGGGCAACACCACGGGCCTGGTCGCGGACCTGCTGGTGGACATGGCCGAGAGCTCGGTGTCGCGCGCCGACACCGGGTCGCTGCTCGGCGACCTGCGGGCCAACGCGCACCTGGTCCGCCGCACGCTCACCGACGAGCGGCAGGGGGCGCTGTTCAAGGCGGTGATCGCCGCGGCGACCTGCGACGCGCGGACCTCGGAGGCGCTGCACGCGTTCTACGCGACCCGGATCAAGGAGTGGGCGCCCTGCGTCGAGGCCGCGATCGAGCGCGGCGAGGCGCCGCCGGGCACCGACCCGCACGAGGTGATCCGCGCGGTATCGGGGCCGCTGTACTACCGGCTGCTGGCCAGTGGCGACCCGTTGGACGAGGCAAGCGCGGAGCGCGCCGCGACGGCCGCCGCGGCCGCGGCCCGCGCGGGTGCCTACGTCCCGTAGCCGACGGGCCGGCCGGCCCGTCCGCCGGTCCCGCTCGGTCGGGCACGTATGGTCGACGGATGCGTTTGAGCACTGTGATCCTCCCGATCCACCGCTGGACCGAGGGCCAAAAGGTCTGGCGTCGCGCCGAAGACCTCGGCTTCCACGCCGCGTACACCTACGACCACCTGTCCTGGCGCAGCTTCCGCGAGCAGCCCTGGTTCGGCGCGGTGCCCACACTCACCGCCGCCGCGACGGCCACCGAGCGGCTGCGTCTGGGCACGATGGTCACGTCGCCCAACTTCCGGCACCCGGTCACGCTCGCGAAGGACCTCGCGGCGATCGACGACATCTCCGACGGTCGGCTGATCGCGGGCATCGGCGCGGGCGGCTCCGGGTTCGACGCGACCGCCCTGGGACAACGGGAGTGGACCCCGCGCGAGCGCGCCGACCGCTTCGCCGAGTTCGTTCCGCTGCTGGACCGGTTGCTCACCGAGCCGGCGGTGACCGAGCAGGGCGCGTACTACACCGCCCACGACGTCCGGATGATCCCGGCCGGCCGGCGGAGCCCGCGGCTGCCGATGTACATCGCGGCGACCGGCCCCCGGGGCATGCGGCTGACCGCGCGGCACGGCGAGGGCTGGATCAGCTACGGCGACCCCCGCGACCCCAAGGCCGTCCCGGCACAGGACTGCCCCGCCGTGATCGCCGGACAGTTGGCGCGGCTGTCCGACATCTGCGCGGAGGAGGGCCGCAAGCCCGACGAGCTGGAGAAGGTCCTGCTCCAGGGCTCGACGCTGGAGCGACCGCTGGACTCGGTGGACGCGTTCGTCGACTACGCGGGCCGCTACCGGGAGGTGGGCATCACCGAACTGGTGCTGCACTGGCCGGTGCCGGACTCCGTCTTCGAGGCGGACCCGACGGTCTTCGAACGCATCGCGACCGAGGGCCTGGCCCAACTCGACTGAGCCGATCCGTGCCGACGGGTCGGTCGGCCCGGCCCCCCGGACCGGGTGAATCGTTTCTGAGCGAGGATGTACCCGTGACGATCACGAATCGCCCACGCCTAGTGGCCACCGACCTCGACGGCACCATCGTGCGCGACGACGGATCCATCTCCGAACGCACCCTCGCCGCGCTCGAACTCGTCGAGTCCGCCGGCGCCGAGGTGGTCTTCGTGACCGGTCGGCCGCCGCGCTGGATGAGCCGCGTCGCCGAGGTCACCGGCCATCGCGGCCTGGCCATCTGCGGCAACGGCGCGGTGGTCTACGACCTGCGGGCCGAACGTGTGGTGGGCACCCACACGATGGACGTGACCGCCGCGCGCAAGGTGACCCGGCTGCTCCGCGAGGCGGTACCGGACGTGTCCTTCGCGGTCGAGACCGAGACCGGCTTCATGCACGAGCCCGACTACCCCGCGCTGGAGCGCGACGTGTCGATCGTGCACGCGGTCGGTCCGGTCGAGGAGTTGCTCACCGGGCCGGTGCTCAAGCTGCTCGCCCGGCACCACAGCCTGGATCCCGACGTGTTCCTCGCGCTCGCCCGCGACCGGGCCGGCGCGTACGCGGAGTTCACCCACTCCTCCTCGATCGCCCTGGTCGAGATCAGCGCGCTGGGGATCAGCAAGGCCAGCACGCTGGCCTGGTTCTGCGCGCAGCGCGGGATCCGTACCGAGGACGTGGTGGCGTTCGGCGACATGCCCAACGATCTGCCGCTGCTGGCCTGGGCCGGACAGGCGTACGCGGTGGCAAACGCGCACCCCGACGTGCTCGCGGCGGTGATCCGGCATACCGGGAGCAATCAGGACGACGGCGTCGCCCAGGTGCTGGAGAAGTTGTTCGGCTGAGCCGATCGCGCATCGCCCGGTATCGGTGTACGCACCAACCGCCTCCTCGAACGCGTGACAGCAAAGACACGCTTACGCGTGAAGGTTGCACAGAGTAGCAATATGATTGCTTTCCGTGACATAGATTGACGCCCGTGTACATCCCCTCCCGGCCAGGGTCCCCACTGGCTGTGACGATCGATCGCTACCGGGTCGGCAAGGCACTCTCGTTCCGACCCATCGCCGAGGGCCTACTCAACCGAGGCTACGAGGTCGTCACCACCAGGGGACGCTGGTTTCTCAAGCATTATCTGAACCAACGACCCGACACCATCCGCTTCCAGCACCACACCACCCAGCGGCTCGCCGCGTGCGGGATACCCGCGATCCCGCCGGTGGCCGACCGGCACGGGCGCACCGCACTCACCTCGCGCGGACGCTGGTTCGCGCTGTACCCCTGGGTGGACGGCGAGCACCGACGCGGCACGGAACTCGACGCCCGGGGCTGCGCGCGGGTGGGCGCGCTGCTCGGCGGCGTGCACGTGACGCTGCCGAAGTTGTTGCCGCCGATCCAGCAGCCGCTGCTGGTGCCCACGGCCGACCCGCACGAATCACTGGCCACCGTCGAGCGGCTGCTCACCCGGATCCGCGCCCGGCCCGGCCCGAACGCCTTCGACCGGCTCGCCGAGCTGCGCCTGATCGAGCGCCGCGCAATGCTCCTGCGGTACGCGCACCGCAGACCACGAGACCACGAGGCGCCGGGAACCGGCTACGTACACGGCGACTTCCATCCGCTGAACCTGCTGTACCGCGCCGGCGAACCGGTCGCGATCATCGACTGGGACCGGCTCGCGGCGCTGCCCGACACCGAGGAACTGGTCCGGGCCGCGCTGATCTTCTTCACCGATCCGATCTCCGGCACGCTCGACCTCGATCGGGTACGCGGTTTCGTGGACGGCTATCGCGCGGTGTTCGATCCGGGGCCCACCCAGCTCGCCGCCGCCGTGCACCGGCTGTGGTGGGAGCGACTGAACGACTTCTGGATGCTCACCCGGCACTACCTCGAGCACGACCCGCGCTGTGCCCCGCTCTTCCCCGCGTCCGCCGCGCTGATCGTGTGGTGGACGATGGCCTACGACGAGGTCCTCAAGGCGTTCCTGGGCTGACGAACCGGCCCCGCACGAGAAAACCCGCGCGCGCCACCGATCGTGGCTCGCGCGGGTTTCGCGTCTTCGGCCCTGAGGTCTCAGGCCCGCAGGTCGTGCGACCCGAAGGCCGTGCGACCCGGAGGTCGTGCGACTCGGGGGCCTACGACTCAGGGGGTCGTACCGCTGCCGCCCGCCGGATTGCCCCCGGCGGCGGCGCCGCCGGAGTCGGGCGGCTTCGTCTCGCCGCCGCCCTTGGTCGAACCCTGCGGCACGGTGGCCGACGTGCTCGGCCGGCTCGTCTCGGACGGCTTGTTCGACGGGGTCGAGGACGGCGAGTGCGACTGTCCCGAGGTCGTCCCGCCCGGATCGCGCGTGTTGGACGGCGGCGTCGTCTGCCGCCACGTCTGCGTCGGGTTGGACGGGGTCGCGCCCGACGTGCCCTTGGTGTTCGCGTCGGGGCTGGGCTGGTTGTTGTTGTTCCCCGGTTGCGCGCCACTGTCGTTGGTCACCGACACGGCGGGTCCGACCGGATCGTCATCCGAGGGGCTGTCCCCGTCCCCGGGCAGGCCCTTGACCAGGAGCACCGCACCGACCAGCACCAGGATCACCGCGAGCGCGGCCACCAGATAGAGCGGCAGCCTGCGCTTGTGCGCCGGCTCCTGCGGCAGGATCGGCAGTGGCCCGGTGCCGCCGTCGTTGGCCGGCGGACGCTGCTGCGACCCGGTGCCCGACTGCCCCGGCAGCGGTGGCATCGCCGCCGTCGCGTCGGTGGAGCCGGTGTGCCCCGCTGCCGCGGAACCCGCGGCGACCTGGCTCCACGAACCGAACTCGGGCCGGTTCTGCTGGGTGGGCACCCGCGGCGGAACGGCGACCGAGACCTGCTGACCGGCGAGCGCGCGACGGATGTCCATCCGCATCTCGTCGGCCGTCTGATACCGGTCGTCGGGGTTCTTCGCCAGCGCCTTCAACGCGATCGCGTCCAGGTGCGGAGGCACCCGGGGGTCCATCATCGACGGCGGACGCGGCTCGTCCTGGACGTGCTGGTACACCACCGACAGCGGCGTGTCACCGTTGAACGGCGGACGCAGCGCGAGCAGTTCGTAGAGCAGGCAGCCACTGGAGTACAGGTCGCTGCGCGCGTCGACGGTGCGGCCCAGGGCCTGCTCCGGCGACAGGTACTGCGGCGTGCCCATGACCATGCCGGTCTGGGTCATCGTGGTCGCCGCGCTGTGCATCGCGCGGGCGATCCCGAAGTCCATCACCTTGACCGCGCCCGAGTTGGTGATGATCACGTTCGCGGGCTTGATGTCGCGGTGGATGATGCCGTTCCGGTGGCTGTACTCGAGGGCCTCCAGGATCCCCTCCGTGACCCGGAGCGCCTGCTCCAGCGGTATGGGGTTGCCCTCGCCGAGCAGTTCCCGGACCGTGCGGCCCTCGACGCACTCCATCACGATGAACGGCACCAGTTCGTCGCCGACCTGGTCCTCGCCCGTGTCGTAGACCGACACGATCGCGGGGTGGTTGAGCGACGCCGCGTTCTGCGCCTCGCGGCCGAACCGCGAGCGCGCGACCGGATCCTGCGCGAGGTCCGGGCGCAGCGTCTTGACCGCGACGGTGCGACCGAGCCGCACGTCGTGGGCCATCAACACCTCGGCCATGCCGCCTCGGCCGAGTTGGCGACCGAGTTCGTAGCGGCCGGACCCGACCGTCTTCACCTGTGTGCCGGACGTCTCACGTTCGTCCGGTCCCGTCGGCGCGGTCATCGCTCCTCGCCCTGCGCGTCGGGGCGGCCCGTCCGGGGCCGCCGAACTGTGGCGATGGCGTCCGCCGCGAGCAGGGGAGAGCGGAAAGCACCACGGGAGCGGGGGAGCACGACGGTTCCAACGATCGGCCGGCCACAAAGGCACGCCGATTCGGGCGTCAGGGTTGCGGCCGGGGACTCGGAGCTCATCCTCGACAGTCCCCTCACGTGGCGCCGGGGCGTTGGCCCGCGCCGGTGTGCAGATGAAATGTGGCGCATCCTCGCGTCAAGTCCCGAAACGATACCGGGATCAGCGGTACTCCGTGTGAATTGCCCATGGTAACGGGATTCCGGATCCCCGGCCGATGCCTTGTGTGCTCCGGGCACCGCCCACCCGCGGGATCCGGCCGACTCGATCAACGCAACATCAGGATCGAGGCGAGCACCGCCAGCACGCCGAGCACCGTCGCCGCGAACGCGGCGCCCACACCGGTCTTGCGGCCGTACGTCCCCGGCGCGCTGTGCGCGCCCGCCGAACGGGCCCGGGGTCCGAACCCGGACAACACCCGCGCCCACGGCGGACCGCCGGCGGACGGACGGGCGGGCCGCTGCGGCGTCGGCGTCCCCGGCGGCCGCCCGGACTGCGCCGGGACGCCGGCGCCGTACAGGACCGAGTCCCAGACGTCCGCGGGCAGGATCCGACGCACCGACTCGCGCATCCGCCCGGCGGTGTCGAAGCGCAGGTGCGGGTCCTTGCGCAGCGCGTGCAGGACCAGGTCGTCGACCGCGCCGGGCACGTCGGGCCGGTACACGGACGGCGGGGTCGGCTCCTCGCGCATGTGTCGATAGGCGATGTGCACCGCCGTACCGCCGTCGAACGGCGGCACCCCGACCAGCAGCTCGTGCAGCAGGCATCCCACCGAGTACAGGTCGCTGCGGGTGGACGCGGGATGTCCGAACGCCTGCTCGGGTGAGAAGTACTGCGGGGTGCCCATGATCCGACCGGGGTCGGTGAGCGCGCCGTCGGTGACGAACAGCGCACGGGCGATGCCGAAGTCCATCACCTTGACCGCGCCGCCCGGGGTGATCATCACATTGACCGGCTTGATGTCGCGGTGCACCAGGCCGCGGTCGTGGCTGTACTCCAGCGCGTCCAGCACCTTCGCGGTGATCGCGAGGGCACGCGGCCACGGCAGTGGACCGTGTGCCTCCAGCAGATCGCGCAGGGTCAGCCCCTCGATCAGCTCCATCACGATCCACGGCACCAGCACGCCGTCCTCGCCCGGGTCCGCACCGGTGTCGAACACCGAGACGATCGTGGGGTGGTTCAGCGCCGCCGCGTGCTCGGCCTCGCGGGCGAACCGCGAGCGCGCGACGGTGTCCTCGGCCAGGTCGCTGCGCAGGCGTTTGACCGCGACGAGCCGATCGAGCACCAGGTCGTGGGCCTCGTACACCACGGCCATGCCGCCGCCGCCGATCCGGCGCCCGGTGCGATACCGCCCGCCGCCGAAGACACGCCCGTTCGCCCGAGCCGGGTCTCCCGAAACGGTCACCGTCAGGCCGCCCTCCACGCCGCACGACTCGCGCACGACCCCGGCACGAATCGACCTACCGAAAAGCGCTCCCGTCGCACCGCCGACAGCCTGTCAGAGACGCGACGGGAGCGCACCGGGTCGGCGCCATCGAGCACCGCTCCGGGGTACGCCCCTCCCAAACGCTAGAGGTACGGACCCGACTGGGTGTGCGGCGGCTCACCCTGGCCACCGGGGACCACGCCGGGCGGGAGTGCCCGACGCATCGTCTCCAGTTGCGCGCGCGCCGCCATCTGCTGCGCGAACAGCGCGGTCTGGATGCCGTGGAACAGACCCTCCAGCCAGCCCACCAGCTGTGCCTGCGCGATCCGCAGCTCGGACTCGCTGGGTACCGAGTCGTGCGTGAACGGGAGCGAGAGCCGCTCCAGCTCCTCGACCAGTTCCGGGGCGAGTCCCTTCTCCAGCTCCTTGATCGAGCTGGCGTGGATCTCCTTGAGTCGCACCCGGCTCGCCTCGTCGAGAGGAGCCGCGCGCACCTCCTCCAGAAGCTGCTTGATCATGCTGCCGATGCGCATGACCTTCGCGGGTTGTTCAACCATGTCGGTCACCGCGAGTTCACCGCCCTCTTCACCGAGGCCGCCGCCGAGCGCCATGCCATCCGGCCCGACGATCACCACCTGCGGGTTCTCACCATTCGCTTCGCTGTTCGGCGTGTCCATACATCTCATCCTAGGAGCGCCGAGGGCTTAAGCCGTCCTGCCGCGCACCACCGCACGCGATCGTGTCAAAAGCGCCGCGAGCAGGGCCGCGAGGATCGGCAGCACGATCAGCGCGAGGCCCAGTTGCGACCACGGAATCACCAGTTCGGGAGCGTGCAGCCGACTCTTGGCCTCGGCCGGCATCACGTCCCACACGGCCGACTTCTGTCCTCGCCGTACGACCACCCCCGCGAGTACGCCCGCCGCGAGTCCCAACGCGGTCCCCAGGAACGCGATCACCCCGCTCTGGAACGCGGACAACCGGCGCCGCACACTCGGCGGCGCGCCCACCGCACCGAGCGTGGCCAGGTCCTTCTGCGCGTCGGCCAGTGCCAGCCCGGTGGCCACCCCGGACGCGCCGACCGTGACCACCAGCGCGAACACCGCGAGCAACAACATCCGCGCGTCGCTCATCGGCTGGAATCCGCGCTCGACGAAGACGAAGCCCTGCTCGGAGACCTTCGCCACCTGCTCCTCCAGCCGCTGCTTCTGCGCGTCCGAGGGCGAGCGCCCGGCGTCGTAGACCAACCCGGCCGGTTCGACGACGGCCCCGAGCACGCGCGCCGCCTCCGGCGAGGCGAACATGCCGGACAGGCCGAAGGGGGCTTGCACCGACACCGCGGGCAACCGCACACCCGGACGTTCCGACTCTGCCGCTCCCGGGGAGGGCATGTGGACCGATCCGAGGCCGGAGAACACCTCCTGTGACTTGACCTCCGCCTTGCCGTCCGGCCCGACGTACCCGTCCTCGAACAGGACCACCCCGCCGCGGGACAACACCTCGATCGCGCGTGGGTCGTCCGCGCCGGTCAGCTTGCGCAGCAGATCCGCGTCCCCGACCACCGACTGGAAGAAACCGTTCCGGGCCCGGGTCTCGTACCGGCATCTGGGATCGTCACGCCACCGGTCGTCGCCGGGGCGGGCCGGGCAGCGGGCCTCGGGCAACTTCTCCGGCCGGAAGGTGACGCACCTGCCTTCCTGCACACAGGTTCCGCCCAGCGTGCCCAGTGGTCCGCCCTTCGCGTCGGGCAGGATCCGCTCGACCGCCCGCCGGATCTCCTCGGCTCCACGCGTGCTCACCGCCGTCTCGCCCGGCGGCCCGCTCCCCGGCACACGCCCGGGGAAACCGATCAGGACGTGGTTCTCCTGGGCGTTGGGGCGGTACCTGTTCCGTTCGTCCGCGTTCTGGCTCGACCAGACCACCGCGATCACCACCGAACCCGCCACCGCGGCCATCACCGCCGCCACCGCCGGCGCGCTGCGCGGGCGGCTGCGGGCCGCGTCGCGCAGCGCCAATCGGGGGCTCAGCGGCAGGAAGCGACCGAGCTTCGCGGTCGCTCCGATCAGTGCCGGGCAACACGCGACCAGGCCCAGTTCGGCCACCACCACACCCGCGACGATGACCTTGTCGTTCGCGCCGTCCGCGCCGTACAGCGCGATGGCGACGCCGAGCGCGGCACCGAAGACCCCGGCGATCGGCAGCACGCGCGAACCTCGGCGCACCCCTCGGCGGCCGGACAACGACGCGGCGATGTCCTCACGGGCCGCGAGCCAGGCCGGGATCAGCGCGGCGAGTACGCCGACCGCCACCCCGACCGCGCCGATGCCGAGCAGTTCGAGCGCGCGCACGTCGTAGCGGCCCAGCAGCCGGCCGGACTTCTCGGCGAACCACGGCCGCAGCAGGGCCGCGACCGCCATGCCCAGGGCCGTGCCGAGCAGAGCGCCGACCGCGCCGAGCACGACACCACCGCCGAGCACCACCCCGCCGATGTGTCGACGGCTGCCACCCGCGACGCCGATGAGCCCGAGTTCGCGCCGCTTGCGGCGCGCGCCCACCGCGAAGGCCGGGCCGGCGAGCAGGATCATCTCCAGCAGGCCCAGGCCCACGCCGATGCCACCGAGCCTGAGCGCGCGCGAGTCGACCCACTGGCGCGGGGTCTCGTACTGCAACTCGTCGCTCGCGGGCGGATCCTCGAGTACCACGGCGGACTTGACCACAAAGCCCTGCCGGTTGGCCTCCTTGACCTTCGCCCACGACACCCCGCCCGGCACCCGGATCAGCTCGTCGACCTGCTCGGCGAACGAACCACTCGCCCCCGGCAGGGCACGCATCGCGTCGAGCACCGCGCCCGGCCGGCCGATCACCACGGACTTGCGCAGATGGTTCGGCAGATCGACCGTGCCGACGATGCGAAACGTGCGACCGGTGGACTTCTCGGTCAGTCGCCCACCGACCCGGTATCCGCCCGAACGACGCAACTCCTCGGTGACGACCACCTCGTCGAGGGCTTGCGGGGCCCGCCCCCGACGCTGGAACACCATGCCTTCGGCGAGCGGCGCGGTGTAGTCGAACTCGCGGATCTGTACCTCGGTCCGACCGTGCTCCGTGGACACCGTCCCGTACCCGAAGCGGTCGATCAGTCGCTCGGTCACCCCGGGAATCGCCGCACTCGCCGCCCGGGAAGCCGGCCGATCGGGCAATCCGCCGGTCGGCAGCAGTGTTACGGACTGCCCGGGCGGCGGCCGATCCAGGTCGGCCGGACGCCACTCGTCGCCTTCGACATCCTGTCGAATCGCGACCGCGGGCGACGAGGTCCCGTCGCCCT
Organism: Embleya sp. NPDC050154; assembly: GCF_044460165.1. Taxonomy (NCBI): domain Bacteria; kingdom Bacillati; phylum Actinomycetota; class Actinomycetes; order Kitasatosporales; family Streptomycetaceae; genus Embleya; species Embleya sp. NPDC050154. Next base: position 123,122 of record NZ_JBITJP010000014.1, read on the forward strand.
GCCGCTCCGAAGCGGTATCCCGCACCAGGGCGTCCGCCTGCCCCATCGAGCGCGAGATCACCTCGTCGGTGTCCAACTGCACGCTGCGCCAGGACACGTCGGCCGCGCTCATCCCCAGTACCGGAAGCGCGATCATCGCGACGATCAGCGCGCTGCGTCCCTTGGCCCGCAGCGCGTCCCGACGGGCGATCCGCAAGGTCGCCCGCCACGAGCCCACGCTCATCGCGAACCACCCCGGGACAGCAGCGACTCGGCGTCGGCCGTGGAACCGGTGTCGTCCACGAGCCGACCGTCGCGCAGGAACACGATCCGGTCCGCCCACGCGGCGTGCCGGGCCTCGTGGGTCACCAGGACCACCGCCGCACCGGCCTCGCATCGCGCCCGCAGCACCCGCAACACCGCCTCGCCCGTGGTCGAGTCGAGCGCGCCCGTCGGCTCGTCGGCCAGCACCAGTCGGCGCTCGCCGACCAACGCGCGGGCGATCGCGACGCGTTGTTGCTGGCCGCCGGACATGTCGTCGGGAAAGCGGTCGCCGAAGTGTTCGAGACCGACCTCGGTCAGCGCCGCCTGCGCGGCCTGCCGGGCCCGGCGGATCGACACGCCGTCGAGTTCGAGCGGCAGCGCGACGTTCTCCGCGGCCGTCAGTGCCGGGACCAGGTTGAGGTCCTGGAAGACGTAGCCGACGCTGCGCCTGCGCAGCGCGGCCATCCGGCGCCGGTTGAGCCCGCCGAGTTCCTGCCCCTCGACCAGGATCTCGCCGTGGGTGGGCCGGTCCAGTCCGCCCGCGAGCATCAAAAGGGTCGACTTGCCCGACCCGCTCGGTCCCATCACGGCGAGCATCTCGCCCGGCGCGACGGCCAGATCCACCTCGGCCAGGGCTTCGACGCGCACGTCGCCCCGACCGTGGATCCGGCCCACCGACCTGAGTTCCAGTACCGGTTCCACTGTGCCCCCTGTGCCCTTGGTCATCGACGCGCCCCGCGCTTGCGGACGGGTGCGGGTCGCTCGTCCGCGGGAGTCGGTGCCGGCTCCCGCTCGGCTGCCCGGCGGGCCAGCCGCGCCTCGCAGTGGTCGAGCCAGCGAACCTCGGCCTCCGCGTGGAAGATCAGTGATTCCAGGACGAGTTGCCACGCGAGGTCGTCCTCGGCGGCGCGGGTCTTGAGCCGGGTGTAGTCCTGCAACGCCCGCAACGTGTGCGCGCGCTGTCCCTGGACCACCGACCGGACGTCGATCCCGGGCACCGTGACCGCCATCGCGAGCTTGATCGCGAGTTCGTCCCGGGGCGGGCTGGTGCGCGAGACCGGCGCCTCGAACCACTCGCGCAGTTCGGCCCGACCCTTGTCGGTGATCCGGTAGAAGACGTGCCCCTCGTCGTCCTCGCCGTCGGGTGCGACGAGTTCGTCGCGGTCCAGGCGGCCGAGCGTGGTGTAGACCTGACCGACGTTGAGCGGCCAGGTGGATCCGGTCCGGGCCTCGAATTCGGTCCGGAGCTGATAGCCGTATCGAGGGCCCTGATCGAGCAATGCGAGCAGACCGTGCTTGATGGACATACCGAGTATGTATACCCGGTATGCTCAAGAGCGCAAGACCGGCACGCGGTGGGAGCGTCCCGGGAAACCGCCGGCGGAAGGAGGCTTGGTCGCGACCGACGACGAGGCGAACGACCCGCCCGCGGCCGAGCCGAGCCCGACCGGGCTCGACCGGCGAACGAGGGTCAGCGGTCGTTGGAGGGGGAGCCGCCCCGGCAGTTGAAGTTGAACGTGTACCGCTCGGTCTGCGCGTTCGCGACCGGCTGGAGGATCAGCAGTTGCAGGACACCGCTCGCCTCACCGAACAGTTGCGGCGGGATCGCCCAGGTGATCGGGATACTCGCCTGGCGCGGGCCGGAGCCGGTGAAGTGCAGGATGTCCTGCGGGAGCAGCAGCCCTCTCTCGTACACCCACTGGAAGACGATGTCGCCGGGACCCACCCCGTCCACGAGCACCGTTCCGACGAACGTCACCTGATCGAGTCCGTTGCAGCGCACGTAGGAACCGTTGGCGCGGTCGGCGCTGAGCCGTACGTCGCTCACCCGGAACCGCTGACCCAACGGCGGCGGCGGGGTGGGTGTCCGGCCGCCGGAGCCGGTCGTCGCGGCGGCGCCGCCGGATCCACCGGACTGTCCGCCGGGGGCGGGGGTGCTCGTCGTGTTCCCGGTCCGGCCACCGGAACCGGGCGCGTTCCCGGGCGGTGCCGTCACCGTCTCGGTCACGGTCACCGTGGGCACCGGAACGGGCTGCCCACTCGTGGGCGCCGAACCGTCGGGCGCGGGCGTGGCACCGCCGGTCGGTGCCGGGCCGGCCTCGATGCTCTGGTCCTGGGCGGGCAGTTGCGGCGGGATGTCGGCGGGCGAGGGCCCGCTCCGATCGTGTCGGGCCTGCACGCCGGGGCCGGAGCCGCAGATGTTCGTGAGTACGAGCAGCGTGATCAGGGCCAGCGCGATGATCGTCGGGCCCAGCGGTATCCGCCGGTGAAACCCGCCGATCGACCACATCACGCCTCCTTCCCCCACCACCGGTCGGACGTTGCCGGAAGGTACCGCTGTATCACGATTCGCATCCTCGACGAGCCTGCACCCTTCATCCGCGATGCGCCAGACACCCAGTCTGACCGGCGGGACCGACGTCCATCCCGCCGGTCAGCGTCGTCGCGGTGCCGGGAAACACCGGACGAGCAGTCCACCGGCGCAGACGATACCGGCTCCCCCGAGGCCCATCAGAGTCAAATTCACAACGGATGGACCGGTTTTGGGCAGCGTGGGCGGCGCATCGAAGACCGAAGAGGTGACCGGAGCCGAGGGGTCGGTCGGGGCGTGCGGGTCGGACTCCATCAGGTAGCGCGCGACGATTCGGCCGCCGGAGCGCACCGCGTACACCCCGGGTCGATCGTCCTCGGCGACCTCCGCCCCCCAGGACCGCAGCGCGTCCAGGCCGGCGGCGCCGCCGGTGAGCACGAGTTCGTTCTCGACGTCGAGCACCGCCCGGCCCGACTCGTCGGTCACCGGGCGGGCGCCGTGTCGGGCCAGCCGGTCGAGCAGTCGTTCCCACTCCTGCTGCGTCGGCGCGTCCGTGACCGGCGCGGGTCGGGGCGGCCCGGTCGGCTCGGCCGGCGCGTCCACGTGCACCGGCGGATCCGGGCGCAACTCGGGCGCGGCCGGCGGCCGGCCGCGCGGGGACGCCCCCGGGTCCGGCTCGTCGGCCGGCGGCCGTGACCCGTCGACCGCGCCGGCCGAGGGCAGGGGTGACGGGCCCGCGAGCGCCGGGGCATCGGGCAGCACCGACGCGCCGGGGAGCGCCGAGGCACCGGATAGGACGAGGGCCGCCGTGAGCACACACCCGGCAGCCAGTCGACGCGCGAAGCCGCCGGGGGTAGGCATGCGGTCAGACTAAGGAAAATCGACAAAAGACCCGTTCAGCGACATTCGGCGCAATGGAATGGTCATCCGATTTTCATTCGTCCGGACCACACCGCCCGGACCGCGCCGGCGCGTCGTCTGCCGCGCCGGCGGCCCCGGACCGCGTCAACGCACCTTCAGCAGGACCTTGCCGATGTGTCCGCTCTCCTCGAGCACCCGGTGCGCGTCGGCCGCCTCGGCCACCGGCAGCACCCGATCGACGATCGGCTCGACCCGGCCCGCGTCCAGGAGCGGCCACACGTGTTCGCGTACCGCCGCGACGATCGCGGACTTCTCCGACATCGGGCGGGCCCGCAGCGAGGTCGCCGCGATCGCGGCCCGCTTGGTCAGCAGCTTGTTGAGGTCCAACTCGCCACGGGCGCCGCCCTGGAGGCCGATCACCACGAGCCGGCCGTTGACCGCGAGCGCGTCCACGTTGCGATCGAGATACTTCGCGCCCATGTTGTCCAGGATCACGTCCACGCCGGCCCCGTCGGTGGCCTCGCGGACCCGGGACACGAAATCCTCGTCCCGGTAGTTGATCGCGACCTCGGCGCCGAGTTCGCGGCAGCGCTCCAGCTTGACCGCCGAGCCCGCCGTGGTGAACACCCGCGCGCCCGCGGCCGAGGCCAGCTGGATCGCCATCGTGCCGATCCCGCTCGACCCGCCGTGCACCAGAAAGGTCTCGCCCTTGCGCAGGTGGGCGACCATGAACACGTTCGACCAGACGGTACAGACCACCTCGGGCAGCGCGGCGGCCGTGATCAGGTCCATGCCCGCGGGCACGGGCAGCAGTTGGCCGGTGGGCACCCGGACCCGCTCGGCATAGCCGCCGCCCGCCAACAGCGCGCACACCCGGTCACCGACCGCCCAGCCGGACACGCCCGCGCCCACCTCGACGATCCGACCCGACGCCTCCAGGCCGGGGTAGGCCGAAGCGCCGGCCGGCGGCTGGTAGAAGCCCTGTCGCTGCAACAGATCGGCCCGGTTGACCGCCGACGCGGCCACCTCCACCAACACCTCGCCGGGTTCGGGTTTCTCGTCCGGGACCTCGGTCCAGTTCAGTACCTCGGGTCCGCCCGGTTCGGCAATCGTGATCGCAAACATGGCCACCAGCCTATGAGTCGCCCGTCTTCGGCTGCGGCTTATGCGTCTTGATCACCACGAGTCGGTCACCCGCGCCGAGCACCGCCGCCTCCGGGTCGTCGTGCCGCAGCGTGCGGTGTCCGCGCACCACGGCCACCACCAGATCGCCGCACTCGCCCGGCGACTTGCCCGCCTCGCGCTTGTCGATCGGCCGCTCGATCAGGTCCATGCCCTCGCCGTAGTGCATGAGGTCCTCCATCACCTCGCCGACGTTCGGGCTGAGCATGGAGACTCCCAGCAGCCGGCCCGCCGCGCTCGCGGTGGTGACCACCGAGTCGGCCCCGCTCTGCCGGATCAGCGGCGCGTTCTCGTCCTCGCGGACCGCGACCACGATCCAGGCCCGCCGATTCAACTGCCGCGCGGTCAGCGTGACCAGGGCGGCGGTGTCGTCCCGGTTGACCGAGACGATGATGTTCCGGGCCCGCTCCACCTCGGCCCGGCGCAACACCTCGGCCCGGGTGGCGTCGCCGGAGACCACCACGAGCTTGTCGTCGTCGCTCGCCTCGGTGACCGCCTCGGGGTCGGAGTCGACGATGACGATGTTCTCGCGCGAGACCCCCTGCGCCATCAGCGTGTGCACCGCGCTGTACCCGGTCGTGCCGTAGCCGACCAGGATCGTGTGGTCGCGCAACGTGGACCTCCAACGGTTGAGCCGCAACTGCTCCCGCGTGCGCTCGGTGAGCACCTCGAGGGTCGTGCCGACCAGGATGATCAGGAAGATCACCCGCAGCGGGGTGATCACGACGACGTTCACCAGGCGGGCGCCGTCGCTCGCGGGGGTGATGTCGCCGTAGCCGGTCGTGGACAGGGTGACCGTCGCGTAGTAGACCGCGTCGAGCAGCGAGACGTGCTCGTCCACGGTGTCGCGGTAGCCGTCCCGGTCGAGATAGACGACCAGGATGGTGACCGCCAGAACCAGCAGCGCCATCCCGAACCGGCGCAACACCTGCATGAGCGGACCGGGACGGTCCTTGGGGATGTGCACGGTCGCGCCCGCCTGACCGGCCAGGCCCGCCGGTCCGTCGGTACGTTTCTTCAGTGCCGGCAGCGGCCGGGCCAGCGCACCGCGCGGCCCGCGCCGATCGGCCGGTCGGTCGTCGGGGAAGCGCACGGTCTTCATCGCGGCGCCCCGAGCACCTCTACCCGATCGCCCGCGCGCACGCCGCCCGGCGGCACCACCGCGATGCCGTCGGCGACCGCGAGCCCGCGCAGCATCGCCGGGCCGGAGAAGGCCAGCGGCCGATCCGCGCGCATCGGCACCAGCCGAGTGTCCCTCGGGTGGCCGGCGATGTCGGCGCCGACCCGGATCCGGCGCGGGCGCGGCTCCGGGCGGCCGGAGAGCCGGCGCAGCAGCGGTACCGCGAGGGTGAGCATGCCGGCCACCGCGGCCAGCGGGTTGCCGGGCAGGCCGACCAGGTAACGCCCGGCGCCGGGACGCTCGCCGGGCAGGTGCGCGAGCAACATCGGATGACCCGGGCGGACCGCGACGCCGTCCACGAGCACGTCCGCCTCCAGGTCGGCGAGTAGCGGGTGCACATGATCACGCGGGCCGTCGGCGGTGCCGCCCGTGGTGATCACCACGTCGGCGCGGGACGTGCTCACGTGCCCGCGCAGCGTGTCCAGGCTGTCTCCCACCCGGCGCACCCGCAGCAGGTCGGCGCCGAGGGTGCGCAGCCACGGCGTGATCAACGGGCCGAGCGCATCCCGGATCCGGCCTTCCCTGGGCAGCCCGGAGTCGAGCAACTCGTCGCCCAGCACCAGGAGTTCCACCCGAGGCCGGTCGACCACCACCAGTTCGTCGTAGCCGGAGGCGGCGGCCAGCCCGGTGACCCCCGGCGTGACCGTGGTGCCGGCCGGCAACAACTCGTCGCCGCGGCGGCACTCCTGGCCGCACGCGCGGATGTCGGTGCCCTGCTGGATGTGCACGTCGCCGAACAGCGTGCGGCCCTCGACCCGGCTCTGTTCGCTGCGCAGCACGGCGGTGGCCCCGCGCGGCACCCGCGCTCCGGTGGCGATCTCCACCGCGTCGCCGTCGCGCATCACGCCGATGCCCTCGCCGGCCTCGCCCGCGAGCAACCGGCCGCGCACCCGCCACGGCCCGGGTCCGGCGACCGCCCATCCGTCCATCGCCGAGGTGTCGAAGGAGGGCAGGTCGGTGAGCGCGACGATGGGCCGGGCCAGCACGTGGTCGCGCGCGTGGTGCAGGGTGCGCGAGACCACGGGCAGCGGTCGGCCGGCCGCGCGGGCCGTGGCCCGGGCCTCGGGCCAGCCCAGTGCCTGCGGCTGGTGCGACTCGGAGCGCGGCATGGTGGCCCGGTCCTCCCGAAGGGTCATCAGGCGCCCGGCTCCGCGCCGGCGCGTTCGGCGAGCTCTCGTGCCTGCCGCAGCGCCTCGGCCACGGCGGCCGCGCCGCCGCCGCGACTGGCCGCCGCGTAGCCGACCAGGAAGGAGGTGAGCGGCGCGGCCGGTCGCTGTACGTTGTGCGCCGCCACCCGGGTCATGTCCAGCAGCGCCGCGATGTCCACGTCCAGTTCGATGCCCAGCTCCTGTTTGACCGCTTCCGTCCACTCTTCCAAGCCAGTCATGTCTCTCCTCTTCGGGGCTGTGTCCATCCTCCCCGACCGGGCTCGCGCGCCGCGCACATCCGCCCAGGTGTCGCAGTCGAAGACGGCGTCGGGATCGGCCCGGATCCGGTGCAGCGCGAGCGGCTCGACCACCCGGCGCAGCGGCGCCCCGGCCGGTTCGGGCAGGGCCGCGACGCCCGCCCGCAGGGCCGCGGTGCGGTAGGCGGCGAGCAGGATCTGATCGCGCCCGTCGGCGTCCACCGCCACCGCGCCGGCGTACCCGTCGCCTCGATCCACCGCCGGCTCCAGGGCGGCGACCAGGCGGTCGATCAACGCGGTGGGCACGAACGGCAGATCGGCCGCGAGCAGCACGACCGTCTCGGCGCGAACCAGCGGCAGCGCGGCGGCCAGCGCGGCCACCGGTCCGCCGCCGGGCGGGTCCTCGCGCACCCACACCACCTCGCGCCGGGTGTTCCGGCGCGGACCGGCGACAACGGTCCGCTCGGCTCCGGCCGCGGCGGCCAGCACCCGGTCGAGCAGCGAGACGCCGGCCACGAGCAGGCCCGGCTTGTCGGCGCCGGCCAGCCGGCGGGCCGCGCCGCCGGCCAGGACCACCGCGTCGTAGCCGCTCACGTGGGCGCGTTCGCGGAGGTCTCGGACCAGCGGAAGAGGGTCATCCCGACGCTGGTGGCGAGGTTGTAGCTGGAGACCCTCGGTCGCATCGGGATGGCCACGCGCCGGTCGGCGCGCCCGCGCAGCGCCGCCGAGACGCCGTGCCGCTCGGTGCCGAAGGCCAGGATCGCGTCGTCCGGGATCTCGGTCGCGCGCAGGTCGACGCCCTCGGGGTCGAGCACGAACAGGGGGCCGGTGGGCAACGCGTCCGAGTCCACCCGGGCGACGCCGGTCGCGAAGTGCAGTCCGGCGCTGCCGCGGACCACGTTCGGGTGCCACGGGTCCAGGTCGCCGGTGGTCAGCACGGCGGCGACGCCGAATCCGGCGGCGAGCCGGACGACCGCGCCGACGTTGCCGAGGTTGCGCGGGTTCTCCAGGAGCACGATCGGCGCGGTGCGCGCGGGTTCGCCGGAGGGGCCGGCCTCGGGGCGGCGGGCGAGCGCGACCACCCCGGTGGGGCCGCCGCGCGGGATCAACTCGCGCAGGAACGGCACGGACACCTCACGCGCCGTCTCCTCTATATAGCCGCCCACGTCGGCCGCGAGTTCGTCGGCGAGGGCGCGCACCGCCGCCCGGTCGGTGGTCAGCACGACACGGATCTCGGCGCCGAATCGCAGTGCGTGCTTGACGGCGTGGAACCCGTCCAGCAGCACCGCGCCGGGCGACGCGGCCCGCCACAGCGCGAGGGTCTCCATCTCGTGCGCGTTCATGACAGCAGCGTAGGACCTGCCGCGCACGGGTCTCGGCCGGCCGGCGGGCGGTGCGCGCCGGCCGGCCGCCGGGTCCGCGACGGGCGGGATCGCCCGCCGACGGTCGAGAGCGATCAGACCCGACCCGAGGTCGAGGCCACTCCTTCGAGTCCGCCGGGTACCGGCGGGGCGGGCGCCGCCTCGCGGCCCGCGGGCGTCGGGGCCGGCCCGGTGGGTCCGCGGCGCAGCCGGTCCATCAGTCGGCCGACCACTCGCGAGCGGGTCCAGATCAGGAACGCGGTGGGCAGGAACAGCGCGTCGCCCACCGACATCGACGCGGAGAAGGCGGGCAGTCCCAGCAGGATCGCGATGCCGAAGTGCATGCCGAGCAGGATCACGATCGCGACGTACTTGACCCGCTTGGCGAACAGCATGAACACGAAGCCGACCTGGATGAAGACCGTGAGGTAGCCCATCAGGACGCCCATCTGGGCGTTCTCCCCAAGCGTGAGACTGAGCCCGGGCCACGGTGCGAAGTACTCCAGGTTCAGCACGTAGTGCATGGCCGTGCCGTCCTGCCAGTACGAGCCCTGCACCTTGTACAGCCCGGCCGCGCCGTAGATGAAGCACACCTCGGCGGCGATCACGAACAGCGCGCAGTTGTGCACGACGGTGACCAGGCCGGCCCGTACCTGTTCGGCCGCACGCGGCAGCCGCCACAGCGCGCCGAAGACGATCGCGATGCCGGGGATCCAGATCCACTGGCAGACGAACGCGAAGGAGAACTCGGGCTCCGGGGTCCACGAGTCGGCTCGGCACGTGGTGCCGAGCGCGACCATCGCGAGCAGGCCGACCAGCACGCCGACCTCGTGTCCGGGACCGGTGCCGGGGCGGATCCCGGTGCGCCTGGCCCGGCGTGCGTCCAGCGACCACACCCGTCCACAGGCGGTGAACGCGAGGTAGATCGACATCAGCAGCAGGACGGTGTCGCCGCCGTCGGTCATCAGGATGGACCGGCTGTTGAACGAGACGACCATGACCGCGAACAGCACGCTCATCGCCCGGGTGTGCCATCCGAGCACGAACAGCGCGCTCACCACGATCGCCGCGAGGTAGACGCCTTCGAACCACCAGCGCGTGTCGCTCTCCAGGAGCAGGCTCACCCCGTCGATGCCGCTGAGCAACTCCCTGGCCATCTCCGGCGACCACGCGGACCGGTCGCCCCAGATCTCCCGGCGGTTGAGGTATTCGCGGATCAGGCCGACCAGGAAGACCAGGCCGTAGCCGATCCGCAGCAGCGCCGCCTGGTGCACGGCGAAGGTACGGGTGCTCACCGTGTCCAGGGCGGACACCAGTCGACGGGCGACGGCGTCCTCCACCCGGCGGTACGGGCTCGCCGCGACGCGCGGCGTCGGGTCAGCGGAAGTCATCGGGCTTCGTCTCCCACCAGCCGAGCATGCGGTACGAGGTCTCCGGCTTGGTCTTGGCGTCCGGCCTGCCGATCGGCGTGGTGGCGACCCGGACCCGGACGGATTCGACCGAGCGGTTCGCTCCCGCGTCCTGGAACCGGTGCACCACGATGCGCCGCAGGTAGTTCTGGGTCAGCGGGCCGCGCGCGCCGATCGCCGATTCGTCCTTGGCGTCGTGCGCGTCGGCGTAGCTCGACCACGCGCGTCGGATCATGTTCTGGTCGGCCTTGCTCGGATACGGGTTGCCCCGGATGTGCTTCAGGTCGTCCCCGGTCAGGTCGGACCAGTCGGACTCGACGACGGTGCCGTCCGCGTTGCGCACCCGCGACTGGGCCTGCACGCGGAAGTTCTCCGACATCGGGTTGGGCGCGAACAACGCCCAGTTCTGCTCGAAGTAGGGGTAGATCCAGGTGCCGGTCGGCTTGCGGTAGTCCTGGGTCAGCGTGTTGTTGGGCGCGACGTGCAGGAACACGAAGAACACGTGGACCAGGGTGACCAGGATCGCGAGCACGGCGAACAGCGCGGAGATCGAACGCACCGCGGTCGAGCGCCGTTCGTCCGCGGGCACGGCCGTGTCGATCGGCACGTCCACGGGGGAGCGCTCCCCCGACTGTTCCGGGATCCGGGCGATCACCGGGTCCGGGTCGGACTCCGTGCCCCGACCCGTCGCCGGGCCGGCGGCCGAGACGCCCACCGTCGCACCGGTCTCGGATCCGGGCCTCGACCGGTCCGCCGGTTGTCCGGGCACCGCGTCGTCAGGCGACTGCATGCCTCTCCCGTGGTCGATGGGTCCACCGGTCCGGACCCGTGCTGCCGGCACGCTACCGGGTCCGGTCCGTCGCACGTACCGAAACCGTCGCCAACCAAGCCGTCGAGGCGATTTCGGTGACCCACGACCACGTTCCACGCCCGAGCGCCGGCCCCGACCCCGGTCGCGGGTACGGACCCGCCGGGTCGAGGCGGCGCGGCCGCTCGGCTCACAGGTCCAAGGCGCGGCTCACAGGTCCAGGACGCCCTCCCGCCCGTGCGCGCGGTAGCGGTCGAGCAGTTCCGCCCGCCCCGCGTCGTCGAGCAGGCCGTACCCGGCGCCGCGCGCGGGCCGCCACCACACCGGCCCCGCCGCCCGAAAGCCCGCCCGCCGCAGACCGACCTTGTGCACCTTGTTGGTCGCCGTGGTCGGCACCTCGTCCACCACCCGCACGAACGTCGGCGCCATCTTGGCGCCCAGGTCCGACTGCTCCGCCAGGAACGCGGCGAACTCCTCCGGATCGAACACCGCGCCCTCGCGCACCTGTACGGCCGCCATCACCTGATCCCCGGTCACCGGATCCGGCACCCCGTAGACGACCACGACCTCGAACGGCGCAAAGCGCGCCAGGATGCCCTCGATGCCGGCGACCGCCAGGTTCTCGCCGTCCACCCGCAGCTTGTCGTCCGAGCGGGCGGCGAAGTACAGATATCCGGCGCCGTCCCGGTAGAAGTGGTCGCCCGTCCAGTACTGCCCGTCCCGGGCCCGGGCCGCCGACGCCTCCTCGTTGCGCCAGTACCCCTCGAAGCCGTTGCGCCCGGTGTTGACCAGCTCGCCGATCGCGGCGTCCCCGTTGACCAGCCGGCCCGCCGCGTCGAACTCGGCCCGGGCGCACTCCTTTCCGGTCGCCGGATCCAGCACCGAGGCGTTCTCGGGACACGGCCCGACCGCACCGGCGGGGGTGCCCGGCCGCCAGTTGACGCTCATCCCGCCCTCCGACGAGCCGTACCCCTCGGTCAACGCGCACCCGAAGCGCGCCTCGAAGCGCGCCATGTCCACCGCGCCCGCCTCGGTGCCGAATCCGGCGCGCAGTGGGTTGTCCCGGTCGTCGGGCCGCTCCGGGGTGGCCAGCAGGTAGGAGATCGCACGGCCCACATAGGTGAAGTACGACGCGCCGTAGCGCCGGATGTCGGGCAGGAACGCGGACGCCGAGAACCGCCGGCGCAGCGCGACCGCGCCGCCCGCGCGCAGCGCCGGCGACCAGTTCGCCATCAGCGCGTTGCCGTGGAACATCGGCATGCAGATGTAGTTGACGTCGTCCGGCCCGAAGCCGAACTGCTCGGACAACACGGTCCCGGCGCCGGCCAGCCGGCCCTGCGAGCAGATCACGCCCTTGGGCGCCCCGGTGGAGCCGGAGGTGAACACGATCAGCAGCCGGTCCGAGGGGTCCGCGACCAGTGCGGGCAGCGCGGCGTCCGCGTACGGCCGCAGTCGCTCGTCGTACCCGGGATCGTCGACCACCAGGATGCGCTCGGCGGGGATGCCCAGGTCGAGCCCGTCCAGCAGCGGCAGGTGCGCGCGCTCGGTGACGATCACCGCGCACTCGGCGTGCGTGATGTCGCGCGCCAGTTCGGCGCCGCGCCGGGTGGAGTTGACCCCCACCAGGGTGGCGCCCGCCACCGCCGCGCCGGAGAGCCAGATCGGGAACTCGGGCACGTTGTCGAGCAGGACTCCCACGTGCGGCTCGGCCCCGCCCGGCAGCAGGTCGGCCAGCAGCGCGGCCCGCGCGGCGGCGGCGCGGGCGAGTTCGTGGTGCGTCCAGGTTCGATCCTCGAAGTAGAGCCCGGTCCGTTGGTCGCCCCACTGGTGATGGACGAGTTCCGCGATCGTCACCATGCCGCACTCCCTCACCGAGATCCGGTCGGGCCGGATCTGATAGACCGTTAGATCTGATGCACCGTCATATTCTTTGCCCGCATTCTTGGCAAGATCAAGAAAAGTGTCACGGAGGTACGGGTATGAACTCGAACACCAGGCCGCTGCCGCCGGCCTCGGCCACCGCCCTCGCCGAACTGATGGCCGGCACGCTGCCCGGCCCCGAGAGCGTGACCCCGCAGGCGCTGGAGCTCGCGGATCGGGTGCGGGACCTGGTCGAGGCGGTGGTGTGGACGGACGTGGACCCGGCGACGCGCGCGGACGCGGCCCGGCGGGTCGCCGAACTGACCGCACTGCTGGGCGCCGCCCGACGCCCGCAGGCGGTGTCGCTGATCCGGTATCCGAACGGCAGGCTGGAGCACCTGACCCAGATGGGCTCGGGCCGGCTCAATCCGCAGGCGCCCAGGCTGGTGTTCGAGGAGGTCGCGCCGAGGCCGGACCCCTCGGCCGAGCCGGAGTCGATCGAGATCCACGCCCGCTGCACGCTGACCGCGGCACACGGCGGTCCGCCCGCCCGCGCGCACGGCGGGATCGTGGCGGTCGTTCTCGACCAGTTGCTCGGCGTCGCCGCGTCCGCTGCCGGGGCGCCCGGGCTGACCGCCGGGCTGGACATCCGCTACCGCCGGGCGACGCCCTACGACGTACCGCTGGAGCTGACCGGACGCTGGACCGGTCGCGAAGGGCGCAAGAGCTTCGCGACCGGCGAGATCCGCGCCGACGGCGAGGTGACCGCCGAGGCGACCGCGGTGTTCATCGCGGAACGCCGCTCCTGATCGGGGCGGTGGCCGCGATCACACCACCACCGGGGCGAGGGTCGTCTCACTCACCATGGGTCGCCCGGCGGCCTCCCACGCGAGCATCCCCCCGTCGACGTTGATCGCTTCCCAACCCTGCTGCCCCAGATAGTGCGCGACCTGGGCGGAGCGCCCGCCGACCCGGCACATCACGTACACACGCGTGTCGTGCGGAACCTCGTCGATCCGCTCCAGGAGCGTGCTCATCGGGATGTGCCGGGCACCGGCCACATGACCGGCGTCCCATTCGTGCACCTCCCGTACGTCCAGGACGAAGGCGTCGTCAGGGACCGCGGCGGCGGGGACGGCCGGCGGGGGCGACAGGTGCATCGGATCTCCGGTGGGTCGGGCGCCCGGAACCCGTCCGGCCGCGCTCATCGCACATTGTCGGTCATCGGCGCCGCGCACAGGTGCCTCGAAAGAGCGAACCGTCCGGCCGTCATCCGCGACACGCGGCCGAAATGACGGCTGTGTACCGCCGCGGCGAGCAGGGTGGGCGGCAACCTCCCCGGGCCGACCGACGCCCATCCGGCCGGCCCGGGAGGGGTCCAGGCCCGGACGGGCAGCCGGCCCGGGCGATGCGGCGAGCCGAGCCCCGATCAGGACTCGACGAGCGTGCCGAGCACCTTCTCCTTCTCCGCGATGTCGTGCAGGAGCTGATCGGCCAGGTGCTCGAGCAGTCCGTCCGGGTCGTGCGGGGCGAGCTGGAGCAATTGCCCCATCGCGCCCTCCATCAGCTGATCGCGCAGGCCGGCCAGTTCGGACCGCCGGTGGGTGAGCCAGGCCAGCCGGCTGCGCAGCCACTGCCCCCGACTCTCCGCGTCCGGGCCGATCGCACCCTCCGGGGAAGTGGCCCATTCCGTGCCGAGGGCCAGCAGCTCGGTCACGTCGCCGCGCGCGTAGGCGGCGTTCACCCGGGCGATGAAGGTGCCTCGGCGCTGCTTCTCCTCGGGATCCTGGACCAGGTCCGGGTGCGCCCGGCGGGCCAGCTCGCGAAAGAGCTTGCGGGCCTCGGCTCCGGGGCTGACCCGGTGCACCTCCGGCACCGGCAGCGGCTCGTCGGCCGCCTCGCCCGGCTCGCCGCCGCCCGCGCCGTCCAGGGCACCCAAAAGCGAGTCCAAGTCCGGCATGTCCGTCACCACACCACGCAATTCGACCGCACGCCGGATGTCCGCCGGATCGCCGGTGTGCGCCGCGATCGCCTCCGCGATCAACGCGTCCAACTCGTCGAGCCGCTCGTACAGCGGCCCGAGCCGGCGGTGGTGCACGATCGCCAGGTTGTCCAGCTCGACCTGAAGGGTCGTCACATCGACTTCGTCGTCGAGCAGCGCGGTCTCCGCCGCGGCGACCTGTCGTTCCAACTCGGCGATTTCGGGGTCCGACCAGGGGGTCGGCGCGCTGACCTCGTCCATCACGTCCCTTGTGTGCTGTTCTGTTCCCGCGCGACACCGGCCGGCGGGCGCGTCTGCCGGACTTTGAAGATCAAATCACTCGCAACACCCCCCAGCAGCCTATGTGGTAGGGCAGCATGGTCAGGCCGTCCCTGGCCAGTCGATCCAACAAAGCAGTTGGCTAGAGGGGATAAGATCCAGCCATGCCGCCCGACACCGCACGCACCCGAGCCAAACTTCTCGACGCCGCCCGCGCGGAGTTCGCCGAGCACGGCATCGCCGGCGCCCGCGTCGACCGCATCGCCCTGCGCGCCGGGGTGAACAAGGAGCGCATCTACGCGTACTTCGGCAACAAGGAGCAGCTCTTCCAGCACGTGCTGACGGAGTCGCTCCAAGAGCTCAACACGGTCGTCACGATGCCCAACGACGACCCGGCCGAGTACATCGCCCAGGTCTACGACTTCTACTGCGCCCGCCCGGAGCTGCTCCGGCTGCTGGTGTGGGAGGCGTTGTACTACGGTCACGACCCGGTTCCGGACGAGGAGCGGCGAGTCACGAGCTACGCCGCCAAACTTCAGGAGTTCGCCGACCATCTCGGCGTGAAGCCCTCGCCCGACGTCGCCCAGTTGCTCTTCTCGCTCATCGGCGTCGCCGCCTGGCAACAGACGATGCCGCAGATGTCGCGGGTACTGCTCGGGGCCGACTCGGAGTCCGAGGAGGCCCGGGCGAACCGGCGCAAGCACCTCATCGAGTTCACGCGAGCGTCCATCGCGTCGATGAAGCAGTCATAGGGCGCACGGCCGGATGAAGGGTCCACCCTTCATCCGGCATGCCCACGCAATACCGTCCTCCCCATGACACCACCCCCGGGGGAGGGCGCACCCGAGGTCCTGCTCGTCCCCACGGACCCCCTGAACCCCCGCCGCACCGACCCCCACTTCGCCCCCGAGGCCGAGGCAGCGCTCGCGCTGGGGATCCCGGTGGCGCGCGTGGACCACGAGGCCCTCGTGCGCGGCGACGCGCACGAGGCGGTGCGACGCGTCCCCCACGACCGGGGACCGCTGCGCTATCGGGGTTGGATGATCCCCGGGCCGCACTACGCCGCGCTGGACGCGGCGCTGCACTCGCGTGGGGCGAGCCTGGCCACCTCGCCCGAGCACTATCGGGCGGCCCACGAACTCCCGGGTTGGTATCCCCGCTTCCGCGACCTGACGCCGCGCACGGTGGAGGACCCCGCGCTGCTCGGCGCGGGCCCCGCGATCGTCAAGGACTGGGTGAAGTCGCGCAAGCACGAATGGCACGAGGCGTGCTTCGTGCCCGATGTCGCCGACGTCGCGCACACCCGCTCGGTGGTGCGCACCTTCCTCGAACGGCAGGGCGCCGCATTGCAGGGTGGCGTGCTCTATCGCGCGTTCGAGGAGTTCACCGGCGCCGAGACCCGGGTGTGGTGGGTCGACGGTGTCCCCGTGCTGAGCACGGCGCACCCCGACACACCCGCCGGGCACACCGAGCCGCCGGACCTGACCGCGGTCCGCACGGCCGTCGAAGAGCTGGGCTCGCCGTTTTGCACCACGGACCTGGCCCGGCGCCGGGACGGCGCGTGGCGGGTGATCGAGGTCGGCGACGGGCAGGTCTCGGACCTGCCCGCCGGCGTCCCGCCCCGGGCGCTGCTGGAGCCCTTGTTCGCCGCCCGCCGCTGACCCCGGGTCAGACCCCGGTCTCGGCCGGCAGCCGACCCGAGCGCACGGCCGCGAGCAGTTGCTCGTGGTCGGCCTCGGTGCGATCCGCGTAACGCACCGCGAACTTGGCGAACGCCTCCTCCAGCTTGTCGCTCTTGCCGCAGTAGCCGGCCAGCACCTTGGGGTCCACGGAGTGGCTGTGCGCGCGGGCCAGCAGCGCGCCGGTCATCCGCCCGTAGTCGTCTATCTCGTGCGCGGCCAGCGCGCTCGGGTCGATGCTCCCCTTCATGTTGCGGAACCGCCGCACCATGTACGCGCGCCCGTCGATCGAGGTCCACCCCAGCAGCCCGTCGGTATGGGCCTGCATCCACTTCTGGCCGACCACGACCCGGCGCCCCTCGTGCTCGACGTGGGCGGGCGGCAGATACGGCGCGAGCGCGGAGGGCCGCGCCTCCTTCACCTGGAGCACCAGCGGTTCGTCGCCGTTGCCCAGCAACAGCACCACGTACGCCCGGGTACCCACGCTGCCGGTGCCCACCACCCGAAACGCCACGTCCTCGATCGCGAACCGGGCCAGCAGCGGCCGCCGTTCGGTGGAGAGGGTGTCCACGTAGCCCTCCAGGCCGGCGGCCACCGCGCGGGCGAGGTCGTCGTCCACCGCGGTCAACACCGGCGGCTCCGGAACGAAGTGCCAGGTGCCGTCCGAGCGTTGCCGGGTCGACTTGGCCGCGAACCGGGCGCTGGTGTTGCGCCGGGCCTTCGCGGTCACCTGGGCCAGCAGCCCGGACAACTCGCCCGCGTCCGCGTGCGCCACCAGCGACTCGTCGGCGATCGCGTGCCACGCCTGCAACACCGGCATCCGGGCCAGCACCGCCATCGTCCTGCGATACGAGGCGGCCGCGTCGTAGGCGGCCGCACGGCACGCGTCCGTGTCCAGGCCGCCCACCCGACCGGCCACCACCAGCGACGCGGTCAGCCGCTTGAGGTCCCACTCCCACGGACCCTGCACGGTCTCGTCGAAGTCGTTGAGGTCCATCACCAGGCGTCCCTCGGCGGTGCCGAACACCCCGAAGTTCCCGGCGTGCGCGTCACCGCAGATCTGCCCGGTCAACCCGGTGACCGGCTGCGCGGCCAGGTCGGCCGCCATCAACCCGGCCGACCCGCGCAGGAACGCGAACGGCGAGGCCGCCATCCGTCCGATCCGCAACGGCACCAGGTGCTCGAGCCGCCCGGCGTTGGCCCGCTCGACGCTCTCCACGACACCGGGCCGATCCACCGCGGGCTCGAAGTCGGCGTGCGCGCCGCGCGACACCCGCTCGCGCAGCCCCTTGCCCAGCGCCTTCGACGCCACATCGGACCTGTCCCGAAAACCCGGGACGACGAATTCCCGCCCCACCGCAGTACCCGACATCTACCGATCCTCCCCGGAGCCGGCGCACGGCCCACCGCCAAGACCCGCCACGACACCACCGGACCTACCCGGCAGGGCATACAGAAAGGCCCCAGGTCGATGACCTGGGGCCTTTGCTCGGTGCGCGAGGGGGGAGTTGAACCCCCACGCCCTTTCGGGCACTGGAACCTGAATCCAGCGCGTCTGCCTATTCCGCCACCCGCGCGAGCAATCAAAGATTAGCACGGGCGCGAGGTCCGATACGAATCCATACCCGCAGGCCGCACCGCTCACACCATGAGCATCCGTATGGACACCCAGAGCAACCAACGGTTCATCTTTGTGGACCGGGATCCCCACGACCCCCGCCTCTCCGGCATGCTTGCCCTGCACCGTACGGTGAACGGGGTTCGACCCCGGCCACGCACACGGTCGCGGCACAACTACTGCAAGCGAGCCACGGAGGGGGCAACAGGGTGTAGGAATCCCTGTGAAAGCCAACACTCCTTACAGTGGCCACGGTAGGGAACCGCGCCCGTTTCCCACGCGTGGATACGATCAGTGAGCAGACTGTAGGACCGGACCGGCCGATCGCGTACGGAAGGAGGTGCCCGTGGGTCCCCTGAAGAAGTTCGAGCAACGGCTTGAGGGCCTGGTCAACGGCGCCTTCGCCAAGGCGTTCAAGTCGGATGTCCAGCCCGTCGAGATCGCCAGCGCGCTCAAGCGCGAGTGCGACAACAACGCGACGATCTGGAACCGCGACCGAACCATGGTCCCGAACGACTTCGTCGTCGAGCTCGGCCAACACGACTATGAGCGCCTGAGTCCGTACGTGCAGCAACTCGGCGGCGAGCTGGCGACCGTGGTGCGGGATTACGCGCAACAACAGCGCTACTCCTTCATCGGTCCGGTCGAGGTCCACTTCGAGCATGCCGACGACCTGGACACGGGTCTGTACCGTGTGCGCAGTCAGGCACTCGCGGGCAGTCAGTCGCACCATGAACAACAGCAGCCCCCACACCAACCGCCCTTCCCGGGCGGGGGGCCGCAACCGGAGCAGCCACCACAGGGTTATGGATACGGTCGACCCGGCGGGCCACCCCCGCCCGGGGTGCCCGCACCACCGCCCTTCGGCCCGCCCGGGACCCCGGGAACGCCGACGCCTCCCCGGCCGCAGCCGGGGGAGCAGGCAGCCTACGGTCAGAGTCCGCCGCCGGCACCACGGCTGCGTACCTGGCTGGAGGTCAACGGGGTGCGTCACGAGCTCACTGCCCCGGTCGTGAAGTTGGGCCGCAGCACCGATGTGGAAGTTCGCGTGGACGATCCGAGCGTCTCGCGGCACCACGCCGAGATCCGCATCGGCGCTCCCGCGTCGATCACGGACCTCGGTTCGACCAACGGGATCGTCGTCGACGGTCAGCACTGTCAGCGTGCCGGTCTGCGCGACGGATCCCGCATCGTGCTCGGCAGCACCACTGTCGTGTTCCGCCAAGCCGAGGGGTGACAACGGGCGCATGTCTGAGCTGACCCTCACCGTTATGCGGTTGGGTTTCCTCGCTGTGCTGTGGTTGTTCGTGATCGTCGCCGTACAGGTGATCCGTAGCGACCTCTTCGGCACTCGCGTGACCCAACGACCCGCGCGGCGCAGAACCGCCGCGCCCGCCGCCGGTGGAGGAGGTGCCGCTCCGCCCTCGCAGGCGCAGCCGGCCCCGCCTCCGCAGCGGCAGCAGGCCCGGCCCCGCCGCGGCCAGCGCAACAACCCCAGCAAGCTGGTGATCACCGAGGGCTCGCTGACCGGCACGACGATCAATCTGACGGATCAGCAGATCACCATCGGCCGGGCGCACGACTCGACCATCGTGCTCGACGACGACTACGCGTCGAGTCGGCACGCCCGCATCTACCCTGCGCCCGACGGCAGCTGGGTGGTCGAAGACCTCGGGTCGACGAACGGTACCTACTTGGACCGTACGCGCCTGACCGGTCCGACCCCCGTGCCGCTCGGTGCGCCGATCCGCATCGGCAAGACCGTTATCGAGCTGCGCAGGTAGCCTGAATGAGCCTCTCTCTCCGCTTCGCCGCCGGATCCCACAAGGGCATGATCCGCGAAGGCAACGAGGACTCCGGCTATGCCGGCCCTCGGCTGCTCGCGGTCGCCGACGGCATGGGCGGGCAGGCAGCGGGCGAAGTCGCCAGCTCCGAAGTCCTGTCCACCATCGTCGAACTCGACGAGGACGTGCCCGGAGCCGACCTGCTGGACGCGCTGCGTTCGGCGGTCGATCGCGCCAACGACCGACTGCGTGTGATGGTCGACGACGATCCCCAGCTCGAGGGCATGGGGACCACGCTGACCGCGCTGTTGTGGACGGGGAGCCGACTCGGCCTCGCCCACATCGGCGACTCCCGTGCCTACCTCCTGCGTGACGGCGCCCTGGAACAGATCACCCAGGACCACACCTGGGTGCAACGCCTGGTCGACGAGGGCCGGATCACCGAGGAGGAAGCCGACCACCATCCGCAGCGCTCGCTGCTGATGCGTGCCCTGGACGGGCGCGGCCACGTCGAGCCGGACCTGTCGGTGCGCGAGGCCCGCCCCGGCGACCGCTACCTCATCTGTAGCGACGGCCTGTCGGGGGTGGTCAGCCGGGAGACGATGGAGGGCACCCTCCTCACCTACCCCAACCCCAACGACGCGGTGCAGGAGCTGATCCAGCTCGCGCTGCGCGGCGGCGGCCCCGACAACATCACGTGCATCGTCGCGGACGTCGTGGATCCGTCCGACCAGCCCTCGGACAGCCCGATCGTGGTCGGCGCGGTGGCCAGCATCGTGGACGACACCACGACCCTGCCGACCACACCCGCCTCCCGGGCCCGCGAGCTGACCGCCGGCGAGTACGAGACCGAGGCGCTGGTCTCCGAGCCGGGCAGCCGGCGCAAGCCCAAGCCGAAGTCCACGCTGCGCAGGACCCTGCCGATCTGGGGCGGTGTCGCGGTGCTCGTGGCCGCGCTCGGCGGCGCGTACTACTGGACCCAGACGCAATACTTCGTGGCCGACAAAGGAGACCACGTCGCGATCTACCGGGGGATCGACTCGAAGATCCTGGGCCTCAACCTCGCGAGCACGTATCAGAGCTACGACGACGTGAAGCTCACGATGATCGGCCAGACCAACCGGGACGCGGTCAACAGCACGCTCGACGCGGCCAGTCTGACCGAGGCCCGGCACACCATCGACCGGCTCAAGCGGCAGGCCGACGTGTGTCGCAGGGCCTACGCGGCGGACGACGCGAAGAAGGTCGAGGGTGTCCCCGGCGCCCAGCCCGCCGGCAGCGTGGACCTGTTCCCGCAGCAGAACCTGGGCACGCCGGCCGCGCTCCAGACCAACGCACCGGTGGGCAAGCACACCCCGACCACCGCGTCGCGCAGCGGCCGCTCGTCGGCACCACCGACCGAACCGGGCAGCAAGGGCAGGGGTCTGTCGACCACCAGCCCGAGCGCGCCTGCCGGATCGGCGCCACCGAGTTCCGCACCGCCGGCCACGGCGCCGGAGGCACCGGGATCGGGGCTCACCGCCGAAGAGGCCGACCTGGCCAAGCAGTGCTATCCGCGACCGCCCGGAACCACCGGAACGAACTGAGGGGAGCGCCGTGAGCAACACGACGATCACCCCCCAAGCCGCACCGAATCGCCGCAACACCGAGTTGATGATGCTCGGCTTCGCGGTTCTGGTGCCGATGCTGGCTTATGCCAACGTGGGACTGGCGGGGGACGGGTCACTGCCGTTGGGGAGCCTGGTCAAGTACGGGCTCGGCCTCGGCGTCTTCGCGGGCCTCGCCCACCTGCTGGTGCGCAAGTTCGCGCCGTACGCCGACCCGCTGCTGCTGCCGTTGGCCACGTTCCTCAACGGCATGGGCCTGATGTTCATCAGTCGGCTCGACCTGGACATCGTCAAGGGGATCGGCCTCCCCAACAACGTCAAGGGCACCGCGGCGGCCTCGTCCCAGTTGATGTACTCGGCGATCGGCATCGCGCTGTTCGCGGGCGTCGTGGTGATCATGAAGGACCACCGGCTGCTCCAGCGCTACACCTACTCGTTCATGGCGCTCTCGCTGGTCCTGCTGGTGTCGCCGATCCCGTTCCCCGGCGACATGTACGGCGCCAAGATCTGGATCCGGCTCGGCCCGTTCAACTTCCAGCCCGGCGAGTTCACCAAGATCGTGCTGACGATCTTCTTCGCGGGCTACCTGATGGCCAAGCGGGACGCGCTCGCGCTGGCCAGTCGCAAGGTGATGGGGCTGTACTTCCCGCGTGGTCGGGACATGGGCCCGATCGTGGTGGTCTGGCTGCTGAGCATCCTGATCCTGGTGTTCGAACGCGACCTGGGCACCTCGCTGCTGTTCTTCGGCCTGTTCGTGGTGATGCTCTACGTCGCCACCGAGCGCACGAGTTGGCTGCTGTTCGGCGTGATCATGGCGGTCGGCGGCGCGACCATCGTCGGAACCTTCGAGCCGCACGTGCACGACCGCGTGGCGGCCTGGCTGAACCCGTTGGCGGTCTACAAGGGCGACGGCTCGGTGCAGTCCGAGCAGCTCGCCCAGGCGCTGTTCGGCTACGGCACCGGCGGTCTGCTCGGTACCGGCCTCAACCAGGGCCACCCGACCGAGATCGGCTTCGCGGCGCGCAGCGACTTCATCCTCACCACGGTCGGCGAAGAGCTGGGCCTGGCCGGGATGATGGCCGTCTTCATGGTGTACGCGCTGCTGATCGAGCGCGGCCTGCGCACGTCGCTGGCCGCCCGCGACCCGTTCGGCAAGCTGCTCGCGGCCGGTCTGTCGGTCTCGGTCGCGCTCCAGGTCTTCGTGGTCGCGGGCGGCGTGACCGGCCTGATCCCGCTGACCGGTATGACGATGCCGTTCCTGGCCCAGGGCGGCTCGTCCGTGATCACCAACTGGGCCCTGATCGCGATCCTGATCCGGATCAGCGACACCGCCCGCCGACCCGCCCCACCGGCCGGGGCGTTCGACCCGAGCGAGGGCGTCGCGCCCCGGCGCGGCTCGCACGCCTCCAACCGCGGTGGCACCCCCGCGGCCGGCACACCCACCCCGTCGACGCCGAGTTCGACGCCGGCCGGCGGTTCCGCCTCGCCCGAGGCGCTGACCGTGGCGGGCGGGGTGCCCAGTGCCCCCGGCGGCCCCGGCGCGACACCGCCCGCGGGCGGATCCGGAACGCCACCCAGACCCTTCGTTCCCCCGCCGAACCCCGGCGGCGGCACTCCGTACGGCCCACCGGGCCAGAGCGGCACCGGCGGGCAGAACCCGTGACGGCCGCAACGCACGTCCAGGGGAGGGACATACCGTGAACAAGCCTTTGAGGCGGGTCTCCGTCTTCTGCCTGATCCTGGTCGCGGCGCTGATGCTTCGGGCCAACTGGGTCCAGGTCGTCAAGGCCGACGACTATGCGAGCAACAGCCACAACAAACGGGCGATCTACGAGAAGTATTCGCACCCGCGCGGCGACTTCCTGGTCGAGGGCAAGCCGATCACCAGCTCGGTCAAGACCGACGACAAGCAGTACGAGTTCCTGCGCAAGTACGAGTTCGGCCCGATGTACGCGCCGGTCACCGGCTACATCTCGCCGTTCGTCGGCAAGAACCTGCTGGAGAGCATCGACGACGACATCCTCAGCGGCAAGGACAGCCGGCTGTTCGTCCGCAAGGTGCTGGACACGGTGACGAACAAGGGCACCCGGGGCGGCAACGTCGCGCTGACGATCAACGCCAAGGCGCAGGAGGCCGCGTACAACGGCCTCAAGGACAAGACCGGCGCCGCGGTCGCGCTCGACCCGGAAACCGGCAAGGTGCTCGCGATGGTCAGCACACCGTCCTACGACCCGAACGTCCTCGCCCAGAACAACCGCAACGAGGTGGCCGAGGCGTACGACCAGCTCACCTTGGACACGGACAAGAACCGCAAGAAGCCGGACACCAAGTTCGACCCGAAGATGCCGATGGACAACCGGGCGATCCGGTACACCTATCCGCCCGGTTCGACCTTCAAGCTCATCACCGCGGCGGCGGCGCTGTCCGAGGGCAAGGCCAAGCCGAACGAGGCACCGACGGTCCCGCTCAAGGGCGACACGCTGTTCTACCCGTCGTCGACGCAGGGGTTGAGTGAGAAGAACCACCCGGGGTGCATCGGTGCGACCGTGCAACGAGCGCTCGAGCTGTCCTGCAACACGGTCTTCGCCCAACTGGGCACCGACGTGGGCGAGGCCAAGTTGAAGGAGCAGGCCGAGAAGTTCGGCTTCAACAACTTCGGCAAGGGCGCCAACGACAACCCGCTCGACATTCCCAGCCGGGTCAAGCCCAGCCTGTTCCCGGGCGGCAACGACGGCGGACAGCTCATGCGGTCCTCGATCGGCCAGGAGAGCGTGGCGTCCACGCCCATGGAGATGGCCATGGTCGTCGCCGCGATCGCCAACAACGGCAAGGTGATGAAGCCGTACGTGGTGGACGAGTTGCGGGCGCAGAACCTCTCGGTGCTGGAGAAGACCCAGCCGCAGATGCTCAGCGAGGCCGTCTCGACCGAGGTCTCGGCGCAGTTGCGGGACATGATGCAGGGCGTCGTCAAGGACGGCACCGGCAAGCCCGCCGCGATCCAGGGCGTCGAGGTCGGCGGCAAGACCGGTACCGCGCAGCAGGGGTTCAACAACGGCAAGAAGCCGTACGCGTGGTTCGTCTCGTACGCCAAGGGCGCCGACGGCAAGAAAATCGCCGTCGCGGTCGTGGTCGAGCCCGACGACAACGTCGAGCGGGACGACATCGCCGGTGGCCAGCTCGCCGGCCCGATCGCCAAGTCCATCATGGAAGCCGTGGTCAAGAAGTGAGCCATGGCCCGCGATCGCACACCTGATCACTCCGACCACTACTGCAATCAGATACCGACGTGCCCTCGTGACTCGGGTGTGACGGTCCCGCGGGGCGTCGCACCGGTACCGTGTCGGAGAACGCGCCGGACCGGTCGGGCAACCGACCCGGTCTCGGCCGGCCGAAGACCGAAGGCCGTGGACCGGTAAGGGAAGGGCTGGAAGTTATGGAAGAGCCGCGTCGCCTCGGCGACCGGTACGAGATCGGCGCGGTCCTCGGCCGTGGTGGCATGGCCGAGGTGTACATGGGCCGTGACATTCGTCTGGGACGCAGTGTGGCCGTCAAGACACTGCGCGCCGATCTCGCCCGTGACCCTACGTTCCAGGCCCGGTTCCGACGCGAGGCACAATCCGCCGCCTCGCTGAACCACCCGGCGATCGTCGCGGTCTACGACACCGGTGAGGACTACATCGACGGGATCTCGATCCCGTACATCGTGATGGAGTACGTGGACGGCTCGACGCTGCGCGAGCTGTTGCACTCCGGCCGCCGGTTGTTGCCGGAGCGCGCGCTGGAGATGACCGCCGGTGTGCTCCAGGCGTTGGAGTACAGCCACCGCAACGGGATCATCCACCGCGACATCAAGCCCGCCAACGTCATGCTGACGCGGCAGGGCACGGTCAAGGTGATGGACTTCGGCATCGCGCGGTCCATGGCCGACAACGGCATGACGATGACGCAGACCGCGGCCGTGATCGGCACCGCCCAATACCTCTCCCCGGAGCAGGCGCGCGGCGAGACCGTGGACGCCCGCACCGACCTGTACTCCACCGGTTGTCTGCTCTACGAACTGCTCACCGAGCGTCCGCCGTTCATCGGCGACTCGCCGGTCGCGGTGGCCTATCAGCACGTGCGCGAGGATCCGCTGCCGCCGAGCACCTTCGATCCGGAGGTCTCGCCGACGATCGACTCGATCGTGCTCAAGTCGTTGGCCAAGAACCCGGACAACCGGTACCAGAGCGCCGATGAGATGCGCGCCGACATCGAGCGAGCCCTGCACGGGCTGCCGGTGGGCGCGCCGAGCGTGATGGCCGCGCCGATGGGAGCCGACCCGGCGACGCAGTACCTGCCGCCGACCGCGGGCGGGGCGACCCAGGTCATCCCGGCACACGGTCAGGGGCCGAACACCGGACAGTACGAGCTCGACGACAACGATCGGCGCCGGGACGAGCCCGGGAAGTCCCGGGGCGGTGCGTGGATCCTGCTCGCCCTGGCCTGCATCGCCGTCCTGGTCGCCGCGTTCTTCGTCGGCAAGACGCTGATGGGCGGCGACGAGGACAAGTCCGCGAGCGCGCCGGTCCTGGTCGGCAAGACCGTGGACGAGGCGAGCAGGGCGGTCGAGAACGCCGGCTTCAAGCTCAAGATGAACGACGATCCGACCCAGTGCCCGCAGGTCGCCGGCTCCGTGAAGGGGAACATCTGCAAGCAGATCCCCGAGGCCGGGGCGAGTGCCAAGAAGGGCGACACGATCCAGGTCTGGGCCTTCGGCGGTCCGAAGAAGACCACCGTCCCCACCGGTCTCAAGGGGCTGTCCGACGAAGAGGCCACGGCCAAGCTCAAGGCCGCGAACCTGGTCGCCGAGGTGCAGCGCAGTCAGACGCTGACCAACTGCACCCGCGACACCGTGTGTTCGACCAGCCCCGACTCCGGCACCGAGCTGAACGAGGGCGACAAGGTCACCCTCAACGTCTTCAGCGGCAAGCCGCAGCACGACATGCCGAACGTGGTCGGCTCGTCCTATGACGACGCCAAGGCACAGTTGGAGAACCTGCAGCTCAAGGTGACCAAGTCCGAGCAGTACAGCGCGGACAAGCCGGTGGGCACGGTGATCAAGCAGAGCCAGAACCCGGGCGGCAAGGTCACCGAGGGCAACACGATCAACCTGACCGTCTCCAAGGGCCCGCAGCCGGCCACCTCGTCGCCGCCGCCCTCCTCGGGCAGCCCCGGCGGCAGCACCGGCGGTGCCACCACTCCGCCACCGTCCACGGGCGATTCCCGTGGTGGCGGCGGCAACCCGATCATGGGCGGCGACCTCCGCGGCGGCCACGGCAACTGGCCCAACTGACCGAGGACATCCGCACACGGCAGGGCAGAGGGCCCCGGAGGCAACCGCCTCCGGGGCCCTCTGCTTCTCCCGCCCCGCCGGCCCGGCGGGTCACCGACCGGCGCCTGACCGGGGCTTTCGGTATTGGTCGGTGCCTCCGTGCACCTGTTATTGTCGAGCCCAACCCGGCCGCGGCGCTCCGGCGTACGGACAGGTGCACGAACGTCACTCGCAGGACGGAGAGGCCACGCTGATGAAGAAGCTGATCCTGGTGGCTTTGGCTGCTGTAGGTGGCCTGTTGGTCTACCGCCAGATCCAGGCGGATCGGGCCGAGCAGGATCTGTGGACCGAGGCGACGGACGCGGTTCCGGCGGGCACTGCCACCCGCTGAACAGATCTTGCGGGAGACCCCGCAAAAGCTTGAACCCATCCGGGGGAAGGGCGCGTTTCACGTGAAACGTCCCTTTCCCCGAGTGAGGTGTTGTCCACCCCGACCCGGATTACCGGTAATCTGGTTCGGCACCGAGGGGCCTTAGCTCAGCTGGTAGAGCGCTGCCTTTGCAAGGCAGATGTCAGGGGTTCGACTCCCCTAGGCTCCACAGACCGCGCACCCGAGGTGCGCACGACGAAGGGCCCGCCGCACCATCCGGTGCGGCGGGCCCTTCGTCGTATGCCGTGAGTCGACTGTTGTGAGTCGACGCGGGTCGCGGTCAGTCGGTCTTCGGCGCGGTCGAGCGGAACTCGTCCTCGGCGGGCTTGACCTCGTTGTCGAGCGTCTCGACGGTCGTCGGCGTGGTCGCCGAGCCCTGCGGCGCCACATCCGGTTCGTCGGTCAGCCACTCGGGCTGCGCGTTGCGCCGCCGCCACCACGTGAAGACCACGTAGCCGCCGCCCGCGACCGCGGTGATCAGCAGGAACCGACGGCCTCGGCCGCGGCGCCGCTTCTTTCGGGTGACCTTCTCGATCTCCGCCGCGGTCACCTCGCCCTTGATCACCGACAGCGCCGCACCGGCCCGCGAGAGGGCCTCGTCACGGACGGGCTCGGCCGCCTCCCTGGCCTGGTCGACCACCAGGTGCACACGCGGCACCACGTCGTGGCGGACCCGGTGGCGGGCCATCTCCACCGCGTGCTCCACCCGCGGGGCGGCGTTCTCCTTGGCCTGCACCAAGGCGGGGACCACTCGTTCGCGGGTGGTCTCCACCGCTCGATCACGAGCCGCGCCCGCGTAGTGGGCCGCCGCGTCCTTCGCGTTGGCGGCGTGTGGGGCGAGCCGCTCCCTGGTCCTGCCGGTCGCCTCACGTACCGGATCCATGCGGGTCACGACATCCTCCTACTCGCCGGGTTCATCCGCTATCTGTTCCCGACGATCCCGGGATCATGCGCCGCGTATCCGCCCGGGATCCGTACGGTGGAACCGTGCCGGGGGCGGCCTCGTGGCAGGAGCCGCCCGCAGCATGCGAGGATTTCGAGGATTCAGGAAGACCGTCCGTGCAACCGTAGGGAAGGCGCATCAGTGGCCGAGGATCTTTTCGCCACCATCAAGACCAACCACGGGGACATCCGCATCCGGTTGTACCCGAACCACGCGCCGAAGACGGTCGCGAACTTCGTCGAGCTGTCGCAGGGGCAGCGCGAGTGGGTCCACCCGGGCAAGGGGCAGAAGACCACCGAGCGCCTGTACGACGGCACCGTGTTCCACCGGGTCATCTCCGGCTTCATGATCCAGGGCGGTGACCCGCTGGGCACCGGTACCGGCGGCCCGGGCTACCGCTTCGCCGACGAGTTCCACCCGGATCTGCAGTTCTCCAAGCCGTACCTGCTGGCGATGGCCAACGCGGGACCGGGCACCAACGGCTCCCAGTTCTTCATCACCGTGGGTGCCACGCCGCACCTGAACCACAAGCACACCATCTTCGGCGAGGTCGCCGACCCGGAGAGCCGCAAGGTCGTCGACGCGATCGCCGGCACCGAGACCGACATGCGTGACCGTCCGGCCTCCGACGTCGTGATCAACACCGTCGAGGTCGAGACCGTCAAGTCCTGAACCCCGAGCACACGGGCCGGGGCCTTCGGGTCCCGGCCCGCGTCGCGTGCCTGAAGGTGAGCATGAGCCCCGACCAGCAACAACCGGGCGCGGCGGGTCCGGCCGGACCGCCCGTGTGCTACCGGCATCCCGACCGCGAGTCGAACATCCGCTGCACGCGCTGCGAGCGCCCCGTCTGCGGCGATTGCATGGTCAGCGCGTCGGTCGGTTTCCAGTGCCCGGACTGCGTACGGCAGGGCACCCGGCAGGTACGCGAGGCACGCACCGTGGCCGGCGGCCGGATTGCGCCCGCGAACGCGATCGTGACCAAGACCCTGATCGGGCTCAACCTCGCGGTCTTCCTGCTGGTCCTGGTGGTCGGCGACAAGTTCGTCGACCGGATGATCCTCTTCGGCCGCTACTTCATGGGCGGCGAGTGGCAGGGCGTCGCCGAGGGTCAGTGGTACCGGCTGCTCACCGCCGCGTTCCTGCACCAGCAGATCTGGCACATCGCGCTGAACATGATCGGCCTGTGGATGCTGGGACCGCCGCTGGAGGCCGCGCTGGGCCGGATCCGGTTCATCGCCCTGTACCTGGTCTCCGCGTTCGGCGGCACCGCGCTGTCGTACCTGATCGCGGACCCCCATCAGGCCTCGTTGGGCGCGTCCGGGGCGCTGTTCGGGCTGTTCGGCGCGATGATCGTGCTCGGTCGCCGGCTCCGGTACGACCTGCGCCCGCTGCTCATCCTGCTGGCGCTCAACCTGATGATCACGTTTCTGAACATGAGCGCGATCGACTGGCGCGCGCACATGGGCGGGCTGGTCGCGGGCACTCTCACCGCGATCGGGATGGTCTACGCACCGCAGCGCAATCGCACGCTGATCCAGGTGGGGACCGTGCTCGCGGTGACCGCGATCATCGTGGCGATAGTGCTGATCAGGACCGCACAGATCACCTGATCGATGTCACCCGATGAATCTGCCTAATGACCCACGGTGATGAATCCGGGATGCAAGCCGTTACTCGCATCCCGGTCACTCGTTGGACCGTAAGGGGTTATCCACAGGATCTGCTCGGTTATCCCCACTGTGGATAACTCTGTGGAGTCCTCCTTGGAAAACCCGCTGAACTGCGCCGACGCGCTACTTCCACTGCGTGGAGACGCCGAAGCCGGCGGCGATGAAGCCGAAGCCGACGACGATGTTCCAGTTCTTCAGGGACTCGACCGGGAAGCGCATGTCGGTCACGTAGAAGACCACGATCCACAGCAGGCCGATCGCGAAGAGAGCCAGCATGAACGGCGCCACCCAGCGGCGCGAGTCCAGCTTTATGGTCGTCTTCTTGGGCGGCGGCGGGGTGAAGTCGTCCTTCTTACGGATCCGGGACTTCGGCACGAGAGTCTCTCCTGTCGATGTAGCCGGACGAGTGGGTGCGCAGCACACGCGACACGATCCGGTGATGTGTCGGTTAGCGTAGTCGCTGTCAGGTCCGGAAGGAGGGTACGGCGACGTGCGTATCTCCGCCATGCGGCCGTCCGGGATGTCCTGGCGTGCGATTGTACCCCGGTTGTCCGCTCTTGTGGTTTTCGCCCTGGCCGGTCTGCTGTTCTGGATCAGCGCCGACACCTCACACGGCACCAATCTGCGCAGCGACGCGCAGATGCTTCGGCTCTCCGACGTGATCCGGGACCAGGGCCGGCGCAACGAGAGTGCCCAGCACGACCTGTCCAAGCTGCAGCGGGACGTCGACTCCCTGGTCCAGGAGCAGGCCAACGACCCCCAGGCACGCGGCCGGATCGACGCGGTCGCGGACCCGGCCGGAGTCACCCCGGTGTCCGGCGAGGGTCTGACCGTGACCCTGACCGACGCCCCGCCGGACGCGAAGTCGCGGGTGCCCGGGGTGCGCGAGCCCACCGCGGACGACCTGGTGGTGCACCAGCAGGACATCCAGGGCGTGGTGAACGCGCTGTGGAGCGGCGGCGCGCGGGCGATCCAGATCATGGACCAGCGCATCGTGGCCACGTCCGCCGTGCGATGTGTCGGCAACACGTTGATCCTGCACGGTCGGGTGTACTCGCCGCCGTACGTGATCTCGGCGGTGGGCGACACCGGTGCCCTGCGGCGCGCCCTGGACGAGAGCAAGAGCGTGTCCAACTACACCGACTACGTCGAGGCGTTCGGACTCGGTTGGAAGGTCGAGGACAAGAAGCGCCTGGACGCACCGGGGTACACGGGCCCGCTTGGCCTGGAGTATGCGAAAGTCTCCGGGACGTGATCGACAGCGGTGAACCGAGGGGAGTCTGACGACAGTGTTGCGGACCGCGATGCGAGGCCTCGGGGAGGTCTTCATCACACTGGGCGTCGTCATCCTGCTGTTCGTCGTCTATCAGCTCTACTGGACCGGAGTACTGGCCGATCGGGCGCGCGCCGACGAGATGCACAAGCTCGACGAGGCGCGCAAGCGGACCGTGGCGGCGGCGCCCAAGAACGTGCCGGTCGCGCAGACGCCCCCGCCGGCCCCGTACGAGGACGGCGAGCCGTTCGGCACCATGTACGTGCCGCGGTTCGGGAGCGACTGGTACAAGACGATCCGGCCCGGGGTCACGCCGAAGGAGCTGCAGAAGGGCCTGGGTTGGTACAAGGGCAGCGCGCAGGCGGGCGAGG
Source organism: Embleya sp. NPDC050154 (assembly GCF_044460165.1). NCBI lineage: Bacteria > Bacillati > Actinomycetota > Actinomycetes > Kitasatosporales > Streptomycetaceae > Embleya > Embleya sp. NPDC050154. Next base: position 154,688 of record NZ_JBITJP010000014.1, read on the forward strand.
ACGGCAACTTCGCGATCGCCGGGCACCGCAAGACCTACGGCGACCCGTTCCTGAACGTACCCAAGCTGCAGGTGGGCGACAAGATCGTGATCGAGGGCATCACCGAGTGGTTCGTCTACTCGATCGACAAGCCGGTCAGCCTCTCCGGTGACAAGGCGGTCCTGAAGACCATCCCCGAGGACGTGCACGTGCTCGACCCGGTGCCGGAGAAGGCCTATACGACGGCCGGGAAGTACATCACCCTGACCACCTGCGAACCTGAGTTCGGCAGCACGCACCGGTTGATCGTCTGGGGCCACCTGGAGTCGCGCACTCCGTTGGCGGCCGGCAAGCCGGCGGCGTTGCAGGGATGAGCGAGTCGAGCCGCGCGGGCGGCGAGCGAGAGAGGGCCTGGGCCTGATGTACGGCTGGATCTGGCGCACTCTGCCGGGGAACGCGTGGGTGAAGCTGTTGATCTCCCTGCTCCTGGTGTTGGCGATCGTGTACGCGCTGTTCACGTGGGTCTTCCCGTGGGCGGAACCCCTGCTGCCGTTCAGCGATGTGACGGTGGATCAGGACAGCGTCACGAACACCACCGGTCCCGGCGCGCCGCGCCCGGCCGGTGCGACCGGTGCGACCTCCCCCACGACCCTGCCGGGAGGGCTGCCCGGATGAGCGCGCGCATTCTCGTCGTGGACAACTACGACAGCTTCGTCTTCAACCTCGTGCAGTACCTCTACCAACTCGGCGCGACCTGCGAGGTGCGCCGCAACGACGCGGTGACCGTGGAAGAGGCCGAGGAGTTCGACGGCGTCCTGCTCTCGCCCGGTCCCGGGACGCCCGAGGGCGCCGGGATCTGCATGGAGATGGTTCGTCGCGAGGGCGGCCGGGTGCCGGTCTTCGGGGTGTGCCTGGGGATGCAGTCCATCGCGGCGGCGCACGGCGCTACCGTTGGCCGGGCACCCGAGCTCCTGCACGGCAAGACCAGCCCCGTGCTGCATGAGGGGTCGGGCGTCTTCGCCGGCCTGCCGTCGCCGTTCACCGCGACGCGCTATCACTCGCTCGCGGTGGACCCGGACACGATTCCGGCCGAACTGGAGGTGACCGCATGGACCGAGACCGGCGTGATCATGGGCCTGCGGCACCGCGACCGACCGGTCGAAGGCGTGCAGTTCCACCCGGAGTCGGTGCTGACGGAGTACGGCCACCGGATGCTGGCGAACTGGCTGGTGACATGCGGGGACCCGACGGCGCCGACGCGCTCGGCGGGACTGGCTCCCGTCGTCGGGCGCACGCCGCTCCCGGCCTGACCGAGCCCCCGATACCCGACGGCGGGTACGGATCGGCCGAGATCGCGCCGTACGCGCCCGGAACGTATGCGGGCGACCTGGTGGAGCCCGGCTTCGCCGCACCGCCCACAACGGCCCTTCCCGCCGTTTCCGAGCCGATTCCGGGTGGCCGCGCCGCCCGGCGGCGGGCCGCGCAGGCCCGACAGGCCGAGGCGGCGGCGGGAAGCCCGCTTCCACCGCCGACCGGAAGCCCGCTGCGGCCGCCGACCGGAAATCCGCTTCGGCCGCCGATGGGTGGCCCGGTCCGGCCGCCGACGGGGCCGCCCGCGGACGCGTTCCACGGGGCTCCGGCGCCGCCCGGGGTATCGGGGCCCCGGGTATCGGAGCCCGGTGCGCCGAGGCACAGGGCGGTGGGGCCCGGGACGCCGGGGCCGGGAGCGTTGGGGCCCCCGGCGCCGGGGCCACGGGCCCTCGGACCGGCGGGTGTCGAGCATTCGTCGGCCGCCGCGGCCGACCCCGCCGTGTGGTTTCGGGAGGAGGCGGGAACGGCGATCGCGGGCCCGACGCCGGTTCCCGCACTCGACCCCGCGTACGACCCGTCCCTGGGTGCCACGTCCGTCCTGCCTCCCGTACCGAGCGCCGCGGCCGTGCCGAGCGCCGCGACCGTCTCCGGTGGCCGGGCGGCCCGGCGCAAGGCACAGCGGAAGAAGGGCGGCCGAGGAGCCGCCGACCGCCCGCCCGCCGGCCCGGCGGTCGCCGAGGGGGCCGGTCGGGCCGCGCGGCGCCGGGCGGCCAAGCCGTCGGTGGGCTCACGCGTGCTGACCGCCGGTGCCCGACTCGTCGGCGAACTCGCCATGACGGTGGGCGTACTGCTGGTGCTGTACGTGGTCTACCTGACCTGGTGGACGAACATCGTGGCGGCCGAGAAGGCCCGGGAGGAGGCGCAGGACATACAGCAGAGCTGGAACAACACGCCCGGTCAGGTGGTCGACCCGCGCAACCCCGGCCAATACGTCGCGCCGAACAAGGGGTTCGCGCTGATGTACATCCCGCGGATCGGGATGGAGAAGCAGGCGGTGGCCGAGGGCACCGATCGGGCCAAGGTGCTCAACAACGGCCTGGTGGGCCACTACACGGACCCGCAGACCGCGATGCCCTGGGACGCCCAGGGCAACTTCGCGGTGGCCGCGCACCGCAACGGGCACGGCGAGCCGTTCCGCTACATCAACAAGCTCAAGCCCGGCGACAAGATCGTCGTGGAGACCGCGACGACGTACTTCACGTACACCGTCGACGCCGACCTGCCGGAGACCTCGCCGCAGCACATCGAGGTGATCGACCCGATCCCGGACAAGGGCCCGTACAAGAAGGCCGGCCGCTACATCACGCTGACCACGTGCACTCCCGACGGGGCGTCCACATACCGCCTGATCGTCTGGGGACACCTGGAGGAGGAGCGGCCCCGATCGCAGGGCAAGCCGGACGCGCTGCTCCCGGCCAAGTGAGAACACGTCACATTCCGGCCTCCGGGTCCTGACCTAACTGCTTGTCTATGCCAAGCTGTCGACCCATGGGCGTTGTGCGCAAAACGATTCGCGTCGGGGCGGAACTGCTCCTGACACTCGGCCTGGTCGGGCTGCTGCTGTGTGTACACCAGCTCTACTGGACCAACTTCGAGGCCCGCGCCGAGGCCCGCAGCGAAGTGGAGCAGCTCCGCAAGGACTGGGCCAAGGCGGGCACCCCCAGCGCGCCGGAGGCACAGGAGGAGGCGCCCCAGGCGCAGCCGCCGACCGACATCCTCACCGGCCCCACCGACGTGAGCACGGACGGCGGCAAGGACGGCCAGCAGGTGCCCGGTTCGCGCGGCAGCATCCGCGGCGACACGATGGCCGTCCTGTGGATCCCCAGGCTCGGCTCGAACTGGTTCCAGCCGATCATCGAGGGCTCCAGCCTGGCATCGCTCGCGAAGGGCGTCGGCCACTACACCTACCCGCCCTACGTCGGCCCGGGCGGCGCGGGCAACTTCGGCCTCGCCGGGCACCGCAACGGCCACGGCGAGCCGTTCCGCCACCTGAACAAGCTCAGGGCGGGCGACAAGGTGGTCGTGGAGACCAAGACCCAGTGGTTCACGTACACGATCGTCAAGGGCCCGTTCATCACCAAGCCCTCCAACGGCTCGGTGCTCACCGCACGACCCCCGGACCTGGGCGGACCGGCCGGCCGCCGGCTGATCACCCTGACCACGTGCGATCCGGAGTTCACCTCGCGAAACCGAATGATCTACTGGGGCGAACTCACCGTCACCGAAGCCAAGGTCGGCAACACCAAGCCGGCCGCCCTGCGCAACTGACCCACCGAGGGCGGCCCGACCCACACCCCCACCCGACCGGGAACGACGGCCTCATCCCACGGGGCACCACGGGCCATCGGTTGTAACATCCTCGCTCATGCTCAGGAGACGATGGCCGTGGCGTGGTGGCAGGCAGGGCGAAGCCGATTCGTCCTCGCCCGGAGACCGCCCCTTGGTCGCGCTGGTCTCGCTCGGCACACGGCCGTCCTTCCCGAGTGACCGGATACGGATGTGGCTCGTGGAGTACGTCCGCCTCCTCGGGTTGCGGTGCGACGACGTCACCATCGACGCCGGCGCCATGCCGCGAGCCGGCGAATCCGCAGCCTGGGCCGAGCAACTCGCGCCCCGACTCGACGGCGCCGACGTCGTGCTGCTCCTGCGCCCGCAAGGTCCGCCCGAGGCGTGGAAGGTCACCGACGAAATGGTGAAACTCGCCTGCGACGCGGTCCGAACACGCTGGGCGGCGAAACCCTTCGGCGAAGTCGTCTACACCCACAGACGACTCAAGGTCCTGGACGTGCCCGACCCGCACGACGCCTGGTTCCGCTTCCGCGACAGAGGCAGCCCCTGGTATCCCCAGGACGTCGTCGCCGCGGTAGGACTACGACTCCGCACCCTCCTCGAACGCGCCTAGGGCGTGTCCTCGATCCCCCTCCGAACTCCACGACGCCGGAGCCGCCGCCCCGCGTGCCTGGGCCTGCCCGGTCCGGCAGGGCGGGGACGGTTCGATCGGCCGCTGCGGTGCGTACCGGTCGCCCGCATCGGGGCGGACGTCCGAGCACCCATGCGCGTAAGCGGGCAATAGTCTCCGTCCTGGCTTGTCAGCTTCTCTTCAGGGATCGCTGATCGGCTCGGCCCAGGGCCGTTAGGCGACGGTCCCCGGGCGCTTCGTTCGCGGGTCGTGGTGTCAGTCGAGCCGGTATCGGGCCCATTCCCGGGCGGTGTCGGCGAGTGCTCGGGAGTGCGGCCGTGCCCGGGGGGATCGGGTGATGAACTCCCACATCCCGGACAGCTTCGCGGCGAACGCGTCGATCACCCGGTCGGGCGCCTTGGCGAAGGCGGGCACGTGCATCGCCCACGCTTCGGCCGCTTCGGGTGTGTGGCCTTCGTGCATGAGGCGGACCACCACGTACGCCGCATCGATCCACGCGGCACCTCGCGCCGACCACGCCCAATCGATCACGCGCACCCGATCGTCCTTGGTGAGCATGTTCGCCGGGTGCAGATCGGAATGAACGAGGGTGTCCCCGTCAAGGAACGCGCCCCGTTCGAGCGTCGCGAGCACCCCTATGTGCGCGCGCGCCCAGGGATCAAGGTCATCGGGTGACTTCGTGTAGACGGCAGCCCACCCGGGGGCGGCGCCCCATCGGTCGGCGATCGAGTGCAGGGCGGCGGAGGGACACGGCGTCAACGTCTCGGCCATCGTGACGACCAGGTCGCCGATCACGTCCAGGTCGCCGGACGTCGGCGACAGCGACGGGTACCGCCCGGGCACGTACTCGAACCCGAGCATGTGCCACCCGTCCTGCACCACACTCCACAGCAGCGCGGGGGCGAGCGACACGGGCAGGAACGGCGCGACGGCGGCTTCGTTGCGGTGCGTCCACGAGTACGGCCGGTCCGCACGAACCCCCTTGCAGAACACCCGGCCGTCCCGCGTCTCGAGCGTCGCCGAGAACTCCGACGACTTGCCGAACTCGGGGGCGTGCATCGAAAGAACGGGGCCGGTGTGCTGCCGGATCTTCTCCCGGACCGACTCGGGTAGTTCGGTCCAGGCATGGCGACGGGGCATGGTCGATGCTCTCTCGCTTCAGGGTGGGCGGGATGAAAGAAGGGGCACCCCCGCCCGCTACGGATCCCGATTCGGGGGCGCTCTTCACCCACGGGTGATCACGGGCTGTCGTGCCATCCCCATGGCGTTCGGGTTACTGAACGTCGAGGTGTGAGGTGGAATACGTGCGTTCGGTATCTACGGATCCAGGAGCGTGGCCCACCGCGCGGCGTGTTCCGGGGCGGTCTCGCACTCGGCCGTCGCTCCAGCGACGTAGGCCCGGACGGCGGCGCGGCCGGCCATGCGCCATGCGGGGAATCGGTCGAGCCATGCTCGGGCGGCTTCGGGAGTATGGCCGGAGAACAGCAGCCACATGTACAGCCCGGCGTACTCCGCCCACGCGGGGCCGAGAACCGCGCGGCCCCAGTCGACCAACACGACCTGCTTCGTATACCCGGCCTGCCGCACCATCACGTTCGACGGCACAAGGTCGTTGTGTAGGAGGTGGTTGCCGGACAGCAACGATCGTTGCTCAACGTTCAGGTACTTGGCCCATTGGTCGGCGAGGGACGGCAGGGCGATCCCGTGTGGCGGGCGCACCCGTTGAACGTCCCGCAGCGTCGCGGCGAGATATCCGAGGTCGATGGAATCCGGCGACAGATCGGCGTTGCCGCCTTTGACGTAGCCGAACAGAAGCAGTGTCCACCCGTCCGCGGCGACGTGTCCGATCAACGGCGCGGCGAACGCGGTCACGATCGGGGCAACCAGCGTTTCGCGGCGGCGCTGTTCGGCTGCTTCGGCGTCGTCGGTCGGCGCGCCCTTGACGAATACCCGTCCGGTTTCGGTCGTGAGCGTGGCCACGAACGAGGTGGAGCCGTGCCAGGTGGTGATGTCGTCGGATTCGAGTACCGGCCCCATGACCGACTCGACAGCGGACCGGATCCCATCCGGGAGATCGGTCCACGACTGCTGTTTCATGTCGCCCTTTCATCGGTCACGGGGTCGGATTCCCGCTCCCTACGTAGTCGTTCGCACCGCTCCGCAGTGCTTGCACCGGTCCGCGTGGTTGTAGTGCCAGAAATCGTGGTTGCAGTTGGGATTCCCGCCGGTGATCACGGTCTCGGCGCGCCGGATCGCGGGGGCACCCGGTTTCGGGGGCTTGACCTTGTGCGGCGGTACTTCCTTCCGTGCCATATGCCCTACCTCTCGTCTCTCGGTAGTGCTCGGATGGTGCGGACTCCGCCCGGACGCTCTTCCCCAGGCATCCGGGCGGGGATCTGTGGGGGGTCAGCTCGGCGGCTTGGCCCGGTACAACTCGCGCCCTGATGCCACAACCGGACCAAAGGAGGCGACATCAGGGCAGATCACTATTCGGCGTGCAGGTAGCGGCAGTTCGCCGAGCATGCGCACGGGGGCTCGGCGATGGCCGCGCCATCTCCCCAGGGCCATGGCATCGAAGTGATTCCGGCGAACAGGGTCGAACTCGGCACTTCGCGAGTGCCCGCCCGGTCGGTGCGTCGGATTCCGATCGTGATCCCATGGCCCGGCGACACCGGGGGTTCGTCGGCGTGGGTCGTTCCCTCTGCCGCATCCATGAGTTCGCCGTTCAGGCAGGCCGTTGCGGAAGCACGGCCAGGAAGGCGCCGGCACGGCGCAACGTCTCTTCCACGGAGGTCCCATCGGTGTCGACGGGCGAGATCATCGATCGGTGCGCCGTGACGATGCCGACGATGGTTCGCTCGGCCACCATGGACAACGCGCGAGTCAACTCGGGACGTTGCGGTGGCGGTTCGTTCGTGGTTTCGCGCAAGACTTCTTCAACGTGCCAGTCATGCAGCTCGGCGTAGTCACGGCAGGCGCGGGCCGCGGTGGAACGGTCCGGCGTGAGCGTGGACACGTAGACCACGACTTTCACACGCTCGATGCGTCCACGACTCGCGGCCGCCAAGGCCGAGCGTCGAAGCTGATCGTGTGGGCTCCGGGTGATCTTGCCTTGAAGGGCCATAAAAGCGAGCGTGACAGAGTGATCACATTCGGTGAACATTCGACGTGTGGGACTACCAAGAGTCGTATCACCGCTACTCGCACGGAGCGTAGGAGTTCCCCCCGGGATCGACCAAACGATCTCTTGTCCGGCATGCCTCCCTGCCTACAGTGGCTTCAGGCGTCCGATCGCTACTCAGGGGCAGACATGGTGGCTTGGTCCGAATACACGTCCGGCGAGCGCGTCAAGATCCTTCGCGGCGCCGAACTCACCCAACTGGCATTGGCCGAAGCCGCCGGGGTTTCGCTCTCCTTGATCCAAAAAGTCGAGCAAGGCGGCACGGTAACGGTCGGCTCCCTGGTCAAGATCGCGAACGCCCTCGGTACGGACACGTCCGTGCTGCTCGGCGAGCAGGCCCCGCGCCGCGCCATGCGCCACGCCGAGCGGTACGTCGTCCGAGCCCTGTCGCGCGCCGTGCACAACAGCGCCCTCGGCCTGACCGACGTCGACGTCGACCCCGGGAGCGTTGCGGAACTCGAAGCGGTGCGGGCAACGATGTGGGCGGCCTACTGGGAGGGTGACTACGTCGAGTTCGGCTCACTGACCAGTCAACTGCTGCCCGAAGCGAAGAACCGCTTCGACGCGTCGACCGGTCCCGAGCGGGAACGAGCCGCAGTGATCCTCGCCGACGCCTACCAGGCCGCCGCTTGCGTGGCCAACGTTCTCGGAGCACGCGACCTCGCGTTCGCCTCCCTGGTGTACGCGGGCAACGCAGCAAACGAATCCGGCGACGAACTCATGACCGCCGTGCTCTCCGCGACCCTGGCATGGGTGCACATGCGCGACAGTCGACCGGGCGACGCGGTGCGCGTCTGCGAGGAGGCCGCCCTTCGCATTCAACCCACATTCTCGGAACCCGCCCCGGAACGACTGGCCGTCTACGGGCGGCTCATGATCCGCGGCGCCGTGGCCGCGTCACGCTGCGAAGATCCCGACAGGGCGCACGACTACCTGTCCCAGGGGCACGCGGCGGCAGCCCGGCTGGGGCAGGACGTCAACCACTACCAGACCGGGTTCGGCCCGACCGACGCGCGCATCCAAGCCGTCACCGTGGCCCTGGCGTTGAAGGAGAACGGCAAGGCCCTGGAGCTGATCAAGCACACTCGCATTCCGCGCCACATTCCCATCGTGGCTCGGTCGCGGTACGCCCTGGACGTCGCGCTCGCCCAATGCGAAGCCAAGCAATGGGACTCGGCAACCCGCACCCTTCTGGACATCGCTCAGGAAGCACCCGACTGGATTCGTCACCAGGCACTCTCAGGCGCCATCGTTCAGCGTCTCGGTGAAGTATCGACCTCGAAGGTCGCGAAGCTGACCCGCGCCATCGGCGTTCCGCTCGTTCTGCGATAGGGCGGACATCACCGGTCATTGCCGACCTGCAAGAGGGGCAAGCAGCCCGAGTCACCCGGCCCTATATGAGCCCCGAGACGATCAAGGGCCCTTCCCCGAGACACGGGGAAGGGCCCTTGATCTGCACTTTTGAGAGTGGGCCTAACAGGACTTGAACCTGTGGCCTCTTCCTTATCAGGGAAGCGCTCTAACCGTCTGAGCTATAGGCCCGCGTGCGTGCTCGAAGAGAGTACCGCACCGCTTGCCCGCCACCAAAATCCTTAGTCCTCCTCGGCCAGCGTGACCTCGATGCCTCCGGTGAAGGACGCGGTGAGGTTGTAGAGGAAGGCTCCGAGAGTGGCCAGCGCGGTCACCAGGATGACGTCGACGATGGCCACGATGCCGCTGAAGAAGAGCGTGTTCTTCAGGGACAGGAAGTGCTGGAGGTCGAAGCCGGCGTTGTTCTCCGACTGGGTCGCCTCCTTGACCGTGTCGCCCACCGAGGTGAACACGCCGAGGCCGTCCAGGACCAGCCACAGCACGCTCACCGCGACCATCAGCACCACGCCCAGTGCCAGGGACAGCAGGAAACCGACCTTCATCACCGACCACGGGTCCACCCGCGCCGCCCGCAGTCGGGCCCGCCGGGATCGCGCGCTCGGTCGAGGCTGCGCCTCCGGCCCGACCCGCCCTTGCTGCGCCATGGACCGCCCCGCTGGGTGACCGGCCGACGGAGTCCCGCCGGCCGGGGTGCCCCGGGTCGGGCGCGGCGTGGTGATCGTGCCGCCGGCCGTCGGGCGGGCGGCGGCGGGTGTGCCGTTGACCGCGGCCGGCGGCCGCTCCGTACCCTCGCTCGCCGCAGACGCGGGAGGGAAGGGGGACGTGAACGGGGTGGGCGCCGAGGGACGCGGCGGACGTGCCGCCGCGTCCTTGGCGGGCCCGGTCCCCTTCACGGGAGGTGGTGCGACCGGCTTCGGCGGCACCGGCCCCGTGGGGGGCGGTGCCGCCTCGCTACGGCTCGTGCTGTCAGCGCGCCCGCCGGCCCGACCCCGGTCGGCGCGCTCGCCTCTCCCGCCGGCCGACTTCCGGTCTGTGCTCACGCGTCACCCTTCCTGCCCGCCGGGCGCGACCTCCCCTTCGACGGTGGAGGTCGGCTCGTGCGTGCCATCGGCCGCACCGGCTTCGGCCCCGTCGACCTCAGGGTCGATCTCGGCCTCGGGCTCAGGTTCGGCGTTACGTGCGATGCCGACAACGGCGTCGCCCTTACCCAGGTTGATCAGCTGCACACCCATCGTGTCACGTCCGGTGTGCCGGACACCCGCGGCGCGGGTACGGATCACTCCACCGCCGAGGGTGATGGCGAGGATTTCATCCGTGTCGTCCACGACGAGAGCCCCGACGAGTGAACCTCGGTCCTCGACGATCTTGGCGGCCTTGATGCCCAGGCCCCCACGTCCCTGGACGCGATACTCGTCCACACTGGTTCGCTTCGCGAAGCCGCCATCGGTGGCCGTGAACACGAAAGTACCCTCGCGCACCACGTTCATCGACAGCAGTTCGTCACCTTCGCGGAAGCTCATCCCCTTCACCCCGGATGTCGCCCGACCCATCGGCCGCAGCGTCTCGTCCGTGGCGGTGAACCGGATCGACTGCGCCTTCTTGCTCACCAGCAGCAGATCGTCGTCCGCGGAGACCAGTTCGGCGCCGATCACCTCGTCGTCGTCACCGGCCTCGTCCGAGCGCAGGTTGATCGCGATCACGCCCGCCGCGCGGTTGGTGTCGTACTCCTTGAGCGCGGTCTTCTTCACCAGACCGGCCTTGGTGGCGAGCACCAGGTACGGCGCGACCTCGTAGTCGCGCAGGTCGAGCACCTGGGCGATCTTCTCGTCCGGCTGGAACGCCAGCAGGTTGGCCACGTGCTGACCACGCGCGTCCCGACCGGTGTCCGGCAGCTCGTACGCCTTGGCCCGGTAGACCCGGCCCTTGTTGGTGAAGAACAGGATCCAGTGGTGCGTGGTGGTCACGAAGAAGTGGTCGACGATGTCGTCCTGCTTGAGCTGCGCGCCGCGCACCCCCTTGCCGCCGCGCTTCTGCGAGCGGTACAGGTCGGTCCGGGTGCGCTTGACGTAGCCGCCGCGCGTGATGGTGATGACGATGTCCTCTTCGGCGATCAGGTCCTCGATGGACATGTCACCGTCGAAGGGCACCAGCGCGCTGCGCCGGTCGTCACCGAACTTGTCGACGATCGCGGCGAGTTCCTCGCTGATGATCTGCCGTTGCCGGTCCGGCGAGGCCAGGATCGCCTGATAGTCGGTGATCTTCGCCATCAGCTCGTCGTGCTCGGCGGTGATCTTCTGGTGCTCCAGGGCGGCCAGCCGGCGAAGCTGCATCTCCAGGATCGCGTTGGCCTGGATCTCGTCGATCTCCAGGAGCCCGATCAGGCCCGTGCGCGCCTCGTCGACCGTGTTCGAGGCCCGGATCAGCGCGATGACCTCCTCGATCGCGTCCAAGGCCTTGAGCAGACCACGCAGGATGTGCGCGCGCTCCTCGGCCTTGCGCAGCCGGAAGCGGGTCCGCCGGACGATCACCTCGATCTGGTGCTCCACCCAGTTGCGGATGAAGAGGTCGATCGAGAGCGTGCGCGGGACGCCGTCCACCAGCGCGAGCATGTTCGCGCCGAACGTGTCCTGCAACTGGGTGTGCTTGTAGAGGTTGTTCAGCACGACCTTGGCCACCGCGTCGCGCTTGAGCACGATCACCAGGCGCTGGCCGGTGCGCGAGGAGGTCTCGTCGCGGACGTCGGCGATGCCGCCGATCTTGCCGTCCTTGACCAGGTCGGCGATCTTCTGCGCGAGATTGTCCGGGTTGACCTGGTACGGCAGTTCGGTGACCACCAGGCACTGCCGGTTCTGGATCTCCTCGACCTCGACCACCGCGCGCATCGTGATCGAGCCGCGGCCGGTGCGGTACGCGTCCTCGATCCCGCGTCGGCCGACCACCAGCGCGCCGCTGGGGAAGTCCGGGCCCTTGATCCGCTCGATCAGCGCGTCCTGGAGTTCCTCAGCCGATACGTCCGGGTTCTGCAGGAACCACTGCGCGCCCGACGCGACCTCGCGCAGGTTGTGCGGCGGGATGTTGGTCGCCATGCCGACCGCGATGCCCGCGGAGCCGTTGACGAGCAGGTTCGGGAAGCGCGCCGGCAGGACCGTCGGCTCCTGGTTGCGGCCGTCGTAGTTGTCCTGGAGATCGACGGTGTCCTCGTCGATGTCCCGGAGCATCTCCATGGACAACCACTTGAGCTTGCACTCGGTGTACCGCATGGCCGCGGCCGGGTCGTTGCCCGGCGAGCCGAAGTTGCCGTTGCTGTCCACCAGCGGCATCCGCATCGACCACGGCTGGGCCAACCGGACCAGCGCGTCGTAGATGGAGGTGTCGCCGTGCGGGTGGTACGTACCCATCACGTCGCCGACGACGCGGGCGCACTTGTAGAAGCCCTTCTCGGGGCGGTATCCGCCGTCGTACATCGCGTAGAGCACGCGGCGGTGCACCGGCTTGAGGCCGTCGCGCACGTCGGGCAGGGCGCGCGAGACGATCACGCTCATCGCGTAGTCGAGATAGCTGCGCTGCATCTCGGTCTCGAGCCCGACGGGCTCGATCCGCAGACCGCCGGTACTGTTCACCGCGTCCGCCGGGTCGCCTTCGGGCGCCGGGGTGTTCTCTTCGGCCATTGCTGGTCAAAGTCCTTTCGAGGTGTGGCGTGGGGCCGACTCGGGTGTGGACATCCGCGCCGCGGCGGATCCCCCCGGCTGGTCAGATGTCCAGGAACCTGACGTCCTTGGCGTTGCGCTGGATGAACGACCGGCGGGCCTCGACGTCCTCGCCCATGAGCACCGAGAACAGTTCGTCGGCCTGCGCCGCGTCGTCGAGCGTGACCTGGCCCAGGACTCGGTGGTCGATGTCCATCGTGGTCACCCGCAGCTCCTCGGCGTTCATCTCGCCGAGACCCTTGAAGCGCTGGATCGAGTCGTCCTTGGCGCGCTTGCCGGCCTGTCGGCCCAGTTCGAGCAGCGCGTCGCGCTCGCGGTCCGAGTAGGCGTACTCGAAGTCGTCCCGGCTCCACTTGATCTTGTAGAGCGGCGGGCGCGACAGGTACACGTGTCCGGCCTCGACCAGCGGGCGCATGAAGCGGAACAGGAAGGTCAGCAGCAGGGTGTTGATGTGCTGACCGTCGACGTCGGCGTCCGCCATCAAAATGATCTTGTGATAGCGCAGCTTCTCGATGTCGAAGTCCTCGTGCACACCGGTGCCGAAGGCCGAGATGAGCGCTTGGACCTCGGTGTTCTGCAGGATCTTGTCGATCCTGGCCTTCTCGACGTTCAGGATCTTGCCGCGGATCGGCAGGATCGCCTGGTACATCGGGTCGCGGCCGGACTTGGCCGAACCACCGGCCGAGTCGCCCTCGACGATGAAGATCTCGCACTTGGACGGGTCGTTGCTCTGGCAGTCGCTGAGCTTGCCCGGCAGCGACGCGGTCTCCAGCAGACCCTTGCGCCGGGTCAGGTCGCGTGCCTTGCGAGCCGCCATGCGCGCGGTCGCGGCCTGGATCGACTTGCGGATGATGTCCGCGGCCTCGGCGGGGTTGCGGTCGAGCCAGTCGGTGAGGTGCTCGTGCACGACCCGCTGTACGAAGGTCTTGGCCTCGGTGTTGCCCAGCTTGTCCTTGGTCTGGCCCTCGAACTGCGGGTCGCCGAGCTTGACCGAGATGATCGCGGTCAGACCCTCGCGGATGTCCTCGCCGGCGAGGTTCTCGTCCTTCTCCTTGAGCAGCTTCTTCTCCCGCGCGTAACGGTTGATCAACGCGGTCAGCGCGGACCGGAAGCCCTCTTCGTGGGTGCCGCCGCCGTGCGTGTGGATCGTGTTGGCGAAGCTGTGCACACCCTCGGTGTACTGCGAGTTCCACTGCATCGCGACTTCCACCGAGATGGTCCGACCCTTGTCCTCGGCCTCGATGTCGATCACCGACGGGTGCACCAGCTCGCCCTTGCGCGAGTTGAGATAGCGCACGAAGTCGGCGATGCCGCCCTCGTAGTGGTACGTGACCGAGAGCTGCTCGCCCTTCTCGTCCACGTGGTCCGGGCGCTCGTCGGTGAGCGAGATGGTCAGGCCCTTGTTGAGGAAGGCCATCTCCTGGAAGCGCCGGGACAACGTCTCGAACGAGTAGACGGTCGTCTCGAAGATGTCCCCGTCGGCCCAGAAGGTGACCTGGGTGCCCGTCTCGTCGGTCGCCTCGTGCCGCTCCAGCGGCGCGGTGGGCGTGCCCAGCTTGTAGTCCTGCGTCCAGCGGTAGCCGTCGCGGCGGATGTCCACCGCCAGGCGCGAGGACAGCGCGTTGACCACGGAGACACCGACGCCGTGCAGACCGCCGGAGACCGAGTAGCCGCCGCCGCCGAACTTGCCGCCCGCGTGCAGGATGGTCAGCACGACCTCGACCGCGGGCTTCTTCTCGACCGGGTGCATGTCGACGGGGATGCCACGCCCGTTGTCGACCACCCGCACGCCGCCGTCGGCGAGGATGGTCGCCTCGATGTGCGTCGCGTGCCCCGCGAGGGCCTCGTCGACCGAGTTGTCCACCACCTCGTAGACCAGGTGGTGCAGGCCGCGCTCACCGGTGGAACCGATGTACATGCCCGGGCGCTTCCGGACCGCGTCCAAGCCCTCCAGGACCTGGATGTCACTCGCGCCGTACGACGCCGAGTTGCTCGCGGCAGAGGTTTCCGGCGAGCCGGCCACGTCATTCTCCTTGGGGTTGCCGGAATCGGCCACGAAGCGCCCTTTCTGGCACAGCACGGCTCCCTGCCCGGGAGCAGGATCGGCAGGGAGCGTCGGACGACCGGCCGGCCGGCCCGACACGCCCCCGGGCACGGAGCCGCGGAAGTCGAAACAGGATCCGCATGAGCGGTATTGCTGGTTCAGTCTACCGGTCGGGGCGACACAAAGATGGGTTCCCAAGGGGCCTGTGTCCGCGTGTGGCGCCCTGATGTGCCCTGTCGCATGTCCCCCTACTTGCCCCGGGGTCCCGAATCGCTCTCATGCCTGTCCACGCGGCGCGACCGACTCGGACGGTAACAGCGTGTCAGACCGGTATGACACCGGACACATCGCCCCGGTCGGCGGCGGTCATGGGCGCCGCGGCCCGCCCACGGGCGGGCGCGAGCCCGATCACCCATGGCCGAAAACCGACTAGGGCTGCGCGCGCCACTGTCCCCGGCGGCGTTCCTGCGCCGGTCCCAGGACCCGGATGAACGTGACGGTGCCATCGCCGAGTTCCTGGTTGAGCCGGGCCAGCAGTTTCGGCGCGAGCCACCGCACGTGGGTCGCGTAGTTGTCGGATTCGGCGCGAACGACCAGTTCGCCGTCCTCGAAGCGCTCCGGGCGGCAGTTTGCCGCCAGCGCCGGTCCGACGATTTCCGGCCAGCGCTGCAGGACACCGTGCACCGCCGCCGGGGTCTGCCAGCCGCGCTCGGTGACCAGGCGCCCCATGATCTGCCGCAGCGGCTGGGGGTCGCGATCGTCGGGACCGGAACCACTGCGTTTCAAGCCACGTCGGGCCTGTGCCTGGTCCTGTCGAACGTCGTGGCGGGTCCGCGCCTGGGCCCGGGCCTGAGTCAGCGCCGCGCGGGCCAGGTCGATCCCGCGAGTCGGCTCGGCGGGCGGCTGCTCGGCCCGCCCGGGGCCGCCGGCGGGCGGGATGTGGGCCTCGTCACTCATCCCCGACCCTCCGAACCTCGCCCGCGGCGACGTCGTAGCGCGCGCCCGAGAGCGCGGCCGGCACGTCCTCGGCCACGGCGGCCGTGACCAACACCTGCTCGCCGTGCGCGACCATCTCCGCGAGCCGCGCCCGCCGCGTGACGTCGAGCTCGGCGAACACGTCGTCGAGCACCAGAACCGGCTCGCCGCCGTCCGCGCGCAGCAGTTCGTAGGAGCCCAGCCGCAGCGCCAGCGCGTACGACCAGGACTCGCCGTGGCTGGCGTAGCCCTTGGCGGGCAGCGGGCCCAGGCGCAGGACGAGATCGTCGCGGTGCGGGCCGATCAGCGTCTGGCCGCGCTCCACCTCCGCCGCCCGGCCCGCCGCGATCGCCGCCGTGAGCACCGCGTGCACGCCGGCCCGGTCGGTGGGCAGCGGATCCTCCGACATCGAACTGCGGTAGTCCAGGACGATCGGTCCACCGCCTGTGGACAACGCGTCGTAGGCCTTGTCCACCAGCGGTTGCAGCGCGGCGACCAGATCGAGCCGGGCACAGGTGAGTTCGGCGCCGGTCGCGGCCAGGTGCTCGTCCCACACGTCCAGCGTGCTCAACGCTCCGCTGCGACCGCCGCCCGCCCGCCGGGCCAGGGCCGCGGTGCGCAGCAGCGTGTTGCGCTGCTTGAGCACCCGGTCGTAGTCCTGGCGCACGCCGAGCAGGCGCGGGGTGCGCGCGGTCAGCAACTCGTCCAGGAACCTGCGGCGTTCGCCCGGGTCGCCCTTGACCAGCGCCAGGTCCTCCGGCGCGAACAGCACGGTGCGCAGCAGGCCGAGCAGGTCGCGAGGCCTGGTCGCGGCCGAGCGGTTGATCCGGGCGCGGTTGGCCTTGCCGGGATTGATCTCCAACTCGGCCAGCGCGCTGCGGCCGTCCTCGCGGACGATGCTGGCCCGTACGTACGCCCGCTCGGCGCCGAGCCGGACCAGGGGCGCGTCGGAGGCGACCCGGTGGCTGCCGAGGGTGGCCAGGTATCCGATCGCCTCGACGAGGTTCGTCTTGCCCTGGCCGTTGGGCCCCACGAACGCGGTCACGCCCGGTTCGAGGGGAACCTCGACCCGGGCGTACGACCGGTAGTCGACGAGTGAAAGGTGCGCTACATGCATGGGCGGGCGGGCCGGCGATCAGCCCGCGTCGGCCTCCTTCGGCGGCGTGGTGTCGGCACCCGGGGCGTCGGCCCCCTTGTGCGTCGACGCGGCGGTGACCGCGTGGCCACCGAACTGGTTGCGCAGCGCCGCGACCATCTTCATCTGCGGCGAGTCGTCCTGACGGGAGGCGAACCGGGCGAACAGCGACGCGGTGATCGCGGGCAGCGGGACCGCGTGGTCGATCGCCGCCTCCACGGTCCAGCGACCCTCGCCGGAGTCCTCCGCGTAGCCGCGCAGGCCCTCCAGGTGCTCGTCGTCGTCCATCGCGCGCACGGCCAGGTCGAGCAGCCACGAGCGGATGACCGTGCCCTCCTGCCAACTGCGGAACACCTCCCGCACGTCGGTGACCACGTCGGCCGCCTCCAGCAGTTCCCAGCCCTCGGCATAGGCCTGCATCAGCGCGTACTCGATGCCGTTGTGCACCATCTTCGCGAAGTGCCCGGCGCCGACCTTGCCCGCGTGCACGAAGCCCGCCGGACCCTCGGGCTTGAGCGCGTCGAAGATCGGCTGGACCTTCGCGATGTTCGCGGCGTCGCCGCCGCACATCAGCGCGTAGCCGTTGTCGCGACCCCAAACGCCGCCGGAGACACCGCAGTCGACGAAGCCGATGTTCTTCGCGGCCAGCGCCTCGGCGTGCTTGATGTCGTCCGTCCAGCGGGAGTTGCCGCCGTCGACGACCACGTCACCGGGGGACAGCAGTTCGCCGAGCTCGTCGACCGTGGCCTGGGTGGCCGCGCCCGCCGGCACCATCACCCACACCACGCGCGGCTCGGGGAGCGCGTCCACAAGTTCCTTGAGGCTGTGCACATCCGCGACGTCCGGGTTGCGGTCGTAGCCCACGACCGTGTGGCCCGCGCGCCGCAGACGCTCGCGCATGTTGCCACCCATCTTGCCGAGGCCGACGAGTCCGAGCTGCATCCTGAAATCCTTCGTTCGCTGCTGCGATGCCGGGTGGGGCACCACCGAGGCCGCTTCCACACCCCTTGTGGGGGCTTTTCACCGCGTCGACGGTACGCGGGTAGCGGTTGCCCGTGCTGCTGCGGGGTCATGCACGGTGGTCGCGGCCGAACCCGGGTGTGGATCGTGCCCGGTTCGGCCGCGGCCCGGCGTCAGCCGGACAGGCGCACCGGCATGATCAGGTAGCGGTACTCGTCGGTGGCCTCGGCCTCGACGTCCGGCTTGCCGGTCATCACGGCCGGCTTGGTGGACGTGGTGAAGGAGATCTGGGCGACCGGGGAGCCGATCGCGCTGAGCCCTTCGAGCAGGAACGTCGGGTTGAAGGCGATCGAGATCTCCTCGCCCTCCAGCGTCGCGTCGATCGCCTCGGAGGCCTGCGCCTCGTCGCCGGAGCCGGCTTCGAGCACCAGCCGACCGTCGGAAAACGACAACCGCACGGGGGTGTTGCGCTCGGCGACCAGGGACACGCGCTTGACGGCGTCCACGAACGGGGCGGTCTCCACCGTCGCGACGGTCTCCGACTGCTCCGGGAACAGCGCCCGGTACTTGGGGAATTCGCCTTCGAGCAACCGCGTGGTGGTGCGTCGACCGGCTCCCTCGAAGCCGATCATGCCCTCGCCGATCTTGTCCCCGGAGAGCGCGATCTGCACGCTGTCGCCCTGGGTCAGCGACTTGGCGGTGTCGTTGAGGGTCTTGGCGGGCACCAGGGCGACCGCCGAGGAGAGGCCGTCGGCCTCGGGCTTCCAGTGGAACTGGCGGACCGCGAGCCGGTATCGGTCGGTGGCGGCGAGGGTGACCAGGTCGCCCTCGATCTCGACCCGGACGCCGGTCAGCATCGGCAGCGTGTCGTCGCGGCCGGCCGCGATGGCCACCTGGGCCACGGCGGCGGCGAACACGTCCCCCTCGACCGTCCCGGCGGCGGTGGGCATCTCCGGCAGCGCCGGGTAGTCCTCCACAGGCAGGGTGGGCAGGGTGAATCGGGCGCTGCCGCAGACCACGGTCACCTTGGAGCCGTCGGTGGACACCTCGACGGGGCGGTTCGGCAGGCTCTTGGAGATGTCGGCGAGCAGTCGCCCGGACACCAGCACCCGGCCCGGTTCGTCGATCTCGGCCTCGACGCCGCCTCGGGCGGAGACCTCGTAGTCGAAGCTGGACAGCGTCAGTCGCTGGTCCGCCGCTTCCAGGAGCAATCCGGCGAGGACGGGAACCGCCGGCCGCGCCGGGAGACTCCGCGCGGTCCACGCCACCGCATCAGCGAGAACGTCACGCTCGACCCGGAACTTCACCGGTTCACCGCCTCCTGCCGTTACCGGCCGTCTGTCTGTCGTCTGTCTGCCGTTCGTTGGTTCGGCATCGGTGCCGGGCCGTCGGGGCCTACCACCGGGACACAGTCTGACGCACCGGGCCGACAGCCCGCGCAGCCCCCGGCAAACCCGCAGTCCACAGATTCGGGCCGACCCGACCGTTTTCCGTGGATCTCTCTTGAACTCCGTGTGGTCGTAGTAGTAGGGGGTGTGGATACCGTGGATAACCGGTATATGCACAGGTCAGAGGCTGTTTTTTGTCCACTTCGAGGTGTGGGTGGACCAGTGGATAAACCCCCTGTGTCTGTGGATGCCCGAATTGGCTCCACAGGCCGTCCCCAGCCGTACCCGTACTTGTCCCCAGTCAATCCCCAGGTTGAGGGCCACTTGTCCCCACCCTCTGCGGACGCCGCTCGGCACGGGATTCACCGTAAGGGGTGAAACCGGCCCGACTGTGGACAGATCCGTGGACAACCTGGGGACAAGCTCGGAATTTCGGTGGACGGGACGTGGACAACCAGACAACACGGCGGTGGACGACGCGCGAAGGAAAAGTTATCCACAGTCTGTGGAGGAATCCGCTCCACATCACCACAGGAACCTGACCTGCCGGCTCGCCGGCGTTTTCCCCAGGATCCCGGAGCCATTGTGGGGAACTCGACGGCAAACGCGTCATCCCCATGGTGTGGACGCCCAAGTCGGCGCCGATCGGTGGATAACTCGGCCTCCGTGGAGACGATGAGACGAAGGTCACATCGGACATGCGAAGGCCGGCGGCCCCGAAGGGGAACGCCGGCCGGTACGAAGCGGTCTCGAGACGCCGAATCAGCTCTTGATGCGGTTCGTCAACTCGGTCACCTGGTTGTAGATCGAGCGCCGCTCGGCCATCAACGAGCGGATCTTGCGGTCCGCGTGCATCACGGTCGTGTGGTCGCGCCCGCCGAACTGGGCCCCGATCTTGGGCAGCGACAGGTCGGTCAGCTCACGGCACAGATACATCGCGATCTGGCGCGCGGTGACCAGCACCCGGCTGCGCGAGGTGCCGCACAGGTCCTCGACGGACAGGCCGAAGTAGGCGGCGGTGTGCGCCATGATCGTGGTCGCCGTGATCTCCGGCCCCGCGCTGTCCGGGATCAGGTCCTTGAGCACGATCTCGGTGAGCTGCAGGTCCACCGGCTGGCGGTTCAGGCTGGCGAACGCGGTCACCCGGATCAGCGCGCCCTCCAACTCGCGGATGTTCCGGGAGATCTTGCTGGCGATGTACTCCAGTACGTCCGGCGGCGCGTTGAGCCCCTCCTGGATGGCCTTCTTGCGCAGGATCGCGATCCGGGTCTCCAACTCGGGCGGCTGCACGTCGGTCAACAACCCCCACTCGAACCGGTTGCGCAGTCGGTCCTCCAGCGTGACGAGCTGCTTGGGCGGCCGGTCCGAGGAGATGACGATCTGCTTGTTCGCGTTGTGCAGCGTGTTGAAGGTGTGGAAGAACTCCTCCTGCGTCTGTTCCTTGGTCTCCAGGAACTGGATGTCGTCCACAAGCAGCACATCGACATCGCGGTAACGCCGGCGGAAGCCGTCGGCCTTGCCGTCGCGGATCGAGTTGATGAATTCGTTGGTGAACTCCTCGGAGCTCACGTAGCGCACCCGAGTGCCCGGATACAGACTCTTCGCGTAGTGCCCGATCGCGTGCAGCAGGTGGGTCTTGCCCAGGCCCGACTCGCCGTAGATGAACAGCGGGTTGTACGCCTTCGCGGGCGCCTCGGCCACCGCCACCGCCGCCGCGTGTGCGAACCGGTTGCTGGACCCGATGACGAACGTCTCGAACAGGTACTTGGGGTTCAGCCGCGCGGCGGGTTCGTGTTCGACCACGCCGTGCTCGCGCCCGGTTCCGGGCCGGGCCAGCCGCAGCGGTCGCCCGCCGGGCACGTCGGCCGGTGGTACGGGCGGTGCCTGGTGGGGCGGCTGGGACTGCTGGGGCGGCTGCGAGGCGCCCGGCGGCTGCTCTCTGTCGCCGGATTGATGTGTCGAATTATCCACAAAGCTGTGGACGGACGGTGTGGAAAAGCCGGGCGGTCCGAATAGGTCCTCGCGATCCGCGAAGAGCGTTCCGTCGGACGGCGGAATTCCCGGATGATCCGAGGGGGCGCTCGGGCTGCCCCCGTACCCGTATTGATCACGAGAATCCCGCGGGTCGCGCGCGTCGCGCGGATCGCGGGTGTCCCGGGGCTCACGCGGCTCGCGGGGATCACGAAGATCCCGCTGCTCACGGCCGTCCCGACCGTCCCGGGGATCGCGCTGCTCGCGCGGGTCACGCTGATCCCGGTACGGTCCCGGCGCGTAGCGCTCGTGCGGGTAGTCCTGCTGGTACTGCGGCTCGGCGTACGGATCACGGTCCTGGCGATACGCCTGCTGGCCGTAAGGCTCCTGGGGGTAACCGTCGCGGCCGTAGCGGTCGCCGCCATAGGAGGAGCGTCCGTACGGGCCGGGGTTGTAGTCGTCGTGCCGGGGCGAGCGGTCGTGCCGCTCGGGCACCGGCTCGGGTTCGCCGGCTCCCGGCTCGACGCTGACCGCGAACCGGATCGGCCGGCCGAAACCGTGGCTCAACGCGTCCGTGACCACCTGGCGGAGCCGGGTCTCCAATACTTCCTTGGCGAACTCGTTCGGCACCGCCAGCAGCGCGGTGTCGGAGAAGAGGGTCAGCGGCTGCGTCCGCTGGAGCCATCCTTTGTCCTTGGCCGTGACCGAGTCGTCGGTGGCCAGTCGTTCCAGGAACCGTGCCCAGACTGCGGCGAGGTCGCTGGTGATGTCAGCCACAGTGCACGCTCTTTCATTGCATCGACGCAGGTCTCGGGAGGGCTCCCAGTGTCCCGGACCCCGGGAGCGAGCGCTCCGGTCCGACCCACCTGTTCACGGTAGTGGCGCCCGGTAACCTGCTCAACCCGTTGTCCACAGCCTGTGTACAGCCTGCTCGATACTGTGTTTTCGCAGGTGGGCGACGTGCCCCGGATCCCCCATTTGACCCCGTCGCCTATTGGTACGTACCGTGGGCCGGTCTAGTTGTCTGACGACCGCTGCCGCATGTCCGAGATCATGTCGATGCGGACGTACGGTGGTGGCCGGCGGTCTTTTCTGCCGGCCCACGATTCAAATCCTGGAGCCCCCGAGTGAGCAAGCGCACCTTCCAGCCGAACAACCGTCGCCGGGCGAAGACCCACGGGTTCCGGCTGCGCATGCGCACCCGTGCCGGTCGCGCCATCCTTGCTGCCCGTCGCCGCAAGGGCCGCGCGGAGCTTTCCGCCTGAGTTCGCGGATCTCTCCGTGCTGCCTGCCGATAACCGGCTGAGGCGGCGCGAGGACTTCGCGATCGCGGTTCGCCGCGGGCGTCGAGCCGGCCGTCCGAACCTGGTCGTCCACCTGCATCGCCAGGAGACGAGTGGGCTCGTGACGTCCGAACGCACCCCGGTGACCGCACGGCCGTCCGAGCCGGACACCCTGCGCCAATCTGTGGCAGAGGACCCGCACGCGGATGTGGAGCACGCTCCACCACCGCGTGCGGGTTTCGTCGTGAGCAAGGCTGTCGGCCCCGCGGTTGTCCGTAACGTCGTCAAGCGTCGGCTACGCCACCTCATACGCGATCGGATGGCCCTGCTCCCGGCAGGTAGCCTGGTCGTGGTACGGGCATTGCCACCTGCTGCCCAGGCGGAGCACTCCGCCCTGGCACGGGATCTGGACGCAGCGTTCGACCGGCTTCTGGGCCGGGCCGGGCGCCCTGTCGCGGTTCGCACGGACGGACCCGCGGCCAAGCCGGGAGCGACGGCGTGAAGTACCTGTTCATGGGGTTCATTCGGGTCTATCAGTGGACGATCAGCCCGATGCTGGGGCCGGTGTGTCGCTTCTACCCGTCGTGCTCGCATTATGGGTATGAGGCGATGTCCGTCCATGGCGCGTTCAAGGGCACCTACCTCACCGTGTGGCGCATCCTGCGCTGCAACCCCTGGAACTCTGGCGGTGTCGATCCTGTGCCGCCGCGCACACGCCGACCGTGGCGACTCCCCGAACGGAAGTCGCGCTCGGAGTCGGAGCCGCACGAGCGGCAGCAGACGTCCAGCACCGGCCGTACCGAGCCCGCGCCCGGTGCGAACACCACCGCCCGAGGAGCTTGACTGTGGGGATTCTTAACCCCCTATATACCGCCGTATCCTGGATCATCGTCCAATTCCACTCGTTGTTCAGCCCGATCTTCGGCAAGGACAGCGGTTGGTCCTGGGGCTTGTCCATCGTCTGCCTCGTGGTCGTCATCCGGATCTGCCTGATCCCGCTCTTCGTGAAGCAGATCAAGGCAACCCGCGGACTCCAGGCGCTGCAGCCGCGGATCAAGGAGGTCCAGAAGCGGTACAAGGACGACCGTGAGCGTCAGTCCCAGGAAATGATGAAGCTCTACAAGGAGACGGGTACCAACCCGCTCTCGAGCTGCCTTCCGATCCTGGTCCAGTCGCCGTTCTTCTTCGCCCTGTTCCACGTACTGCAGCGGATCTCGCAGAACCGCACGGTCGGTGTGATCGACCGTGACCTGGTGAACAGCGCGCAGCAGGCGCACATCTTCGGTGCGCCGATCGCCGCCAAGTTCACCGACTCGGCGGCCAAGATCGCCGGCCTCGGGGCCGACCTGACCACCGTGCGCATCGTCACCATCGTGATGATCGTGCTGATGTCCGGGTCGCAGTTCTTCACTCAGCGCCAGCTGATGACGAAGAACACCGACCCCGCTTCGCTCGTGGGCAACCCGTTCGCGAAGCAGCAGAAGCTGATGATGTACGCGTTCCCGATCATGTTCGCGGTCTTCGGCATCAACTTCCCGGTCGGTGTGCTCGTCTACTGGCTGACCACCAACGTGTGGACGATGGGCCAGCAGCTCTTCGTGATCAACCGCAACCCCACCCCGGGCAGCCCGGCGTTCAAGGTGCGGCAGGAGAAGCTCGCGGAGAAGGCGCGCAAGCAGGGCAAGGTGCTGCTTCCCGACGGCAAGGTGATGGACGCCGCCGAGTACGAGGCCCAGCAGGCCGAGCTCAAGGCCCAGGCCGCCCGGCGCCAGCAGCCCACCAGGCTCACCAAGTCGCAGCGCAAGGCCCGGGCTCGGGAGGACGCGGAAGCGGCGGGCAAGGACGCCGAGGAGACCTCGGAAGCCGGTACCGCGGCGAGCAACGGCACCGCCCGGTCGAACGGCTCGGTCAAGGGCTCGACCGCGCGGACCCCGCACTCCGGTGCGCGTAACGCCGGCCCGCGCAAGCAGACCCAGAGCCGGAAGCATCCGAGGAAGAAGTGACCACCCTCGAAGGGCCGGCCGCCGCCCACCCCAACGACTCGCTCACTCGTCCACAAAGGAGTTCCCCTGTGACGGAAGGCACGACCCCCGCCGTCGACTCACCCGCCGCCTCGCGTCGGATCACGCTCACCGCGGAGGAGATCAGCCGTCTGGAGCAGGAGGGCGAGATCGCCGCGGACTACCTGGAGGCCCTGCTCGACATCGCCGACCTCGACGGCGACATCGACATGGACGTCGAGGGCGGGCGCGCGTCGGTCTCGGTGATCGCCGGGGACGAGAGCGAATCCTCCGGCGCAGACCTCAAGCGTCTGGTCGGCCGCGACGGTGAGGTCCTGGAGGCTCTCCAGGAGCTGACCCGGCTGGCGGTTCACCGGGAGACCGGCGAGCGCAGCCGGCTGATGCTCGACGTGGACGGGTTCCGTGCCGCCAAGCGGGCGAACCTGGCGGAGATCGCCACCGAGGCGGTGGCAGAGGTCAAGGCTGCGGGTACCTCTCTCAAGCTCAAGCCGATGACCCCGTTCGAGCGCAAGGTCGTGCACGACACCGTCGCGGAGGCCGGACTGCGCAGCGAGTCGGAGGGCGAGGAGCCCAATCGCTGCGTCGTCGTCCTGCCCGCCTGATCGGGTCCACGGATCCGTTTCCGCAAACCGTCGCGCCGGCCCCACCTGCATCACAGGTGGGGCCGGCGCCGTTCCTGGGATGATGTTCCACGTGAAACGTCAGGACGACACGACCCCCGATCCGCCGGTGGACGAGCGCGCGCCCGAGGCGCCGGAGGCGGCAGGCCGCCTCTTCGGTGCCAACCTGGACCGCGCGATTCGCTATGCCGATCTGCTGGCCGGGCCCGGTGTACGCCGGGGCATGGTCGGCCCACGCGAAGTCGGCCGGCTCTGGGAGCGGCACCTGCTCAACTGCGGGGTGGTCGCCGAATTGATCGCGGAGAACGCGATCGTGCACGACGTCGGTTCGGGCGGTGGCCTGCCGGGCATCCCGCTCGCGCTGGTCCGACCGGACCTGCGGATCACCCTCGTCGAGCCGTTGTTGCGGCGCACCACGTTCCTCGACGAGGTGGTCGAGGAACTCGGCCTGGACAACGTCGAGGTGTTGCGCGGCCGCGCCGAGGAACTGCGCGGCCGTACCGCCGCCGACGTGGTCACCGCGCGCGCCGTTGCGCCGTTGGCCAAGCTGGCCGGGTGGGGGCTGCCGCTGCTCGGTTCGGGCGGCGAGATGCTCGCGCTCAAGGGCGACTCGGCGGCCGAGGAACTGCTGGAGTCCGAGGCGGACCTGCGCAAGCTCGGCGCGGTCTCGTGGCGGGTCGAGCACGCCGGGGCCGGGATCGTCGATCCGCTGACCACCGTCGTGCGGGTGCGGATCGGCACCGTGTCGGCCAAGGAGTCCAAGACGACGAAGGCGCGGCGGGCCGCGAAGACGACCAGGCGGCGTCCCGGGAAGTAGTCCGTCCCGGGTTGGGCCGGACGGCTGAAACGCCGTTCCTGCCCGCTCGGGGTGTGTCGTGAGCGTGCTCCCACCGCGATACCCGAGATCGTGTTTCACGTGAAACGCCTTCCGTGGAAACGCTTCTACTCACCTGAGGCGCGCCGGAACGTGACACCCTCTGAGGGTGCCGCCGCAGTGCGTGGTCATTCCGTCGGCCCGAGTTCCCATGTCGCCGCGGCAGGAGAGGAGAGTGGACCGTTGCCGTCCGAGTACCCGACAGCCTCGATGCCGGCGCCCCGAGTGGGTGCCCCCATCGACGTTTCACGTGAAACAGAGGCGCCCGGTATCGAAGACACACCCATCGCCCGAGCGGCCAGACAGGCCGTCGAGACGATGGGCCGTGCTTCGGAGGGGCTTCCCCGCCCGGAGCGCACCCGGGTCATGGTGGTCGCGAACCAGAAGGGTGGCGTCGGCAAGACCACGTCGACCGTGAACCTCGCGGCGGCGCTGGCCATGCACGGTGCCCGTGTCCTGGTGATAGACCTCGACCCGCAGGGCAACGCCTCCACCGCGCTCGGGGTGGACCATCACGCGGGCACGCCGTCGATCTACGAGGTGCTGGTCGAGGGCCGCGACCTGGCCGAGGTCGTCCAGCCCGTGCGCGACGTCGAGGGCCTGTTCTGTGCGCCGGCCACGATCGACCTCGCCGGCGCCGAGATCGAACTCGTCTCGCTGGTCGCTCGGGAGAGCCGGCTGCAACGCGCGATCGCGGCGTACGAGCAGCCGTTGGACTACATCCTGATCGACTGCCCGCCGTCGCTCGGCCTGTTGACCGTGAACGCGCTCGTGGCCGGTGCCGAGGTGGTCATCCCGATCCAGTGCGAGTACTACGCGCTGGAGGGCCTCGGGCAGTTGTTGCGGAACGTGGAACTGGTCCGGGCGCACCTGAACCCGAACCTGGCGGTGTCGACGATCCTGCTCACCATGTACGACGCCCGGACGCGGCTGGCCTCCCAGGTGGCCCAGGAGGTGCGCGACCACTTCCCGGACGAGGTGTTGCCCACCGCGATTCCGCGTTCGGTGCGCATCTCCGAGGCACCCAGCTACGGGCAGACCGTGATGACCTACGACCCGGGTTCCACCGGGGCGTTGTCGTATCTTGAAGCGGCTCGGGAGATGGCGCTGCGCGGCGTGGCGAAGGCGAAGGAGGAAGTATGAGCGGACAACGCAGGGGATTGGGCAAGGGGCTCGGATCGCTCATCCCCCCTCGACCGTTGCAGCCCTCGTCCTCCGCTGCGGCGACCCTGCGCAAGATGGCGGAGATAGCGACGGACGAGTCGGCGCTGTCGCCGACGTCGGTCCCGGTGCAGGATTCACCGAAGACCGAACCCGCGCCCGCCGCCGCGCTGTACGCCGAGTTGTTGCTCGATCTGATCGTGCCGAACTCCCGCCAGCCGCGTGAGGTGTTCCACGAGGACGCGATGGCCGAGCTGGTCCAGTCGATCCGGGAAGTGGGCGTCCTCCAGCCGGTCGTGGTTCGGGCGACCGCCGAGGGCACCTACGAGCTGGTGATGGGCGAGCGGCGGTGGCGGGCCTGCCGCAAGGCCGGGCTGACCCACATCCCGGCGATCGTCCGGGTGACCGACGACGACAAGCTGCTGCTCGACGCGCTTCTGGAGAACCTGCACCGCTCCGAGCTCAACCCGCTGGAAGAGGCGCTGGCCTACCAGCAGTTGTTGGAGGAGTTCGACTGCAAGCAGGAGGAGCTGGCCGACCGGATCGGTCGCTCGCGTCCGCATCTGACCAACACGATGCGGCTGTTGAAGTTGCCGGTGGAGGTCCGCTCCAAGGTCGCGGCCGGCACGTTGCTCGCCGGTCACGCGCGGGCGTTGTTGGCGCTGGAGGATCGACCCGACGAACTGACCAAGCTTGCCAAGCGGATCATCGCCGAGGGCATGACCGTGCGGACGGTCGAGGAGATCGCCCGCTCGATCAACAACGAGGGTCCGGCCAAGTCCAAGGCGCACAAGCCGCGTGCCGGTCGGATCGTCGCGCCCGCGTTGAACCATCTCGCGGACCGGCTCAAGAACCGCTTCGAGACGGAGGTGAAGGTCGTCCTCGGGCAGAAGAAGGGGAAGATCGTCGTCGAGTTCGCCTCGATCGAGGACCTGGAGCGCATCCTCGCCTCGATGGCACCCGGCGAGGGCGACCACTTCGCCAAGCGGCTGTCCGAGCCGGAACTGCCCGGTCAGACCGGGCCCGTTCGGGCCGGCGCGGCTTCGGCGGACGCGGCGGACGTGGACCCGGAGGACGCGGACCGGGAGGCGGATTCGACGTCCGCAGCCGGCACGGAAACCTCGTTGCTCGTCCCGTAGTCGGCAAAGGAACGCGGGAAGGGGCCCTCGGTCGTTGACCGAGGGCCCCTTCCTTGCTTGTGTTTCACGTGAAACGTGTCGTCCGGCCCGCCGTGCGCGGTGTCACTGTTCGCGCCGCGTTTCACGTGAAACGCGGCACCACCCGTGGAGGGGCGATGAGATCGATGCGCTGGGTCGTCGCAGGTCTCGGAGTGGGTGCCGTCGGCGGATTCGTCGGCGGGCTGCTCGCCGGGTCGCCGGGTCCGCGAGGGCCGGTCCCGACGCCGTGGACGCCGGACGGGCCCGCGATCCCGGTCCACGCGCTGCCGCGGGGTTCACGCCGGCCGGTGGATCCGGTCGTACCCGAGGACCCGACGTGCGATCGGGCGAAGGCCGATCGGCTCAGGTGAAGACGGGCAGCCGCAACATCCCCGTGGGGACGTCCTCCTCCGGCGGCAGGTAGAGCCGCTGGAGCGCCACCACCACCGACTCGGCGGCGTGGTCGCGGAATTCCGACGAGGCCAGTCGGGCCGCGTCCTCCGCGTTGGTGAGGTAGCCCACCTCGATCCGTACGGCGGGCATCCTGGTGCGCCGCAGCAGCGTCCACGCCTTCCCGTGCGTGCGGCCGTCCACCATGCCGGTGCGCGCCACGAGTTCGCGCTGGACCAGGCTCGCGAAGTGCTCCCCGGTCGGCGAGCGCCGCCCGTACCGGTCGCTGCCGCTGCCGTAGTAGTACGAGGAGACGCCCGCGGCGCGCGGACTCTCGTTGCGGTCCGCGTGCAGGGATATGACCAGGTCCGCGTCCGTGGCGTTGGCGAAGGCCGCGCGCTCCTCCTCGCCGATGCCGTCGGAGTCCAGGCCTCGGGTGAGGTACGCCTGCACGCCCAGGGCGGACAGCCGGCCCTCCAGCCGCCGGGCGAGGTCCCAGACGATCTCGGCCTCGGTCAGCCCGTGCGCCGTCACGCCCTGATCCGTGCCGCCGTGGCCCGGGTCGATGACCACGGTCTTGCCGGCCAGCGAGGGGCCGGAGCGGTGCAGCAGCTCCGACTCGCGCATCGCGTGCGGTTGGCCGCCGACGACCGTGCGCGCGAGCCGGTCGAGGGCTCGGAACGTGGCCGGTCCGCACGTACCGTCCGCGCCGAGTCCGTAGTTGCGCTGGAATTCGCGCAGGGCGCGCTCGGTGGCCGGGCCCAGGATGCCGTCCACCCGGCCGCAGTCGAAGCCCATGTCGAGCAGTCGCTGTTGCAGGGTGGCCACGTCGTCCCCGACCGTCGGGTGACCGATCGAGTAGGACAACATGCGGTCGCCCAGGCGCCACCGTGCCTCGTCGAGGTGACGGTAGGTCTCCGGGCCGACGACGCCGTCCACGGTCATCGCGCGCTGCTGCTGGAAATGCCGGACGGCCAGGTCCACGGAATCGTCGAACACCGCGTCCGCGTAGCCGCCGTGGCCGTCCGTGTCGCCGGTGCCGTGGACGGCGTGGGCACCGGCGGGCAGGAGGCCGAGCAGCACCAGTTTGGACCTGATCTCGGCCACTGCGGGGCCGGTGTCACCGCGTCGGTACCGCCGCTGCATGGTCATGGAAAGGAGTCCTCCCGAGTTTTGACGCAACACTCGATCGTACGCGCGCATTCGGCCGTTCCCGTACCGGAGCGGGGCTCTCGGGGCCCGGATTCCGGCTCGAGCGGGCGGGGTGTGCGGCTCGCGTTCGCCGCCCACCCGCCGGTCGACGGTACGCCCTGACACGCACGAGGGGCGCTTCCCGGTTCCGGGAAGCGCCCCTCGTGTGCCGTGCGGCCGGTGCGTGGAACGCGTCGGCTCAGACGTACTCGGCAAGCTCCTTGAGCAGCATCGACTTCGGCTTCGCGCCGACGATCGTCTTGACGATCTCGCCGCCCTTGAACACGTGCAGGGTCGGGATCGACATCACGCCGTAGCGGGTGGTGATCTCCGGGTTCTGGTCGATGTTCAGCTTCGCGACGGTGAGCTTGTCGGCGTTCTCCTCCGCGATCTGCTCCAGGGCGGGGGCGATCTGGCGGCACGGGCCGCACCACTCGGCCCAGAAGTCGACGAGCACGGCCTTGTCGCTCATCAGGACGTCGGTGTCGAAGGTCTTGTCGGTGACGGTGGTGGTGGCCCCGGCCATGGTTGCTCCTCGGTGTGCTCGGGTGGCGGTCTGCTCGGGTGGCTTGTGCTCGACTGCGGGAAGGCGGAACGAAAACCGCCGGACGGGTGTGCCTCAGGCGCCGTCGGCGAGCGAGGCGAGGTAGCGCTCGGCGTCGAGGGCGGCGGCACATCCGGTGCCGGCCGCGGTGATCGCCTGTCGGTAGGTGTGGTCCACGACATCGCCCGCCGCGAAGACACCGGTGAGGTTGGTGTGCGTGGTCGGCGCGTCGACCCTGATGTAGCCCTCGGCGTCCAACTCGATCTGGTCCTTCAGCAATTCGGTGCGCGGGTCGTGGCCGACCGCGATGAACAGACCGGTCACCGCCAGGTCGCGCAATTCACCTGTCACCGTGTCGCGCAGCTTGACGCCGGTGAGCTTGCCGTCGCCCACGATCTCGGCGACCTCGCTGTTCCACGCGAAGGAGATCTTCTCGTCGGCGAACGCGCGGTGCTGCATCGCCTTGCTCGCCCGCAGTTCGTCCCGGCGGTGGATCACCGTCACCGAGCGGGCGAAGCGGGAGAGGAACGTGGCCTCCTCGATCGCCGAGTCGCCACCGCCGACCACGGCGATGTCCTGGTCCCGGAAGAAGAAGCCGTCGCAGGTGGCACACCAGGAGACGCCCCGACCGGACAGCGCGTCCTCGTTGGGCAGGTTGAGCTTGCGGTACGCGGACCCCGTCGCCAGGATCACCGCGTGCGCCTTGTGCACGGTCCCCGCGCCGTCCGTGACGGTCTTGACGTCGCCGGTCAGGTCGACGGCCACGACATCGTCGGGGATCAGCTCGGCGCCGAAGCGCTCGGCCTGCTTGCGCATGTTGTCCATCAGGTCCGGACCCATGATGCCGTCCGGCCAGCCGGGGAAGTTCTCGACCTCGGTGGTGTTCATCAGCGCGCCGCCCGCAGTGACGGCGCCTTCGAAGACCAGCGGCTTCAGGTCCGCGCGTGCTGCGTAGACGGCGGCCGTGTACCCGGTCGGACCCGATCCGATGATGATCACGTTGCGGACGTCGCTCACGCTGAGCCTTTCCTGGTTCCTTGTCGAGCCTCGTGCCGGTGACCGGCGTCGGCTGTGCGGGTCTGCGAGCCCCGCGCCCCGATGAGATGCGGTGTCTCGTTCGACAACGGATCCTAGGTGCGCACCATTCCCGGGTCCCAACGCCGCGGGCGCGGCGTGCCGGGGATCACCCTCGGGCGACCTCGGTGCTCAGCAGTACCGAGCCCGCGAACGTGCTCGAAGGCGCCGCCGAGTGCGCTCGGGTGCAGGACGAGTCCACGATGACCACCTTGACCCGGCCGGCGTTCGAGCCGTCCAGGACCACCACCCAGGCCGGGACGCCGGCATAGGTACCGGTGTCGACGGCCAGCGCTCGCGCCGCGTTCGGGCCGACCGCGGTCGCGACGCACCCGGGTAGTTCCCGGGTCGGCGGGACGGTGCCGCGGCGGAGCAGTTGCGAGATCTGTTGCGGCAGTCCGGCGGCGGTGTACTCGCGGGGCGCGGCGATGGACGGCTTCTCCAGGCTCGGCGCCTGTTCCTCGGACTTCGCGCCCGGTTGGTCGCCGGCCTTGGCGCTCGCCCCGGCCCCGCCCTGGGGCGCGGACACGGCGGAGTTGTCCCTGGCGGCGGCGGGGCGGCCGGACGAGTCGCGGTCCTCACCACCGGTGCCGACCACGACCGTGACGCCGAGGGCCACCGCGGCCACGGCGGCCGCCGCGAGCAGCAGCGGACCGCGCCGGCGCCGCCGGCGGGCGGAGTCGAGCCGGACGACGTTGTCGTCGCCGGCCCCGGTCCGGGCGTCGGCCGGGGCGGACGGCGGGACCGGAGCAACCGGGGTCGGCAGGGCGAAGAGTTCCGCGGTGGGGATCCCCACCGAGGGTGCCTCGGCGGGTCGCGGCGGCGGGAGCGCGGCCAGAGCGAGCGCCTGGTCGATCCGCGTGATCACGTCGGCCGGCATCGGTTCGGGGGGTTGACCGCCGAGCAACTCGCGGACCTCCGCGAGCGCGTCCCGGGTGTCGCGGCACTCGGCGCACTCGGCGAGGTGCGCGTCCAGGGCGGCCGCGCGCTCCGGGGTGAGCAGTCCTTCGACGAGGTCGGACAGCACCTCGACGTCGATGTGCTCGCTCATCGTGCGCCACCTCCCTCCATGCTCGTGCCACCCGTGTCGGGAGTCGGACCGCCGGCTCTCGGGCGGCCGTCCGTCGATGGGACGGATTGTCCGGCTCCGGGGTTCCCGTGTGCCCGATCCGCCCCGGGTGGTCCGGCCTCGCGCAGGTGCCGCACCAGCGGCAGCAGCTTGGCCCGGCCCCGGGCGCAGCGGCTCTTGATGGTGCCCGACGCGACCTGGAGGATCCGGGCCGCCTCCTCGACGGGATAGCCCTCCATGTCCACCAGCACCAGCGCGGCGCGCTGTTCGGCCGGCAGCGTGGCCAACGCGGCGAGCACCGCCGCTCGGGTCTCGCCGCGAATCGCCGGATCCTCGTGCACGGGCGCGGGCAGTCGCTGGTCGAGATCCTCGGGCAGCGGTACGGCCGGCCGGGCGGCCTTGCGCCGGGCCCGGTCCAGGCAGGCGTTCACCACGATCCGGTGCAGCCACGTCGTGACGGCCGAACGGCCCTCGAACCGACCCGCGGCACGGTACGCGGAAACCAGGGCGTCCTGGAGGGCGTCAGCGGCTTCCTCGCGGTCTCCCAAGGTGCGCAGGGCCACCGCCCACAGCCGGTCGCGGTGTCGGCGGACGAGTTCGCCGAACGCGTCGGGGTCGCCGCCGCCGTGCCGGGAGAGCAGATCGGCGTCGGTGACGTCCGCGTATGCCGATCCGGTCTGCTCGGTGCCCACTGCCTACCTCCCCCTGTGCCGGGATCATCCTGGCACGGGCCGGCCACCGGTTGGCGAGGGGTTCGCCTCGATCGTCGCGACGGGTCAGCCGAGCGTGGTGAAGGTGACCTCGCGCCAGGCGTTCTGGTAGCCGGCGTTGTAGATCTGGTAGTCGCCGACACTCGCCTCGACCTTGGGCATCGCGGTCATCACCAGCAGGACGTACTGCGCCTTCACGGGCTTGGCCGCGGTGATCCTCAGGCTGTTCTCGGAGGTCGACGCCTGGCCGACCTCGACCCGGAACGCGCTTTCGGAGGTGGGCATCGACTTCGCGTCGGGCGCCGCCATCAGCTTCATGTCGGTGCGCGGTCCACCCGCGCCGAGTTGGATCTCGACGCTCTGGATCTCGTGCACCGCGCCCAGGTCGTAGACGATGCCGTAACCCTTGCGGTTGTAGGTGATCGCCGGGCCGTCGACCATGTAGTTCGTGCGCCAGTAGGTCGCGGGGTTCCCGTCGATGGTCAGCTTCGCGGCGTCCGCCTGGGTCGGCGAACCGCCGCCGATGGAGATCTCCCGGGCGTTCTTGGGCGTCGACGTGACCGGAGTCGGGGCCGCGGTGCTCGGCGGCGGGACCGACGACGAGGTGCCCCCCTGCGGCTTCAACGGGTCCTCCTTCTTCTCCCCGTCGCCAAGATGGCTGGCCACCTGCCAGGTCACCAACACGATCGCGAGTACCACCAGTACCGCGACCGCGCCCTTGACCGTCGCGCCGAACCGGCCGCCCAGCGGCGGCGGTGGCGCGATCGGAGGCCGGACCGAGCCGTTCGAGCCGCCGCCGTAGCCGGCCGAGGTGTAGACGGTCCGGGTCGGCGTCGGCGTGTAGACGGGGTACTCGTCCTGCTCCGGGCCGCCGACGATCTCGCCCTGCTCGGGCGGATGGATCTCCGGGATCGCGGCGATCGCCGCGGAGAGTTCGCCCGGAGTCTCGAACGCCGGGTCGTGCTTGACCTCGTGGCCGAGCGCGCGCATCGCCAGCGCGGCCAGCGTGTCGTCCACACCGGCCCGGATCTGGCCGGGTGCGCACAGCTTGCCGCCGGTGAACGGCGCGGCCTGGAGCCCGTATTCGGTGCCGTCGACCCAACGCCGGGTCAGCGCCGCGTACATCAGCATGCCGACCGCGTGGGTGTCGTCGCGGGCCGCGTCGGTGGTGTCGTGGCCGTACAGGGCGGCCTCGACGGCCAGGCCGACGATCTTGTACTGGCCGGTGTGCATGCGCAGCACGTTCTCCGGCGTCAGGCGCAGGTGGGAGAGGCCGGCCCGGTGGGCGACGGACATCGCCTGGGCGACCGCGCGGGAGAGTTCGTAGACCTCGTGCGGCGGCAGCGGCGCGCTCTCGAAGACCTTGGTGAGGTTGTCCGCGTCGGGCAGCCACTCCTTCACCACGTAGATCAGGCCGTCCTGTTGGGCGCAGTCGAGCACCTGGACGAAGCGCGGGTCGCCCATCAGCGCGGCGGCGCGGGCGGCGGCGATCACGGCGCGGCCGTGCTCTCCTCCGGCGGGCACGATGTGCACGCCCACCGCGCGCCGCAGCTTCTCGTCGACGGCGCGCCAGGTCTCGCTGCGGCCGTTCTGGGAGAGGCGGTGTTCGAGCCGGTAGCGGTCGGCCAGTCGGGTGCCCCGGCTGACGGCGACCCGGGGCGGCGCCGGTTCCGGGGCGGGATCCGGCGCGTCCGCCGCGGCGTCCACGCCGGTGCGCGGGGTGGCGGGCTCGGTCTCGCTCGGCTTCGCGGTCGCGGTGTCGTCGGGCGTGGGGTCCGCGGCCGTGGTCTCGGCCCTCGCGGGTTTGCGCTTCGCCCGTTTGTGGGTGACCGGTTCGTCCTCGACGGGCGCGTCCGGTGCGGGTGTGGCGGAGGCGGGCGTGGCTTCGGCGGCGGGGAGCTCCGCGGCGGGTGCGTCCGCGGTCTCGGGCGAATCGCCCTTCCCGGCGCCGCCGTTCGCTGATTCGGTGACCGCGCCGGCCGCGACTTCCTCGACCGAATCGGATTCGGGCTCGGTACCGACGGGCAGAACCGTGGTGGTGTTTCCGGAGACCTTGCCGTCCGAACCGACCGGATTGTCCGACGATGTATCAGAAGCCTTTGTCGGTACGGGGTTTGCCTCGTCCGTCGCTAGGTCGACGGATCCTGCGGTTCGGTCCGTCACCTCGGCCTCATCCTCCTCGTCGGCGTACTCATCGTAGAGGTGAGCCATCTCCGGCCGTTGGCCAGGGACGACCTCCACACAACATGAGACTCCCGGACCGCGCCTCGGGTTGCCTCGTCACAAGATCCGAAAGGAAACCGAGACCGGCGTATCGGGAGCTTTACCCCGGTTCAGGCGCACGGCACACCCTCACTCGCCCATGGTGGTACATCCCCCACGGATCCGCCCGCCGAATTCCCGGTGGGGGATTCGGCGGGCGGATGTAGACACTCCGGACGGGCTCGCGGTCAGCGGCCGAGGCGACCCTTGATCATCCCGGTCATCGCGCTCATCTCCTCGACCCGCATCCGGTTCGCCGCGATGAAGAAGACCACGAACATGGTCACGATGCCCGCGCCCACGGCGATCGCCGAGCCACCCATCGCCGAGCCGAAGTGGCCGGTGCACATCCGGGCCACGAAGAACGCCGCGGCGCCGCCGATCCCGGCGGCGATCAGCAGCCGGGTGTACGTCCGGGTCACCCGTCGGCCGTCCAGGTCGCCGAGTCGTTTCTTGAGCCGCTGCGCGGCCAGCACCACGCCCACGAGGTAGGCGAGGCTGTAGCCGCCCGCGATGCCGACACCGGCCCACTTGGTGGGCAGCGCGATGAACGCCAGGCCCGCGAACGCGGCCTGGGCGCCCGCGATCCAGACCGTGTTCAGGAACGGCGTGCGGGTGTCCTCGTACACGTAGAACCCGCGCAGCAATACGTACTGCGCCGAGTACGGGATCAGGCCCAGGCCCAGCGCCATCAGCATGTAGCCGATCCAGTGCGCGCTCTGTTCGCCGGTCGGGGCGAAGATGAAGCCGCCGATGTCCCGGCCCAGCGCCACGAAGATCGCCGCGCACGGGATCATCGCCACCGCCGACAGGCGCAATCCGGAGGAGATGTCGCCGCGCACGCTGGCCAGGTCGCCGTCGGCGGCGGCCCGGCTCATCCGCGGCAACATCGCGGTCATCACCGACACGGTGATCACCGCCTGCGGCAACTGCCAGATCAGCAGTGCGCTGCTGTACGCGGTGAAGCCGACGCCGTACTGGATGTTCTCGTCCCGGGCGTTGACGTCGATCGCGGTCGCGAGCTGGGTCACCACCAGGTAGCCGGCCTGGTTCGCGAGCACGAACAGGAACGTCCACTTGGCCAGTCCGAGCGCCTTGCCCATCCCCGAGCCGCGCCAGTCGAACCGGGGCCGGAAGCGGAACCGGGCGGCCTTCAGATACGGGACCATCGCCATCGACTGCACGATCATCCCGAGCAGCGTGCCCAGGCCGAGCAGCCGGATCTCGTCCGGGGTGATGGTGTCCGAGTTCTGCCCGGTGTTCTTCGCGGTGCCGGCGACCCAGATGTAGAGGCCGAACGTGGCGATGATGACGATGTTGTTCAGGACCGGGGTCCACATCATCGGGCCGTAGCGCTCGCGCGCGTTGAGGATCTGCCCGAACAGCACGTGCAGACCCATGAAGAAGATGATCGGCAGGCAGTAGCGGGCGAAGGTGATCGCCAGCTCGTAGTCCTGATGGTGTTTGGCGAGCGAGTTCGCGAAGGCCCGGATCAGCAGCGGCGCGCCCAGCCAGGCGATCACCACCAGCCCCGCCAGCACCGTCATGACCAGGGTGAGCAGACGGTTCGCGTACGCCTCGCCGCCGTCGTCGTCCTGGCGCATCGCGCGCACCAGCTGGGGGACGAAGACCGCGTTCAGCGCGCCGCCGCCGACCAGGATGTACAACAGCGTCGGCATCGTGTTGGCGACGTTGTAGGTGTTCGCCAGGATCGCCGTGCCCAGGGCCGCCGCGGCGACCAGGTTGCGCACGAAGCCGGTCATCCGGGACACGATCGTGCCCGCCGCCATCACGGCGGAGGATCGCATTATCCCGCCGAGCTTGCTGCCCTTCTTGCCTTCGCCGCCGACCGGGATGCCGGCCATGCGCTCCTCGGCGCCCGAGCCGGGCATCCGGTAGACGGGCGACGTGGACGGGTTCAGCGGCACCGGCGGGGCGTCCAGGACCGCGCTCGCGGACATCGACGCGGCCGCGGCCTCGGCCCGGTGCTGGGTCTCGTAGCGCTGGTAGGCCTCGGTGTAGGAGGGCATGCCCGCGATGTCGCCGGCCAGGCCGAGGTTGATGCCGGTCAGCGTCTGGTCCATCAGCCAGCCGCCCGGCCGGTCGTAGTCGCCCCAGCCGCCCTGCCCCTGCTGCGGGCTCGGCTGCTGCGGGACGTACGCCTGCTGGTGCACCGGCTGCTGGTGCGCCTGCTGCTGATGGGGCTGCTGGTGCGGCTGCTGTGGGGGGTAGTTCTGGGCCGGTGGGACCTGGTGCTGCTGCTGGTACGGGTCGCCCGAGCCGTAACCGCCGCCGTACTGCTGGGCCTGGTGCGGCTGCCCGCCCTGCCCGGACGGGTCGTACGGCGGGGACGGGTCGTAGTACTGCGGGGCCTCCGGTGTGAAGAGCTCGTCCACGCCCACGTACGGGTCGTTCGCCGGCGGATCGCTCAACTCGTCCCGGAACCACGCGCCGCCGCCGTCCTGGGCGGCCTGCTGCGGGGGCTGCTGCTGCGCGTACGGGTCGTAGCCGCCCTGACCCGACCCGGAGCCGTACGGATCCCCGTAGACCGGTTCGGGCCCGCCGCCGTAGCCGCCCTGGCCCGGATAGCCGCCCTGCTGCGGATAGGGCTGCTCGCCGTACCCCGGCTGTGGCGCGTTGGGGTCGTGGTAGCCAGGGTCGCCCGGCTGCGCGTACGGATCGTGCGGCTGCGCGGCGTAGGGATCGGCCGGCTGTCCGTACGGGTCGACGTACTGCTGCAGGTACGGGTCGGCGGGCGGCCGACCCCGGTAGGGATCGTCGTGCGCGCCGTCGTCCGGCTCGGCGGAGCCGCCGGTGTACGGCTGACGTTCGTCGCTCCGGTCGCTCATGCGGGCGGGCCCTCGTCTTCTCGGTCAGGTTGAGTGTCCGGTGCCCACTTTCTCATTCGGGGCGGTCGGTCGTGGATCTCGACGGTGTGTGTCCGCGCGGGTCGGCCGGATCGGGCGGTCCGTTTCCGCCGGCGTGGGGTGCCACGGGATGGGGTGGCGGCCACCCGGAGGTCGGTTCGTGCCGGTCGTTTTCGGTGTCGTCGAAAGAGTCGGGATCCGACGGCGCGTCGTCGCGGTCCTCACCATCCTCGCCGTTCGTGTCCGGGGCAAGGGCCGCTTCCCGACGTTTGCGCAGGAACGCGCGGAGCGAGAAGACCGCGAGCAGGAAGGCGAGGCCGCCGATGATCCAGCGGGTCAGCGCGTCGATCGTGGTCGTGTTGACGAAGAACGACTCGGGCGTTTTGACCGCTCTCCCGTCCGGGGTGAGCAACTGGACGTCGACCATGACCTTGCCGTTCGCGGCCGACTTCGCCGAGATCGGCACCTCCCGGCGGCGCCCGTCGGGCACCGTCACGGTGGTCGCGTCGCCCAGCTTGAGCCGGTTGGGCTGATGCGAGACGGCCGCGATCCGTACGGTGACCGGCTGCTGGAGGTTGTTCACCACGGTGACCGGGATATTGCCCTCCTCGCCGGAGAGCGTCACACCGGTTCTGCGGATGATGTAGACGAGTGATTCGAGTTCGCGCAGGCCGCGGGTGACGCCGAGTCGATAGCGGTCCGCCCCCCGGGGGTCGCCGCGCCACTGGGTCGACAGCAGGCGCAGCAGCGCGGGGTTGAACGGGCCGGTGACCCGCTCGGGCCGGGTCAGGATCGAGGCGAAGGTCTGCATCGACCGGACCAGGTTGTCGGTCTCGGCGATGTACTGCTCGGACGGCTCGCCGGCGCGGACGTCCTTGGGGTAGCCGGCGAGCTTGCGCGCGGGCAGCGGGGCGGGCTCGGCGGCGAGCTCGGCCAGGGTGGCGCCGTGGGTCCAGTCGACCGAGGCGTTCATGACGTCCTTGAGCACGCCGGCCAGCGAGGCGTCCATGGTGCGCGGCGGGGCGATCAGCAGGCTGCGGGCGGGCTTGAGGGTGGGCTCCTGGAGCGCGATGGTCAGCAGCTCGGCCAGCAGCTGCTGGGTGGTCAGCACGCTCTGTCCCGGCGCCCTGGTGTCCGCGGTCAGGGTCTTGTCGATGTCCGGGTCGGTGACCAGCGCGGTGCCCTTGTCGGCTCCCGGCAGGGCCGCGGTCGCCAGGGGGGTGACGTTGAGTTCCTTGGTCGGCGGCAGGCTCGCCCCGGAGGTGAGCACGGTGCTCGCGCCGTTCCCGATCGCGAGGTCGACGATCGAGGGGTCCAGCGCGCCGCCGGCGGGCCACGCCACGTCGTTGCGTACCGGGCGGGCGAACGTGCGCTGCATGACGGTGGCGGCTTCGGCCTGGGCCTCGCTCAGTTGCGGGCGCAGGTCCGCCTTGCCCGCGTCCAGCGCGTGCGCGACGGCGGCCAGGTCGGGGTCGGCGTAGGGCAGGGCGATCACCGGCTGGGCGCCGATGCCGGTCTTGAGCCGATCCAGCCATCCGGCGGCGACCTGGCCGCCGCCGCCCGCGAGCGTGTTCTCGATCTGGTTCGGCGTCGCCTTGGCGGTGTCCTCGTCGCTCGGGGTCTTGCCGTCCCGGGACTTCTTCGGCTTGTCCGGATCCAGGCTGCCCGGCGGCGCGACCCGATAGCCGCCGGCCATCCGGGTGGCGGAGTCCAGCAGCTCGGGGTCGACGACCCAGTCGACCTTCATCCCGGTGCCGATGTTCACCAGGTCGTACAGCCGCCCGCCCGGCGCGAACAACGCGGCCAGGTCGTCGTCGCGAAAGACCGGCGTCTGGGCCTCGTCGCCGAGCGTGGTGCCGTCCCGGTGCGGCCGATCGACCAGCGGCCAGACCATGCCGATCCGCATGCTCTTGACGTCCTTGAGGCCGTTCTTGGGGATCCACGGCAGGAAGGTGCGGGCCGCGCCGATCGTCTTGCCGCCGGCCCTGGCCTCGATCGCGAGCGGATAGGCGCCGGCCTCGACCAGGCCGAGCGGGTCGGCGCGGAAGGTGAACGTCCACGGTTGGGCCGTGCCCGGTGCCAGGTTGCGCAGCGTCACCGGCTTGGGATCGCGCAGCAGGGTGCCGCCCGACTGGGCGTCCTCGGCCGAGCTGATGCCGCTGCGGAAGAGCGGTTCGGAGGTGCGGAGCCGGACCGCGACCTCGGCCGAGTCGATCGTCTTGGTGCCGGAGTTCAGCACCTGACCCTCGATGGTGATGGTGCCGCCGGCCTTGGCCACCGGCGTCATCCTGGTGATCAGGACCTGGATCCCGTCGCCGTCGGCGGCGCGCGCGATGTTCGGCGGCATCATCGACAACAGCCCGGCGGCGAGCGCCAGGATCAGTATCAGGATGGCGGCCGGCCGGCCGCGGGGCACGTTCGTCGGGGTCCCGGATCGGAACCGTCCATCGCTCACGCGCTGTCCGCCAACAGTTCCGGGGCGAGCGTGACCAATCGCCGCTCGTCGGGGTAGGCGAGACGCGCGGAGAGCGCGCCGAGCGGAACCCAAGCCACCGCTTCGACCTCGATGTCGTCGTCCGACAGATCCCCGCCCGCCGCCTCCATGAGGTAGTGGTGGACGGTCTTGTGCACCCGCCGGTCCGGCGCGGTGAACCAATAGTCGATCACCCCGAGCGGGGCCAGCACCCGACCCACGATGCCGGTCTCCTCCTCGACCTCGCGCAACGCGGCGTCGACCACACTCTCGCCGTTCTCGATGTGCCCCTTGGGCAACGACCACAACAGCCGGCCGCGTCGGTCCCGGCGCGCGATCAACGCCGCGCGCAACGTGAGTCGATCGACCACCAGACCACCCGCCGAGGTCTCCTCGACCACCTGCAGCCGACGGCGCGGCGGCGTGGTCTCGGAAGGCATCCGCCAAGCTTAGTGCGACATGCGCCACGCCATAACGCCATGATCACTCCATCGCGCGGCCCGCTCGCGGCCTCGGCTGCGGCGTAATGCGCGCGAGACCCGCGGCCTCGACCCGTAACCTTGTCTCCCGTGCCGAACGCCAAGAACACACCCCACCCGGACGACCCGCCGGCCACCGGCGAACTGAGCGCCGTACAGCGCCGCGCCGTCACCGAACTGTTGCGCGTCGCCCCCGTCGCCGACGACCTCGCCCGTCGCTTCGAGGCGGCCGGGCACACGCTCGCGCTGGTCGGCGGCTCGGTGCGGGACGCCCTGCTCGGCCGGCTCGGCAACGACCTCGACTTCACCACCGACGCCCGCCCCGAACAGGTGCTGGCGATCGTGCGCCCGTGGGCGGACGCGGTGTGGGACGTGGGGATCGCGTTCGGCACGGTCGGTTGCCGCAAGAAGCTCGCGGACTCGCCGGACTACCAGATCGAGATCACCACCTACCGCTCCGAGGCCTACGACCGCGCCTCGCGCAAGCCCGAGGTCTCCTACGGCGACTCGATCGACGACGACCTGGTCCGCCGAGACTTCACGGTCAACGCGATGGCGGTC
The DNA here is from genome assembly GCF_044460165.1 of Embleya sp. NPDC050154. Classification (NCBI taxonomy): domain Bacteria; kingdom Bacillati; phylum Actinomycetota; class Actinomycetes; order Kitasatosporales; family Streptomycetaceae; genus Embleya; species Embleya sp. NPDC050154. The sequence continues at coordinate 196,426 of NZ_JBITJP010000014.1, forward strand.
GCACTGCCCGGGATCACCTTCGTCGACCCGCACGGCGGGCTGGAGGACCTGGCCGCGCGGGTGCTGCGCACGCCGGGCACGCCCGAGGCGTCCTTCGGCGACGACCCGCTGCGGATGATGCGGGCCGCGCGCTTCGCCGCGCAGCTCGACTTCGAGGTCGCGCCCGAGGTGGTCGCGGCGATGACGGACATGGCCGAGCGGATCGACATCGTCTCCGCCGAGCGGGTGCGGGACGAGCTCAACAAGCTGATCTGCTCCGACCACCCCCGCAAGGGCCTGGAACTGCTGGTCTCCACGGGGCTGGCCGCGCGGGTGTTGCCCGAGCTGCCCACGCTGCGCCTGGAGGTGGACGAACACCACCGGCACAAGGACGTGTACGAGCACACGCTCACCGTGCTCGAGCAGGCGATGGCGCTGGAGGCGCCGGGCGAGCCGGACCTGATCCTGCGGCTGGCCGCGCTGCTGCACGACATCGGGAAGCCGCGCACGCGGCGCTTCGAGCCGGACGGCCGGGTCTCGTTCCACCATCACGAGATGGTCGGCGCGCACATGACGCGCAAGCGGCTCAAGGCGCTGAAGTACCCGAAGGACGTCACGGACGACATCACGCGCCTGGTCGAACTGCACCTGCGCTTCCACGGCTACGGCACGGGAGAGTGGACCGACTCGGCGGTGCGCCGCTACGTGCGGGACGCGGGGCCGCTGCTGGAGCGGCTGCACAAGCTGACCCGCTCGGACTGCACGACCCGCAACAAGCGCAAGGCGGCCACGCTCGCGCGCGCCTACGACTCGCTGGAGGAGCGGATCGCGCAGCTCGCCGAGCAGGAGGAGCTGGACTCGATCCGGCCGGACCTGGACGGCAACGCGATCATGCGACTGCTGGACGTGCCGCCGGGCCCGCTGGTGGGCAAGGCCTACCGGCACATGCTGGAGATGCGGCTCGAACACGGCCCGATGGACCACGACACGGCGGTCGCGGCGCTTCGGGAGTGGTGGGCCGCCCACGGGAGCGCGTGAGCGGGCCACCACCGGATTCGGGCGGGGGCTGCCTCAGCTCCCGCCCAGCTCCTCGAGCTCCTCGTCGCTGACCTTGCCGTCGGCCATGATCTTCTGGATCTGCGCGATGACGGAGGGGGTGAACGTCGTGCTGGCACCGGGCACGCCCGAGAACGACTCCGGGGTGGTGTGGTCGGTGACCGTCACGCACAGTAGGCCCTTGTCGGAGCCCTTGCGGTAGAGGCCGAGCACCGAGCCCTTGCGGGCGATCTCCTCGGTGTTGCACTTCTCGGTGTCCGAGGTGTCGGTGAACTTGGCGACGACCTTGAACGCGGCGTCCGACTTGGAGCAGGAGACCACCTTCGGGCTCTTGTTCTTGGTGCCGGTGATGCAGTCGCCGACATTCGCCTTGTCGACGGCGTCCTTGTTGAACACGCCGGTGCCGACTACCGCGCCGATGACCGCCACCACCAGGACGACAACGCCGATGACGATCCACTTGGCCTTGCTCTTGCGCGGCGGGGGCGGCGGCGGGCCGCCGTAGAAGCCCGGCTGACCGCCCTGGGGGTAGCCGCCCGGCGGGAAGCCACCCTGCGGCGGTTGGCCCGGCTGCTGCCCCCAAGCCTGCTGGGGCTGCTGCGGCTGACCCGGCTGCTGGTTCCAGCCCTGGTTCGGCTGCTGGGGACCGTTGGGGTCGGGCGGGAAGGGATTGGACATGGGGACGATCTCCGTTGCAGGGGACTGGTGAGACAGTCCGGAACACTAGGGCTCCGGCCGGACACCCGCAGCGGGGATTCCCCTTGTCCCGGTCGAATGTGAGCGGAATAACGGGCATAAAGAGCTAATCGCAGGAGCGATGCGTCATTTCCGCTCGGCGAGACACAACACGAAGCTCTCCACGGTGGGATCCGAGGTCAACGCGATGGGGTCCCCGGGTACCGAGTCGCAGACGCCCGCGAACGTGGTGCCCTGCACACGCTCGACCACGATGAACCGGGCCGCGGAGTCCTCGCAGCGCACCGGGTCCTGGTCGATCCCGGTCTTGTCCCGCAGACAGTCGCCCTCGTGGATGCGCGGCCCGTCATCCTCCTTCTGCACGTACCACCAGCCCCCGGCGGCGGTACCGCCCACCAGCAGCACGGCCAGCACCGCGACCAGCACCCCGCGCCCACGCCGGGCCGGCCGGGCCGCCTCGCGGCGCGCCGCGCGCCCGTCGACCGGTGCCCGGCGTACGACGGGCGCATGCGGCATCGACGCTTCCTGCGGAGGAAGCGGGAGCCCGTGCGGCGGGGTGTTCTCGGTCCACGCCGGTATGTACGGCAAAGGATCGTTTTCACCCGAACCGGCGTTATTGGACATGGAGTATCTCCAGAGGTGCCGAAAGTCGCTGGATGTGCAGGTTAGAACCTCGGCCTCGGTAATGCACTACCCGCAGGTAATTTCCTGGGGATACCGCCGGGTGAAATAAGCCGTGATCGGCATCAAAAGGGATATTACGGCCGGCGGTCGTCCGCCGGGACGGTCTGCACGATCACCGGAGGGTGGCGACGCGCTGCCAGCGTGTACAGGGCGCCGGTCAGCGCGTACACCCCGGCCACCCCGAGCAGCACCGCCGGGGACCGGCCGTCGTCGGGCAGCCCCAGCGCCGCGACGGCGGCGGCGCCCACGAACGCGACGTTGAAGAGCACGTCGTATACGGAGAACACCCGACCCCGATACGCGTCGTCGACGGTGGTCTGCACGATCGTGTCGACGCCGATCTTGGCGCCCTGCGAGGTCACCCCGAGCAGGAAGGCGCCCACCACCATCGGCGCGAACACGAAGGGCAGGCCGAGCGCGGTCTGGCAGACCGCCCCCGCGAGCGCGCAGGTGCCGATCCAGGGCGCGACGCCGATCCGGGTGGTGATCGCGGGCGTGGCCACGGCCGCGACGAAGAAGCCGAGCGCGGAGACGCTCACCGTGACTCCGAAGGTGGCCAGCCCTCCGTCGGTGTCCGCCGGATCGTTGAACGTGTTGCGGCAGAGCAACACGGTCATCACGGTCAGCACGCCGTAGCAGAACCGCATCGCGGTGATCGCGGCCAACGCGTGCGCCGGCGCCCGACGCCGCCACACGTGCACCGCCCCCTCGCGCAGCCCGCGGGCCACCGAGCGCAGCGCCTCCCCCGCGCCGGGCAACACCCGATCGGGATCGGGCCCGAGCAGATCGGCCGGCATCGTCGCCGCGACCGCCGCCGAGCCCAGGTACAACACCCCTGACACCACGATCACCAGCGCGGTCGCCCCGGAGCCCTCGGCCAGGAACGCGTGAACCAGCAGCGCCGACCCGCCGCCGACCGCCGCCGCGACCGTGCCGGCCGTGGGCGACACCGAGTTCGCGGTCACCAGCCGCTCGGCCGGCACCACGCGCGGCAGCGACGCGGACAGCCCGGCGAGCACGAACCGGTTCACCGAGAGCACTACCAGCGCGGCGGCGTAGAAGATCGGGTCGGGCACCCCGAGCAGCACCAGGCCCGCGGTCACCGTCACCAGCGCCGCCCGCAGCAGGTTGCACAGCACCAGCACCTGGCGCCGCCGCCACCGGTCGAGCAGCACCCCGGTGAAGGGTCCGACCAGCGAATAGGGCAGCAACAGGACCGCGAACGCGGTCGCGATGTCGGCCGCCGAGGTCTGCTTCTCCGGCGAGAAGAACGCCTGGCCCGCGATGGCCACCTGGAACGCCCCGTCGGAGAGCTGCGAGGTCAGTCGGGTGGCGAAGAGCCGACGGAAGTCGCGCAGCTTCAGCAACGAGCGCAGATCACGGATGAGGGCCACGGCGCCCACCGTAGCCGGCCCCGGCACGCGGACCGGAGACCGGCACCGATCGGACCCGGGCACGCCGAAGGCCCGGCTCCTGGGCGGGAGCCGGGCCTTCGATCAACCCGAGGTCACCCGGCCGGATCGGCCGAGTGAGGTGGGTCAGCGCTCGATGTCGCCCTTGATGAAGGACTCGACCGCGTTGCGGGCCTCGTCGTCGAAGTACTGCACCGGCGGCGACTTCATGAAGTACGAGGACGCCGACAGGATCGGGCCACCGACGCCGCGGTCCTTGGCGATCTTCGCGGCACGGACGGCGTCGATGATGACACCGGCCGAGTTCGGCGAGTCCCAGACCTCGAGCTTGTACTCCAGGTTCAGCGGAACGTCACCGAAGGCGCGACCCTCGAGGCGCACGTACGCCCACTTGCGGTCGTCGAGCCACGCGACGTAGTCCGACGGGCCGATGTGCACGTTGTCCGCGCCGAGGTCACGGTCGACCTGCGAGGTGACGGACTGCGTCTTGGAGATCTTCTTCGACTCCAGGCGCTCGCGCTCGAGCATGTTCTTGAAGTCCATGTTGCCGCCGACGTTGAGCTGCATGGTGCGCTCGAGCAGGACACCGCGGTCCTCGAAGAGCTTCGCCATCACGCGGTGCGTGATCGTGGCGCCCACCTGCGACTTGATGTCGTCGCCGACGATCGGCACGCCCGCCTCGGTGAACTTGTCCGCCCACTCCTTGGTCCCGGCGATGAAGACCGGGAGAGCGTTGACGAACGCGACCTTGGCGTCGATGGCGCACTGGGCGTAGAACTTCGCCGCGTCCTCGGAGCCCACCGGGAGGTAGCAGACGAGGACGTCGACGGCCTGGTCCTTGAGGACCTTGACCACGTCGACGGGGGCCTCGGTCGACTCCTCGATGGTCTCGCGGTAGTACTTGCCGAGACCGTCCAGGGTGTGCCCACGCTGCACGGTGACGCCCGACGGCGGCACGTCGCAGATCTTGATCGTGTTGTTCTCGCTGGCACCGATGGCGTCCGTAAGGTCGAAGCCGACCTTCTTGGCGTCCACATCGAAAGCGGCCACGAACTCGACGTCACGCACGTGATACTCGCCGAACTGCACGTGCATCAGGCCGGGGACGCGGCTGTTCGGGTCGGCGTCCTTGTAGTACTCGACGCCCTGCACCAGCGAAGCGGCGCAGTTGCCCACGCCGACGATGGCTACGCGAACCGAACCCATTCCGGTTGCTCCCTGTGATCTCGACGAAGCCGCCATGAACCGGCGACCTCAGTTGTTGGATGCGGACGGGTCCGAGGCCACGTCCTGGGTGGGGGTCCGAAGCCGGTCGGCGTCCTTCGACGCGTCGACCGGGGTTTCGGGACCGGCGGCGTCCGGAGTGGCTCCGGCGTGCCGCTCGGCGGTGATGAGCTCGTTCAGCCAGCGCACTTCGCGCTCGACCGACTCCAAGCCGTGTCGCTGCAACTCGAGGGTGTACCCGTCGAGCTTCTCCCGCGTCCGGGTCAGCGACCCGCGCACCCGGTCGAGGCGTTCCTCGAGCCGGCTGCGCCGACCTTCGAGGATACGCATGCGTACCTCGTGGTCGGTTCGACCGAAGAAGGCGAAGTGCACGCCGAAGTTCTCGTCCTCCCAGGCCGAGGGCCCGGACTCGGACAGCAGTTCTTGGAAGTGCTCCTTGCCCTGTGCCGTCAGCTGGTAGACGATCCGGGATCGCTTGCTGCCGGCGAGTGCCGTCACCTCCGGAACCTCCTCCGCGAGCCAGCCCCGTTCCAGCAGGGACTTCAGGCAGGGGTAGAGGGTGCCGTAGGCGATGGCACGGAACGAGCCGAGCACGGTGTTGAGCCGCTTGCGCAGTTCGTAACCGTGCATGGGGGAGTCGTGCAGCAGGCCGAGGATCGCGAATTCGAGGACGCCACCGCGCCTGCTCATCGCCTTCCTCCATCCATGCTGACCGGGCCGGACGTGGGTCCCTCCGTGATCGTGGGATACGGTCGCAGCCGACCTTCGTCCGGCCGGGGCTCCTGTGCCCCCGGCTCGATGTACCGGCCCGATGTATCGAACCGATACATCGAGACGATAGGTCTCCTTGCCGTGTGGTGGCAAGGCGGCCGCCGGTGACTCGGGTCACAGGCAGGTCACAGTGAGGTCGCGAAAGCGGTTCCGCGTAGTCTGTTCCGCCGTGTGGTACCTCAAGCCCCGCTTCCTGCGGAACCGCCCCCCTCGCGCGTGCGTCCTGGGGAGCGGAGAGCCACGACCCGTGCGTCCGACCTCCGCGTCGTACGGCCGAGGAGTAGCGAACGCATGAGTGAACATCGCCGTAGATCACAGCAGCCGCGTCCCGAGGGGCGCGGTGACTCGTATTCGGGGGGCGCGGCCGGCGCCGGGGGCGGGACGCCGCCCGGCGGCTCGTCGCTGCCCGCCGGGCCGGGAGGAGACGACGAGGAGCGCCCGCTCTCGCGTGTGGAGGCCCGAGCGGCCGCCCGCGGGGGCGGTCGACGCGCCGCCAACGGCACCGCGGCCGGCGGCCGATCACGGGCCAACGCCGGTCCGCCCCGGAAGAAGCGGTTCATCGACTACCCGAGGTACGGCAAGACCGGCGTGCGCCGCTGGTTGCCGTCCTTCAAGCAGATCCTGGCGATGATCCTGTTCTTCCTCGCGTCGATCATGGGCCTGGCGGCCCTGGCGTACGCGATGGTCAAGGTGCCGGACCCGAACGCGAACACGACGTATCAGTCGAACATCTACTACTACGCCGACGGGAAGACCGAGATCGGTCGGACCGGTCAGGTCAACCGGCAGAACGTGACGGTGGACCAGATCCCCAAGCACGTACAGCGGGCCGTGATCGCGGCGGAGAACCGGTCGTTCTACAGCGACTCGGGCGTCTCGCCGAAGGGCCTGCTGCGCGCCGGGGTCACCATGGTCAAGGGTGGTGACACGCAGGGTGGTTCCACGATCACCCAGCAGTACGTCAAGAACACCTATCTGACCCAGGAACGCACCTTCAAGCGCAAGTTCAGCGAGATCTTCATCGCGCTCAAGGTCGACCGGCAGATGCGCAAGGACGACATCCTCGTCGGTTACCTCAACACCGCCTTCTACGGCCGCAACGCGTACGGCATCCAGGCCGCCGCGCAGGCCTACTACGGCAAGAACGTCGGCGAGTTGAACGTGGCCGAGGGCGCCTATCTGGCGACCCTGCTCAACGCGCCCGGCATCTACGACGTGATCGAGTTCCCCGGTCAGATCGAGAAGGTCAAGGGGCGCTGGGCCTACGCCTTGGACGGCATGGTCAAGGAGGGCTGGCTGACCAAGGCGGAACGCGACACGCTCCAGTTCCCGATGCCGATCAAGCCCAAGCCGGCCGCGAACAAGGCCGGCCAGGCCGGATACCTGATGAAGGTGACCGACCAGTACCTCAAGGCCAACAACGTGATCCCCGAGGCCGAACTCGCGCGCGGCGGCTTCAAGATCGTCACCACGTTCGACAAGGCCAAGCAGGACGCGGCGGTCGCGGCGGTCAAGGACCAGTTGACCTCCGAGCTGAAACCGGAAAAGAACGAGGCGGACCGCTACATCCGCACCGGCCTGGCCTCGGTGGTCCCCGGCGACGGGGCGGTGGTAGCCCTCTACGGCGGTCCGGACTTCGTCCAGCAGGAGTACAACGACGCGGTCAGACGCGACATCCAGGCCGGTTCGACGTTCAAGTTGTTCGTGCTCGCGGCGGCGCTGCGCGACGGCGGGGCGGACGCGAAACCGATCGGCCCGGAAAGCATGTACAACGGCGACAGCAAGATCCCGATCAAGCTGCAGAACGGTCAGATCTTCAAGGACGACAAGTCCGGCAAGGAGTATCTGGCGCCGAACGAGGGTGACGTCGACTACGGCCCGGTCCCGATCACCAGAGCCATGGAGAAGTCGGTGAACACCGTCTTCCTCCAACTCGCCGCCGATGTCGGGCCGGAGAAGGTCAAGAAGGCCGCGATCGACGCCGGTCTGCCGCCGGACCTGGGCTCGTTCGAGCCGACCCCGACGATGGCACTCGGTGTCGCGCCGCCGAGCGCGCTGGACATGGCCGAGGCGTACGCCACCTTCGCGGCCCGCGGCCTGCACGCGGATCCGTACTGGATCAAGGAAGTCACCCACGGGGGCTCCAAGGTCGAACTGCCCAAGCGCGAGACCAAGCAGCTCTTCCCCAAGAACGTCGCGGACACCGTCAACCAGGTCATGCAGCGGGTGGTGGACAACCCGCCGCTCGGCGACGGCACCGGCCGCGCGGCGAAGGCGCTGAACCGGCCGGTGGCCGGCAAGACCGGTACCACCGACGGCAACAACTCCGCGTGGTTCGTGGGGTACACGCCCAACCTGGCCACGTCGGTGGCGCTGTTCCGGGAGGACCCGAACACGCACGCCCGGCTGTCCCTCAAGGGTCTGGGCGGTCGTGACTCCGTGCACGGTGGTGACGTCCCCACGCTGGTGTGGACCGCGTACATGAAGAGCGCGATGCAGGGGATGCCCACGTCCGACTTCGCCACGCCCGGCGAGAAGTTCGAGGACAAGGACAAGGTGACGCTGCCGCCGACGACCGCGCCGCCGACCACCCGCGCGCCCACGACGCCGCCGCCGTCGTCCACCGCGCCGCCGACCTCCGCGGCGCCGCCGTCGTCGACCTCGCCCGGTGGATCGCAGGGCAGTACGGGTGATCCCGGGGGTGGTGGGCACACCACCAAGCCGCCGAGCAGCAGCAGGCCGCCGAGCACCGATCCGCCCGGTGGCTCGCAGGGCAACACTCGCGGCGGTTCGAACGGCTTCATCATGGGCGGCCGGGGCGGTTGACCGGCGTTAGCCTTACGCGTGCCCCATCGCTTCGGCGGTGGGGCACGCGTTGTCGTATCCGGCTGGCGAGGGCGACCTCCTCGTGGATCGCGAGAGGATGGGCGCCATGACGCCGACATCGACCGAACCCGTCCTGCCCACTCGGGACGATCCGGTGGTCCGCGCCGGCAGCGAACTCGTCGGTGGTCCGGCCGGGCGGCGGATTCGTTTCGCGCCGAACCGGTGGTGGACCCCCGTCCGGGTGCTCGTGCTGCTCGCGGTGGTCTGCTTCGCGCTCGGGATCATGCAGAAGAAGCCCTGCTACGACGGGGGTTGGTTCTCCGGCAGCACGCAGTACTCGCACGCGTGCTACAGCGACATGCCGCACCTGTACATCAATCGCGGTCTCGCGGACGGGAAGATCCCGTACTTCCAGGAGACCGGCGACAAGGACATGAAGTTCCTGGAGTACCCGGTGATCACCGGTGGGGTGATGGCCTTCGCCGGGACCCTGGCGCGCGCGGCCGGGGACATCACCGACGGCGATCTCCAGGACGAGCAGTTGTGGTTCGTCATGATCAACGCGTTGATCATGATGGCCTGCGCGGTGGTGACCGTGGTCGCGGTCAAGGGCACGTCCGGGCGGCGGCCCTGGGACGCGGCGATGGTGGCCTGCGCGCCCGCGTTGGCGCTCAACGGGCTGATCAACTGGGACCTGGTCGCGGTCGCGCTGACGGCGGTGGCCATGTGGACGTGGGCGCGGCGCAACATCGTGGTCGCCGGGGTGATGATCGGCCTGGCGACCGCGGCGAAGTTGTATCCGGTGTTGTTGCTGGCACCGTTGTTCCTGCTGTGCCTGCGCTCGGGCCGGCTGATCCCGTTCGCCAAGACCGCGGCGGCGGCGATCGTGTCCTGGCTGGTGGTGAACCTGCCGGTGATGCTGGTCTACGACGGCCATTGGTACGAGCGGCGCGACTGGTACATCCGTGAGGGCTGGAAACTCTTCTACACGTTCAGCCAGGACCGGCCCGCCGACTACGGGTCGATCTGGCTGATCATCCAGCAGCGCGACGGCAGACCGCTGGAGCACCTCAACAGCTACGTCACGGCGAGCCTGGTGCTGTGCTGCCTCGCGATCGCCGCGCTGGTGATGTTCGCGCCGCGGCGGCCGAGGTTCGCCCAGGTGGCGTTCCTGATCGTGGCCGCGTTCGTGCTGACCAACAAGGTCTACTCGCCGCAGTACGTGCTGTGGTTGATCCCGCTGGTGGTGCTGGCCCGGCCGCGCTGGCGGGACTTCCTGATCTGGCAGGCGTGCGAGGTCACGTACTTCCTCGGCGTGTGGATGTACATCGCCTCGTTCTCCGGCAAGGGCCTGTCGCAGAACGCGTACCACGTGGTGATCCTGCTGCACCTGCTCGGCACCGCGTACATCTGCCTGGTGGTGGTGCGTGACATCCTGCGCCCCGACCGGGACCCGGTGCGCGCGGACGGCAGCGACGACCCCTCGGGCGGGGTGCTCGACCGCGCGCCGGACGTCTTCGTGCCGACCTCGGTCCTGGTCCGCGCGGGTCGCTGAACACCACGAGGCGGGGGGGGGGGGGGGGGGGGGGGGGGGGCGGGCCCCCCCCCCGCGCCGGGGGGGGGGGGGGGGGGGGGGGGCCCCCCCCCCCCCCCCCCCGGCCCCCGCCTCGTCGTTCGGACGGCTCAGCGCAGGGCGATCCGGTCGAAGTGTGTCGTGGTGTGCCGCAGCGCGGCCTCCAACTCGTCGCCGGGCTTGGGCGGCGCCACGTCGTTGGCCAGGAACAGCAGGCTGACCTGCATGTGCGGCGGCTCGGCGAACCAGCGCTGCTTGCCCGCCCAGGTGAACGGGGACAACGAGCGGTTGACGGTGGCCAGGCCGGCCCGGGCCACGCCCTTGGCGCGCGGCATCACCCCGCGCACGGTCTTGGGGGCCTCCAGGCCCACACCCTGCGCGGTGCCGCCGCTGACCACCACCAGGTGCCCGTCACTGGGCGCCTTGCGCTGGCGATAGCCGAACCGCTCGCCGCGCGCGATGCGCACCACGTCCAACACCGTCCCGCGACTGGCCAGCACGTCGTGGTCGCCCAGCCACAGGTCGGTGCCGATCCGCGGCCGGAACTCGGTGTCCGGGTGCCGCTCGCGCAACGCCGCGAGCTCGGCCGCCTTCAGGTGGCTGACGTACATCGTGCGCACCGGCAGCCGCGCCGCGCGCAGCCGCTCGACCCAGCCCACCACCTCGGCCACCGGGTCGTACCCGTCCGGGTGGTCCAGCGGCAGGTGCAGCGAGAAGCCCTCCAGGCGCACGTCGTCCATCCCGGTGCGGAGCTTGACCAGCTCCTCCTCGGTGACCCCGTCGCGCTTCATCGTGGTCATGCACGCGACCACCACCCGGCAGCCCACCAGGTCCCGGGCGGCCTGCACCGAGGACACCGTGCGGATGGTGCGGTCCGGCAGCGGGACCGCCTCCTCGCCGCGCAGATACGGCGTGAGCACCAGCACCTTGCCGTCGAAGTGGTCCTTGACCACCGCGGCCTCGTACGTGGTCCCCACGGCCACGGTGTCCACGCACATCCGGGTGGCCTCCTCGGCCAGCCTGGGATTGGTGAACCCGTACCCGTTGCCCTTCATCACCGGTACGAGACCGGGGAACGTGTCGCGTACCTCGTCCTGGTGCTTGCGCCAGCGGGCGGCGTCGACGTAGAGCGTGAGCGACATGGGCGCTTCGGGGCCTTCCGTGTGCGGGGCTTGCCCTTGGGAACACAGGGCGGAGGCGGGGGACACGCGACGCCGGCCGCGTCACGATGATCATCACGTAACAGCCGACGACACAGGTGCCGCCGGCGTTGCGTCAGCGACGCGACATGTACATGTCGAGTGCCTTGTGCAGCATCTTGTTGAGCGGGAAGTCCCACTCGCCGAGGTATTCGACGGCCTGGCCGCCGGTGCCGAGCTTGAACTGGATGAGACCGAAGAGGTGGTCGTTCTCGTCCAGGGTGTCGCTGATGCCGCGCAGGTCGTACGCCGAGGCGCCGAGCGCGTACGCGTCGCGCAACATCCGCCACTGGATCGCGTTCGAGGGACGCACCTCGCGCTTGTGGTTGGCCGAGGCGCCGTACGAGTACCAGACGTGGTCGCCCACCGTGACCATCGTGGTGGACGCGAGCACCTCGCCCTCGTGCTTGGCCAGGTACAGCCGCATGCGTTCGGGGTCCTCGGCGTTGAGCGCCTTCCACATGCCCTGGAAGTAGGCCAGCGGGCGCGGCGTGAAGTGGTCGCGCACGGCGGTGACCTTGTAGACCTCGTGGAAGACGGGCAGGTCGTCGTAGCCGCCCTGGACCACGTCGACGCCGGCCTTCGTGGCCTTCTTGATGTTGCGTCGCCACAACTGGTTGAAGCCCGCGTGCACGTCGTCGAGGCTGCGCCGGACCAGCGGCACCTGGAACACGTAGCGCGGCTGCACGTCGCCGAAGCCGGCGCCGCCCGACGCGTCCTGCTGCCAGCCCAGGCCGCGCAGTTGCCGCTCCAGCTCCGCGCCGCGCTCGTCGGTCCAGTCCGGGGTCAGATCGCGCAGTCGGTTCGCCGACTTGGCCGCGATCGCCTTCTTGATCGTGTCCGCCTCCCAGCGGGCGATCACCACCGGCGGGCCCATCTTGACCGAGAACGAACCGCGGCTCTTGAGATGCGCGAGCATCGGGTCGAGCCACTTGCGCAGATCGCCGTCGAACCAGTCGATGACCGGCCCCTCCGGCATGTACGCGAGATAGCGCTTTATCTTCGGCAGTTGCCGGTACAGCACGAGTGCCGCGCCCACCACCGCGCCCGATTCGTCGATCCAACCGATGCTCTCGGACCGCCACTCACTCTTCACCGCGCCCCAGGAAGGGCACTGAAGAAAGCTCACGGAGGGCCTGCCCTTGATGAAGGCGAGATGCTCCTCGGCGGTGAGCGTCCTCAGGCGCAAAGACATGTAAGAGCTCCTCGAAATCGGTTCGGCCGTGACAGAGGTTACTGCGCCTTTGGGCGCTATGGATCGTGCCGGGCGGCACACGCGGGACGGTACGCGAACAATTCGGTCTTTCGGCGTCGAAACAGACGCTTGACCGTGTCAGTAATCAGCAATCGTCGCTTAACAATCGCGACTCGGCGGGGAAACCGCGTCTCGCCAGACTCCGGTACGTCATCCCCCGGAACCGAAAGAGTCCCGGCATCGTGCGGAAAATCACGGTTTACCGACCCTGGGCGCGCGTCGCCGCCCTGTCGCTGGCCGCCCTGCTCGTCACCTCCTGCGCCGCCGACGAGAGCACCGCGAAGAAGGGTGCCGCCGGTCCGGACGTCGGCGGGGACTCGATCAAGGTCGGAGTGCTGCACTCGCTCAGCGGCACCATGGCCATCTCCGAGGTGACCGTGAAGAACTCGGTCCTGCTCGCGATCGACGAGATCAACGCCAAGGGCGGCGTGCTCGGCAAGAAGATCTCACCGGTCACCGAGGACGGCGCCTCCGACTGGCCGACCTTCGCCGAGAAGGCGCAGAAGCTGATCTCCCGGGACCGGGTCGCGGTGACCTTCGGCGGGTGGACCTCGGCGAGCCGCAAGGCGATGTTGCCGGTGTTCGAGAAGAACCGACAACTGCTCTTCTACCCCGTGCAGTACGAGGGACTGGAGAGCTCGCCGTACATCTTCTACACCGGGGCGACCACCAACCAGCAGATCGTGCCGGGCCTGGACTACCTCAAGAGCCAGGGCAAGAAGAAGATCTTCCTGGTCGGCAGCGACTACGTCTTCCCGCGCACCGCCAACAAGATCATCAAGGCGTACGCGAAGGCGAACGGCATGGAGGTGGTCGGCGAGGAGTACACGCCGCTGGGCCACACCGAGTACAGCACCCTGATCAACAAGGTCGAGTCGGCCAAGCCCGACGCGGTGTTCAACACCCTCAACGGCGACAGCAACGTGGCCTTCTTCAAGCAACTGCGCGGCAACGGCGTCGGCGCGGCGAGCATGCCCGTGCTCTCGGTCAGCGTCGCCGAGGAGGAGGTCCGGGGCATCGGCCCGGACAACATCGTCGGTCAGCCGGTCGCCTGGAACTACTACCAGAGCACCGAAACCCCGCGGAACACCGAATTCGTCGCCGCCTACAAGGCCAAGTACGGCGCGGACAAGGTCACTTCGGACCCGATGGAGGCCGGCTACAACTCGGTCCACCTGTGGAAGGCCGCGGTCGAGAAGGCACAGAGCTTCGATCCCGAGGCGGTGAAGAAGGCCGCGGACGGCGTCTGGATCGACGCGCCCGAAGGCCGGGTCACCATCGACGGCGCGACCCAACACGTGCACAAGACCGCGCGGATCGGTGTGGTCCAGCCGGACGGCCTGATCAAGGAGGTCTGGAACTCCGGGGCGCCGATCAAGCCGGATCCCTACCTCAAGGCCTATCCGTGGGCCTCGGGCCTGTCCTAGTCGGGTGACGCGGCCGGTCCGGCGACGCGACCCGGGAGACAGGCACAGGGGACCACGGAGACAGGAGGTATCACCCGGTGCACGCATTCCTGAACCAATTGCCGATCGGCCTCGCGATCGGCGCCGTCCTGCTGCTGATCGCGCTCGGCCTGACCTTCACCTTCGGTCAGATGGGCGTGATCAACATGGCCCACGGCGAATTCATCATGGCCGGCGCCTACACCGCGTACATGGTGCAGGCGCCGGTGGCGGCACTCGGTCTGAAGGGTCAGGCCGTACCGGTCGCCCTCCCCGTGGCGTTCGTGGTCGCGGGCACCATGGGACTGATCCTGGAGCGGGTGCTGATCCGCCGCTTCTACGGCCGGCCGCTGGACACGCTGCTGCTCACCTGGGGCGTGTCGCTGGTGCTCCAGCAGGTCGCGCGGGATCTGTTCGGTGCCCCCAACGTCCAGGTGGTGGCGCCCGATTGGCTGGTCGGCGGGAACGAGGTGTTCGGCGTCCGGATCCAGTACGCCCGGGTGTTCATCCTGGTGCTGGCGCTGCTCTGCGTGGCTGCGATCCGGATCTACCTGGACCGCACCCGCCAGGGTCGGCGGATGCAGGCGGTGATGCAGAACCGCCGGCTCGCCGCGTGCGGCGGGATCGACACCGGGCGGGTGGACCAGCGCACCTTCTTCATCGGATCCGGCCTGGCCGGCGTGGCCGGTGTCGCGCTGACCCTGGTCGGCCCGGTCGGGCCCTCGCTCGGCACGTACTACATCGTCGACGCGTTCCTGGTGGTCGTGGCGGGTGGGCTGGGCCGGCTGGAGGGCGCGGTGATCGCGGCCTTCGCGCTGGGCCTGATGAACAGCTACCTGGAGTACTGGTCGGACGCCTCGCTGGCCAAGGTGCTGGTCTTCGCGGTCGTCATCGGCTTCCTGCAACTGCGTCCGCAGGGCCTGTTCGTGCTGCGCTCGCGGGCGCTGACGTGAGCGGCCGCGCGGGCGGACGATGGGCCCGATCCGAGAACTGGCGCGGGACGGTCGGCTTCATCGCCACCGCCCTGCTCGTGTTCGCCGTCGCACCCGCGACGTTGAGTCCCTTCCGCCTCGAACTCCTGGCCAAATACCTGTGCTTCGCGATCGCCGCGCTCGGCATCGGGCTGGCCTGGGGCAAGGGCGGGATGTTGACCCTGGGCCAGGGGGTGTTCTTCGGCCTCGGCGGCTACGCGATGGCGATGCACCTCAAACTCGCCGAGGCGGGTCCCGGGCAACTGCCCGACTTCATGGTCTGGAGCGGGGTCGACCGACTCCCGATGGTGTGGGAGCCGTTCCGCCAACCATGGTTCGCCCTGGCCATGGTGGTGCTGCTGCCGGGCACCGTCGCCGCGCTGCTGGGCCTGCTGGTCTTCGGCCGTCGGGTACGCGGTGCCTACTTCGCCATCCTCACCCAGGCGCTCGCCGCCGCGTTCACCATCTGGCTGGTCGGTCAACAGGCCCTGACCGGCGGCACCAACGGGCTGACCGACTTCGGCACCTTCTTCGGCCTGGACCTGGCCGCCGACGCGGACCGGCGCACGTTGTACTTCGTCGTGGCGATCGTGCTCGGCCTGCTCTATCTGGGCTTTCGGCAGGTCGTGGCGAGCCGGTTCGGCCGGCTCCTGGTGGCGGTGCGCGACGGCGAGGACCGGGTGCGCTTCCTGGGCTACGACCCGGCGCTGGTCAAGACCGTCGCCTTCACCCTGTCCGCGATCTCCGCGGGCATCGCCGGCGCGCTGTTCGTTCCGGTGGTCGGCATCATCTCGCCCGCCCTGCTGGGGGTGGTGCCCTCGCTGGAACTGGTCTTCGCGGTCGCGGTCGGCGGTCGGTACGCGTTGGCCGGCGCGATCCTGGGCGCGGTCCTGCTCAACTACGCCAAGACCACGTTCTCGGAGAACTACGCGGACGGCTGGCTCTACCTCCAGGGCGTCCTGTTCATCGTGGTGATGGCGTTCGCGCCCAAGGGTGCCCTCGGCCTGGTCGGGCAGATCCGGGACACGATCGCCCGCCGCCGCTCGACGCGCACGAGTGCGCCGGCGCGCCCCCGTACCGCCGAGGAGGTGTCCGGATGAGCGAGCCACTGCTGAGCGTGCGGGGTCTGGGTGTGGTGTTCGGCGGATTCCGCGCGATCGACGGCGTCGACCTGACCGTCGAGGAGGGCGAGCTGCGCTTTCTGATCGGTCCCAACGGGGCGGGCAAGACCACCCTGATCGACATCGTCACCGGTCTGACCCGGCCCACCGAGGGCAGCGTGCGCTTCGCCGGCACCGAGTTGGTCGGCCGGCGCGAGCATCAGGTGGTCCGGGCGGGCATCGGTCGCACCTTCCAGACCGCGGTGGTCTTCGAGGAATTGACCGTCGAGGAGAACGTCGACCTGGCCGGCTCGTTCCGGCTCGGCCTGCACCGTCTGCTGCGACGACGGCGCGGACGCGGCACCGCGGTCGAGGCGGCGCTGGCGGACACCGGCCTGATCGACCTGGCCGACCGCCCGGCCGGCGTGCTCTCGCACGGGCAGCGGCAGTGGCTGGAGATCGCCATGCTGCTCGCCCAGGAGCCGCGCCTGCTGCTGCTCGACGAGCCGGTGGCGGGCATGTCCCGGGACGAGCGCGAGCGCACCGGCGCACTGCTGACCGCGATCGCCCGGGACCGCACGGTGATCGTGGTCGAACACGACATGGAGTTCGTCCGCACCTACGCGTCCACGGTGACGGTGCTGCACGAGGGGCGGGTGCTCACCGAGGGCGACATGGCCTCGGTCCAGGCGGATCCGACCGTGCGGGAGGTCTATCTCGGCCGCTCGCGCGAGGCGCGGACCCGGACGGCCGGCGAGGCCCACGAGCGGGAGGCGGTGTCCTGATGGACGCGATGTTGGAGGTGGCCGGCCTGGAGGCCGGCTACGGCCGGGCCCGGGTGTTGTTCGGCGTCGACCTCACCGTTGCCGCGGGCTCGCTCGTGTGCGTCATGGGCCGCAACGGCGTCGGCAAGACCACGCTGCTCGAAACGATCATGGGCGTGTTGCCGGTACGCGCCGGCCGAATCCGGTTCCGCGGCCGCGACATCACCCGGCTGCCGACCCACGAGCGGGTCCGGCTGGGCCTGGGCTACGTGCCGCAGGGGCACGAGAGCTTCGACCGGCTCAGTGTGCGGGAAAACCTGCGGGTGACCCGGGAGGCGAGCGGCGGCCGGGACGCGGGCGTGCCGGACGAGGTGTTGGATCTGTTCCCGCGTCTGCGCCCGCTGCTGAACCGACCCGCCGGCTTCCTCTCCGGCGGCCAGCAACAACAGCTCGCCATCGCCCGCACCCTGGTCACCGAACCGGCGATGCTGATCCTGGACGAGCCCACCGAGGGCATCCAGCCCTCGATCGTGACCGAGATCGAGGACGTCATCGAGCGGCTGCACCGCGAGCGCGGCCTCGCGGTGCTGCTCGTCGAGCAGTATCTGGACTTCGCGGAGCGCCTGGCGGACCGCTTCACGGTCCTGGACGCGGGCGTCGTGGTGCGCGAGGGCGCCGGCCGCGAACTGGCCGAACCGGAGATCCGGCGACTGCTGGCCGTGTGAGTCGCCGGATACGGGTGCGGGTGCTCAGTACAGTCCGCCGTGGAACATGTTCATGAACAGGGCGACGGCGGACACACCCAGCGCGAGCACCGTGACCACACGCTCCGCGGTGGTCGCCGAGAACATCTGACTGACCAGTCCGGTCAGCACGCCCGCGAGCGCGGTCCACGCGCCCAGGATGTGCATCCCCTCGAAGAACGCGCAGATGCCCGCCACCAGCGCGAACAGCACCACCGCGGCCACCAGCGCGTTCTCGCGCGGATGGGCACGGCCGTCGGAGTTGAGGGTCAGCCGGGGCCGGTGCGCTCCCGCGGTCGCGGCGGTTCCCGTACGGCGGATCGTATGTGCCATCACGCACCTCCGGTGAGTGACTGCGGTACGGACCTTTTGTCCGTATATCCATCCCCCAGGGTGACGGGCGTCATGCTCGGATTTCAAGAGTGTGTGTGGGGCCGGGTACGCTGTACCGTCCGCTGCCTTCTCGGCACCCCCGTGCGTTTTCGGATCGGGGGCCGCCTTGGCGTGGCGGCATTTACGCAAGCCCTCCTGCCACGGAGATTCCGTGGCCGATCAGTCCACAGGAGGTGGGTGTTCACATGCGTAGCTACGAACTCATGGTCATCCTCGACGCGGACCTCGAAGAGCGCGCGGTCACGCCGCTGCTCGAGCAGTTCCTCAATGTCATCCGCAACGACGGTGGCAAGGTCGAGAAGATCGACACGTGGGGCCGTCGCCGGCTCTCGTACGAGATCAAGAAGAAGTCCGAGGGCATCTACGCCGTCGTGGACCTGGCCGCGGAGCCCGCGACCGTCAAGGAACTCGACCGTCAGATGAACCTCAACGAGTCGGTGCTGCGGACCAAGGTCCTGCGCCCCGACCAGCGCTAGTCCGAGCTCGCGCGCACCACCAACCACACCGCACGTCGAAACGCAGCACTGCGCTGAAATCAGCGAAGGGGTCAGCATGGCAGGCGAGACCATCATCACTGTTGTCGGAAACCTGACTGCCGACCCGGAACTGCGCTTCACGCCCAGCGGTGCCGCTGTCGCGAACTTCACCGTGGCGTCCACGCCGCGCACGTTCGACCGTCAGACGAACGAGTGGAAGGACGGCGAAGCGCTGTTCCTCCGTTGTTCGGCCTGGAAGCAGCTGGCGGAGAACGTCGCGGAATCCCTCCAGCGCGGCACGGGCGTCATCGTCCAGGGCCGGCTGAAGCAGCGGTCCTACGAGACCAAAGAGGGCGAGAAGCGCACCGTCGTGGAGCTCGAGGTCGACGAGATCGGCCCGACCCTGAAGTGGGCCACCGCCAAGATCACCAAGACCAGCCGCGGAGGCGGCGGCCAGGGTGGTTACGGCGGCGGTCAGCAGCAGGGCGGTGGCGGTTACGGCGGCCAACAGGGCGGCGGACAGCAGGGTGGCGGTGGCTACGGCGGCCGTCCCCAGCAGGGCGGTGGCGCACCCGCCGACGACCCGTGGGCCACTCCCGCAGGGGGCGGCCAGCAGCAGGGCGGCGGCGGCGCGGGGGGCTGGGGTCCCCCGCCGGGCGGCTACTCGGACGAACCCCCCTTCTAGGCCGCAAGGCCGAGGGATCGGTTCGCACCCCGAGCTGAAGACTTCTGAAACGATCTGGAGAGCACAATGGCGAAGGCGCCTGCGCGCAAGCCTAAGAAGAAGGTCTGCGTGTTCTGCAAGGAGAAGATCTCCTATGTGGACTACAAGGACACCAACCTGCTGCGGAAGTTCATCTCCGACCGCGGGAAGATCCGCGCTCGTCGCGTGACCGGTAACTGCACGCAGCACCAGCGTGACGTCGCCGTGGCTGTCAAGAACAGCCGCGAGATGGCGCTGCTGCCGTACACCAGCACTGCTCGCTGAGAAAGGGTGATCTTGTCATGAAGCTCATCCTCACCCACGAGGTGACCGGTCTCGGTGAGCCCGGCGACATCATCGAGGTCAAGGACGGCTACGGCCGCAACTACCTCATCCCGCGCGGCTACGCGATCCGCTGGAGCCGTGGCGGCGAGAAGGACGTGGCGGCCATCCGTCGCGCCCGCAAGGTCCGCGAGATCCGCACGCTCGACCAGGCCGCCGAGGTCAAGGGTCAGCTCGCGGGTCTCAAGGTGACGCTCCAGACGCGCGCCGGCGAGACGGGCCGACTCTTCGGCTCGGTCACCGTCGCGGACGTCGTGTCGGCCATCAAGGCCGCCGGCGGTCCGGACATCGACAAGCGTCGCGTCGAGATCGGTACGCCGATCAAGACCGTCGGGTCGCACCGCATCACGGTCCGCCTCCACCAGGAGGTTTCGGCCGCGCTCGACCTCGACGTCGTGCCCGCCTGACCTGAAGCACCCGAACGGCCCGACCCCTTCCGGGGTCGGGCCGTTCGGCGTTTCCGAGTAGTCGACTGAGTAGTGGTACTCATGTCCCGAACACCCCTTCCGTCGCACGCTGGAGACACACGCCGGGCGGTCCGGCGGGGCAAAGGGGCGGACGGTCATGGCCAGGTTCATCCGACAGTGGTTGCTGCGTGTGGTCAGCTTCGCGCTGACCGGTCTGTATCAGCTCTACCGCGTCCATCCCGTCGTCTGGCGCTGGACCGCGCGCAACTATCGGCCGTGGATGCAGCGGTTCGCCCGCCGGCACGCGTGGATGACCTGCCAGTTCGCCGCGCTCGACGTGCCCGCGTACCGCGACTTCCTGCGCCGGCACCGTTGGCGCTTCCGCTGGTTCGACCTCACCTCCTACCCGGAGACGTCCAAGGAGAACTACGTCAAGGCGTACCCCGAGGACACCCGGTGCTGGCTGGGCACGCTGGAGGTGGCCGGGACGGTCGTGGACGAGTCCTCCGGCTCCTCCGGGACACCGCACAACTGGCTGCGCTCGCGGCGCGAACTCAAGTCGGTGCACCGCAACGTGGCCGGCTACACCTCGCTGGTGTTCCCCCGACGCAAGTTGTTCGTGATCAACGCCTACTCGATGGGCGCGTGGGCCACCGGGACCAACACCGGCATCGCGATGGCCCGGGTGGCGATGGTCAAGAACACCGGGCCCGACATCGACAAGATCGTGGACACGCTGCGCCACTTCGGGCCGCGCTTCACCTACCTGGTCACCGCGTACCCGCCCTTCCTCAAGCATCTGCGCGACCGGCTCGACGCCGAGGGCTTCGACTGGCGGCGGCACGCGATGTACGGCTTCGTCGGCGGCGAGGGCATGACCGAGGCGTTGCGCGACTATCTGGAGGAGCGGTTCGTCAAGGTGCGCTCGGGCTACGGGGCCTCGGACCTGACCATCGGGATGGCCGGCGAGAGCGACGCGACGGTGTGGCTGCGCAAGCGGCTGCTGACCGACGAGCGGCTGCGGGCGCGCGTGCTCGGGCCGGACGAGGGGCGGGTGCCGATGGTGTTCCAGTACAACCCGCTGGAGACGTACCTGGAGACCAACGCCGACGACGAGGTGATCTGCACGATCAACTCGACCGCGGTGATGAGTCCCAAGGTGCGCTACAACATCGGCGACGAGGGCCGGCTGCTGACCTTCGCCGAGGTCGAGGAGATGATCCGGCCGGACGCGCAGGCCTGGGTCGGCTGGGAACGCGCGGCGCGGGTCGAGGGCATGCGGCTGCCGATGTTGCTGCTGTTCGGGCGCAAGGACAGCACGATCTCCTACATGGGCGCCAACATCTATCCGCAGGACGTCGAGTACGGGCTCTATCAGGACAACCCGATGGCGGCGCACCTGGAGGGTTTCTGCCTGACCGTCGACGAGTACGCCGACCTGGAGAGCCGGCCCGTGGTCAACCTCCAACTGCGCGACGGGACCTCGCTCGACGACGCGGACCGGGAGAAGCTTGCCCGGGTGTGCCGGGAGGGTGTGGTGCGCCATCTGGCTCGGGTCAGCCGGGATTTCGCCCAGTCGCTCGCGGAGGACCCGACGGCGGCCGACGTGCGGGTGCTCGTACACGACTTCGGCACCGGGCCGTTCCTGCACGGCACCACCAAGATCAAGAACGTCTACCTCGTGGAGGGGGAGCAGCGATGAGGACCACCGACTTCTCGGCGGCACCGCCGCAGGCGCGCGGCGAGGCGTTGTTCATCGGAGCCACGCACTACAGCGGGCTGCGGTCGTTGTTGTCGTTGGCCCGGCCGTGGTTGCGGATGGTGCGCACGATGAAGCGCATGGAGGGCTACCGCTGGCACAAGGTCTACCGCCAGGGCCCGTTCACACTCGGTACGGTCGCGGTGTTCGCGGATCAAGACGCGATGTTGCGGTTCGCCCGTTCCCAGGCGCACCGCGACCTGATGTGCTGGATGACCGATCACGACGACCGCAACGGCACGGCGGGCTTCATCCGGCTCTTCGACGCGCAGCCGGCCGGCTACAGCAACGGCGAGTGGCGGGCCGAGGGCGACGGCATGGCGCACATCGAGGAGTTCACCCCGATCGGCCGCGAGGAGACCGGCGCGCCGGTGCACCGGAAGGCGAAGTCGTGATACCGACGGTGGAGCGGGTCGAGTCCCGGCGCGCGCTGCGCGACTTCTGCGAACTCCCGCTCCGGCTGCACCCGAAGGACCGCTACGTACCGGTTTTGCGCGGTCAGGTGCGGCAGTGGCAGCGGGCCGGGATCGAGTTGTACGTGGTGCGGGATCGGGCCGGGCGCGTCGTGGGGCGGACCTGCCTGCACACCGACGGGCGCTTCGACGCCAAATTGCGCGGGCGGCATCAGCTCTTCGGGCTCACCGAGTTCAGCGACGATCCCGAGGTGTTCGCCGTCCTGGTGGACCTGATGGAGCGGCGGGCCGCGCGGGCCGGTCGCGACCGCCTGTTCGGACCGGTGGCGCTGTTGCCGAACCAGACCGGCGGGGTGATCACCTCCGGGTTCACCGAGCGCGGCTTCGTGGACTCGGCGTGGAATCCGGCGCGTTATCCCGAGACCTACGAACGGGCCGGCTTCGCGAGGAGGTTCTCCGCCTCCACCTGGATCTGCCCGGATCTGCGCGAGCGCACCGACGACCCCGACGAGACGTACGTGTTCGACGACGCGCGGATCGCCACCGAGCGGTTGGTGATCCGGCGCGGATCACGTCGTCGGCTGGCCGAGCAACTGCCGATCCTGCACTCGATGTTGAACGCGAGCTTCGGGCAGCTCGGCTACTACACGCCGATCGAACTCGACGAACTGCGGGCGCAGACGGACGGCTTGGCGCATCTGTTGGACGAGTCGCTGCTGCTGTGGCTGGAGCGGGCGGGCGAGCCGATCGCGTTCACCCTCGCGGTGCCGGACATCTCGGAGTTCCTGATGCGGATCGGCGGCGATCTGCACCTGGGCAACCAGCTACGTCTGCTGGCCACGCGCGGGCGCCATCGCCGCGAGGCCGTGCTGATCATCAAGGGGACCGTGCCGGCGGCCCAGGGGCGCGGCTATCTGACGCTGCTCGCGCGCGAGCAGTACCGGGCGCTGCGGGCGGGCGGCTACCACGCGTTGCGCAGCACCTGGGTCGAGGACGACAACAAGGCCTCGGCGGCGCAGTATCGCCGGATCGGCGGACGCGAGCTGCACGGGCATACGTTCTACGTGCGATCGCCGGGGAGCGCGTCGTGAGCGGGCAACTCGAGGAGCTGTTGAGGGCGGCCGGGCGGGCGCCGAGCGCGCACAACACCCAGCCGTGGACGGTGTCGCCGAGCGGCGCCCTGGGTTACGCGCTGTCCTGGGACGCCGCGCGCGAGCTGCCGGTCGGCGACCCCACCCGGCGGGACCTGTTCCTGGCACTCGGGGCGTTCACGGAGGCGTTCCTGATCGCGTCGGCGGACCTGGGCGTGCCGCTGCGGGTGGAGTGGACCGGCGCGTCGGAGCGGGGCCCGGTGGCTCGTTTCGTGCGGGCGTACGAGTGTCATCCGACGCCGTTCACGGCGGCGGACCTGGCGGGGCGGCGCAGCGCGCGCGGGGCGTACGAGCCGGGGGCGCTGCCGGACGCGGTGTTCGCGGAGGCGGGCGACGCGTTCGCCGGGTCGGCCGGGCTGTGGCGCGGCGGGACCCGGGCGCTGGCGCCGTTGTCGGAGGAGGCGGACCGGTGGTTGTTCGCGGATCCGGCGCTGGTCGCCGAGTTGCGGCGGTGGTTGCGGCTGCGGCCGGTGCCGGCCGGGCACCCGGACGCGCGGGACGGGCTGACCGGGCCGGCGCTCGCGCTGTCCCGGGTCGAGGAGCGGGCGTTGCGCGCGGCGCTGAGTCCGGCCGCCCATCGGGTGCTGCGCCGGGTCGGGTTGGCCCGGGCGTTGGCGGCGGCGTCGCGGGGGGTGATGCGCTACGACGGAACCGTGCTGGTGGTGACCGCGCCGACGGTGCCCGCCGAGCCGAAGGACCTGCTCGAAGCGGGGCGGGGGCTGTTGCGCTGCTGGTTGACGTTGGCCCGGCACGGGTACGCGACGCATCCGCTCAGCCAGCTCATCGACTGCGGGCGCACCTGCGGGGAGTTGGCGGATCGGGTGGGGGC
Source organism: Embleya sp. NPDC050154 (assembly GCF_044460165.1). Lineage (NCBI taxonomy): Bacteria > Bacillati > Actinomycetota > Actinomycetes > Kitasatosporales > Streptomycetaceae > Embleya > Embleya sp. NPDC050154. The sequence goes on from NZ_JBITJP010000014.1 coordinate 220,597, forward strand.
GGTTCCGTGGGCGGTGTTTCGGGTCGGACGGCCGGTGCGGGAACCGGTGCGGTCCGCGCGGCGGACTGACTGAGCGGGGGCGACACCGGGTGGGCGGGCGTGATCCGGGCGGGCGGTGGAGTTCGGGCGGTGGGGTGGTCGGAATCCCACGGACGGGTGGGTCCGGCGACTTGCCTGGATACCCTAGGGGGGTATAAATTCATCGTCGTGGGGCCGATCATGGTCCTCGTATCGACGAAAGGATCACCGTCATGAGCACCGCCACCTTCACCGTCAGCGGGATGACCTGCGGCCACTGCGTATCGTCCGTCACCGAGGAGGTCTCCGAGGTCTCGGGCGTGACCGACGTCAAGGTCGAGTTGGCCTCCGGCCTGGTGACCGTGACCTCCGAGGCGCCCGTGGACGCGGACGCGGTGCGCGCGGCCGTCGTGGAGGCGGGCTACGAGGTCGTCGGGGCGTGAGTCCGAGCCGGCGGTGTTCGTGGTCGGCAACCCACCGCGACTGCGCCGGTTCACGTCGACGGCGGGCATGCCCGGCGTCGGGGACGCGACGGGGACGGGGTGCGGGAGTCGGCGGCGCGTCGAGGTCCGGCCTTCCGGCCCCGGTCGGATGTTCGCGAAGCCCGGTCCGGCCGCTCTCGGCCCGACCGCCGTGCGTGCCGCCAGGGTGTGCCCGACCTCAGCGTTTGCCCGTCACCAGCCACGCGTCGCCGTGCGCGCGCCGGCCGAGCACGACCAGGCGGGTGAGCATGAACGTGCCGATCGCCCACCACCAGACCGCGATCAGGCCGCCGCCCAGGGCCAGTACGGTGCCCAGCACCGCGCAGAAGACGGCCAGCACGATCGGCATGGTGAGCGCGAGGTAGCGGCCGTCGCCCGCGCCTATCAACACTCCGTCCAGCACGAACACCGCGCCGGCGAGCGGCTGGAGCACGGCGACCGCGAGCAGCGTGCCCGCCAGCAGGTCGCGCACCGCCGGGTCGGCGGTGAACAGCGGGATGTACAGCGGGCGGGCCAGGACCACCACGATCGCGAACGACACGCCGGTCCAGACCCCCCACACCAGCATCCGGCGAGTCGCCGCGCGGGCCCCGGCCGCGTCCCCGGCGCCCAGCGCCCGGCCCACTATCGCCTGGGCCGCGATGGCCAGGGCGTCCATCGCGAAGGCGAGGAAGGTCCACACCTGCCAGGCGACCTGGTGCGTGGCGATCGAGGTGTCGCCCATGTGGGTGGCGGCCACGGTGGCCACGACGAGGATCGCGCGCAGGCTGACGGTGCGTACGAACAGCGGCGCGCCGGCGCTCGCGGACGCGCGTATGCCGGCGGGGTCCGGTCGCAACGACGCGCCGTGTCGGCGGGCGCCGCGGACGACGCGGACCAGGTAGACCAGGGCCATCCCGGTCTGCGCGAGCACCGTGCCCCACGCGGATCCGGCGATGCCCCAGTGCAGGCCGTACACGAACACGATGTTGAGCAGCAGGTTGGCGCCGAAGCCGAGTACCGCGACCACGAGCGGGGTCCGGGTGTCCTGGAGCCCGCGCAGCACGCCGGTGGCGGCGAGCACGATCAGCATCGCCGGGATGCCCAGCGAACCGATCCGCAGATAGGTCACCGCGTGCGGCGTCGCGCTGTCCGAGGCGCCGAACGCCGCGACCACCCACGGGGCGGCGACCAGGCCGACCACGAGCAGGGCGGTGCCCAGCAGTGCGGCCAGCCACAGCCCGTCCAGGCCCTGGCGGATCGCGGCGCGCGGGTCGCCCGCGCCGATCAGGCGGGCGACGGCGGCGGTGGTCGCGTAGGCGAGGAACACGCACAGGTTGACCAGGGTGGTCAGCACCGCGCCCGCGACGCCGAGGCCGGCCAACTGGGGTGTGCCCAGGCGGCCGACGATCGCCGAGTCGACGAGCACGAACAGCGGCTCGGCGACGAGGGCGAAGAAGGCGGGTATCGCCAGGCGCAAGATGTCGCGGTCGTGTGCGCGGCGCCGGGCCCGGTCGGCGGGCGCCGGCGGGGTCGCGGGCTCGCGGGTGGGCTGCTCGGTGCCGCGATCCCCGGTGCCGAGCCGCTCGGGGACGGGCGGCTCGCCGGTGGGCGGCTCTGGGGGTGGGGACGGGACCGTGGACGGCACGCGTCCACCGTAGTCATCCACAGGTAAGGGTCACAATGCGCTCCTGGTCATTACCGGCGAGCGCGGGGCGTACGCGGGTGCACACGTGGGGCGATAGCCGCATGATTCGCCCAACAGTTTTTCACATACACAGCCGGTGGATAGAGAAATCGCAGGTCAGACCGGGTTTGTGCACATGATTGCGAAGCGTTGGCGGTCGACTGCGCACAGCTTGTGCACAGCTCGACCCGCCTCTCTCCACAGGTTATCCACAGTTATCCACAGGGCCTGTGTATGACCGTCTTGGCGGTCCCAGGGTCCACCCGTACGGTGAAGGGCCGCATGCCGCGTCGTGCGGCGGAACTGTCGGCCGTGTGGCGTATGAAGGACACGGTGTATTGCGGTGCGATCTCGCGCGAGCCTTTGTGAAAGGAGACCCCGGGCATGAGCGTCTCCGAGTTCGAAGAGGCCAGGCCCGAGCCGGCCCGCGAAGGATTCGAGCGGACCCCACCCCAGGACATCGCCGCCGAACAATCGGTCCTCGGCGGCATGATGTTGTCCAAGGACGCGATCGCCGACGTCGTGGAGAACCTCAAGCCGATCGACTTCTATCGGCCCGCCCACGAACTCGTCTACAACGCGATCCTGGACCTGTACGCCCGGGGCGAACCGGCCGACGCGGTCACCGTCGCCGCCGAACTGACCAAGCGCACCGAGATCGGCCGGGTGGGCGGCGCCCCGTACCTGCACACCCTGATCTCGTCGGTGCCCACGGCGGCGAACGCCGAGTACTACGCCCGCATCGTGCGCGAACAGGCGGTGCTGCGCCGCCTGGTCGAGGCGGGCACGCGCATCGTGCAGATGGGTTACGCGGCCGACGGCGAGGTCGACGACATCGTCAACAACGCCCAGGCCGAGGTCTACAAGGTCACCGAGCAGCGCACCACCGAGGACTACGCGCCGCTGGCCGACATCATGGAGGGCGCGCTCGACGAGATCGAGGCGATCAGCTCTCGCGGCGGCCAGATGTCCGGCATCCCCACCGGCTTCACCGACCTCGACTCCCTCACCAACGGCCTCCACTCCGGCCAGATGATCGTCATCGCCGCCCGTCCGGCCATGGGCAAGGCGCTGGCGCTGGACACTCCCCTACCGACGCCGACCGGGTGGACCACGATGGGTGAGGTGCGGGTTGGCGACCTGCTGATCGGAGCCGACGGGGCGCCGACCCGGGTGGTGGCGGCGACCGAGATGTTGATCGATCGACAGTGCTACGAGGTCGAGTTCTCCGATGGTGCGGTGATCGTTGCGGACGGCGCCCACCAGTGGGTGACCCAGACCCGGGCCGAGCGTCGCGCGGTCCACGGCCGGACCGACGCGCCGGCGGTAGCCGGGACGGTCCGGACCACCGAGGAGATCGCGGCCACCGTGCGGTGCGAGACGGCCGACCGGCGGTTGAACCATGCCGTCCGGGTGGCCGCGCCCGCGCGTTTCCCGGAGCGGGACCTGATGTTGCCGCCCTATGTGCTGGGGGCCTGGTTGGGCGACGGGCACAGCGCGGGGAGCCGGTTCACCACGGCAGATCCGGAAATAATCGACAACATCGAGCGGAGCGGCATTCGAGCCGTCCCGACCGGGAGTCCCCTGCTGTACAACCTACGCCTTCCGGAACCGGCGGCCGTCGAGGAACGTGCGTGCGTGGTCTGCGGAAAGCCGTTCGTGCCCCGCACCTCGCAGGTGCGCTCGTGCGGCAAGTCCTGTGGTGGCAAGGCCAAGGCGGTCTCGGCGCCGGTCGGCGATCCGTCCTGCCCCGACTGTGGAGGACCCTCCAGCGGATTGCTGCGGTGTCAGTCCTGCCGCGACCGACACGGTACGGTTCCGGCCATCCTGCGCACGCTTGGTGTCCTGCACGACAAGCACATTCCCGAGGTCTACCTGCGGGCCTCCGAACAGCAGCGGCGCGATCTCCTCGCCGGACTGCTCGACACCGACGGGTACGTGAGCCCGAGCGGCACCGTGCAGTTCGCGGTGACCAGCCGCAGGCTCGCCAAGGGTGTTCTCGAACTCGTGCTGAGTCTGGGCTATCGCGCGACGATGCGTACGAAGCCGGTCAAGGGCCGCACTGCCGAATCGTCGGTCTGCTACCAAGTGAACTTCACGCCGGCGGACAAGGTCTTCCGGCTGCCGCGCAAGATCGCCCGGCAGAGCACCCTGGCCTACCCGACCACTCGGCTGCGCTACATCAGCGCGGTGCGGCGCGTCGACTCGGTACCGGTGCGCTGCGTGGAGGTGGACAACGACAGCCACCTCTACCTGGCGGGCCACTCGTGGATTCCCACCCACAATTCCACCCTCGGATTGGACATTGCACGTGCGTGTTCGATCAAAAACAATCTTGCGAGTGTGATCTTCTCGCTGGAGATGGGGCGCAACGAGATCATGATGCGTCTGCTGTCGGCGGAGGCTCGGGTCGCGTTGCACCACATGCGCTCGGGGAGCATGACGGACGACGACTGGACGCGGCTCTCGCGCAAGATGGGTGAGGTCACGGCGGCGCCGATGTACATCGACGACTCGCCGAACCTGTCGATGATGGAGATTCGGGCCAAGTGTCGCCGGCTCAAGCAGAAGCACGACCTGCGGCTGGTGATTATCGACTACCTCCAGCTCATGCAGTCGGGCGGCTCGCGGCGGGCCGAGAACCGCCAGCAGGAGGTCTCCGAGATGTCGCGGAACCTCAAGCTCCTGGCCAAGGAGCTGGAGGTCCCGGTGGTCGCGATGTCCCAGCTCAACCGTGGCCCGGAACAGCGCACCGACAAGAAGCCGATGGTTTCCGACCTTCGTGAATCAGGATCTATCGAACAAGATGCCGACATGGTCATTTTGTTGCACCGCGAGGACGCCTATGAGAAGGAGTCGCCGCGGGCCGGGGAGGCGGACCTGATCGTGGCCAAGCACCGTAATGGGCCGACGGCGACGATCACCGTGGCCTTTCAGGGGCACTATTCGCGGTTCGTGGACATGGCGCAGAGCTGACTGGAGGGACGGGACGACCCCACCCCAGGCGTGCCCGGGGCGGGGGTCGGTCGGCGCGGCGGTGGTCAGATGTCGCGGCGGTGCAGGGCTGCCCAGCCTGCGACTTGGGCGGCCATGGCCCAGGCGGCGAGAATCGCGGCGGCGGTGGCGTCGCCGTCGAGGAGGTTCATTCCGGCGCGGCCGGGGAGGATGTCGGCGGCTTCGGTGGCGATCAGCATCGGGAGCGCGAGCATCATCGTGAGCACGACGCTCAGCGTGGCCACCGGGCTGCGCAACAGGGCGCCCAGGCCGACGGTCAGGATCGCGGTGAGCACCAGGTAGGCGGTGATCGCGGCGATGTCGCCGGCCACCGCGCCGGACGAGGTGATGGCGTACGAGCCGAGCGTGAAGCGGCCGATGCCCACGCCGGCGACCGCGAGCAGCGCGGCCAGCGGTGTGGTCACCGCGACCACGACCGCCGTCTTCGCGAAGAGCATCCTGCCCCGGCGCGGGTCGGCGGTCAGTGTGGTGCGGATGGACCCGGTCGCGAACTCGGCCGTGATCACCGCCATCGCGAGTGCGACGACGGCGAATTGGGCGAGCAGGACCGAGCCGGTCGCGGGTTCGCCCACGGCCATGGTCAGACCGTCCTTGGTCTCCCCGCGCTCCACGTCGTTGGCGAAGTCCATGCCGATGATTCCCGCGCACACGGTCATCAGGAACACCGAGGCGGCGACCGACCACCACGTGGAGCGCACCGACCACAGCTTGATCCATTCCGAGCCCACCGCGGAGCGCAGCGCGAGCGGCCCGCCCCGACCCTGTTCCCAAACCCGGGTTCGCGCCTCAGCCTGCCGCATACTCCACCGCCTTCGCCGTCAGTTCCAGGTATGCCTGCTCCAACGAGGCCCGCCGGTGGCTCAGTTCGTACAGCGGCACGCCGAGTGCGTGTGCGGCCCGGCCGACCTCCTCGATCGAGGCGCCGGTGTAGCCGCGGGAGTCCTCGTCGGTCGGCACCATCCGGGCGCCGGTTTCGAGCAGGTACTCGGTCAGCCGGTCCAGACCCGCCCGGTCCGGGCTGCGGACCAGCACCCCGGAGGCACCGGCCGCGTCGATCACCTCGGCGATCGGCGCGTCGGCGATCAGCCGTCCCCGGCCCACCACGACGAGCCGATCCGCGGTCTGCTCCATCTCGCTCATCAGGTGGCTGGAGACGAACACCGCCCGCCCCTCCGCCGCGAGGGAGCGGATCAGCTCGCGGATCCAGCGCACGCCGTCCGGGTCGAGGCCGTTGATCGGCTCGTCCAGGATCAGCGTCCGGGGGTCGCCGAGCAGTGCGCCGGCCACGCCGAGCCGTTGGCTCATGCCGAGCGAGAACAGGCCCGCGCGGCGGTTCGCGACCTCGGTCAGGCCGACCCGGTCCAAGACCTCGTCCACCCGTCGGAGCGGGATCTCGTGGGTCCGCGCCAACGTGCGCAGGTGTGCTCGCGCGGTCCGCCCGGGGTGCACCGCCTTGGCGTCGAGCAGCGCGCCGACCTCGTGCAGCGGGCGGTGCAGGCGGGCGTACGGGCGGCCGTCGATCGAGGCGTGTCCCGAGGTCGGTCGGTCCAGGCCCAGGATCATCCGCATCGTGGTCGACTTGCCCGCGCCGTTGGGACCCAGGAAGCCGGTCACCAGTCCGCCCTCGACGGTGAGCGTGAGTGCGTCGACGGCGGTGTGTGCGCCGTAGCGTTTGGTCAGTCGTTCCAGCCTGATCATCGTGCTCCTTTGTCGTCCGGGACGACGCTAGGAGCCGGCCTCGGGGCGCGGCATCGCTCGTTCGACAGGGCTCCAGCACGACTTTCGGCAGAGGCGCGGGCCGGCGCAGCTCTGGATCCGCGCCATGGGGCGGCCACGCCATGGACCGGGGCCCGGGCGGGTGCGCCGAGCGGGAGTGGATCTGGACCCACCTCGGGTCGAGGGTTCGGCGCAGTGTTCGCCGTACGGCGCACCGGCAGACTCGTCGATGTGGGGCCGAGGTGGTCTCGCGGGGGCAACGGCGAGAGGACATCGCGATCATGGACCCCGCGGGGACATTCGGCGCCAGGGTCGTCGCCCCGCCGGCACTGCCACCGCCACCGCAAGCACCGCAACCGCCGCCCGCCGGACACCCCCGTCCCGGTGGGCGGCGGCGGGCGTGGCCGGGTCTCGGCGGGCGGCGGGTGCCGGGGAGTTGGGTCCGGAGCCCCTCCCCCCTCGGAAGGCTCCGAACCGCTCCCGGTGCGGCGGGCCCGATCACGGGGTTGCCGGGCCCGCCGCATGCCTTCGATCATGGTCGGCGCCGCTTGGGATCGAATGGGCGCCGGCTTGGCGCGCACTGTCGCGGTCGGTCCCGGCCCCGCGCCCTTTTCGTTCTTGGGGCCGCCGCGGGCCGGTGGCCCGCGTGGTTCGCCCACCGGGACGAGTACATGTCGTGCATCCCCGGGCGCGAATTTTCGATACTCCCGCTGTAGTACGCCGCCACTCCCACGTCTGAGGGGGCGGTGCACCCTTGTAGTCCCGGGGGCGGAACTTGTGTGCGCGGCCCCGATTTCAATTGAAGTGTCCGTTCCGGCCCGCCTACCGTCGAGGCCGACACCACCGGCGTTCTCTCGGCTCGTGCGCGATCGGCGCTTTGTGAATTCGATCACAAGGTGTGCTCGGGGGCCGGTCACACCGTGGGATCGCGCACGCAACCGAGGAGAGACCGATGTTCGGGCGACTGGGCCGACTCGTCGTTCACAACCCCTGGAAGATCACCGCCGGCCGGTTGATGGCCGCGGGGCCCGGGTCGTGTTCGCGCCGATCTGCGCGACTTCGTGCACGCGCACCGGCCCGACGGCACCCGGGCGATGGTCGGCGGCCGGACCGCGTCCTTCACCGACCGCCGCCGCAGGTGTCATCCTGGCGGGGACGTTCGCGTCGCCCAGGATGGCCGGCATCGACATGATGACCCGGATGGGCTTCGCGGTCTCGGTCGGGATCTGCGTCTCGGCGTTCGTGGTGTCGATGTTCCGGGTTCCCTCCGTGACCGCGTTGATCGGGCACACGGCGTGGTGGCCCGGACACGCCGATCGTGCGCCGAAGCCGGCGGGCCGAGGCGACGAGGACAGGGAGCCGGTATTCACCGGGGACCGCTGACCCGGTGGACCGAGGAGAACGCATGCCCAAGGAAGGCCCCGCGCGAGCCGCCGTGCGGGGCCTTCCCGCGTCCGCGGCGGGCCCCCGTACGAGCGAGCCGGTCGAGCCCTGGCTGCTGCCGGCGCCCAAGACCTTCGCGCGCTGGTTGCCCTGTCGACCCTGGGTCGGCGAGGTGTGCCTGGTCGCGCTGGTGTTGATGTGCGTGATCGGCGGCTCGGTCGGCGGCTCCACCCAGGACCACAACGTCGGGCACCCCGACGCGCTCAACCTGAGCATCGCCGGCCTCACCTGCCTGGTGCTGTTCGGCCGGCTGCGGTGGCCGCTCACGGTGCTGGCGCTGACCGAGGCGGGCCAGGTGTTCTACCTGGCCGCCGACGGCCTGGACGGCCCGATCCTGATCCCGACCATGGTCGCGTTGTACACGGTGGCGGCCAGCGGGCAACTGCGCCGCTCGGTGCTGATCGCCTCGGCGGTCGCGGTGGTGCACACCGGGATGCGGATAGGTCTGACCCCGGACGGGTTCCTGTCCCCGGAGAAGTACCTCTCCGGGATCTGGATGTACCTGCCGGTCGCCATCGGCGAGGCGGTCCGCGCCAAGCGGGCCTACTGGGCCGAGGTGCAGGCGCGACTGGCCCGCGCCGAGCACGAGCGCGAGGACGAGGCCCGACGCCGGGTCACCGCCGAGCGCATGCGGATCGCCCGCGAGTTGCACGACGTGGTCGCGCACAGCATCGCGATGATCAACATCCAGGCGGGCGTGGCCGCGCACGTGATCGACCGGGACGTGCCGCAGGCCAAGGAGGCGCTGGTGCACATCAAGGTGGCCAGCCGGGACGCGCTGGCCGAGCTGCGCACGACGCTCGGCGTGCTGCGCCAGGACGGCGACAACGACCTGCCCACCGAACCGACCCCGGGGGTGGACGACGTGGACGCGCTGGTGGCGTCCTACCGCAACGCGGGTCTGCCGGTGCTCCTGGAGGAGTCCGGCGAGGCCCGGACCCCGTCCGCGCCGGTCGGCCTCGCGCTGTACCGGATCGTCCAGGAGTCGCTGACCAACGCGATGAAGCACGGCGGCGACGGCGCGTCCGCGATCGTGCGGGTCGTGTACGGCGAGCACGCGGTCGAGGTCGACGTGCTCGACGACGGCCGGGGCACGCCCCAGACGGGACGGGGCAAGAGCGCCGACGGCACCGGACACGGGCTGCTCGGCATGCGGGAACGGGCGGTCGCCGTCGGCGGTTCGCTCGCGGTGGGACCCGGCCCCAATGGCGGTTTTTCGGTACACGCGGTGCTGCCGCACCACAAGGGCGCGCTCACCGCGCGTCGGGACGGAGATTCCTCATGACGGTGCGCGTGCTGATCGCGGACGACCAACTGCTGGTCCGGTCGGGCTTCAAGGTGCTGGTCGGCAGCGACCCCGAGCTGGAGGTGGTCGGCGAGGCGGCGAACGGCGCCGAGGCGCTCACCCTGGCCAAGGAGACGCGGCCGGACGTGGTGCTGATGGACATCCGGATGCCCGGCATGGACGGCCTGGAGGCCACCCGCCGGATCGTCCACGACGACGAGCTCGCGGGCGTACGGGTGTTGGTGCTGACCACGTTCGAGGTGGACGAGTACGTCTTCGAGGCGCTGCGGGCCGGGGCCAGCGGCTTCCTGGTCAAGGACACCGATCCCGAGGACCTGCTCAAGGCGATCAAGACCGTGGCGACCGGCGACGCGTTGCTCTCGCCGGGGGCCACCCGCGCGCTGGTGGCCCGCTTCCTGTCCCAGCCCGAGCCCAAGGTGGCCGCGCCGGACCGGCTGGAGGCGCTCACCGACCGCGAGCGCGAGGTGCTCTCGCTGGTGGCGGCCGGGATGAGCAACGACGAGATCGCCGAGCACCTGTTCGTCTCGCCGTTGACCGCCAAGACCCACGTCAGCCGGGCGATGGTCAAGCTCGGCGCGCGCGATCGCGCGCAGCTCGTGGTGATCGCCTACGAGTCGGGCATGGTCCGGCCGGGACGCGGCTGAGCACCGCGCCCCGCCGCGCTCCCGGGGCGGGACCCGGACCGCTCTAGCCCAGGTCGCCCGCGAGCAGGGTGTGGATGCCCTCGATGTTGGCCCGCAGGTAGGCCGCCAGGCTCGCCGGCACCAGGCCCACCGAGGCCAGCCCGGCGGGGGTGAAGGGCACCCGGACGATGTCGTACTCGCCGTTCGGTTCGTCCACCTCGGGGCCGTGCCGCAGCGCGGGATCCATCGATTCGAGCCGGCAGGCGAAGAAGTGTTGGACCTTGACCCCGCCCGGCTCGGGCACGGTGTCCACGAACGCGGGCACCGGACGGCCGATCTTGCCGCCGAGTTCCTCGAACACCTCGCGCCGCAACGCCTCGGACACCGTGGTGTCCTCGGGCTCGACGCCGCCGCCGGGGGTGATCCAGTACGGGGGGCTGTCCGGCTTGGTGCGTTTGATCAGCACCATGTGATCCTCGTCGTCGAGCAGGATCGCGCGTGCCGTCCGCTTCACCACTGAACGCATCGTCGGTGCCCTCTGCTTTCTTGCGGCGTTGCCCCCGTCTGAAGTCTCCCTTTCCGGCGACACGGGGGGTTTATGCCTGCGCGGCCGCACGTTCGGGATCACGCCCAGCGCGCGGCGCGCGCGATCAGCTCGCCGTGCAGGTGCGCGATGTGCGGTTGGCTCAAAGTACCCTCCCGCACCGCCAGGAACACCGTGTGCAGTGGCGGCAGTTCCGGCTCCAGGAGGGCGACCACCGCGCGCCGGTCCAGCGCCTCGGCGCACAGATAGCGCGGCAGCACCGCGATGCCGTGCCCGGCGCGTACGCACTCCAGTACGGCACGTAGGTCGGGCACCGTCACCGCGGCCGGGGCGGTGGGCTTCGCGTCGAACACGCTCGACCAGTAGCGCCGGATCAGCGGCTGCTCCTCCGCCTCGCAGACCAGCGGCACCCCCTCCAGGGCGGTCGGCCCCTGGGCCAGGATCCGGCTCTGCGGCAGCCGTGCGGCCCAGTGCGGCGCGCCGATCAGGACGTACTCCTCGTCGGTGAGCGGCGTCCCCACTATCCCGCGTGCCCGCGGTCGCACGTCGGAGATCACCAGGTCGTGCCGGGCCGCCGCCAGGCCCGTGAGCAGCACGTCGCCGGGGCCCAGGGTCACCCGTAACCGCAGACCGCGCCGGACCAGGTCGGCCAGCGACGGCAGCACACGCAGGGCGGTCAGTTCGGTCGGGCCGCCCAGGTGCACGGTGCGCCGCATCGGGTCCACGCCGCGCACCTCGCGGGCCGCGATCTCCTCGATCGCGTCCAGGTGCGGCGCGAGCCGGCGGGCGAGCTCGTCGGCGGGGCCGGTGGGCGCGACCCCGCGCGGCAGCCGCTCGAACAACTGCTTGCCGACCTGCTTCTCCAGCGTGCGGATCTGCGCGGTTATCGCCGGCTGCGAGAGCCCGAGCGACGCGGAGGCCCGGGTGAACGAACCCGCGCGGTGTACGGCCAGGAAAGTGCGCAACAGCGTCAGGTCCACGGGTCCCCCGTCTCGTGTCCCCCGACCACTCCCGAGAGTCGGGGACATCACGTGATCTTGCCCGAAGTCGCAGGTCAGCCCGGGGAGGCGGCGTCCAGGGCGCGCAGGATGTCCGCGATGAGATCCGCGGTGTCCTCGCAACCGGCCGAGAACCTGACGAATCCCTCCGGCACATCGTTGCCGGCCCAGCGCGCGCGACGTTCGGCCATACTGTGCACGCCACCGAAACTGGTGGCGTCGGCGACCAGTTCGAGGGCGCCCAGGAACCGGCGAGCGGTGTCCGCGTCGGCGAGCGTGAAGCCCACGACGCAGCCGAACCGCCGCATCCGACGGGTTGCCACATCGTAGGCCGGATCGCCCGCGAGTGCGGGGTGCCGAACGTCGGCGACGTCGGTGCGGCCGAGCAGCGCCTCGGCGACGGCCAGCGCGTTGGCCGCCTGGCGGTCCACCCGCAACTGGAGGGTGGACAACGAGCGATGCGCCAACCAGGCCTCCATCGGCCCGGGCACCGCGCCGGTGAGCGAGCGCCAGGACCGCACGCGGGCGGCGAGTTCGGCGTTCGCGCAGGCGACGTACCCGAGCAGTAGGTCGCTGTGCCCGGTCAGTGCCTTGGTGCCGCTGGCCGCGGAGATGTCCGCGCCGAGCGCGAGCGGGAGTTGGCCCAGGGGGGTGGCCAGCGTGTTGTCCACGGCCACCAGGGTCTCCCGCGCGTGGGCGAGCGTGGCGATCCGCTCGATGTCGCACACGTCCAGGCCCGGGTTGCTCGGTGTCTCCAGCCACACCAGGCGGGCGCCGGGCAGGGCCCCTTCGAGTTCGGCGCCGGCGGTCGGCACCAGGCGCACGGTGATCCCGCGTGCGGCGAGGTGCTCGCCGAGCGTGCGGGTGGCCGGGTAGCCGTCGGACGGCAGTACGACCACGTCGCCCGGCGTGGTGAGCCCGATCAGGACGGCCGAGACGGCGGCCATCCCGGACGCGAACGTGACGGTGTCGGCGGCGCCCTCCAGGTCGCCGATCGCCGCCTCCAGGCCGGTCCAGGTCGGGTTCGCGTAACGCCCGTATTGGTAGGGACCGTTCACCTCGCCGGGCAGGTGGTACGTACCGGCGAAGACGGGTCCGGGCAGGAAGGGGTCGCCGGGGGCGTGGCCCGGACTGCCGGCCCGGACCGCCCGGGTACCGTCGCTCCACTCGGTGGCCATCACGACTCCTTCGCTGCCTGTTTCACGTGAAACGTTGCGCGGCTCCTCGGCGTGCCCTCGGGCGACGCCGTGCCGAGACCGCGCCCGCGGACCTCAGTCGCGGTCCAGGATCAGGCTCAGGAACCAGCTCACGATGCTGATCACCAGGGCGCCGAGCAGCGCGGCCCAGAAGCCGTCGATGTGGAAGTCGAGGTCCAGCTTGTTCGAGATCGCCTCGGTCAGCCACAACATCAACGCGTTGATCACGAACGTGATCAGTCCGAGGGTGAGCACGAACAGTGGGAGTGAGAACAGCTTCACCAGCGGTTTGATGACGGCGTTGACGATCCCGAAGATGAGCGCGACCACGACTATCGTCTTGGCCTTGCTGCCGGCCGACGCACCGTCGGCGAGATCGATTCCGTGTACGAACCAGCTGGCGAACCAGATGGCCAGCGCGTTGACAACCAGTTTGACGACCAGGCTTTTCATATCTTGATGCTGGCATCCGGTGGATGCCTCCCGCTTGAGCATGATGGGAAAGTCTGTTCGTGTCGGTAAGGAGTTTGGTCACATGAAGGTCTTTCGCCTCGATGATCTGGACGCCGAGCGCGCGTTCGAGCAGGGCGCGTACCTGAAGTTCCTCAGCGAGCGGAACTTGTCGATGGGCCTGTACGCCCTCGAACCGGGCGAGACCGACACGCAGAAGCCGCACCGTCAGGACGAGGCGTACGTGGTGATCAGCGGTCGGGCCACGCTGACCGTCGGCGACGAGTCCACCGACGTCGCGCGCGGCAGCGTCGTGTACGTACCGGCCGGCGTGCGGCACCACTTCCACCGGATCACCGAGCCGCTGCGCGTGTTGGTGTTCTTCTCGCCGCCGGAGGGCTGAGCGCGATGCGCGCGGCGCGCGCGAGGGGCGCACCCACGGGCGGGCCCGGACCCGTGTACGACAATCGCATCTTGGGATCCGGGATTCGGATCCCGGGATCCGACGATCGGGAGTAGACCTGATGGCGCTGCGCGACGAGCTCTGGGCCGCGATCGAGGACGTCTACGCGGCGATCCTCGAGCACCCGTTCATCCACGGGCTGACCGACGGCACGCTGCCGCGCGAGGCGTTTCGGCACTACGTCGTGCAGGACTCGCACTACCTGCGCGACTACGCCAAGGCGCTCGCGGTGTGCGCGGCCAAGGCGCCGGACGAGGCGACGACCGTGCAGTTCGCCGGCGACGCGGCCGGTGCGATCGCCGCCGAGCGCTCGTTGCACGAGGGCTTCATGGTCGACTTCGGCAGCTCGGTGGCGGACGCGACCGCGACCGAGCCGGTGTTGCCCAGCACCCGGGCCTACGTCAGCTACCTGCTCGCCACCGTGCACAACGGCTCGTTCGCCGAAGGTGTGGCCGCGGTGCTGCCCTGCTACTGGATCTACGCCCGCGTGGGCGACGCGCTGCTGGCCAAGGGCTCGCCCGACGAGCTGTACGGGCGGTGGATAGCCACCTACGGCGCCGAGGAGTTCCAGGAGACGGTGCGCGCGGTGCTCGATCTGGTGGACCGGATCGGCGAGGACCTCTCGGCGACCGAGCGGGCTCGGATGATCGAACACTTCACCACCACGGCCCGCTACGAGTGGATGTTCTGGGACGCCGCGTGGCGCGGCGAGCGCTGGCCGGTCTGAGCGGATCGGGCCGGTCGTCGCGACGCCCGGCCGGCCGGATTCGGTCCGGCCGGAACCGGTCCGCCCGGATACGACGTGTCCTTGCGGGGAATGTGGTCCCCGCACGCACGTCTCGCGTGGGATCGCGTGACTGGGGGTTGAACGATGGAGACATGGCCGCAGTGGGTGCGGGTCGGTGTGCCGGTGCTCGCGCTGGTGCTGCTGTGCTGGTTGCTGATCTGGCTGTTCTCGGCCTTCCTGATGCTCATCGTCAAGGGTGTCGTGGGGCTGCTCGTCACGGTCGGGATGGTCGTGCTCGCGCGTACCGCGGTGGTCGGCCGCGAACCGCGGGATCCGCTCGGCTGAAACCCGACGCTGGTCGTGCGACCGACGGTGTGTCAGGGTGGGGGCGCACCACACGGAGATACACGGGAGCTCGGGGCACCGGGCTGAGAGGGCGCTGAGGCCGCGCCGACCGCAGAACCTGACCGGGTAATGCCGGCGTAGGGAGCCTTTCCATGACCTCGCACGACACATCGCTGCCCGCTGTCCCGGTTGCCGACCCGGCCGCCGCGGACACGGTCACCAGCGGACCGATTTCCCCCGCCCACCACCGCGGCTACGTCCCCGGATCGCGCGAGGACCTGCGCGTTCCGGTACGCACGGTGCATCTGACCAACGGCGAGACGGTTCGCCTGTACGACACCTCGGGCCCGTACACCGACCCCGCCTTCGAGGTGGACGTGCGGCGCGGCCTGCCCGCGCTGCGGGAGGCCTGGATCGAGGAGCGCGGCGACACCGTCCGCTACGACGGGCGGATCGGCGCGCTCACCCCGGCCGGTTTCGCGGTGCCCGGCGCCGGGGCCCGGCCCAGGCGCGCGTCCGGGGCCGAGGCGGTGACCCAACTCGCCTACGCGCGGCGCGGACTGGTCACCCCGGAGATGGAGTTCGTGGCGATCCGCGAGGGCCTGACGCCCGAGCTGGTCCGGGACGAGATCGCCGCCGGTCGCGCGGTGCTGCCCGCGAACATCAACCACCCGGAGATCGAGCCGATGGTGATCGGCAAGAACTTCCTGGTCAAGGTCAACGCGAACATCGGCAACTCGGCGGTGACCTCCTCGATCGAGGAGGAGACCGACAAGCTGGTGTGGGCGATCCGGTGGGGCGCGGACACGGTGATGGACCTGTCCACCGGCAAGGACATCCACACCACGCGCGAGTGGATCGTGCGCAACTCGCCGGTCCCGATCGGCACGGTGCCGCTGTACCAGGCACTGGAGAAGGTGAACGGCAAGCCCGAGGAACTCACCTGGGAGCTCTACCGCGACACCGTGATCGAGCAGTGCGAGCAGGGCGTGGACTACATGACGGTGCATGCAGGCGTGCTGCTGCGCTACGTGCCGCTGACGGCCCGTCGCAAGACCGGGATCGTCTCGCGCGGCGGCTCGATCATGGCCGCGTGGTGCCTGGCGCACCACCGGGAGAACTTCCTCTACACGCACTTCGCCGAGCTGACCGAGATCCTGCGCGCGTACGACGTGACCTACTCGCTCGGCGACGGTCTGCGCCCGGGCTCCATCGCGGACGCCAACGACGCGGCGCAGTTCGCCGAGTTGGAGACGCTGGGCGAGTTGGGCCGGATCTCCCGTTCGATGGACGTCCAGGTGATGATCGAGGGCCCCGGCCATGTGCCGATGCACAAGATCAAGGAGAACGTCGACCTCCAGCAACGCATCTGCGACGAGGCGCCGTTCTACACACTCGGTCCGCTGACCACGGACGTCGCCCCCGGCTACGACCACATCACGTCGGCGATCGGCGCGGCGATGATCGGCATGTGGGGCACCGCGATGCTCTGCTACGTGACGCCGAAGGAGCACCTGGGCCTGCCGGACCGCGACGACGTCAAGGCGGGCGTGATCGCCTACCGGATCGCGGCGCACGCGGCGGACCTGGCCAAGGGGCACCCGGGTGCGCAGGCCTGGGACGACGCGCTCTCCGACGCCCGTTTCGAGTTCCGTTGGCAGGACCAGTTCGACCTGGCGATGGATCCGGACACCGCGCGCGCCTACCACGACGCGACGCTCCCGGCGGAGCCGGCCAAGACGGCCCACTTCTGCTCGATGTGCGGACCGAAGTTCTGTTCGATGCGGATCTCGCACGACATCCGCGCGGAGCACGGCGATGGTGCCGTCGCGTCGGAGGTGGACGCCGAGGCCGGGATGCGGGCCAAGTCGCAGGAGTTCGCCGCCTCGGGCAACCGCGTCTATCTGCCGTTGGCCGACTGACGCACGCGTCGGCGACGTCCCGGGAGCGGGCCGGCTTCCGGGGCGTCGTCAGGCCGGTCCGGGCCGGGCGCTCTCGCCGGCGACGATGACGCCGTGCTCGTAGGCGAAGACGACCGCCTGCGCGCGATCCCGCAGGCCCAGTTTGGCGAACATGCTGCCCACATGGCTCTTCACGGTCGCCTCGGTGACCACCAGACGGGCGGCGATCTCGCTGTTGGACAGGCCGCGGGCGACCAGGAACAGGGCTTCTCGTTCGCGCGGGGTCAGGCCCGCCAGGAGCGCGGGCGAGGAGCGGAGCGGTTCGGTGCGGGTGGCGAAGTTCTCGATCAGGCGGCGGGTGATCGAGGGCGAGAGCAACGCCTCCCCGTCGTGGACGACGCGGATGGCCTCCACGAGGCGGGCGCGCGAGGCGTCCTTGAGCAGAAACCCCGCGGCGCCGGCGCGCAACGCGCCGAAGACGTACTCGTCCAGGTCGAACGTGGTCAGGATCAGCACGCGCGGCGGTGGCGAGATGCCGGCGGCGTGCAGGCGGGCGGTGGCCTCGACGCCGTCCATCCGCGGCATCCGGATGTCCATGAGCACCACGTCCGGACGCAGGGCGCCCGCCAGTTCGATCGCCTCGTCGCCGTCCTCGGCCTCGCCGACCACGACGAGGTCGTCCTGCGTCTGCAGGAACAGGCGAAGGCCGGTCCTGATCAGCTCCTGGTCGTCGACGATGAGCAGGCGGATGCTCATGCGGGATCCCCCAGCGGCAGTCGGGCCGCCACCTCGAACCCGCCGTCCGCGCCGGGCCGGGCCTCCAGTTCGCCGCCGAGGACACCGATCCGCTCGCGCATGCCGACGATGCCGTGGCCGCCGGACGAGGGTGCGGACACCCGCTCGCCGTCGTTGACGACCGCGACCCGCAGATGGGTGCGGTCGAAGTCGAGCGTTACCGCGACGTGCGTGGGGCGGGCGTGTTTGAGCACGTTGGTCAGTGCCTCCTCGACGATGCGGTAGACCGACAGCTCGACGCCGCCGGCCAGCGGTCGGGACGTGCCGGTGACCTCCAGGCGCGCGGGCAGCCCGGCCTCGCCGTACGAGGCGACGAGCGCGGGCAGTTGGGCCAGCGAGGGCTGCGGACGCATCCGCACACCCTGGTCCGGCTCGCGCAGCAGGAGCAACATCCGGCGCAACTCGACCAGGCTCTGCTCGGCGTTGCTCTCGACCCGCCCCAGGGTGTCGTCGGCCACGTCCGGCGCGGTGCGCAGTACGTCGCGCGCACCGCGTACGCCCACCAGGGTCACGGTGACCGAATGGGCGATGATGTCGTGCAGTTCGCGGGCTATCGCCGCGCGCTCGCGCTGCGCCACGATCACCGAGAGCTGCTCGCGCTCGCGCTCCAGGTGGGTCGTGCGCTCCTCCAGGGCCTCGGTGTAGCGCCGTCGGGTCTGCGCGTAGGTGCCCAGGCCCCACGCGACGACGGAGACGGGGATCGAGGCGATGCTCGCCAGCATCAGGACCAGCGCCGTCGGCGCGAGGGCGGCCACCGAAACACGCCGATTCCGCAGTTCGGCGACGGTGTAGAGGGCCACCAACACCGGCGCCCCGCCGGGGTAGGCGCCGGTCGCCGCGAGCAGCGCCTCGATCGAGCAGACGAGCACCAGCACGGTGAGGGTCGCGCGCCGTCGGGCGAGCAGGAGCGCACCGGTGAGGAAGACGAGTGCGAGGGGCAGCGTCGGGACGGGTGTCGAGTCCTCGAAGGTCAGTCCGACCTCGACGCTCGTGGTCACCACCGCGACGACGGCGTCGAACACGGCCGAGCGGCGCGCTCGGATCCACCGGCGCGCCGCTCGCACGTACCGGAGAACCGGGTTCATGCCAGGTCACGCCGACGCTCGCCGGCGACGGCCGCGATCACCAGCGCGACCGCCCAGGCGCCGAGGACCACCGCGGCGGCACCGGCCGACAGCGTCGTGTGGTGGGTCGACCGCGCCAGCACACCGGCGGCCCCGAACGGCGTGTAGTTGGCGGCGGATTCGGCGACATCGGCGACCAGCGGAAGCACCGCGAAGTTCACCAGCAACACCACGACCACCCCCACGACCGGGCTGCGCACCATCGCCCCGATGGCGGCACCCATGATCGCAGACAGCACGAACGCGGCCAGGTTGCCCGCCGCGACCGAGGCGACCTCCCCCGGGGCGAGGTCGGCTCCCGGATGGTCGGCGAGCAGCGGCAGGGCGAGCCCGACGGACACGGCGACCAGCAGTGCCCCGATCGACAGACCCGTCACCGCGTAGGCGCCGATCCGGGCGAGCAGGACCAGGCCGCGGTCGCGCCGGGCCACCAGCGCCGCGGGTGCGGCGGTGCGGTGGCGGTACTCGCCGGCCGCGCCGACGAGTCCCCACAACATCAACAGGACCGGCAGCCCGGCCAGCGCCTCCTCCTTCTCGGCCACCTCGTCCAGCCGGCCCGACGCCACCGCGACGATCACGACGTTGAGCACGGTGAACGCGACGCCGCCGGCCACGAAGCCGTGGATCGAGCGGGTGGTGAGGGTCTTGAGCAACTCGCCTCGCAACAGCCGGCTCATGCGCTTCGGCCCTTCGTCGGAGCTTGCGTCCCGCCTTCGGTCAGATCGAAGAACACGTCCTCCAGGGAGGCGGTCCGTGCGGTGATCTCCTCCAAGGGGATGTGTTCGCGCAGGGCCAGCCCGGCGACCTCCGCGGCGGTGAGCCCTTCGATCCACAACCCGCCGGTGTCCGCGGGCCGGATTCGTCCGCCGGCGCCTTCGACGAGTGCCGAGAGCCGCTCGGGCTCGGGGGTGCGTACCGAGAGGGCGCCCTGGTCGAGATCGCCGATCGTGCCGGTGTGGATCAGTCGACCCTTGTCGATGACGACGACGTCGTCGACCGTCTGCGCGGCCTCGCCGAGCATGTGGCTGGAGAGCAGGGTGGTGCGACCGCGAGCGGCCCGGTCGCGGAGCAGGGTGCGCAGCCGGCGGATCGCCTGGGGGTCCAGGCCGTTGACCGGCTCGTCCAGGACGAGCACCTCGGGGTCACCGAGCAACGCGCCGGCCAGGCCGAGGCGTTGGCGCATGCCCAGCGAGTACTTGCCGACCCGCCGCCCGGCGGCCTGCTCCAGCCCGACGGTTTCCAGCACCTCGTCGACCCGGCCGGCCGGCAGCCCGGCAAGCAGCGCCAGGGCTCGCAGGTGGGCCCGGCCGGTCCGGCCGGGATGGGCTCCGCACGGCTCGATGTGCACACCCAGCGCCCGGGCGTCGGCGGGCACCGGGCCGCCTTGAAAGGACACGTGACCGGCGGTGGGCCTGGCCAGCCCGACGATCGTCTTCAACACGGTCGTCTTGCCTGCCCCGTTGGGACCGAAGAACCCGGTCACCGCGCCCTCCCGCACGGTGAAGGAGAGCCGGTCGACCACTGTCGTCCGCCCGTAACGCTTGGTCAGTTCGTGGACCGCGATCGCCGCGGTCGGTGATGGCACCGAAGTCATACCGAGAGCATCGACGCCACCGATCTCCCGGTCCTCAGCCAAAAGATCAAACCCGACCTGCCACCGAAGGAGGAGCCGGCCGGCCGGAGGCGCCGTTCGGGCGCTGTCCACGGATCTGATGGTCTGTGCGATCGCGGCCCATCACGGGCTGGTCGTGCTGCACGACGACAACGACTTCGTTGCCGCGGCCGGCGTCCTGCCCGACGTTGTGCAACGCAACATCCGCGACATCCCGGCGTAGCCGGCCGTGGGCGTCCGGGGTCATGGGCGGGGGCGGGTTCCGGGTGATGGGGTGCGGGTGGCTCGGGGTGGGGGTGTGGGGCCCGGGAGGTGGGGCGGGCGGGCGGAGGTCGAGGTGCCCAGGGCGAGGGTGGTCATCAGGGTGGCGCTTGCCCAGTGGGACGGGTTGGTGAGGGAGCGGTTCAGGCGCATGACGGAATCCCTTGTGTGGGCGAGGCGGGGGTGTCCAAGCATCGGTCGGGGTCTCCCGGCTAGGACCCGCGCTGGAGCGGCACCGACCAGGTCACCGTGGTTCCGCGGCCCTCCGGCCCCGGTCCGAACGCCGCCCGACCGCCCAACTCCTCCGCGCGGGCGGCCAGGTTGACCAGCCCGCTGCGCCGACCGCCGGGAGCGATGCCCACACCGTCGTCGGTGACCGTCAGCTCGACCGTGCCGCCGGTCACCGCGAGGCTCACCTCGACCCGGGACGCGTGCGCGTGGCGGGAGGCGTTGGACAGGGCCTCGCGCAGTGCGGCGAGGAGTTGCTCGGCGACCTCGTCCGGGACGGTCGAGTCGACCGGGCCCGTGAAGGTGACCGTCGGCTCGAAGCCGAGTGTCGCGGCCGACGTGCTCGCCTCGCGCAACACCCGGCCGCGGACCCCGGTCGTCCCCTCACGCGGCGGGTTCTGCAACGCGAAGATGGTGCTGCGCACCTCGCGGATCGTCGCGTCGAGTTCGTCCACCGCCTGGTTGATCCGGGCGGTCACCGCCGGCACCCGCGCCAGTCTGGCCGCGCCCTGGAGCATCATCCCGGTCGCGAACAGCCGCTGGATGACCAGGTCGTGCAGGTCCCGGGCGATCCGATCGCGGTCCTCGAACACCGCCAGCCGCTCCCGGTCGCGCTGCGCGCTCGCCAGCATCAGCGCGATCGCCGCCTGGCCGCCGAACGCCTGGGCCATCGAGCGCTCGGTCCGGTTGAACGGCACCGCGCCGATCCGCTTGTCCAACTCCAGCGCGCCGAGGATGCGTTCGTTGGCGATCAGCGGTACGAACAGGCCCGGCCCGAAGCAGCGGGACTGGTCCAGCATCACGTTCGGGTCGGTGCTCATGTCCGCGATGAAGATGCTGCGCCCGGTGTTGATCGCCTCCGCGACCGGGCTGCCCTGCGCGACCACCGTGCCGCCCAGGCCCGCGAGGTCCTCGCCGGAGGTGACCTCGACCAGGTACGAGCCGTCCGGCTGCGGCAGGTACATCGCGGCGAAGTCCGCCTCGGCCAGGCTGCGCGCGCGTTCGGCCACCACCGCGAGCGCCTCGTCCGGGTCCTGCGTGGTCAGCAGCGCCGTGGTGACGTCCGCCGAGCCCATGATCCACTTCTCCCGGCGGGCCGCGCTCTCGAACAGGCGCGCGTTCTCGATGGCCACCCCGGCCGCCGCCGCGAGGGCCCGGACGACCTGCTGGTCCTCGGCGCTGAAGCCCGGTCGGCCGCGCTTCTCGGTGAGGTACAGATTGCCGAACACCTCGTCGCGCACACGGATCGGCACACCCAGGAACGAGTGCATCGCGGGGTGGTTCGGCGGAAAGCCGTAGGACGCCGCGTGTCGGGCCAGATCGTCCAGGCGCAGCGGCTCCGGGTGCTCGATCAGCAGGCCCAGGATGCCTCGCCCGTGCGGGAGTTCGCCGATCCGCTCGCGATCCGCGTCGGCGATGCCGACGGTGATGAAGTCGGACAGGTTGTTCTCCGTGCCGATCACGCCGAGCGCGGCGTAGCGCGCGTCCACCAGATCGGCGGCGGCCTCGACGATCCGGCGCAGCGTGGTGTGCAGGTCCAGGTCGGCGCCGACCGCGATCACGGCTTCGAGCAGCCCTTGGAGCCGCTCCCCGGCCGCCGCCGCCGAGCCGAGCCGCTCCACCACCTCGGCCACCAGGTCGTCCAGACCGAGCGAGGCCGGCGCGGCCGGTCCGGGCGTGGGATCGGAGCGACCCGCCCCGCCGGGCTCGTCGGCGCTGTCGGCACTGCTGCCGGTGGCGTTCACCATGAACGCAGCCTACGTGGGCGAATCCGGATGAAACCACCAAATCACCCCGGACACGCGTACGGATCCCCTCGCACGGTGCACGCCTACCGGTCCGCACACGCGGATGCACGCGCCAATGCCCGCCGCCCCGGCTCAGCCGAAAGCCCCCGCCACGTACACCGTGCGGGGCGGCAGGTATTCCACGATCACCACCAACGAACCCACCGGGTGCTCCTCGCCCGGCAGCGCCGGGTACGCGAGGAACGCCTCCACGCCGCCGCGCACCTCGATCATGACCTCGCCCACCAATCCGGGACCGATTCCCCCGGTGACCTTCCCGCGTTTGCCGACCATGTCGACCATTGTGTGGCCCGGCCCGCCCCGGACGGCGTGATCCGGCTCTCCCGCCCCGGGCGGGTGGGAGAGCCGGCGCCGACGGTCGGTCAGCCGAGGAGGGTGGTGCCCTCGTCGGAGACCTCGCGCAGACGCGAGCGCATGAACGGCAGGATGCCCCGGTGCAGGATCGCCCGGCGCCATTCCTCGCGGGCCAGGTACACCTCGACCTCGCCGGTCGGCCGGGCCCGATTGCGCGCGGCCACCGCCAGCATCGCGAGTCCCCCGATCGCCGCCGCCCCGAGCGAGATGCCCACGGCCGCGATCGAGGCGAGTTGCATCGTGTGCTGCATGGACGAGTCGTCCATCGTGAGCGGCAACAGCACGTAGCCCACGATCAGGAAGACGACCGCCGAGATGCCGGCCACGATCACCGCCATGGCGGTGGCGAGCGCGAACCAGCCGAAGCTCTCGCCGGCCTCGATCATCGAGGCGCCGAAGTCCTGTCGGATCCCGGACTCGAAACGCTGCTCTGTACGTTCGTAGCGGTCGTACTCGTCGCGTGCCGCGTCCGCGATCGACGGGGTCGCGTCCAACGTGGCCGTCCGCAACTGCTCGACGTTCAGGTTGGGTACCGCCGCAAGACCGGAGAGGGTCTCCTCCAGGTGCAGCGCGTCATCGACGAACTGCTCGTACTGACGGCGGTGCTCGTCACTTCCAAACCAGTGTTGCATCGGATCCCCCGAATGAGGCCGCGCGGGCGTGTCCCGCGTCCGCCGGGCCCGTCAGGGGACCCGTGCAAGCTGTCGGTGGATCAACGACCCGCAAAAGCACCTGACGGTGTCGAGGCGGATACTTATTGATGATAGGGTGCATCCCCCGCTTTTGGGCAGGGAGTTCCCTACGACCGCGGCTCGTCTCCGGTGTTGCCGCCGAGGGCGCCCAGGTCGTATTCGCGACCCTGCGTCTCCTCCAACGAACCGGCCGCCGCGCTCGGCGGCGTGGCGGTCAGCGGCAGGCGCGCGACCAGACACGGGCCGCCCAGGTAGATCCCGCCGTCCAGGTTGACCACCTGTCCGTCCGCGTACACGCGCGGCTCGACGATCGTCGTGGGGTCCTCGCCGGTCTGGTACGGGATCGGGGTGTGGCCGTGCACGATGCGCCGGCCGCCCAGCTCGCTCAACAGGTCGGCCGCCGCGTACGGGCCGACCTCGCCCATGAAGGCGCCGCGACGGGTCAGGTTACGGAACAGGTCCCACCACGAGAGCGGATCCGGCTCGCGCAGTATGTCCGCGACCGCGCCGTCCACCTCCTCGATGGTGTCGCCGTATTCGAGGTAGGCGTTGCTGTCCGAGTGGATCAGCAGGTGCCCGTCGACCACCGCGGCGACCGGCTGCGCGGCCAGCCAGCCGGCCTGTTCGTCGGTGAAGCGGTCCAGGTCGGACTGCATGCCGCCGTTGCGCAGCCAGATCTCGCGGAACGTGGTCGAGCCGCCCGCCACCGGCACCGGGTGGTCGCCGAAGCGGAACACCCCCAGCAGCAGGATCTCGTGGTTGCCCAGCAACATCCGGGTGCTGCCGCCGACCTCGGCGGACTCGCGGGCCAGCGCCATCGCCAGTTCGACCACGCCGATGCCGTCCGGGCCGCGGTCGGTGAAGTCGCCGAGGAACCACAGCCGGGCCCGGCCGCCGCACCAGTGCGCGTCCGCGTCGATCAGGTCCCGGGCGCGCAGGGCGGCCTTGAGCTCCTCCAGATGACCGTGGACGTCACCGACCACGTACAGCGGGGCGTCCAGCTCCGCTGCGGCGCCCATCGGGGCCGGTGTAGCCGAGACGTTGCTCACCAGAAGGGTCCTTTCTTCAGATCCGCACCACCGTACGGCGGCGATGCCGACACCCGTCGTGAACCAAGACGCACGCGGGCCGGGTTCGGCTGCGGCTCACCCGGTCCGATTCGGATGATTCCTGGACCGTATCTCTCGTGCGGGCACGGCGGAACGGACCACGCTCAATTGTGCGCGCAGCGGTGCCCGTCCCACCGGGCGGCCCCGACCCGAGCCGACCGGGCCGCGCGGGTGCCCGGCGGTCAGCGGCGAGTGGACGAGTCGCGCACCGAAAGCCGGGTGGGCACGGTGCGCTGGGCGGGCAGCAGCGGCCCGGCCCCGGCATCGTCGATCACGCTCACCAGCAGTTCCACCGCCCACGCGCCGGCCAGCGCCGGTTGCAGGCTCAGCGAGGTCACCGACGGATCGGCCCCCTCGCCGCAGCAGGCCAGGAGCAGGTCGTCGGGCACCCGCAGTTCGCGTGCCCGGGCGGCGGTGAGCAATTCGGCCGCGCACCCCTCGTGCAGCCCGAAGACCGCGTCCGGGGCCAGG
The DNA here is from genome assembly GCF_044460165.1 of Embleya sp. NPDC050154. Classification (NCBI taxonomy): domain Bacteria; kingdom Bacillati; phylum Actinomycetota; class Actinomycetes; order Kitasatosporales; family Streptomycetaceae; genus Embleya; species Embleya sp. NPDC050154. The sequence continues at coordinate 245,944 of NZ_JBITJP010000014.1, forward strand.
TCGAGCAGCCGGGTCGCGGCGGCCCGACCGGCGCCGGGCGTACGCGCCTCGTACTCCTCGGTGATCGGCGACACACCCCGATCCGCGCACCACGCGCGGTAGCCCGCGACGCCCTTGGCCGCACCCGGGCCGTCCGAGGCGGCCAGCAGCCCGATCCGGGCGGCGCCCGCGTCGGCGAGGTGGTCGAGCACCGAACACACCGCGGCCACGTGGTCGTTGTCCACCCAGCCGTACACCGGGGTGGAGCCCGGATGACCGCCGCTGACCACGGGCACCCCCCGGCGCAGCAGCTCGTGCACGAGCGGATCGTCGTCCGCGGGATCGACCACGATCGTGCCGTCCAGCGCGACGTTGCCCCACACGTCGTGCGGCGAGGACGCGGGCAGCACGACCAGCGCGTAGCCCAGGTCCAGGGCGGTCGCGGTGGCCGAGCGGACCAGTTCGGCGAACCACGCGAACTCGGTGAGCGCGAACGGCTCGGTGGAGCGCATGGTCGTGGTCAGCCCGAGCAGCCCCGAGCGACCGGTGCGCAGTGTGCGCGCCGCGGCCGAGGGCCGGTAGCCCAGCCGATCCGCGACCTCGCGCACGTGCAGTCGGGTCGTGTCGGGCAGTCGGCCCTTGCCGTTGAGCGCGTCGGAGACGGTCGTGATCGACACCCCGGCGGCCGCCGCGACGTCCCGGATGCCCACCCGGATCCGCCGCCCCACACGCGGTACATCTGGCGCTGTCATCGTCCCGACACTAGGCCGAATGCGCCGCCCTGGCCGGGTTCATGTCATTGCTTTACGAAGAAACGTATCGCCCCATACCTACCGCTGAACCTTCGGCGACCGACTCGTGCGGCCCGACAATGCCCTCCCCGGCCGGCGGACCATAGAGTTGACACGACCGGGACGTGCGCCCAGGCACCCCGACCAGTATGCGAGGAGGACGGGCGTGACCCAGCACAACGCCCCAGGTAAGGACGACGGCGCCGCTGTGAGGTTCCGGGCGGCCCTGGCGGGGGTGCCCGTCTACAAGGCGGGCAAGGCGCCGGTGGTGGAGGAGGGCCTGCCGTCGTACAAGCTCGCCTCCAACGAGAACCCGTACCCGCCGCTGCCCAGCGTGCACAAGGTGGTGGCCGACGCCGTCGGCGAGATAAATCGCTACCCGGACCCGAGCAACGCGGAGTTGGCCGAGGCGCTGGCCGAGCGATTCGGGGTGCCCGCGTCGCACATCGTGGCCGGTACCGGATCGGTGACGGTGGCGCAGCAGTTGGTGAACGCGACGGCCGGCGAGGGCGACGAGGTCGTCTTCGCGTGGCGTTCCTTCGAGGCGTACCCGCTGCTGGTGCTGCTGGCAGGCGCGACGCCGGTGCCGGTGCCGCTGCTCGCCGACGAGAGCCACGACCTGGACGCGATGGCCGCCGCCGTCACCGAGCGGACCCGGCTGATCTTCGTGTGCAACCCGAACAACCCGACCGGCGTGGTGATCCACCGCGCCGAGCTCGAGCGCTTCCTGGACCGGGTGCCGCGTGACGTGCTGGTCGTGCTCGACGAGGCGTACCGCGAGTTCATCCGGGACGAGCAGGTCCCGGACGGGGTGGACGTCTACCGGGACCGGCCCAACGTGGTGGTGCTGCGCACGTTCTCGAAGGCGTACGGTCTGGCCGGCCTGCGGGTGGGCTTCGCCATCGCGCACGAGCCGGTGGCGGCCGAGCTGCGCAAGACCGGGATGCCGTTCTCGGTGAACCGGCTGGCCCAGGTGGCAGCGATCGCCTCGATCGGCGCCGAGGGCGAACTCCTGGAGCGGGTCGACGCGTTGGTCGCCGAGCGGGAGCGGGTGCTGGAGACGCTGATCGGCCAGGGCTGGACCGTCTTCGACTCCCAGGCCAACTTCGTCTGGCTGCGACTGGGCGAGCGCACCGACGAGTTCGCCGCGCTGTGCGAGGCGGCCGGGGTGACCGTGCGTCCGTTCTCGGGCGAGGGTTGCCGGATCACCATCGGCGAGACCGAGGCGAACACGATCTTCCTGGAGCAGGCCGCGCGGTTCATGTCCGCCTAGCGCGCTGCCGGCGCGGTCGGCGAGCCGTCGTCGTTTGGGTCCGTTCGGACCACTTCGAGCCCTCTCGGGTACCCCCCTCAAGGGGTCCCCGAGGGGGCTCGCTAGTGTTTGTGAACGGATGCACAAGCTCGACTTTGTGAACCCATTCACAAAGTTTTGCCGTGGTGGGTCCGCGCTTCACGCCCGGTTCGTCCGGGTTTGTTCGATCAAGTGTCGGGCGGGATGCGCGGAGGCGCCGTGTGCATCGTGAACCAAACGTGCGCTCGCGTGCGAGACACGACCGGCGATCAGGAGGAATGAGGGGCCCATGGACCTCGCCGTCGAAACACTCGACGTAGCCCGGTGGCAGTTCGGCGTCACGACCGTCTACCACTTCCTCTTCGTCCCGCTCACGATGGGTCTGTCCATCCTTGTCGCGTGTCTGCAGACCGCGTGGGTGCGCACCGGGAAGGAGCACTACCTCCGGGCCACCAAGTTCTGGGGCAAGCTCTTCCTGATCAACTTCGCGCTCGGCCTGGTCACCGGCATCGTGCAGGAGTTCCAGTTCGGGATGAACTGGTCCGACTACTCGCGCTTCGTCGGCGACATCTTCGGCGCCCCGCTCGCGATCGAGGCCCTGGTCGCGTTCTTCCTCGAGTCGACCTTCCTGGGGTTGTGGATCTTCGGCTGGGAACGACTGCCGAGGAAGATCCACCTGGCCACCATCTGGGCCGCCGCGATCGGCACGATCCTGTCGGCCTACTTCATCCTGGCCGCGAACTCGTGGATGCAGCACCCGGTCGGCTACCGGATCAACCCGGAGACCGGCCGCGCCGAGCTGACCGACTTCGTCGCGGTGCTCACCAACAACACCGCGATCGCCGCGTTCCTGCACATCCTCCCGGCCGCGTTCCTGGTCGCCGGCGGCTTCCTGATCGGGATCAGTTGCTGGCACCTGCGCAAGCGCAACGAGGTCGCGGTGTTCCGCCCGTCGCTGCGGCTGGGCCTGTGGGTCTCGGTACTGGCGGGCATCGGCCTCGCGCTCACCGGTGACATGCAGGGCAAGCTGATGTACGAGCAGCAGCCGATGAAGATGGCCTCGGCCGAGGCGCTGTGGGAGACCTCGAAGCCGGCGCCGTTCTCGATCTTCTCCTACGGCGACGTCAACAGGGGCCACAACAAGGTCGCCATCGAGGTCCCCGGCGCGCTGTCCTTCCTGGCCAAGAACGATCTCGACGCCGAGCTGCCCGGGATCAACGACCTCCAGGAGCAGTCGGTGGTCAAGTTCGGCCCCGGCGACTACCGCCCCAACATCTTCGTCACCTACTGGTCGTTCCGGCTGATGATCGGCGTCGGCATGGTCACCGCCGGCATCGGGCTGGTCGGCCTGTGGTTGACCCGGCGGAAGCGCGAGCTGCCGACCAACCCGTGGGTGTACCGGATCGGCCTGTGGACCATCGCGTTCCCGTTCGCGGCCAACTCGTTCGGCTGGATCTTCACCGAGATGGGCCGCCAGCCGTGGCTGGTGTTCGGCGTGCTCAAGACCGAGGCCGGGGTGTCGCCGAGCGTGTCCACCGGTGAGGTGCTGACCTCGCTGATCGTGTTCACGCTGCTGTACGGGGCACTCGCGGTGGTCGAACTGGGCCTGATCCGGCGCTACGTCAAGGCCGGTCCCGAGCCGATCAAGCCGCCCGTGAGCAAGGACTCCGACGATCCGTCGGGCGACGGCGAGGGCGCCGAACGTCCGCTCGCCTTCGCGTACTAAGGGAGAGTGTCATGGGACTCAACGAATTCTGGTTCCTGCTGATCGCCGTCCTGTGGATCGGCTACTTCTTCCTCGAGGGCTTCGACTTCGGCGTCGGCATCCTGACCAAGGTGCTGGCTCGCAACGAGACCGAGCGCCGGGTGCTGATCAACACCATCGGCCCGGTGTGGGACGGCAACGAGGTCTGGCTGATCACCGCGGGCGGGGCCACCTTCGCGGCCTTCCCCGAGTGGTACGCCACCTTGTTCAGCGGCTTCTACCTGCCGCTGCTGCTGATCCTGGTCGCGCTGATCCTGCGCGGGGTCGCGTTCGAGTACCGGGCCAAGCGCGACGAGGACCGCTGGAAGCGCGGCTGGGAACAGGCGATCTTCTGGGGCTCGCTGGTGCCCGCGTTCCTGTGGGGCGTGGCCTTCGCGAACATCACCCGCGGGGTGAAGATCGACGCGGAGAAGGAGTACGTCGGCAACCTGTTCGACCTGCTCAACCCGTACGCGCTGCTGGGCGGCGTGGTCACCACGGTGCTGTTCACCTTCCACGGCGCGGTGTTCGTCGCGCTCAAGACCGACGGCGACATCCGGGCCCGGGCCAACGCGCTGGCCGGCAAGGTCGGCTTGGCCACCGCCGTGCTCGCGGCGGCGTTCCTGATCTGGACCCAGGCCCAGCACGGCAACGGCCGCACCCTGGCCGCGCTGATCGTCGCGGTGCTCGCCCTGGTCGCCGCGCTGGCGATGAACCGGATCGGCCGTGAGGGCTGGGCCTTCGCGCTGTCGGGCGTGACAGTGATCGCCGCGGTGGCGATGCTGTTCCTGTCGCTGTTCCCGAACGTGATGCCCTCCAGCCTGGACTCGGCGTGGAACCTGACCATCCACAACGCGTCCTCGACGCCGTACACGCTCAAGATCATGACCTGGGTCGCCGCCTTCATGACCCCGATCGTGCTGTGCTACCAGGCCTGGACGTACTGGGTGTTCCGCAAGCGGATCAGCACGAAGAGCATCCCGACCAAGCCGGCCTTCGGTGCCGCGGCGGCCGACCTGGTCGGCAAATAGCCGACCACGGCACCGTGTAGGACCGCGCCGAAGACGCACCGACGAAAGAGCGGCTCGTGAAGCCTGTAGATCCGCGCCTGCTGACCCACGCCCGTGCCACCCGGGGCTTTCTGGCCCTGACCGTGGTGCTGGGCACGGCGGGCGCGGGTCTCGTGCTCGTCCAGGCGGGCCTGCTCGCCCGAGTGATCGTGGCGGCCTTCGAGGAAGGGGCCGCGGTCGCCGACCTGTGGCCGGAGCTGGGCCTGCTCGCCGCGGTGGTCGCGGCCCGCTCGGCGATCTCCTGGCTCACCGAGGTGATCGCGCACCGCACCTCGGCGGCGGTGAAGTCGCAACTGCGTTCGCGACTGCTCGCGCACGTGGTCCGGCTCGGCCCGGCCTGGCTGGACAACGAGCGCTCGGGCGAGTTGACCACGCTGGCCACCCGGGGGGTGGACGCGCTCGACGGCTACTTCGCGCGCTACCTGCCGCAGCTCGTGCTGTCCGTCACCGTGCCGGTGGCGGTGCTCGCGCGGGTGGTGTTCGGCGACTGGATCTCGGCGGTGACGATCGTGATCACCCTGCCGCTGATCCCGCTGTTCATGGCGCTGATCGGGATGGCCACCCAGAAGTACATGGACCGGCAGTGGAGCGTGCTGAACCGGCTCGCCGGACACTTCCTGGACGTGGTCGCCGGGCTGCCCACGCTCAAGGTGTTCGGCCGGGCCAAGGCCCAGGCCGCGTCGATCCGCACGATCACCGACGACTACCGTCGGGCCACCCTGAAGACGCTGCGGATCGCGTTCCTGTCCTCGTTCGCGCTCGAACTGCTCGCCACCATCTCGGTCGCGCTGGTCGCGGTCGGTGTCGGCCTGCGCCTGGTCGACGGCGATCTGAGCCTGGAGACCGCGCTCGTGGTGCTGATCCTGGCGCCCGAGGCATACCTGCCGCTGCGTCAGGTCGGCGCCGAGTACCACGCCAGCGTCGAGGGAGTGAGCGCCGCCGAGCGGGTGTTCGCGGTCCTGGAGACCACACCGGACGCACCCGCCGGGACCGCGCCGGTGCCCGACCCGCACTCGGCCGAGCTGGTACTGACCGGCCTGAGCGTGCGCCGGCCCGGCCGCCCGGACGCGGCGCCGGCCGATCTGGACCTGACCGTGCGACCGGGCGAGACGATCGCGCTGACCGGGCCGAGCGGGTGCGGCAAGTCCACCGTGCTCGCGGTGCTGCTCGGTTTCGTCCGGCCGACGGCGGGCCGGATCACCGTGGGCGGCGTGGACCTGGCCGAGCTGGACCCGGACGCGTGGCGGGCCCGGATCGCGTGGGTCCCGCAGCGGCCCTACCTGTTCGCGGGCACGATCGGGGCCAACGTCCGCCTGGCCCGACCGGACGCGGGCGACGCCGAGGTACACGACGCGCTGGTCGCGGCCGGGGCGGCCGAATTCGTGGCGGCCTCGGGCGGCCTGGACGCGCCGCTCGGCGAGGACGGCGCGGGCCTGTCCGCCGGGCAGCGGCAGCGCCTCGCGCTGGCCCGGGCGTTCCTGGCCGACCGGCCGATCCTGCTCCTGGACGAGCCGACCTCGAACCTGGACGGGGCCGGCGAGGCGGACATCGTCGACGCGGTCCGGCGGTTGGCGGTCGGGCGTACGGTCGTGCTGGTCGCGCATCGGCCGGCGCTGCTGCCGTTGGCCGACCGGGTGGTGGCCGTGGGCACGGGGGCTTGTGCGGGGGCTTCGGAGGGCGCGCATGCGGCGGTCGCGGCCCGGGCGCGGGTCGAGGCCGCGCGGGCGTCGGAGGCGTCGGGAGAGGTGCCGGCGGTCGGGCAGCCCGTCGAGCCATCCCCGAAGGAGCCCTTCCGGACGCCCTTCGAGCAGCCTTCGGCGGACCGGTCGGTCGGCGCCGGGATCGGTCCCGGTCGCCGACTGCTCGCGCTCGCCCGACCGTTGCGCGGACGGCTCGCGCTCGCGGTGTTGTGCGGGGCGCTCGCGCTGGGCAGTTCGGTCGGGCTGATGGCCACCTCGGCGTGGTTGATCTCGCGTGCCTCGGAGCATCCGCCGGTACTGACCCTGATGGTCGCGGTCACCGGCGTGCGCGCGTTCGGCGTCTCGCGCGCGGTGTTCCGCTACGCCGAGCGGCTGATCGGCCACGACGCGGCGTTTCGGATCCTGGCCCGGCTGCGGGTGCGGGTCTACGAGCGGCTCGAGCGGCTGGCGCCGGCGGGGTTGCCCGCGTTCCGGCGCGGCGACCTGCTCTCGCGACTGGTCGCCGACGTGGACGCGGTACAGGACTTCTTCCTGCGCGCGCTGTTGCCCGCGTGTGTGGCGGCCGTGGTCGGCGCGGGCGCGGTGCTCACCGTCGCGCTGGTGCTGCCCGAGGCCGGCGGCGTCCTGCTGCTCGGCCTGCTCGCCGCCGGGATCCTGGTGCCGTGGCTGGCCGGCCGGGTCGCCCGGCGGGCCGAACGCCGGGTCGCCGCGGTCCGCGGCGAACTCGCCGGCGCCGTGGTCGACCTGCTGCGCGGCACCCCCGAACTGATCGCGGCGGGCCGCGCGCCCGCCCGGCTGGCCGAGGTGGACGCGGTGGACGCGCGGTTGCGTGCGACCGAGGCGGGACAGGCCCGGGGCGCGGGCGTCGGGGCCGGGCTGGCCGCGCTGGTGTCCGGCGCGACGGTGTGGGCATCCGCGCTGGTGGGCGTCGCGGCGGTGCACGCCGACCGGTTGAGCGGCGTGCTGCTCGCGCTGGTGGTGCTCACCCCGCTCGCCGCGTTCGAGGCCACCGTCGTGCTGCCCGCCGCCGGCCGACACCTGCAGAGCTCGCGCCGGGCCGCGGCGCGGGTGTTCGAGGTGATCGACGCGCCGGAACCGGTGGCCGAGCCGGCCGCTCCGCTGGGGCTGCCCGCCGCGCCGCGCCCGCTGGTGGTGCGCGACCTGCACGCCCGCTGGACGCCGGACGGCCCGCCCGCGCTGGCCGGCGTCGACCTCGAACTCACCCCGGGCAAGCGGCTCGCGGTGGTCGGGGCGAGCGGCTCGGGCAAGACCACGCTGGCCAACGTGCTGCTGCGCTTCCTGGACCCGGCCGCGGGCTCGGTGACCCTGGCCGGCGTGCCGATCACCGATCTGGCCGGGGACGACGTGCGGCGGGTGGTCGGGCTGTGCGCGCAGGACGCGCACGTCTTCGACAGCTCGCTGCGGGAGAACCTGCGACTGGCCCGCCCGGACTGCGACGAGGACGCGATCCGCGCGGCGCTGGCCCGCGCCCGGCTGCTGGACTGGGTCGACACGCTGCCCGAGGGGCTGGACACGATGGTCGGCGAGCACGGCGCGCGGCTGTCCGGCGGTCAGCGGCAACGACTCGCGCTGGCCCGCGCGTTGCTCGCCGACTTCGAGATCCTGCTGCTGGACGAGCCGGCCGAACACCTCGACCTGCCCACGGCCGACGCGCTGACCGCCGACCTGCTGGACGCGACCCGTGGCCGCACCACACTGCTGGTGACCCACCGACTCACCGGCCTGGACGCGGTGGACGAGATCCTCGTGCTGGCCGAGGGCCGAGTGCTGCAACGCGGCACGTGGGCGCAGGTGAGCACCGCCCCCGGCCCGTTCCGGGAACTGCTGGAGCGCGAGCACGCGGTGGGCGCGGTCACGGCGACGACCTCGGGCTGAGCGCGACCGGCAGGGACCGGCCGCGACCGGCCGGCGGGGTGCAACTGCCCCTGGGGAGCTCCCTCTTGGCGCGCACTCCGGGGGCGAGGACACTCCGGAACAGGCCAAAGGGGGAATGCTCCGTGCTCTATACCGTGCTCGCCGTGCTCGGTCTGCTCGTGATCCTGATCGTGGTCTTCAAACTCATGTGGCGCGTCGCCGAACCCAACGAGGCGCTCGTTATCTCCGGCTCCCGGCACCACACCGAGGGCCTGGGCGAGGGCATGGGATTTCGCATCGTCACCGGACGCGGCACGCTCGTGCTGCCGTTCGTGCAGGCCGTGCGCAAGCTCTCGCTGGATCTGAACGAGGCGGAGCTCTCGGTCGAATGCGTCACCACCCAGGGCATCCCGCTGCGCGTGCAGAGCGTGGTCATCTTCAAGATCGGCGACGACTACGTTTCGATCGCCAACGCGGCCCGTCGCTTCCTGGACCAGCAGAAGCAGATGGAGTCCCGGGTCCGTAAGGTGCTGGCCGGCCATCTGCGCTCGATCGTCGGCGGGTTGACCGTCGAGGACATGATCCGCGACCGGGAGAAGCTCACCGCGCACGTGCGCGCGGCCTCCGGATCGGACATGGAAAAGCTCGGGCTGATCGTGGACAGCCTGCAGATCCAGGAGATCGACGACCCGACCGGCTACATCAAGAACATGGCCGCGCCGCACACGGCCGCGGTGATCCGGGACGCGCGGATCGCCGAGGCGCTGGCCACCCGCAAGGCCACCGAGGCCGAGCAGGACGCCAAGGCGCGGATGGCCCAGGCCACCCGGGACAGCGAGATCCAGCAGGCCGGATACCAGGCCGAGCGGGACGAGGCCACCGCGCGCTCGCGCCAGGCGGGCCCGCTCGCGGACGCCGCCGCGAAGCAGGAGGTGGTGGTCCAGGAGACCCGGGTCGCCGAGTTGGAGGCCATGCGGCGCGAGCAGCAACTTCAGGCGGACGTACGCAAGCCGGCCGACGCGAAGGCGTACGAGACCCGGACCAGGGCCCAGGCCGAGCGCGACGCGCGGATCTCGGCGGCCGAGGCGAGCGCCAGGGAGACCGAGTTGGCGGCGATCGCCGACGCGGAGGCGACGAAGGTGCGCGGTCTGGCCGCGGCCGAGGCGACTTTGGCGACCGGCAAGGCGCAGGCCGAGGCGGCCAAGGCCAAGGGCCTCGCCGAGGCGGCCGCGATCGCGGCCCGCGCGGCGGCGCTGGCCGAGAACCAGGAGGCCGTCGTTGCCCAACAACTCGCGGAGAACTGGCCGGAGATCGTCCGGGCCGGTGCCGAGGCCTTCGGCAACGTGGACCACATGGTCCTGCTCAACGGCGGCGACGGCATGGGCGACCTGTTCGCCAAGGCCCTGACCATGGGCGGCACCGGTCTGGGCATCGCCCGCCAACTCCTGGCCGCCACCAACCCCGCCCCCGCCAAGCCGGCCCCCACCATCGACGTCAGGGAATCCGTTCGCATCGAGGTGGAGGCGGACCCGGACCCGACCCCCGACCACCCGGACCTCGCCCTCACCAAGACCCCGGACAACTGATCCACCCCATCACCGTCGGAGCCGGGCCCCCTCACGGGTCCGGCTCCGACGTTTCCCGACCGCGTCGAACGGGCTATCGGCCCTGTTCCGCCTTCTGGCGGGCCACGTATGCCGCTGCCTGGGTGCGGCGTTCCATGCCGAGCTTGGCGAGGAGGCTGGAGACGTAGTTCTTGACCGTCTTCTCGGCCAGGTGCATCTCGGTGCCGATCTGGCGGTTGGTCATGCCCTCGCCGATCAGGTCCAGGATGCGGCGCTCCTGGTCGCTCAGGGCCGCCAGGCGCTCGTCGCCTCGGGTGCCGCCGCGCAGACGTTCCAGGACGCGGGCGGTGGCCGCCGGGTCGAGCAGCGACTTGCCGGCGGCCACGTCGCGGACCGCGCCGACCAGGTCGGAGCCGCGGATGTCCTTCAGCACGTAGCCGGAGGCGCCCGCCATGATCGCGTCGAACAGCGCCTCGTCGTCGGCGAACGAGGTGAGCATCAGGCAGCGCACCTCCGGCAGTTGCGAGCGGATCTCGCGACACACCTCGACCCCGCTCCCGTCCGGGAGACGCACGTCGAGCACCGCCACCTGCGGTCGGGTCGCCGGGATGCGCACCAGCGCCTCGGCGGCCGTGCCGGCCTCGCCGATCACGTCGATGTCGTCCTCGAGTGACAACAACTCGTGTACACCCCGACGCACCACTTCGTGATCATCGAGGAGGAATACCCGGATACTGCCTTGATCGCTCACTTGTACAGGTTCGCACGCATATCGTCCGGGGTCTCGGTGGCACCGCCGGAAGGGTTGGGAACGGGTCGCCTCCGCGGCCATTTGTCGGGGAGCGACAAACAGTGCCGCCACGTTCGGGTCGGTCGCCACTACGTGCCGGGCGGACTGGTGGGTAACGTTGCGGTGTGCGGTTTCCGAACCGCATGCCTGTGCGCAGGTGCCTCCCGGATTCACCCGGGAATTCCTAGGAAATCCTAGGAAGTACAGCCACCAATCGCCGTGTCTGCACATCAAGGTAGCCGCGCACACCCCGCGCGGAACCGGGCCCGGCGATCCGGACCCGGTCCACGGCGACCCCGCGGACCGGACAGACGGAGGAGAGAACGTGGCAGTGGACAGTACGGACGGGACATTGTTTCCGCCCGAATCCGGAGCCGGTCCAGAACTGATCCAGTTGCTCACCCCCGAGGGTGAGCGGGTCGAGCACCCCGATTACTCGATCGACCTGTCCGATGACGAATACCTGGGTCTGTACCGTGACCTGGTTCTCGTGCGTCGCTTCGACGCCGAGGCCACCGCGCTGCAACGCCAGGGCGAACTGGGCCTGTGGGCCTCCCTGCTCGGCCAGGAGGCCGCGCAGATCGGGTCGGGCCGTGCGCTGAGCCCGGACGACTATGTGTTTCCCACCTACCGTGAGCACGGCGTCGCGTGGTGTCGCGGCGTGGATCCGTTGAATCTGCTCGGGATGTTCCGCGGCGTCAACAACGGTGGTTGGGATCCCCGTGAGAACAATTTCCATCTCTACACGATCGTCATCGGCGCGCAGACCCTGCACGGTGTCGGATACGCGATGGGCATGCAACGCGACGGAGGCGACGGCGCGGTCGTCACCTATTTCGGTGACGGCGCCTCCAGCCAGGGCGATGTCAACGAGGCATTCACGTTCGCCGCGGTGTTCAACGCGCCCGTGGTGTTCTTCTGCCAGAACAATCAGTGGGCCATCTCCGAACCCAACGAGCGGCAGATGAAGGTGCCGCTGTATCGGCGCGCCGCCGGATTCGGCTTTCCCGGAGTTCGGGTCGACGGAAACGACGTGCTCGCGTGTCTCGCGGTGACCAGGGCGGCATTGGCCCGGGCCCGGCGCGGCGAGGGCCCGATGCTGATCGAGGCGTTCACCTACCGAATGGGCGCGCACACCACTTCCGACGACCCCACCCGCTATCGGTTGAACGCCGAACTCGAGGAGTGGAAGCACAAGGATCCGATCGAACGGCTCAAGGCATACCTGCACAAGCAGGGAATCGCCGACGCCGCCTTCTTCGCCGCCCTGGAGGCCGAGAGCGAGGAACTGGGTAAGCGCGTACGCAACGGTGTGCGCACGATGCCGGATCCGGATCCGGTGTCGATGTTCGCGCACGTGTACGCCGATCCGCACACGCTCGTGGACCGGGAACGGGCCGAGTTCGAGGCTTATCACGCGTCCTTCGTCGACGCCGGGGAGGACGGGCACTGATGGCTCCCGCACAGTCGACGGGCACGACCCGTCAGATGTCGATGGTGCAGGCGCTCAACACGGGACTGCGCAAGTCCCTGGAGAGCGACCCCAAGGTTTTGATCATGGGCGAGGACATCGGCAAGCTCGGTGGTGTCTTCCGGGTCACCGACGGTTTGCAGAAGGACTTCGGCGAGGACCGGGTGGTGGACACCCCGCTCGCCGAGTCCGGCATCGTCGGCACCGCGATCGGCCTGGCCCTGGCCGGCTACCGGCCGGTCGTGGAGATCCAGTTCGACGGCTTCGTCTACCCCGCGTACGACCAGATCGTCACCCAACTGGCCAAGATGCACGCGCGTTCGCTCGGCTACGTCCGGCTGCCGATCGTGATCCGCATCCCCTTCGGCGGCGGGATCGGCGCGGTCGAGCACCACAGCGAGTCGCCCGAGGCGTACTTCGCGCACACCGCGGGCCTGCGGGTGGTGTCCTGCTCGAACCCGGTGGACGCCTACTGGATGATCCAGCAGTCGATCGCCTCCGACGACCCGGTGATCTTCCTGGAGCCCAAGCGGCGCTACTGGACCAAGGCCGAGGTGGACACCGCGGCGACGCCGGACCCGCTGTACGGCTCCCGCCTGGTCCGCCCGGGTGACGCGTGCACCGTGGTGGCCTACGGGCCGATGGTGGCGACCTGCCTGGAGGCCGCCGCGGCCGCCGCCGAGGAGGGGCGCGAGCTGGAGGTGATCGACCTGCGCTCGTTGTCCCCGCTGGACTTCGACGCGGTCGCGGAGTCGGTCAAGCGCACCGGTCATCTCGTGGTCGTGCACGAGGCCCCGTCCTTCCTGGGCATCGGCGCGGAGGTCGCCGCGACCATCACCGAGCGCTGCTTCTACCACCTTCAGGCGCCGGTGCTTCGGGTCGGCGGCTATCACACGCCGTATCCGCCGTCCCGGGTCGAGGAGGAGTACCTCCCCGACCTGGACCGTGTGCTCGATGCCGTCGACCGCTCCCTGGCCTGGTGAGGAATCTCGTGTCCGAGGTGAAGAAGTTCCTGATGCCCGACGTCGGCGAGGGCCTCGAAGAGGCCGACATCGTCGTATGGCACGTCAAGGTCGGCGACGAGGTGAGCGATGGCCAGGTCATGGTCGAGGTGGAGACGGCGAAGGCCCTGGTCGAGCTGCCGTGTCCGTTCGACGGGGTGGTGACCGAACTCCTGGCCGCCGAGGGCGACACGGTCGCGGTCGGCGCGCCGATCATCGCCGTGGCGCCGAGCGGTACGCAGGTGCCCACCGGTGCCGGCGCGGCCGAAGTGAAGGCCGACACTCGGGAGGAGGCGCTCACGGCGGACCTCGTGCCCGAACCGGCCGAACCCACCGAGACCGCCGCCGAGCCGGAGAAGAAGGACACCCGTACGGCGGTGCTGGTCGGCTACGGCGTGCGCACCACGTCCGGCCGGCGCCGGGCCCGCAGGACGGACACCCCCGCGCCCGCGGTGCACGCGGCCAACGGTTCGGGCCACGCGGTGCCGCCGACGTCGGGCTCGCCCGGCAACGGCTCGATCGCGCTCGCCAAGCCGCCGGTCCGCAAACTGGCCCGGGACCTGGGCGTGGATCTCGCGTCGGTGCGGCCCTCGGGCCCCGGCGGAACCGTCACGCGCGAGGACGTGCACGCCGCCGCGCGTCCCGCGCCCACCACCGCGGCCCCGGCCGCCTTCGCGGCGACCGGACCGGGCGAGACCGTCGCGGGCGAGCGCCGCGTTCCGGTCAAGGGCGTGCGCAAGGCGACCGCGCAGGCGATGGTGGCCAGCGCGTTCTCCGCGCCGCACGTCACCGAGTGGGTGACGGTCGATGTGACCCGCACGGTCAGGCTGGTGCGCAAGCTGCGCGAGTTGCCCGACTTCGCGGACACCAAGGTGAGTCCGCTGCTCCTGGTCGCCCGGGCCCTGCTGGTGGCGATCGCCCGTCATCCGGAGATCAACGCCTCCTGGGACGAGCCGAACCAGGAGATCGTCATCCGCGATCGCATCAACCTGGGCATCGCCGCCGCGACGCCGCGTGGGTTGATCGTGCCGAACATCAAGGACGCGGGCGGCAAGAGCCTGGTCGCGCTGGCCGGCGCGCTCACCGAGTTGGTGGCCACCGCCCGGGACGGGCGCACCTCGCCAGCCGACATGGCCGGCGGCACGGTCACCATCACCAACGTGGGTGTGTTCGGGGTGGACGGCGGTACGCCGATCCTCAATCCGGGCGAGGCCGCGATCCTGGCGGTGGGCGCGATTCGTGAGCAGCCGTGGGTGCACAAGGGCAAGGTCAAGCCCCGGCAGGTGACCACGCTCTCGCTGTCCTTCGACCACCGGATGGTGGACGGCGAGTTGGGCTCGCGGGTGCTGGCCGACGTGGCCCAGATGCTGGAGCGGCCCAAGTTGCTGTTCGTGCGCGGCTGACCGTTCGTTCCGAGCGCGTACGGTTCGCGTGCGGTTCGTGTACGGCCCTGCGGCCGGGCCCTTTTCGGGGCCCGGCCGTACGTATGTCCGGGGGCGTCCCCTAATGTGTATGTACTGTGAAACCATCCGCGGATCCTGCTCCCTTCCGGCCCGGTGGAAGTCTTGCCTGGATCATGTGGGCGGTCGCGGCCTCGGTATACGTCGTCGCGGTCTTCCATCGCAGCAGCCTGGGCGTGGCCGGGATCGACGCACAGGAGCGGTTCGGGGTCTCCGCCTCGCAGTTGTCGCTGTTCCCGATGCTGCAACTGCTCGTCTACGCCGGCCTCCAGATACCCGTCGGCGCGCTCACCGACCGGTTCGGGGCCAAGCGGGTGCTCACCTGCGGCCTGGTGCTGATGACGGCGGGTCAGTTCACCTTCGCGTTCGCGCACGGGTTCACCGGCGCCGTGCTCGCCCGGGTGCTGGTCGGCATGGGCGACGCGATGACGTTCGTCAGCGTGTTGCGGGTGGTGGCGGTGTGGTTCCCGGCGAACCGCGTTGCCGTACTGACCCAGTTGACCGCGCTGCTCGGGATGGCCGGCAACCTCGCCGGTGCCACGCCGCTGGCCGGGGCGCTGCACGCGTTCGGCTGGAGTCGGACCTTCGCGGTCTCCGCCGGGGTGGGCGTGGCGGTGCTGGTCGTGGTCCTGTGCGTGCTGCGCGACAATCCCGGCGCGGCGCGTCGGGTGCGGCCGGTCGGCGGGCCCGGCATGTGGTCCCAGGTCCGCGCGGCGTGGGCCGAACCCGGCACCCGGCTCGGCCTGTGGGCGCACTGGGCGTGCGGCTGCCTGCCGCAGGTCTTCCTGATGTTGTGGGGCTTCCCGTTCCTGGTCGAGGGCCAGGGGCTGGCCAAGGGCACCGCGAGCGCGCTGCTCACCGTCGCGATCGTGATCAACATGTTCGCGTGCCTGGTGGTCGGCCCGCTGGTGACCCGCCGGCCGGGCAGCAGGCTGGTGTTGTGCGTGGGCCAACCGGTGCTGGCCGCGGTGTTGTGGGCGGCCGTGCTGATCCCGAGCGAGCCCTCGCCGCTGTGGCTGCTGGTCGTGCTCGCGCTGGTGATCGGCCCGGGTGGCGCGCTGTCCCTGGTCGGCATGGAGTTCGCCCGGGCGGGCAACCCGCCGCAGCGGCTGGGCACGGTCTCGGGCATCGTCAACGTCGGCGGGTTCGCCGCCGCGACCCTGTGCCTGTTCGCGATCGGTCTGGTCCTGGACCTGGTCGAGCCGAGCGCGGGCGCGCACGGCCTGAACGCCTATCGTGTCGCGATGGCCGTCCAGGCCGTGCCGGTACTGCTGGGCGTGGTCCAGGTGTTGCGCTACGCCCGCAAGGTCGCCGGTCGCGGTCGCGCGACCGAACCCGTGTGCGTGGTGGCCGGGCGGGTGCCAAAACGCGAGAGTGTCCCCGACGCCGGCTGACCCCCGCCCGATCCGCTCACGGTGTGACGGCCATGTTGTCCAGGATCCGCCGCGCGAGATCGGGGTCGCCCTCGATCTTGGCGTCGGCCCGGGCGGCCGCGACGCGACCGCACATCAGCCGTACGAACGTCTCCCAGTCGGTGGA
Organism: Embleya sp. NPDC050154; assembly: GCF_044460165.1. Taxonomy (NCBI): domain Bacteria; kingdom Bacillati; phylum Actinomycetota; class Actinomycetes; order Kitasatosporales; family Streptomycetaceae; genus Embleya; species Embleya sp. NPDC050154. The sequence continues at coordinate 262,220 of NZ_JBITJP010000014.1, forward strand.
GATCGTCACCAGCGGTCCCAGCGGGACCCGCCCGTCCAACCGGCCCCGGCCGTTCTCGTCGACGGTGACCGTGCGCATGAACTCCACCGGCCCGGTCACGTCGAACACCACCGACGCACCGGCGGGCGCCTTGGCGTCCTTGGCCACCACCCGGGCCAGCCCGGTCAGCAGGAAGTCGCGGGTGATCAGCGCGGCGGGCGAGTCCAGGTTGCCGGGCATCCCGATCGCGCGCCGCACGTCCTGTTCGTGCACCCACACGTCGAACACCCGCTGGGTGAGCAGGAACCGGTACGGGACGCTGCGGCCCATGATGCCGCGCACCTCGTCCTCCGGGCCGCGGTCGGACTCGTCCAGCATCCGACGCCGACGCAGGATCACGTACTCCAACTCGCCGGTCATCTCCGGTGAGGTGTGGCAGCGCCGGACGTCCACGGGTATCTCGGTGTAGCGACTGAACTCGTCGTGCACGTGCCGCAGATCGCGCGGCAGCGTGTGGATCGGTCGTGGATCGCCGAGCAGTTCGAGCTCGATCCCGATCACGTGCGACACGATGTCGCGGACCGACCAGCCCGGACATTCGGTCGCGCTGCTCCACCGGCCCTCGGTCAGGGTGGAGACCAGATCTTTGAGGGAGCGAACCGAGTGCTCCCAGGCGTCGGCGTGCGTTTTCAGGTCGTTGCTCACGTACTACCTCTTGTCGCTGCGTCGTCGGTCGACGGGACGGGTGCGACCGTTGCTTTGACGTGGTCCCGGATCCTGGCAGGCACGTTACGCTGCCGAAGATCCTGCGGTCAGCCCGTTCGCGGGAAGCAAGCGGTGTAGGTGAGGGGAAAGTGCGCGTTTCGCTCGTACAACTCGACGTCGACCCGACGGTGCCCGCCCAGGACCGCCTGGCCGAGGTCTCCGCCCTGGTCCGAAGCCGGCGCGGCGACCACCTGGTGGTGCTGCCCGAGTTGTGGTTGCACACCGGCTGGGTCTACGACGACTGGGAGGCGGGCGCCGAAGGCGTGCGTGGACCCGTCGCCCAGACCATGGCCCGCGCGGCCCGCGACGCCGGCGTGTGGTTGCACGCCGGCAGCATCATCGAGCGCGGCGCGGATGAGAACCTGTACAACACGTCGTTGGTCTTCGACCCGGACGGCACGCTGCGCGGCACGTACCGCAAGATCCACCGCTTCGGCTTCACCGGCGGCGAGGCCGCGTTGATCTCGCGCGGCACCGAGACCGCGCAGGTGCGCATGCCGTGGGCCGAGGTGGGCCTGGCGACCTGCTACGACCTGCGCTTCCCGGAGCTGTTCCGGCGGATCCTGGACGCGGGCGCGGAGGTGCTGGTGCTGCCCGCCGCGTGGCCGGCGCGGCGGGTCGAGCACTGGCGGGTGTTGTCCCGCGCCCGCGCGATCGAGAACCAGATGTTCGTGCTCGCCTGCAACGCGACGGGCACCCAGGGCGGCGAGGCGATGGGCGGCCACAGCATGGTGATCGACCCGTGGGGCGAGATCGTCGCCGAGGCGGGCACCGAGGCGACCGTGCTCACCGCCGAGATCGACCCGGCGCTGGTGGCCAAGACCCGGGAGGACTTCCCGGTCCTGCGGAACCGGGTGCTGTGAGCGCGCCGCGCCGCGGCGGTCCTACAGGTGGATGTTCTTCACCTCATTGCCCGCCGCGTCGTACGCCTTGAGGTCGTACGCGGGGTCGGACGTGCGCGCGGTCACCACGAGTACGTACACGCGTGTGGTGGGGTCGATCTGCACGGGCCGGATCACCACCGGCTCCCGGTGACCGCGCCAGGTGACCTCCAGGTGGTCCACGTCGGGGGACACCTCGCCCTGGACCGCCGCCGCGTACAGGTTCGCCTCACCCGCCACCCGTCCGAACCTGCCGCCGCCGCCGAAGCGGTTCCGGTCGGTTGCCTTGTCCTGTGCGGTGCGGCCGGGCCGGACATCACACATTGTCCCCGCCGCGTCGAACACGCCCCGCTCGACCTGCTCGAAGCAGGTCCGTTCCGGACCCTCCGTCCAGGCCCGGTACTTCCACGGCTTCCCGGCCACCACGCCGGCGCCCACGATGTCCGGGCCCGCGCCGGGCGGCCTGGTGCCGGCGTCGACCGAGACGATGTCGGTGGACCTGCCGTCCTCGTCCAGCACACCCCCGGCGATGACCGCACCGCCGCCGCCCACCACCAGCGCGGTCGCCACAGTCGCCCCCAGCGTGAACGCCCGCCGGCCGCGGCGCCTGCCCGCCCGCTCGATCGCCGCCTCCGCCGTGGGCGGGGTCAGCTTCGTCGCCCGAATCTCCGCCATGAACGCCTCCCTCAGTGCGGTGCCGTCGTCGGCCATGGCCGCACCTCCGTGTCCGAAGTAGAGGGGGTTTCCGTCTGACATGGGATCAGATCGGCCAGTTGGGGATCCTTGCGGAGCTGGGCGAGCCCCTTGAACGTCTGACTGCGCACCGTGCCCACCGCGCACCCGAGGATCTGCGCGACCTCGGACTCCGAGCGGTCCTCCCAGTAGCGCAGCACCACCGCCGCCCGTCGACCCGCCGGCAACCGGGCCAACGCGGCCATCAGCACGCTGCGTTCGGCCACCCGGCCGGTCGAATCGGGCCCGGCGCGGTCCGGCATCCGGTCGGTGAGAAAGTGCGTCACCCGACGTCGGCGGACCCGGGACAGATTGGTGTTCACCAGAATGCGGCGCACGTAGGCGTCCGGATTCTCCACCTCGGCCACCCGCGCCCAGGACGTGTACGTCTTGGTCAGCGTGGTCTGGGCCAGGTCCTCGGCCTCGTCGCGATCGCCGCACAGCAGGTACGCGGTGCGCACCAGGGCTGTTCGACGGTCCTCGACGAAGGTCCGGAACTCGTCTTCCCCGTGGGATCTCAACCGTGCCCCCTTCCACCCGAACAGACGTGTGGAAGGGGCTCGTTCTATGCCGCGTTCGGAGACCCGCCGGCGCGAACGGCCGGCCGTCCCCGGATCAGTCGTCGTCCTCGCTGCTCAACCGGTCCACGCACACCGCGATGGCGATGATCAGCGCATGGTCCCACCCGGGTGCGATGTCGACACCGTAGGTGTCCCGGACCCGCAGCCACTTGCGGGTGATCTGCGCGACCGGCCCGTTCGGCCCGGCGATCCCGTACTCGTGGTGGAACATGTCGCCGCGCACCGACAGTTCGACCCCGACCGCGAGGTCGACCTCGAATGCCTCGTGCAGCGGGGTGAACATCTTCTTGCGCACCGTGGCGACCGTCTCGCCGGTCGCGTCCTCGACCTTCATCGCGTGATGGATGCTCATGATCTTCTTCTTCACGGTCGCCAGGACCGTGCCGGCGGTGTCCTTGAGCTCCAGCCGGTCGTGCAGGGTCAGTGCCTTGCCGTCGACCAGGTAGACCTTCTCGCCGGATTCCGTCGTGACCCAGAAGTCGTCGCCGATCGCGAACATCTTCTCGCGCACGAGATAGCGCCCGGGAGCCACTCCCGGATAGAGCTGGGCTCCGTCGTACTCGTCCCCGAACACTGTGCCTCCACGATGACTACGCGTTGTCGGGCAGACTGCCCGAAATGCCGGCGTTCAGTCGCCTTGGGGAACGCCGGTGTGCGGCCGCGGATACACCCGGTTGGGTGGGGTGCGGCCCGTACACGCGCCGGCCGGCGGCCTGTGGCCGACCCGGATGGTTCACTTCGAACCATGAGCAGCACCGCACGCCGAGCCCGGGTCCGGGCCCCCGAGTTGTCCGGTTCCGGCGGCTGGATCAACACCGACGGCCCCGGCCCGACGCTGGCCGAGCTGCGCGGGCGGATCGTGGTGCTGGACTTCTGGACCTCGGCGTGCGTGAACTGCCACCACGTGCTGGCCGAGTTGCGGCCGCTCGAGGAGCGCCACCGCGACGTGCTGACCGTGATCGGCGTGCACTCGCCCAAGTTCGAACACGAGGCCGAGCACGGCGCGGTGGTCTGCGCGGTGCAGCGACACGAACTGCGCCACCCGGTCCTGGACGACCCCGAACTGAGCACCTGGAAGCAGTACGCGGTGCACGCGTGGCCGACCCTGGTGGTGGTCGACCCGGAGGGCTACGTGGTCGCGCAACTGTCCGGCGAGGGCCACGCCGGCGAACTGGAGGTGATGATCGCCGACCTGGTGGTCGAACACGAAGGCAAGGGCACGCTGCGCCGGGCCGCCGAGGAGTTCGAGCGGTCCGAGAGCCCGCGTACCGACCTGCGCTTCCCGGGCCACCTGCTGCGGCTGCCCTCCGGGGCGCTGCTGGTCGCGGACACCGGGCACCACTCGCTGGCCGAACTCTCCGACGACGGCCGTACGGTGCTGCGCCGGATCGGCACCGGGCGCCGCGGACTGCTCGACGGCGGGCCCCGGCACGCGATGCTGGCCGAGCCGCACGGCATGGCCCTGCTGCCGCCCGAGGTGGCCGCGCACGTGCGGTACGACGTCGTGGTCGCGGACACCGCCAACCACGCGCTGCGCGGCGTCTCGCTGGCCACCGGTTCGATCCGTACCGTCGCGGGCACCGGGCGCCCGCGCCGACGCGGCACCGAGGACCACGGCGCGGCCCGCACGATCGACCTCTCCAGCCCGTGGGACGTCGCGTGGTTCGGCGGCCGGATCATCGTGGCGATGGCGGGTGTGCATCAACTCTGGGAGTTCGACCCGGTGGGCGAGGGGGTCGGGGTGCTGGCCGGCACCACCGACGAGGGCATGGAGGACGGACCGGTCGACACCGCCAGCTTCGCCCAGCCCTGTGGCCTGGCCGTCTCGCCCGACCAGCACACGTTGTGGCTGGTGGACGCGGAGAGTTCGGCGCTGCGTCGGCTGGTGGACGGCGGGATCGAGACCGTGGTCGGTCGAGGGTTGTTCGACTTCGGCCTGCGGGACGGCCCGGCCGAGCACGCGCTGTTCCAACACCCCCTGGGCGTGGACACGTTGCCGGACGGCTCGGTGGTGGTCGCGGACACCTACAACGGCGCGCTGCGCCGCTACGACCCCGCGGACGGGTTCGTGACGACCCTGGTCGAGGGCCTGGCCGAGCCGGCCGCGGTGGCGGTGGTCGCGGATCTGGACGAGGAGCTCTACCTGACCGTGGTGGAATCCTCCGCCCACCGGGTGCACAAGCTGCGCATGCCGCACACGTGACGTCGGCGGCCGGGCGCCCCGCCGACCCGCGTCGCCGTGCTCCCCGAGCGCGGCCGCCCCGAGCGGTCGCGCGAACGAGAACGAGGGTGCCCGGCAACGTCCTTCCCGTGAACGGCGACGACCGCGGCTCCGGAGCGGGAGGGGGAGGGCTCCGGAGCCGCGGTCTTCAGGGGGGTGGTGCCGAAATGGTCCTCAGCGTCGGTAGTAGCGGCGGGTCGGCCGTTCCTCGACGATCCGCTCGACCGGCGGCTCGACGTAGCCACCCGTGACGGGCGGTTGCACGTAGCCGGCCGGCGGCGGGTTCAGCGGCGTGTTGCGTCGCCGGGGTCCCCACACCATCAGGAACAGCGCGATGCCCACGACTCCGGTGATCATCAGTACGACGCCGACCACGTCGAGGTTGACCCCGGACACGCTCCAGTCGGTGGCGAAAGTCAGGATCGCGCCCACCGCGATCAACAGGATGCCCGCTCCGATGCCCATGAGTTCGTTCACTCCGATCCGCTGACGTGCGGCGGGTATGCGCTGCGCCCGATTTGCCTGTCGGCTCGCGCCTACCCGGAGTCCTCCGACCCATGCCCACCGATTCGCGGCGGCGTTCGGCCGCGGTGCGGCCCTCGCTCAGCCCTCCAGGAACGCGGCGGCTGCCGAGGCGAGCAGGAACGGGTCGTCGGCGCCGCACAGTTCGCGGGAGGAGTGCATGGACAGGCACGCGGTGCCGACGTCCACGGTCTCGATGCCCAGCCGGGTCGCGGTGATCGGGCCGATGGTCGAGCCGCAGGGGATCGAGTTGATCCCGACGAAGATCTGCGAGGGCACCCCGGCACGTTCGCAGGCCGCGGTCCACACGGCCCGGCCGCGCGCGTCGGTGGCGTAGCGCTGGTTGGTGTTCACCTTCAGGATCGGGCCGCCGCCCGGCACCGGGTGGTGGCCCGGCTCGTGCCGGGAGGCGTAGTTGGGGTGCACGGCGTGACCGACGTCGCTGGAGAGGTGGAACGAGTCGGCGAACGCGCGGGCGCGGTCGTCCGACGTCCCGCCGCGGGCGCTGACGATCCGGCTCAGCACCGTCTCCAGGAGCGGCCCGGCCGCGCCCGTGGTGGACTCGCTGCCGGTCTCCTCGTGATCGAACGCGCCGAGCACCGGGATGTGCGCGACGCCGTCGTGCGCGGCCGCGAGCAGCGCGGCCAGTCCCGCGTGCACCGACAGCAGGTTGTCCAGCCGGGGCGACGCGAGCAGTTCGCGATCGCGCCCGAGGTAGCTCGGCCGTTGCACGTCGTGGACCATCAGGTCCCACCCGGTGACGTCGCCGGCGGCGACCCCGGCCTCCTCGGCCACGAACCGGATCAGCGCGCCCTCGTCGACCGGGCCCAGCCCCCAGACCGGGGTCATGTGCTGCTGCTTGTCCAACTTCAGGCCCGCGTCGTTGACCGAGCGGTCGAGGTGGATCGCCAACTGCGGTACCCGCAGCAGCGGTCGGTCCACGAACACCAGGTGCTCGCTGCCGTCGCGCAGCACGATCCGGCCGGACAGACCGAGGTCGCGGTCGAGCCAGGAGTTGAGCAGCGGCCCGCCGTAGATCTCGACGGCGACCTGCCGCCAGCCGACCGCCCCGGTGTCGGGCTGCGGCTTGACCCGCAGGGTCGGCGAGTCGGTGTGCGCCCCCACGATCCGGAAGCCGCGCGTGCTCTCGGTGCCCTCCGGTACGTACCAGGCCACGATCGCGCCCCCGCGCAGCACGTACCGCCCGCCGGCCCCGCCGTCCCACGCGGCCGTCTCCACCAGCCGCCGAAAGCCCGCGGCCTCCAGTCGCGCGGCCACGTTCGCCGCCGCGTGGTACGGGGACGGACTGGCCGCGACGAACTCGATCAAGTCGTCGGTGTGACTCCGGTCGAAGCGAGGCGAGGGCATACATACTCCAAGGTCCGCGGCCGCCCGGCCGCGAAGATCGTCACGGTCTCTCCGCCCCGAGACTACGCCCCACCCGGAGCGCCGCCGCCGTGCGCTCCCGCTGCCGCGGCCGCACGAAACGGGCCGGCGGCGAGGTCGTCCACAGGACGCCCTCGCCGCCGGCCCGATCCGCGGAAGGACTAGAAAGCCGCTTCCGGGAGTTCCATGATCGCGTTGTCGATCTGCTCCACCATCAGGCGTTGCGGCGTCAGCAGCGGCAGGATCTCGCGGGCGAAGTGCTTCGCCGCGGCCACCTTGCCCTGGTAGAACGCCTCGTCCCGACCGGGCGTGCCGGCCAGCTTCGTCAGCGCCACCGAGGCCTGACGCAGCAGCAGCCAGGAGACCACCAGGTCACCGGCGGCGATCAGGAGCCGTGTGGTGTTCTGGCCGACCTTGTAGATCGAGTCGATCTCCTGCTCGGACGCCATCAGTTGGTTGATCATCGCGGCGACCATGCCCTGGACGTCCTCGGCGGCCGTCGCGAGCAGCCCGACCTCGGCGGCCAGTTCGCCCTCGGCGTGCGCGGCGATGAACTCCTGGATCTCGCCGGCCACCACGGTCAGCGCCTTGCCCTGGTCGCGGACGATCTTCCGGAAGAAGAAGTCCTGACCCTGGATCGCGGTGGTGCCTTCGTAGAGGGTGTCGATCTTGGCGTCCCGGATGTACTGCTCGATCGGGTATTCCTGAAGGAAGCCCGAGCCGCCGAAGGTCTGCAGCGACTGCGCGAGCTGCTCGTACGACTTCTCCGAGCCGTAGCCCTTGACGATCGGCAGCAGCAGGTCGTTGACCCGGTCCGCGGTCTCGTCGCTCTCACCGGCGAGCGCGGCGCCCTCGATCCGGTCCTGCCACGAGGAGGTGTACAGCACGAGCGCGCGCATACCCTCGACGTACGCCTTCTGGGTGAGCAGCGAGCGGCGCACGTCCGGGTGGTGGGTGATGGTCACGCGGGGCGCGGCCTTGTTCGTCATCTGTGCGAGGTCGGCGCCCTGGTAGCGCTCCTTCGCGTACTCGAGCGCGTTGAGGTAGCCGGTGGACAGCGTCGCGATGGCCTTCGTGCCGACCATCATCCGGGCGTACTCGATGATCTTGAACATCTGCGCGATGCCGCTGTGCACCTCGCCGACCAGCGTGCCCACCGCCGGGACGCCGTGCTCGCCGAAGGTGAGCTCGCAGGTCGTGGAGACCTTGAGGCCCATCTTGTGCTCGACGTTGGTGACGAAGGCGCCGTTGCGCTCGCCGGGTTCGCCGGTCTCCGGGTCGAAGTGGAACTTCGGCACCACGAACAGCGACAGGCCCTTGGTGCCGGGACCGGCACCCTCCGGGCGTGCGAGCACCAGGTGGATGATGTTCTCGGTCATGTCCTGGTCACCCGAGGTGATGAAGCGCTTGACGCCCTGGATGTGCCAGGTGCCGTCCTCCTGCCGGACCGCCTTGGTACGACCCGCGCCGACGTCCGAACCCGCGTCGGGCTCGGTCAGCACCATGGTGGAACCCCACTGGCGGTCGACCATGAAGCCTGCGACCTTGCGCTGCTCCTCGGTGCCGAGCGTGTGCAGCACCTGGGCGAAGTCGGGGCCCGCCGCGTACATCCACAGCGCCGGGTTGGCGCCGAGCACCAACTCGGCCACCGACCAGCGCAGCGAACGCGGGCAGTTGGTGCCGCCCATGCTCTCGGGGAGCGCGAGGCGCCACCACTCCGAGTCCATGTATGCCTTGTACGACTTCTTGAACGCCTCGGGCAGCGTGGCCGAGTGCGTCGCGGGGTCGAACACGGGTGGGTTGCGGTCGCCCTCCGCGAACGAATCGGCGAGGTCGTTCACGGCGAGGCGTTCGACCTCGGCCAGGATCGACCTGGCGGTATCGACGTCCATTTCCGCGAACGGACCCGTGCCATAGACCTGCTCGCGCCCGAAGACCTCGAACAGGTTGAACTCCAGGTCGCGGAGATTCGACTTGTAGTGACCCATGACAGGCTCCGCCCGTGGTTGCGTCTCGTGGACTGCGCTGATTGAACTGAACGACCGAACTGAACTTGGACCCAGTGTACTGGTCAGTAACATAATGATCGTACCCATGGGTAACTTTTTCAATGCCCGAGAGGTTCCCATCCGGTTACCACCAGGTACATGTGACCGTCTCGACGGAGGGCTCAAACCCGGGCCGGAGACCCGCTAGCCTCGTGGTGTGTACGGCTACGCAACGGAAGAATCCCAGGCCCGGGCGGAGGCGCCGGCGCTCACCGACGCCGTGCGCGCGTTCGCCACGGGCGTCATGAACGGCGAGGACTTCCAGTCCATCTTCATAGCGTCGAAGGTCTTCTGCCCGAGAGGTGATCGCCCGGGCTTCCTGGCCCTGCACAACACCCCCGAGCCGGTGATCCCGATGTTCAGCTCCCTCGCCGAACTCAAGAAGTACGCCGGTGAGGAGTCGCGTCACTTCACGGTCACCGGCGCCGAGGTGCTCGACCTGCTTCCCAACGGCTACGGCTTCGTGCTCGACCTCGACGGCGAACACCGGGTGATGTTCGACGCGAAGGCCATAGAACAGATGATCGCCTTCGCGATGCGCCGGATGTACGGCTGAGCCGTCCGTTCGACCGGGGCGGCGTGCACGGTCGAACGCGCCGACGATCGTGCCGCTCGGGGCACCGACGGTGACCGGGTGGTCGCGTCTCGTCGATGTCGGGCGGCCGAGGGTCGGCGCGCTCGGGACGGTGCTTCGATCAGGCCGGACGATGGCCGTGGTTGGCTCTGTTCTTGCGACGGGACTTGCGCTTGCGGGTCTTCCTCGACATCGCGCCCCCTTGTTCGTCGTGCCGCATGCTTACCCGCGCCCGGTCCGCGTTCATGCCCGAAGTTTCACGTGACCCGCGACCCGCGACGTTCGACGCCGGCCCTCCACGCCCTCGGCTCAGCGGCGCAGCGCGGCGGCGGGTTCGATCCGGGCGGCGTGCCACGCGGGGGGCAGGCCGGCCAGGAGTCCGATGGCGAGGCCGATCAGGGGTCCCGCGGCGAGCATGGCGGGGTCGACGACCGCGGGCCAGTGTTTCGCGGCAGCGGTGACGACGATGGTGATCGTGCCCAGGGCGGTGCCGACGAGGCCGCCCAGTGCCCCGAGGCCGGCGGATTCGAGGAGGAATCGGCCGGCGATGTCGCGGCTTCCGGTGCCGAGGGCGCGGCGCAGGCCGATCTCGCGGGTGCGTTCCAGGACGGCGACCAGCGTGGTCCCGGCGATGCCGACGGCGCCGATGAGCAGGCAGAGCCCGGCCAGGACGAGGAACGGCGCGGCGCGGTCGTCGGTGCCGTGGCCGCGCAGGGTGCGCGGATCGGGCGGCGGGATCGACCGGAACGCGTCGACGGCGTCGGGGCGCAGCGCGTACGGGGCTTCGCCGGCGACCTGGCGGGCGGCGCCGTTCCTCGTGGTGACCAGCATCCTGGCCCGGTCGGCGCCGCCGGGTGGGCCGTAGACGCGTTCGGCGGTGGTGCGGGGGATGAGCACGGATCGGAGCAGGTCGGCCCGGCGGTCGGCGCCGGCGAGGATGCCGACGACGGTGAAGGGGGTGTCGCCGACGAACACGGCCGGGGCGGTGTCCAGGGTGCCGACGCCGAGGCGCTCGGCGACGTCCGCGCCGAGGACGGCCACCTGTTCGGCGCGCCCGTCGTGGAAGGTGTCGTAGCCGCGGCCGCTCGCCCAGTGCGGCCCGGCGGCCCGGAGGAAGCCGGGAGAGGCGGCGAGGACGGGGATCCGCGGGGCGTTCGGGTCGCCGCCGACGGGAGCGGCGCGCACTTCGGTGCCCGGCGGGAGTTCGACCGTCCACTGCACACCGGCGTGTTCGACGCCGTTGAGGGCGGCGACGCGCCGGTCGGCGTCGGCGCTGAACATCAGCGGTTCGTTGGCGGGGTCGGCGCCGCCGGTGTCCTCGATGGTCACCTCGGTGGCGGCGCGCACGTCGAAGCGGTCGTCGAGCCGGCGGTCGGCACCGGCGGTCAGACCCACGACGGCGACGAGGGTGCCCACGCCCAGGACGGTGCCCAGGGCGGTGAGGATCGAGCGGGCCGGTCGATGGAGCATGTCGGCGAGGGCCTGGGAGAACAACGCGCGCAGGCGTCGGCGGGACCGGGCGGTCCGCTGTACCGGTTCGCCGGTCGGTGCCCGCCGGGCCCCGCCCGTCACGGGTGCGCACCGGCGCGGACGGGTGCCGCGACCTTGCGGTTCGCGCCGACCACCACGCGGTCGCCCGGGGACAACGCGCCCGCCATCGGCGCCACCTCCACGTATCCGTCGCCGGAGGTGCCCGCACGGATCTCCACCCGCCGCCGGGCACCGCTGGATTCGAGCACCGTCACCATGGTTCGACCGTCCGCGCCCGCGGACACCGCGGACACCGGCACGACCAGCACGGGTCCGTCCGACGAGGTCGCCTCGATGCTCAGCCGCACCTCCCGCCCCGCCAGTTCGGGATCCAACGCCGCCGTGGGTACGACGATCACCGGATAGCCCCCTCCGCCGGCGGCCGGCGTGGCGGCGACACCCTGCGCGGGACCCTCGTCGCTCCCGGCGGTCGGGGTGTCCGCGATCGACCGGACCTCGCCGGTCGCCTCGATTCCGGACGACTCGACCAGGATCCGCACCCTCAGGCCGGGGCGTACCAGGTTCTTCTCGTGCGGCGCCAACGATCCCCGCACGATCGGATCGCCGACCGAGAGCGTCAGGGCCCTGTCCTCCACCTCGTCGCCGACGACCGCCCGCATCGTGTCGACCCGGGCGGGGAAGCGGCTCAGGAAGACCACCTCGGCAGCTGGCACCATCGCACCGGACCTGGCCCTGAGCTCGGCCAGCGCGGTCCTCGCCCTGGTCAGGTCCTCGTTCGCGTAACGCACCTGCCGAGCCGTGGCCGCCGACGAAGTGGCCGTCGACCCACTCGACGTCGACTCACCCGAAGTCGACTCACCCGCGGTCGACGCGGCACCCGTCGACGTCACGTCGCCCGCCTCGACCCCGTCCCCCGTCCCTGCCCCGTCCCTGGCCCGGGCCAACGCGCGTTCCGCGCCGGTGACCCGGTCCTCGGCGGCCGCGATCGCGTCGTCCTCGCCCGTCACCGGCACCTCGTACCCGGTCGCCCGGTAGAACGCCGCCACGGCCGTCCGCGTCCCGGCCCCGTAGGTTCCCGCCCGGTCCGTCCCGACCCCGTACCCGAGTCCCTTCAAGGCGGCCTGCAACTGCTCGACATCGCGGCCCTCGCCGCCCGGTCGCAGATCCCGGTACACCGGCAGTTCCCCGGGCAGCACGAAGATCGGCCGCCCGGACACCTCCAGCAGCACCTGCCCGGCCTCGACCACGTCCCCGGCCCGAACCCGAACACCGGTCACCACCGGTTTCGTCGTACCGCCGCCGTCCTTGCCCGCGCCCGTCGACACCCGGGGCGCCACCGTGACCGTGTGCTCCGCCGCGACCGTCCCGCGCAGCACCACGGTGTCCGTGAGCACCCGGCGGTCCACCGTCGCCGAGATCACCGATCGAGCCGGCGCCTTGGCCTCGGCGGCCCGCTCTTCGGGCGACCGGACGAAGCGCGCGGCCGTCCATCCGCCGACGATCGACACCAGCGTGATCACGATCAGCACGATCAGGACGCGCCGCCGGCGCGTCTCGGGCGTGCGCGCGGGGGCGGATTCCGGCTCGACCGGATCGAATCCGAGGTCACGGGACGTTCCGATGGCAATCCTCGCTTCGCGCAGAGCGACACCACCGCCCACTCGGCGGTTGCCGCCCAGACTGCCAAGCCGAAGCCGTGCCCCGCACGAGGACGCGCGGTCGGTGGTGCGGTCGTCCACCGCATGGCCGATACCCGGACCGCCACACGTGCGGGGTTCGTCGACCCACCCGGCGGGCCGTCGGCGCTTCGGCGGGCGGGTCGGCCGCGGAACCGCGAAGCGCCGACGATCGGGTGCCGTGCGCCCCCACGGGCGGCGCGCGGCGCGCGATCGTCGGCGCCGGTGGGTGGACGGGGAGGGGTCGGGTCAGCGGGCGCGCCGGCCGTGACGCAGCAGTTCGCCGCTGTGCACGCCGGTGGGTTCGTCGTTCTCGATGGTCACCCGGCCGTTGACCAGGATGTAGCGATAGCCCTTGGCATCGATCACCGTGCGGAGTTGGCCGGCGGGCAGATCGTGTACGAACATGGGGTCGCCGTAAGCGAGTTCGTCGTAGTCGTAGACGATGATGTCGGCCGCGGCGCCCTCGGTGAGCACGCCGCGGTCGGTGAAGCCCGCACAGCGGGCGGGCAGACCCGAGAGCCGCCAGTGCGCCTGTTCGAGCGAGGTCCAGGCGTGCTTGCGGACGTACTCGACCAGGTACTCCGTGCCGTACATGCCCGCGCTCAGCGTCTTCAGGTGCGCGCCGCCGTCGGACAGGCCGGGCAGCAGGTACTCGTAGTCGACGAGTTCCTTCAGGCCCTCCAGGGTCGCGTTGAACTGACCGGTGTGCACCTGTGTGGTCAGCCCGTCCGCGATGGTGACGTCGCACAGCACGTCCACCGGGTGTCGGTCCAGCTTCGCGCCGATCTCCTTGAACGACAGGCCCTCGTACTGCTTGTACTCGGCGGTGAAGGTGCGGTGCAGCTTCATGTCCGGGTACAGGTGGTAGAACAGCGGGTCGAACTCGCGCAGTTCCGCTCGCACGGCCGGGTCGTTCAGCATCGCGATCTTCTCCTCGACCGTCTCGGCCGCGAAGATGTCCGCCACCGGCGGGCGGGTGGACACGCCGCCGTACAGGAAGCTGAACGGCACCGGGACGTCGGTCGTCATCGCCTGGCCGTAGATCGGGATACCGCGTTCCTGGCAGCGTCGCAGCCATTCGATCTTGCGCTTGTACAGGCCGCCGCTGCGCGAGTTGGCGATCACCGCGTTCCAGATCAGCGGTCGGCCGCTGACCTCGACCAGGTTCTCGTACTCCTCCTCGGTGATCTGCGTTCCGGACACCTGCATGAAGCCGCGTCCCTGCCGGCCCAGCGCCTCGGCCAGCGCGAGGCGGGTCTGCGGCCACATGATGTCGGTGGGCATCGGCGTGCCGTCGAAGTCGCCCTGCATCAGTCGGCCGTTCGGGTTGCCCGGCTCGCCCAGACACTGCGCGGACCAACCGCATGCCCCGGCGTCCATCGCCTCCTCCAGCAGGCGGGCGAGTTCGGCGTGCTCGGCGTCGGTGGGTTCGGCGCCCGCCTTGGCCCGCTCCAGGCCGAGCACCCAGATCAGCAGCGGGTTCACCGGCACGTACGGCAGTACGTTGACCGCCTTGGGCGTGCGGTCGACGCTGTCCAGGTAGTCGGGGAAGGTGACCCAGTCCCACGGCATGCCCTCGCGCAGGGTCTCGGTGGGGATGTCCTCGACGGCGGTCATCGACAACATCGCGCGCTCGCGCATCTCCTCGCGCACCGGCGCGAAGCCGAAGCCGCAGTTCCCGGTGACCACCGAGGTCACGCCGTGCGGGCCGGACGTGGTCAGGTACGGGTCCCAGAAGACCTGGCCGTCGTAGTGGGTGTGCAGGTCGATGAAGCCGGGCGCGACGATCAGGCCGGTCGCGTCGATCACCCGATCCGCGTCCTCGGCCGGGATTCGCCCGATCCGGCTGATCACGCCGTCGGTGATCGCGATGTCGCCCCGGAAACGCGGGTTTCCCGAACCGTCGACGACGATGCCGCCCTTGATGACCACGTCGTAGTTCGTCATGGCGTCCCTTCCCTCGTCCTTCGGTAGAGCCCTTGATGCAGTTAATTAAAAAGTGTGTTTAATACGAGGGGTCGAAGGAGTCAAGGGATTCCGGGGCGTGGCCGCGGCGGCCGGGCGGAGCGGGTGCGAGGGGGGATCGGCGGGCGGTCGGGCGGGCCGCGGCAAGCGAGGGGTGGGCCGGCAGGCGGCCCGGGCGGGTGGGCGGGATGGCCGAACCCGCTCAGCCGCCGGCGAGCGCGCCCGCGACGATCGCGGTCAGGTGGTCGTCGAAGGCTTCCGGGCCGAGCAGGCCGGTGGCGACGATCCCGTCCGGCCGGGGCGGCTGGGTGTGCCGCGCGGCGCGGGCCGCGCACAACATGCCGACCATCTGGGTGACCAGGAAGGTCCGGGTCTGCAACGCGGTCACGGCCGATTCGGGGCGGGCCGCCGCGACCGCGTCCACCACGTCCTGGACGTCCTCGCCGCCGAGCAGCGGAGTGATCGGCGAGGTCGCGTCGCGCAACAGCTCCACCGAGATCTGGAGGTACGCCCGGTCGGCCGGCGACCCGTTGAGCAACTCGGTGATCGGCAGCACGATCGCGCGGGCGTACCCGGACATCTGCTCCGGTCGCTCGCGGGCGGCGGCCAGCAGTGCCTGGCGCCGCGCGTACACGACCGGGACGTGCTGTTCGACGATCGCGCGCAGCAGCCCCTCGCGACCGCCGAAGTGGTAGTGGATCGCGCCGGCGTTGCGTTGCCCCGCCGCGCGGGTGATGTCCTGCAACGGCACGTCCAGACCGTGCCGCGCGAACAGGATCTCGGCGGCCTCGACGATGCGGCGCCTGGTGGGGCCGGAGTCACGGGGCATGCGCGCAGCATATGGCCTGGGTGGGGCCCGGGTTCGGCCACGAATGGCGGCGTTGTCAAGTGCCTGTTTGGCCAGGTTTGGATACGTTTTAGACCTTATGGGACCTTCGCCCCTGTCCGTGTGCCTCGGCGCACGTGACGATGGACGGAGTCGGCGTCGGTCCGTCCCCCTGCGCGTCAACGAAAGGTCCCGACACATGCCTGCCATGGCCCTTCCCGCCAGCCGAGCAGTTCCGGTGGCAGTGGGTTTGTACGTGGCAGTGCTGGTGAGTCGGGTGTTCGCTCCGGACTACCTGGACATGCACGCGGTGCTGATCGCCGTGCCGGCCGTGGTGGCGATGGCGTATCGGCCCTGGATGACCGCGGTGGCCGGCCTGGTCGCGCTGATCACCCGTCTGCTGTTGCGGCCGGAGATGTACAGCGGCGACCACGGCGACTACAAGCACTCCACCGGCGTCTCGGCGGCGATCCTGATCGTGACCCTGTTCGGGTGCTGGGTGGGCAGGGAGCGGCGGCGGCAGGACGCCCGCCTGCATCGTGTGCAGTCGGTGGCCGAGGTGGCCCAGCGTGCCCTGCTGCGGCCGGTGCCCAGGACGATCGGCCGCTTCGGCTTCGCGGTCCGCTATCGGGCGGCGGCCGAGGAGGCGTCCATCGGCGGCGACCTGTACGAGGTGTTGGAAACGCCGTACGGGGTGCGGGTGCTGCTCGGCGACGTGCGCGGCAAGGGTCTGGAGGCGGTCGACATGGCGGCCCGGACGCTGGGCGCCTTCCGCGAGGCGGCCTACGAGGCGCCGACCCTGGCGGAGGTCGGCATCCGGGTGGATCGCAGCCTCAACCGGCAGCTCGGCGGCGAGGACTTCGTCACCGCGGTGATGGTCGAACTGTGCCCCGGCGAGGGCACCATGCAGGTCCTGGCGTGCGGCCATCCGTCGCCGTTGCTGGTCCGCGGCGGCACGGTCGGCGAGGTGATCGCCGAGGCGGGACTGCCGCTGGGCATGGGCCTGCTGCCGGCGACCACCACGCGCACGGTGGAGCACGTGCGCTTTCGGCCGGGTGACGTGTTGTTGCTGCACACGGACGGGGTGACCGAGGCGCGGGACACCTCCGGCACCTTCTACGCGCTGGGCCGGCACCTGACCACGCACGCGCACAACGACGCCGCGGCGATGCTGGACGCGGTCGAACAGAGCCTGCTGGCGCACGTGGGCGGCAAGCTGGAGGACGACGCGGCGATGCTCGCGGTGACCCTGACGGGGCCGCTGATGAAGGTGGTCAAACCGGCCCGGGCGCTGGAACCGATCCGGCACCCGGCCTGACCCAAGGCAGCGGGCACACGAATCGGGCACACCGCTCGCGCACGGCGGGCTCACGGTCGGCGGTCACGCGGTCGGCGTCGGGTCCGGTGTCGTGGAGATGCGGAGCGCCGCGACGAGTTCCTTGTACAACTCGTCCGTGGCCAGGAGCTGGTCGTGGGTGCCGGTGGCCCGGAGCCGGCCGCCGTCCATCAGCAGGATGCGGTCCGCGTCCACCACGGTGGACAGCCGGTGCGCGATGGTGACCACGGCGCCGTGCTCGGCCACCTCGCGCATGACGTCGTGGATGGCGGCCTCGGTACGGCCGTCGAGTTGTGCGGTGGCCTCGTCCAGCAGCAGCACCTCGGGGCGGCGGACGATGGCCCGGGCCACCGCGATGCGCTGGCGTTCGCCGCCGGAGAGACTGGTGCCGGCGACCGGCTCGTGCAAGCCGCCCGGAAGCCGCCGAACGGTCTCCTCCAGGTGCACCGCGCGCAGCGCCGTCCACGCCTCCTCGTCGCTCGCGTCCGGGTGCCGGAAGAGCACGTTGTCCCGGACCGTCCCGGCCAACAGCGGCGTCTCCTGCTCGACATAGGCGATCCGGGACCGCACCGCGCCGATGCTCAGCCGCCGGTACGGCACGCCGGCCATGTCGATGCGTCCGCCGTCCGGCTCGTAGAACCGCAGCAGGAGCGAGAAGATCGTGGTCTTGCCCGCCCCCGACGGGCCGACGATCGCGATGTGGCCGCGGTGCGGGACGTCGACGCTCAGCTCGGACAGGGCCGGTCGTTCGGCTCCCGGATAGGTCACCGACACTTTGTCGAGGGTGAGCGCGGCGGGGCCGCAGTGCCGTGCCGGGGCCGGCTCGCCGTCGGTGAGGTCCTCGGTCCGGATCGACTCGGCTTCGCGCAGCCGCGCCGCCGCCGCCACACCGGCCTGGAGTTGGGCCACATTGGTGGTCAACTCGCCCACCGGTTCCGCGATTTGGAAGGCGTACAGCAGGAACGCCACGAGGGTGGACACGGCCATCCGTCCCTCGCCCACCCGCCACGCGCCGTAGGCGAGGATCACGATGATGGCCAACTGGATGCCGCTGCCGGCGATGGTCCAGGCGATTGCCTCGGTGCGTACCGCCCGCACGCTGTGCCGGGCCGCGTCGCGGGACTCGGCGATCACCCGGTCGCCCTCGCGCTGCTCGGCGCCGCTGGACTTGACCGTCCGGACCGCGCGCAGTCCGCCTTCGAGGATGCCGCCGAGGTTGCCCAGCGACTCCTGGGCCTGCCGTTGGGCCCGCGCGATCGGCGGCATCAGCAAGCCGACCAGGACCGCGATCAGGACGAGCGCGACCAGCGTGCACAGCAGCAGCGGTACGTCGAGCACCGCCATCAGCACGATCGTGCCCACCAGCGAGACGGTCCCGTTGACCAGGTCGACCAGGCTGGAGGAGGCGGCCTCGCGCAGCAGGACGGTGTCCGAGGTGACCCGGGTGACCAGTTCGCCGGGCGGCCGGAACTGGAGGTCGGGCAGCACGCCTCGAAAGAAGCGCCGGACCAGTGATTCGCGTGCGTCGAAGACGATCCGCTCGGCGAGCCGACCCAGCATGATCCACTGCACGAGCCCGAACCCGGCGCCGAGCACGAGCAGTCCGGCCAGCAGGCCGATCGGCCCGACCAGCGAGTTCGGCGAGTCGATCGTGTCGAGGATCCACTTGGTGGCGAGCGGGGTCGCCAGCGCGGTGCCGGTGTAACCCAGGCCGAGGAGCAGCGCGAGGGCCAGCCGCGCGCGATGCGGGCGGACGAAGCTCCAGAGCAGGCGGGCGTTCGGCCGGCGCTCGGAAGGGATGGCGGGCTGCGTCATGCTTCGAGTGGAACATGACTGTTCCATTTTGGTCAAGCAGATTTCCATTACGGGTCATAGTGGTACCTTTGCCGGCATGACCAAAGACGCTGCGGAAACCGGCACCCGACTCCGCACCAGGACCGCGATCCTGGACGCGGCCGCGAGGGTGTTCGCGGCCTCCCCCGCCGCGTCGCTCGGCGAGATCGCCGCGGCGGCCGAGGTCGGCCGCACCACGCTGCACCGGTACTTCCCCGAGCGGCACGACCTCCTGCGCGCCCTCGCCCGGCACGTCATCACGCTCAGCGAGGCCGCCGTGGCCCGGGCCCGCCCGGACAGCGGGCCGCCACTCGCGGCGCTGCGCCGGGTCGTCGAGGAGCAGTTCGCGCTGGGTCCGATCCTGTTGTTCATCTACAACGAGCCCACGCTCGTCGGCGACACCGACCTGTGGGACGAACTGATCGGCGGCGACGATCCGGTCGACACGATCCTCACCCGCGCCGGCGGGCCGACCGCCCCGGCGCTCCCCGCCGGGTGGGCCCGCCGTACTTTCTGGGCCCTGCTCTACACGGGCTGGGAGGCGGCGAAGGAGGACGGCCTGCCCCGCCACGAGGTGGTCGACGCGATCATGACCAGCCTGACCCGAGGCGTCCTCGCCCCGGAACCGACCGATCCGCGTCCACACTGACCCGCGGGCTCACCGACCGGCCGTCGGCGACGCCGTGCCAACCGCTTACGGCCCGTCCAGCCCGAAGACGAAGCCGAAGGGGTCGGTGAGTTGGCAGATCCGCCGCCCGGCCTCGACCACCAGTGGGCCGCGATGATGCGCACACCCGGCCGCGAGAAGCCGATCCCGGACCACGTCAAGGTCGTCCACACCCCAGTACGGAACGGTGCTCGCGCCCGGCGGATTGCGCTCCGGATCGGCCGGGTGGAAGCCGAGTTCGACACCGGCGATGTCCACCCACGCGTACACCGACTCCCCGTCGATGTCGAAGCGGGCCGGGACGTCGAGCACCTCGGCCCACCAACCGGCACTCCGGCGCGGATCGGCGGCGAAGACGAGGACGGTCCGAACGCCACGAAACACGGTCTCTCCCACACGATCACGGGCCCGGTCGCCCCACACGAGCCGGTGAAATCCCCGATTATGGCGCAACCGGCCGGTCGGCCCGCCGTCGCGGCGCCCACCATGCCGCGCCGCTCCACGCCACATCGAGCCGGTCGACTCGGCGGCCCCGTGCGCGCCGGCCGCAGCCGGCTGGACCGGTCGATTTCGGCTGCGCGGTCGGCCCGTCGGCCCAGCCGGCCCGGTCAGCCCGGTCCGCGGTGCGCGGTCGCGACGAACCGCGCCTGCCGCCGGGCACGTTCCACACCCGTGCGGCGCCGTTCGGCGAGTTCCTCCGGCGACATCGGATACGACCCGACGACCTTCGTCGCCGCCGGCACGGGCGGGTCGTCGACGGGAGCGGGCGGTACGAAGTCGGGCCACCCGCCCGGGCGCGCGGCCGGCCCGCGAGGCCCGCTCGGGCGCGCGGTGCGCTCGACCTCGACCTCGTGTGGGCCGCTCGGATCGGGACGGCTCGATCGCAGCGCCCAGGCGAGGACACGCACGACAACATTCACCAACCCCATGTGCTCATCGCGTCCCTTCGGGGCACCACATCGGGAACCTCGGACGCGCGGACCATGTACGGCATATCGGCGCCGCCGGCCCGAACCATGAGCGTTGGACCCCCTGCCGAGCCCGACGCACGTCTCGGCCCGCCCGACCGGACACCCCCGGCGGGGATCGGCAAAGCGCGCCGACGCCCGGGCGAAGGCGCGCATGTCACCCGTGTCCTCAGTAGGCGACGCGGTCGGACTTGGCCAGCCACGCGTCGAAGGGGGCCGTGCGGTGCGGCAGGTCCAACCGCTCGACCCGGGTCGGCCACATCGACTTGGGCTTCTTCTCGAACAGGTCGTAGAACTTGCGGTCGTCGAAGCCGGCCACCGCCGCGTCGTGCCGATCGGCGGCGTAGACGATCCGGTCCACGCGAGCCCACAGGGCGGACGAGAGGCACATCGGACACGGCTCACACGAGGTGATCAGGACGCAGCCCTCGAGCGAGAAGACGTCCAGTTGCCTGCAGGCGGCGCGCATCGCGCTCACCTCGGCGTGTGCCGTCGGGTCCAGGGTCGCGGTGACCTGGTTGTGCCCGATCGCGACAACCACGCCCTCCTTGGCGACCAGTGCGCCGAACGGACCACCACCATTGGTCACGTTGTCGGTGGCCAACCTGATCGCCTCGTCCATCCAGGCGCGCTCGAGGTCCCGGATGCTCGTTCCTTGGGTGTGCGTGGTCACGGTCACTCCTAGCGACGGTGTGGGGATCCCCGGATGCGCTGTCGACGCGGAACACCGCACGCACCGGGGTGACAAGTGGGCCTGCGGGTGCCGTCCCGAGTTCACCTCGGCCGGCGACACCCGCGGGTGTTCATGACGGCCGGACGCCGCAGATGTGCTCCGGAGCGACCGGAGTGTGGGTCAGGTTCAACCCCGTCGCGTTGCGGATGGCGTTCACGATCGCCGGGGTCGCGGAAATGGTGGGCGGTTCGCCGACCCCACGCACCCCGTACGGCGAGTTCGGGTCGGCCCTTTCGATCACGTCCACCGTCATCGGCGGCATGTCCATGATGGTCGGGATCAGGTAGTCGGTGAACGACGCGTTGCGGATCTTCCCGTCCCTGACCTGGATCTCCTCCATCACGGCCAGGCCGAGCCCTTGCGCGGAACCACCGTGGATCTGCCCGACGACGGCGTCCGGGTTGATCGCCTTGCCGACGTCCTGCGCGCAGTCCAACTGCACGACCTTGACCAGACCCAATTCGGTGTCCACGTCCACCACCGCCCGGTGCGCGGAGAAGGCGTGCTGGACGTGCACCCGCGGGCTCTGCCCGCTCACCGGGTCCAACTCGTACGTCCGCAGGTGGTGGTATTCCCTGGTCTCCTCGATCACGTCGTCACCGAGCACGTCGACGAGATCGGCGAGGACACCGGTGACTTCGGAGACGACCTTGCCCCCGGCCAGCGACAGGTCCCCGGGCTTCTCGCCGAAACGCCGGGCGACCCGCTCGAAGAGCACCTCGCGGACGGCCTCACACGCGTTCTTGACGGCGCCGCCGGTGATGTAGGTCTGTCGGGAGGCCGAACTCGACCCCGCGTCGCCGACGTTGGTGTCGTTCGGGTGGATGTTCACCCGCTCCACGCCGAGTTCGGTGCGGGCGATCTGCTGCTGCACGGTGATCAGACCCTGCCCGACCTCGGCCGCCGCGGTGTGCACCATCGCAACCGGGTTGCCGGCGATGGCCTGCAACCGCACCCGCGCCGTGGAGTAGTCGTCGGCGCCTTCCGCGTAGGAGATGTTCTTGATGATCACGCTGTAGCCGACGCCCCGAACGACACCCTCGCCGTGCGTGGTGTTGGCCGCGCCGCCCGGCAGCTCCCGGATGTCCACCGGTCCGCTCCGGCCGTCCGGCGGCAGCGGGATGTTTTCGACCCGGTCCAGCAACTCGGCGACCGGCGCGGGGTAGTCCAGCACCTGCCCGGTGTGCAGGGTCGAGCCCTCCTCGATGGCGTTGAGCCGGCGCAACCGCACCGGGTCCATGTCCAACGCCTTGGCGAGTTTGTCCATCTGGGATTCGTAGGCGTAGGCGGGCTGCACCGCGCCGAGGCCACGCATCGCGCCGCACGGCGGGTTGTTCGTGTACAGGCCCCAACCCTCGATCCTGACGTTGGGTACCTCGTACGGCCCGATTCCCAACGACGTGGCGTTGCTGACCACGACCGGGGTCTTGGAGGCATACGCGCCGCCGTCGAAGTACATCCGCGCCCGGACGTAGACGAGCCTGCCGTCCTTGGTCGCGCCGTGCTCGTAGTACATCTTCGCCGGGTGCCGATGGACATGCCCGTGGAAGGACTCCTCCCGGCCGTAGACCATCTTCACCGGCCTGCCGGTGCGCAGCGCCAACATGCAGCAGTGGATCTGCATGGAGAGGTCCTCGCGGCCACCGAAGGCACCGCCGACGCCGGACATGGTGAAGCGCACCTTCTCGACCGGGAGCCCGAGCGCCCGCGCCGTCTGCCTCTGGTCCACGTGCAGCCACTGGGTGGCGATGAACAGGTCGACCCCGCCGTCCTCGGCCGGGATGGCCAAACCGGACTCCGGCCCCAGGAACGCCTGGTCCTGCATGCCCATGGTGTACACATCGGACACCACGACGTCGGCCTCGGCCTCCGGATTGCCCCGGACGATCGGCTGATAGCGCACCACGTTGCCGCCGGGGTGCAACCTGGGCAACGTGTCGTCGTGCGCGGCCCGTTCCGGGTCGGTGATCGGCTCGAGCACTTCGTACTCGACCACGATCCTCGCCAGCGCGCGCCGGGCCGTCTCGGGGTGATCCGCGGCGACCAGGGCCACCGGCTCGCCCTGGTAGCGCACGATGCCCTCGGCCAGCACGGGCGTATCGGCGACCTTCAGGCCGTAGATGTTCTCACCGGGGACGTCCTCGTGGGTCAGCACCGCGTACACACCGGGGTGCCCGAGCGCGGGCCCGATGTCGATCGACCTGATCCGCGCATGGGGATGCGGACTCCGCAGTGTCGCGCCCCAGAGCATGTCCTCCGCCCACAGATCCGACGAGTAGGCGTACTGCCCGCGCACCTTGAGCGTCCCGTCCGGCCGCAGTGGGCTGTCGCCGATGCCACCACCGACCAACTCGTCGAGGTCCTGCGGCGTACGAGCGGGAGAAGTCTGTTCGGTCATCAGGAAAGTCCCCCACGGTCTGGACACTCGGCAACCAGAGTTCGGTCGGAGTGAGTCGAATCGGCCCGCATGGCAGGCAGTTATCCGATGCCCGCGACTCGCGCGGGAAATGCCGATCCCCAATGCGGGTCATCGCGGTGCGCTGCACCTACGAGAAGTACACAGTCACCCGAGTGGAGCCAACCAGGGGTGGAAGAAATGAAAGCGCCCACACCCCGCACCCACCTCTTCGTAGACTCCTACAAGAGCCGGCCGCCCACATCCCCCGATTCAACCCCCACCCCGGGCAAAGGGTCCTCATGCGCGGCGGCGCCGAGCCACGAGGTCCTCGGCCGGGCCCGCTCATCTCGCGCACGACACCCAAGCCGCACAACCCCAACGGCCACACCCCGAGCCCAACGCCACCCCAACGCCGCCCCCCCGGCGCGTCAGCGCCCCCGCCCCCCGCCCACCCCAGTGATCGACGCGCGAAGCGCGGAGAGCGGCGGAGCCGCAAGTTTGGGCTTCGTGCCCCGGAGCGAAGCGGAGGGACACGAAGCCCCGAGCGAGGCCCCACCTTTTTTCTCGGAGGAGCGAAGCGGGGGAGAGAAAAAAGGTGGGGCCTCGCGAGCCGGCGACGAAGTCGCCCAAAAAAGAAGAGACCCGCTCTCCTCGCCGAAGAGCGGGTCCCTATTCGCGGTCTCCGCAGGTCGAACCCTCATACGACCTGCTCGTTCGTGGGCCGAACCCTCATACGGCCCACCATCCGCGGTCCGTGCCCCTGGCGCACCTCAGGGCAGAGCGCGCCAGGGGACGATTTATTACCCGCGCAGCCCCGAGGCTTCGCGAGCGAGCTTTTCCACCCGCGCCCAGTCGCGCGAGGCGACCGCGTCCGCGGGAAGCATCCAGGACCCGCCGACGCACGCCACGTTCGGCAGCGCCAGGTAGGTCGGGGCCGAGGCCGGGGTGATTCCGCCCGTCGGGCAGAACCGCACATCCGGCACCGGCGAGGCCAGCGACTTCAGGTACGGCGCGCCGCCCGAGGCCTCGGCCGGGAAGAACTTCATCTCCCGGACCCCGAGTTCGCGCAGCCCCAGTACCTCGGACACCGTCGACGTCCCGGGCAGGAAGGACAGCCCGGTGTCCACCAGCGCCCCGTACAGCGTCTCGGTGCAGCCCGGCGTGACCAGGAAGCGCGCGCCGGCCTCGGCCGCCGCCTTCGCCTGATCCGGCGTCAGGACCGTACCGGCGCCCACGAACGCGCCCTCGACCTCGGCCGCGATCCGCTCGATCGCGCCGAGCGCGGCCGGCGTGCGCAGGGTGACCTCGACGGCGGGCAGTCCACCCGCCACCAGCGCGCGCGCCAGCGGGACGGCCGACTCCACGTCGTCCACGATCACCACCGGGATCACCGGGGCCAGGTCCAGAGCGGACGTGCTCACGCCGCCACCTCCACGAGTCGAGTGCTGCGCGCGTCCAGCCACGCGGACGCGCCGCGCAGTGCCGGATGCGGGGCCACCACGAGTGCGGTGGAGATGCGGTGCAGGTACGGCGCCATCGTCGGGTTGGTCTCGAAGCCCATCCGGAACTCGCTCTTGAGCAGCACGTCGATGATCCGGGGCAGGATGCCGCCGGCCAGGAAGACGCCGCCGCGAGCGCCCATGGTCAGGGCCACCCCACCGGCGAACGTGCCGAGCAGTCGGCAGAACGTCTCCACCGTCGCGACACACACCTCGTCGCTGCCGTCCAGCGCGCGCGAGGAGATGTCCGCCGGGCTGAGCGCCTCGGCCGGGACTCCGCGCACCGCGGCCGTGCAGCGGTGCAGGCGACACAGTCCGGGGCCGGACAGCACGTGCTCGGCGGTCACCGTGCCCAGGCCGCCGCGCTCGTCGCGCAGCACCTCCAGGGCCGCGGCGTCCGGACCGTGCGCCGGACGGAGCAGGACGTGTCCGCCCTCGCCCGGCAGCGGCACCCAGCCGCCGCCCGGGATCGGTACCAGACCGGCCACGCCGAGTCCGGTACCGGGGCCGAGCACCGCCATCGGCAGCGTCGGGTCGGGCAGTCGGTCGCCGACCACGATCAGGTCGTCGCCCGCGAGGTGCGGCAACGACAGTGCCAGCGCCTCGAAGTCGTTGATCAGGTGCAGATCCGGGACGCCCAGCTTGACCCGGGTCTCCGCGATGGACAGCACCCACGCGCCGTTGGTCAGCCGGAACCGGTCGCCGTGTACGGGGCCCGCGACCGCCGCGCAGATCGCGCTCGGCCGGGCCGCGCCGGAGCGGTCCAGGTAGTCCTCGATCGCGGCGGCCAGGTCCACGTGGTCCTCGCTCCGCAGCCCGAGCACGTGTTCGGGCCGGCCGCCCGGCTCGGAGACCACGGCGAAGCGCGCGTTGGTGCCGCCGATGTCGGCGACCAGCCACGGGCTGTCGGGGGTCGGCTGTGCCACGGTGCCACTCACGCTGTTCCTCCTGCAAAAGTCCCAGCGTCGAAACTTGCGGCCGCGACCGCGCCGAACACGCCTGCGCCCAGGTCGGCCGGGCCGACCCCGGCGCGCAGCGCGGTGAACAGTTCACGTCCCGTACCGACCCACTCGGCGTCGGTCGGGGCCGCGCCGGCGACCTCGCGCACGCTCAGGTCGGCCTCCGTCGTCAGCGTCCCCGCGACCGCGTCCACCGTCACGATGTCGCCGTCGCGGATCCTGCCGATCGGGCCACCGGCCGCCGCCTCGGGCGTGCAGTGGATCGCCGCCGGGATCTTGCCGGACGCGCCGGAGAGCCGGCCGTCGGTGACCAGTGCCACGTGGTGGCCCCGGTCCTGCAGGACGCCGAGCGCGGGGATCAGCTTGTGCAGCTCGGGCATGCCGTTCGCGCGCGGGCCCTGGTAGCGCAGCACCGCGATCAGGTCGTGGTCGAGCTCGTTGTTCTCGAACGCGGCGAGGAACTCGGCCTGTCCGTCGAACACCCGCGCGGGCGCGGTCACCACGTGGTGCGACGGGTCGACCGCGGACACCTTGATCACCGCGCGACCGAGATCGCCGTGCAACATCCGCAGCCCGCCGTCGGGCGCGAACGGCTTGTCGTACGGCCGCAGCACCTCCAGGTCCAGGCTCTCGGTCGGGCCGTCCACCCAGACGATCGAGCCGTCCTCGGTGAGCTGCGGCTCGCGCCGGTACCGGTTCAGCCCGTCGCCCGCGACGGTGCGCACGTCCTCGTTGAGCAGCCCGCCGTCGAGCAGCGTGCCGATCAGGAACGCGGTGCCGCCCGCGGCGTGGAAGTGGTTGATGTCCGCCGGACCGTTCGGGTACATCCGGGTCAGCAGCGGGACCACGGTGGACAGCTCGGCGAAGTCGTCCCAGGTCAGCGTGATCCCGGCGGCGGCGGCCATCGCGACCAGGTGCAGCGTGTGGTTGGTGGAGCCGCCGGTGGCCAGCAGCGCGACGACCGAGTTCACCCAGGCCTTCTCGTCGAGCACCTCGCCGATCGGCGTGTACTCGCGGACCAGCGACGTCGGGTCGCCGAGCGAGGTGGTGGCCGCGACCCGGCGGCCCGCCTCGTCGGTCAGCGCCTTGCGCAGCGGCTGGTCGGGGTGCACGAAGCTGGCGCCCGGCAGGTGCAGACCGAGCACCTCCATCACGAGCTGGTTCGTGTTGGCGGTGCCGTAGAAGGTGCAGGTCCCGATGCCGTGGTAGGCGCCGGCCTCGGCGTCGAGCAGTTCCTCGCGGGAGACCTTGCCCTCGGCGAAGCGCTGCCGGACCCGGGCCTTCTCCTTGTTGGGCAGGCCGGAGGACATCGGACCGGCCGGCACGAAGATGGTCGGCAGGTGCCCGAAGGACAGCGCGCCGATCACCAGGCCGGGGACGATCTTGTCGCACACGCCGAGCATCAGCGCGCCGTCGAACATGTCGTGCGCGAGCGCCACCGCCGCCGCCATCGCGACCACGTCGCGGCTGAACAGGGAGAGCTCCATGCCCGCGCGGCCCTGGGTGATCCCGTCGCACATGGCGGGTACGCCGCCCGCGAACTGGGCCACGCCGCCCGCCTCGGCCACCGCGGCCTTGAGCTGCTCGGGGTAGGTGCGCAGCGGCTGGTGCGCGGAGAGCATGTCGTTGTACGAGGAGACGATCGCGACGTTCGGCTTGACCGGGCCCTGGGGGCCGGTGCCGCGCAGCCCGAGCTTCTCGCTGGGCGAGCAGGCGGCGAAGCCGTGGGCGAAGTTCGCGCAACCGAGCTGACCGCGTGCGGGGGCCTCGGAGGCCGCCGCCCGGATCCGCTCCAGGTAAGCCGTACGAGTGGCGGCACTGCGGCGCGCGATGCGCTCCGTCACTGCGGCCACCGTCGGGTGGATCCTCTGCTCGCTCACGATCTTCGTGCCCCTGCTGTCGGCGGCTGCTCTGCCGGTTCGGGTACCAAACTAGGGGTACTTTTGCCTCTTGGCAAGCAAAAGAGTGACGCTCGGGTGTCGAAGTAGTGAACTTAGGGCTTTGACCGAGGGAAAGCTGCCCTGGTTCACTGGATGGCATGGCCCGACGCGCGAACCCCATTCCGCACAGCAGTGCAGGCGAGGTGCTTCGCCTTGTGCGTGAAGGGGATGCCGAGACCCGGGCGGACGTCGCCCGGCTGACCGGGCTGTCCCGATCCGCGGTGGCGGCCCGGATCGACGAACTGGTCGACGCGGGCCTGCTCGCCGAGCGCGCCGACGGCGTGTCCACCGGCGGCCGACCGCCGATCCGCCTCGAACTCAACCCCGACGGCGGCTTGGTGCTCGCCGCGTCGCTCGGCAGCAGCCGAGGTCAGTTGGCGGTCTGCGACCTGACCGGCCGGGTGTTGGCCAGCCGGGAGACCCAGATGGCCGCGCAGGGCGGACCGGACGCGGTGCTCACCGGACTCCCGGACTGGATCGACACGATGCTGGCGGAGGAGGGCTTCGACCCGGCGCGTGTGCGCGGAGTCGGGGTGGCCGTTCCCGGGCCGGTCGAGCTGGACACCGGGCGCGCGGCCGGCGCGCCGACGCTGCCCGGCTGGGACGGGGTGGCGATAGCCCCCACGCTGCAACGCCGGTTGCCGGTACCGGTGTACGTGGACAACGACGTGAACGTGATGGCGCTCGGCGAGTACCGGGCCCGGGCCGACGCCGGCGATCTGGTGTTCGTCAAGGCGTCCACCGGTATCGGCGCGGGCATAGTCGCCGACGGAAAGGTGTACCGCGGCGCACTCGGCGCGGCGGGCGAGATCGGGCACATCCCGGTCGCCGGCGGCACCGGCGTGCGGTGTTGGTGCGGCAATGTGGACTGCCTCGAAGTGCTGGCCAGCGGACGGCACTTGATCGAGACGCTGGCCGCGCACGGGGCACGGTTCCCGGACGGTCGCGAGGTCTCCAGCGTGCGGGACGTGGTGGCCTTGGCGGCGGCCGGTCAGCCCGAGGCGGTCCGGCTCGTGCGCGAGTCGGGTCGCATGCTCGGCGAGGTGCTGGCGAGCGTGGTCAACGTGCTCAACCCGGCGGTCGTGGTGCTGGGCGGCGACCTGGCCGACGCGGGTGATCCACTGCTCGCGGGCGTGCGCGAGGTCGTCTACAAGCGGTCCACCGCCGTGGCCACGCGCGAGCTGCGGATCGTGCCGAGCGTGCTGGGTGAGGCTGCGGGTCTGACCGGCTGCGCCTTCATGGCCCTGGATCAGATCCTCTCGCCCGACTCGGTGGACGCCACGCTCGCGCGGCTCGCGGGCCAGCGGTCGTTGCCGAGCGTCAACCGGGCGCTTCCGGCCTGAAGCCGGGCTCGGAGCCGGGCCTGAATCCGGCCCGAAGCCCGGCGGGATCCCGGCCGGAAGCCCGTTCCGAAGCCGGGCCTGTAGCGCGATTTCTCGAAGCCGGGCTCGCAGCCCAATCCAAAGCCGGGCCCGAAACCCGCCCCGGATGCCGGCCCGAGCCATTCGGGCCCTCTTCGTGCCCTCCACCACCCCTGGACCGGCCGCGTGCCGCGCCCACCCGGCCGCTTCCGCATGCCCGAAAGAGGATCCTCCGCGCGGGGAATGTTGAGAGGGCAACTATCGTTGAGGCGAGCAAGACCCGGGAAAGCCGGGACCGCACTCGTCCTCGAGGAGCAGGCCATGCCCGCCGTCACCGTTTCCAACCCGCTGGCCCTGCCGCGTCTGCCGGAACCCGGTCTCGACGCGCGGCCGCGTCCCGTACTCGCCGTCACCACCGCGCCGAGCGGTGTCGAGGGTGAGGGTTTCCCGGTGCGGCGCGCCCTCGCGGGGGTCAACCAGACCTACCTCGACCCGTTCATCATGATGGATCAAATGGGCGCGGTGGACTACGCGCCGGGTGAGCCCAAGGGCACCCCGTGGCACCCGCACCGCGGCTTCGAGACGGTCACCTATCTGATCGACGGCGAGTTCGTACACCAGGACTCGGCGGGCGGCGGCGGTGTGATCACCGACGGCGACACGCAGTGGATGACGGCCGGCTCCGGTCTGCTGCACATCGAGGCGCCGCCGGAGGCGCTGGTGGCCAGTGGCGGTCTGTTCCACGGCATCCAGTTGTGGGTGAACCTGCCGTCCGCGCAGAAGATGACCGATCCGCGCTACCAGGACATCCGCGCGGGCGACGTCAAGCTGCTCGCGTCGGACGACGGCGGCGCGCTGGTCCGGCTGATCGCCGGCTCCGTCGGCGGCTTCGACGGTCCCGGCATCACCCACACCCCGATCACGTTGCTGCATGCCTCGGTCAATCCGGGCGCACGACTTTCGCTGCCCTGGAACAAGGACTACAACGCGCTGGTGTACGTACTCGCGGGTTCCGGCACCGTCGGCACCGATCGGCGACCGATCGAAACCGGCCGGCTCGCGGTGTTCGGTGCCGGGGACACGATCGACCTCCAGGCCGACACCCGGCAGGATTCGAACAAGCCCAACCTCGAGGTGATCGTCCTGGGCGGGCAGCCGATCGGCGAGGAAGTCGCCTGGTATGGCCCGTTCGTGATGAACACGCACGCCGAACTGGCTCAGGCGTTCGACGACTTCAAGGCCGGTCGGATGGGACGGATCCCGGCGGAGCGGATCTGACGGCAGATCAACAGTGGCCGAAGATCATCGGCAGGGTATCTGACGGTTCGTCAGAGCCCTTAGAGTGCAAGGGAATGCCTCGAAGGGGCGAGCGCTGGGCTACGCAACGCAGCCGAGCGGTCGCCCCTTGACGCTGTCCCGCCCACTGGCCACACTGAACAAGGTCAAATGGAACGTACCGGTTTGCCGCGCTATGAGTGCGGCCTGCGGAAAGAGGAGTGGAGCCGTCACCTCACCACCGTGAGCTCCGCCGCCGGGTCGAAGTGGCCCCGGTCGACGGGCGCGATGCGACACCGGACGAGAGGAGTCCGCGTATGTCCTGGCCCTCCCGGGTGGCACACGGCATCGGTGACGGTGACCGACGGCCGCCCCACGCTTCATATTTCGCCAATTCACCGACCGGTTCTCCGACGTTCGGTGTGGTCGTGACCGGTGTACCGCCGACGGGTGCCTCGGTGATCGACGCACGGCTCGGTACGACCGAGCCCTGGGGGCCGTGATGGCCGGCGACTGGCGCAAGAAGTTCGTCGAGAGCACGGTCAAGACCCGTACCTCGTCTTCGAATTGGATCGCGCTCAAGATCGTTCACTCGAACGTGCTGACCATGCTCATCCTGGGCACCGCCGCGGTGTTCGCGGTGGTGCTGCATCTCAAGGGGCGCGCGCGCGACGGTGAGTTCTTCGCGATCGGGATAGCCGCGCCGTGGATACTGGCGGCATACCGGCACAGCCGCGCCTGCAAGCCGTGCCCACGTCAGTCGGGAGGGGGATAACAGGCGATGAGTGCGTACGAGCCGCCACCACCCCCCGAGGCACGCGGACTTCGACTCGGTGACCTGGTCCGTCGCCGTCATCTCGCCGACCCCGACGACGAGGAACCGGCATTCCCGGCCCCTCGTGAAGAACGCGTGAGCGAGCCCGGACGCGGCTCCTCGCGCGGCACCCGCGCGCCGCGCCAGGACGACGAGCCGTCCTGGCGGCGGGACTTGCGGGAGCGTCGGAAGCACGAGCGGGACGCGGCCGAGGCCCGGCGTACGACCGAGCGCGCGAGCGGGTCGGGCGCGCGCCCCGGGCGAGCCGACGAGCGCCGCGCCGATGCCGCCCGAAGCGCCGACGCGCAACGGTCCGAGCGCGGCCCCGGGGCCGCCGACCCTCCCACGCGCCCCACGGTGCGGCACGTGATGAAGCCTCGCGACCCGGGCCGACACAACGCCCCCGCGACCCCCGTCGAAAGCGCGCGCAAGCTGCCGTGGCGCAAGCCCGCGAAGGCGACCGGCTCGGGAGCGGGCGCGGCCGGGGCCGGCGCCGCGGCCGACGCCGCGAGCACCTCCGCCGGCGCCTCCGGCCTGGCCAGGTTCGTCCGCAAGGGCCCCGCGGCCGGCGCCGGAGACGACTCCACCGGACCGGCCGATTCCGGTACACAGGGTGGGAGTTCGGGCATACCCAAGGTGCCGGCGCCGTTCGCGGGCGGTACCGACGGGAGTACCGGGTCCAGCTTCGGTCCGTTCACCGGGACCGACCTGGCCATGCTGATTCCCGCCGGATTCGCCGCCTATTACGGTGCGGGGCTCCTCGTGAGCTGCTCGTCCGAGGCAGGCTTCATGGCGGCCTTTTGCCTGTGGCTCATGATGGGCTTCTGGATCGTGATCGTCAGCGCGAAATGGCCGTTGATGCGGCTCATGCGCTGGGCCTGGGTGCTCGCCGGTCTGATGGCCGGCGCATCCATCCCCATCGGTGGCGGGTGACGGTGCGTGCGACGTGAGTAGCTTACGAACCGTCATATCACGGGTACGCCAAGGCAAACAGGGACCGGCGGACGACCGCAGGACCGGAGGGGAATCATGCACATGTCGCTGAGCGCCGTGGCCGCTGCCGCGCCCGACTCCATCGTCGAGCTCCAAATGGCGGTGACCACCGAGACGAGCAGCGTCGGTCGCGGGGTGACCGTCGGTGTCCCGATCCTGATCATCTTCATTCTCTTCTACCTGGTCACCCACAAGAACTACAAGATCGGTGGCCTGATACTGGCCTTCGTGGCCGGTGTGATGTTGTCCGGAACCCAGGTGGCGTCCTCGCTCTCCGAGTTGGTCGACCACTTCGTCACGGCCGGCGTCAACGCGGTCAGCGACGTGTTCAGCTGAGCCTGGGCCGTGCGGGTCGGGGGCGTGGGTCGAGTCGGGCCGGGCCGGCCCGACTCGGGTCGAGCAGGCCGGAGCCGAAGGGGGACGGGCCGAAACGGGCCCGTCCCACGGCCCGGTCCCGAACCCGCACGGGTGGTGGGTGACCTGCGGCGTGCCACCGTCGTCCCGGTGGTAGTCCCCAGGACATGAGCGACCCCCTGCACGTGATGACCTTCAATCTGCGCGGCCCGGAGAATCCGACGCCGAACTCGTGGCGGGAACGCCGCCCGCTCGTGCTGGAGCTGATCCGCCGCGAGCGTCCGCACGTGCTCGGCACCCAGGAGGGGCGCTGGCATCAACTCCGGCCGCTGGCACGCGAACTGCGGGCTCGGTACGACTGGATCGGCCTCGGTCGCGAGGGCGGCAGCCGGTCCGAGTTCTGCGCGGTCTTCTACGACGTCGAGCGACTGGAACCGCTGGCCTTCGATCACGTGTGGCTGTCCGCGTTCCCGCGCCTGATCGGATCGCGCACGTGGGGCAATTGGCGCCATCCCCGGATGATGACCTGGATTCGCTTCCGGGATCTGGCCACCGACACCGAGTTCGGCTTCGTGAACACGCACTGGGACCACGTCTCGGCCAACGCGCGACGCAGGAGCGCGCACGCGACGCGGGCCCTGTTGGCCCGCCGGTTCGCCGGGGAACCGGCCGTCGTGGTGGGCGACTTCAACGTCGGCGCGGCCAGTGCTCCGCACGCCGTTTTGACCGCCGGTGGTCTGCTGCGCGACACCGGTGCGGCCGACGCGACCCGGACGTACAACAACTGGGAACCGCCCGTGGACGGCGAGCGCATCGACTGGATCCTGGCCACCGCCGACTTCGACGTCGTCGACGCGCGCACGCTGACCTGGACTCGGGACGGCCGCTGCCCGTCCGACCACTGGCCGGTCCAGGCCCGGCTGAGCCTGCGGGCGCCGGCCTCGTGAGCCGGCCTCGAGCGCCCCGGTGGGCCTCCCCTGGCTCGCGCCGCGCAAGATCCGCCGATCGGACGGCCTCCCGGGCCTGGACGATCGCCGGGTAGCGGGCGGTGGAGGCGAACATCGAGGGGGACGAGGGCTCGCTGTCGGTCTACGGGGAGATCCCGCTGGAATACGGGCTGCGCTGTCGCAGGTGCGGCGCGAGTGGGCGGAATGGGCGGCCGAGCAGGTGGCTCGGACGGAGTGACCGGCCGGGTGCGGCGGGCGCGTGGGGTGCTGCCGCGATACGCACGAACGGCGCGGGCGGATCCGGTGTCCCGGGTCGGCCCGCGCCGTACGTGTCTCGGATGGGCGCTCGGTCGTTCGTTCGTGTGCGCGGCCGCTCGGCCGGCTCGTGGTCGGCCGAGCGGTCGCGGGGTCAGCGGAACTCGTGCACGACTTCGATCGGTCCCACGATGTGCCGATTGAACTCGGTCAACTCCTCGGCGGGGACCCACAGTTCCAGGATGGTTCGGCCACCCGCCTGCCGTACCGGGTAGCGGATCACGAACTCGGTCTCGATCCGAAAGCGGGTCACGTAGCCGACCCCGGAGGCCGGTACGTTCCAGTCGCGCGCGATCTTGATCGCGTAGTCCTCGTTCAGCACCGGATAGAAGATCGGCTGGTCGGGCAGCCTGGCCGGCCACGCGGTCCAGCCGGACTCGCGCACGAGCTCCAGTTCGGCCGGTCCGGTCGGCCGCCAGAGCGTCGTGGTGGGGATGGCGTTCATGGCCACATGGTGCGTCCGCGGGTGGTCCGGGTGAAAGCGGATTTCGCAGGTGGGGGCGGTCGCCGGCCCGCGGTCCGGGGGGTGCCCGCGGGCGGCGGGCCGATCGCCGGCCCGGGTGCCGCGGGGGAGTGACTTCCGCCTCGCTTCGCCCGGATCTGACGCACCGTCATAGAAGTTGGCGGCGTGCGCTGCTACTTTCCGCGGCATGGAACACCGCATCGACCCCGAATTGCTCGCGGTCCTCCCGTACCTGCCGATCGTGGACATCTCCGACCCGGTCGCCTTCCGCGCGGCGCAGCGGGCCCGGACCCAGCCGGTGCAGCGCCCGGACGGCCTGCTGATCGAGGACCGGATCGTGGCCGGGGACGTCCCGGTGCGGATCTACACGCCGAAGGAGGCGGCCGAGGCAGCCGGTCCGGACGGCTTGCTCGGCGTGCTGCTGTGGTTCCACGGCGGCGGCTTCGTGTTCGGCGACATCGACAGCTCGGACGGCAGCTGTGTGGCGACCGCGCTCGAGGTCGGCTGCGTCGTGGTGAGCGTCGAGTATCGGCTCGCGCCCGAGTACCCGTTCCCGGCCGGCTTCGAGGACGCGTGGGCGGCGCTGCGGTGGGTGGCCGAGCACGCGGCCTCGTTCGGCGGCGACCCGGCGCGGATCGCGGTGGGCGGGGTCAGCGCCGGCGGTGGTCTGGCCGCCGCGCTGGCGCTGCGGGCCCGGGACGAGGGTGGGCCGGCGCTGGTTCACCAGGTGTTGGACACCGCCGTCCTGGACGACCGCCTGGACACGCCGTCGATGCTCGAGTTCGAGTCGGCGCCGCTGTGGGACCGCCGTCAGGCGGCGCTGAGCTGGCGGTACTACCTGGCGGGCGCCGAGCCCACCGCCTACGCGGCCCCGGCTCGGGCCGAGGACGTGGCGAACCTGCCGCCGGCGTACATCACCGCCAACGAACTCGACCCGCTGCGCGACGAGGCGATCGAGTACGCGGGCCGGCTGATCCGCGCGGGCGTCCGGGTGGAACTGCACCACCGGCCCGGTACCTTCCACGGCTCCAACGCGATCCCGACCGCCGACGTCTCGCGCCGTGCGATGGCGGACATCCGCCGCGCGCTGCGGACCGCTTTCGAGGTCGCGTAGCGGTGCCGGCCTCGGCCTAGGCTGGGGGCGTCGTTGTTCGGGCTGCGGAAGGTGTTGTCGTGATCGTCGCGTTCTCGGTGTCCCCGCTCGGTGTCGGTGAAGACGTCGGGGAGGCGGTCGCGGAAGCCGTCAAGGTGGTGCGGGCCAGCGGCCTGCCGAACCGGACCGACGCGATGTTCACCTCGATCGAGGGCGAGTGGGACGAGGTGATGGCCGTGGTGAAGGCGGCCGTCGAGGCGGTCAAGGCGCACTCGAACCGGGTCAGCCTGGTGCTCAAGGCGGACATTCGCGAAGGCGTCGTCGACGGGCTGACGGCGAAGGTCGAGACGATCGAGCGGTACCTGGCGTAGAGGTCGCGGCCCACCGGGCGCGGTCTCGCACCGTCGTGGCCACGGATCGGCGAGCCGACCTCGTGGCCACGATCGGGGTTGTCCCGGTCGACGGCGTCAGATGGCCAGCACGTTGGCGGCGCTCGGGCCCTTCTGGCCGTCCTGTACCTCGAACTCGACCGCCTGGCCCTCGGCGAGTGTCTTGAAGCCGTTGCCCTGGATCGCGCTGAAGTGCACGAAGACGTCCTTACTGCCGTCCTCCGGGCTGATGAAGCCGAACCCCTTGGCTTCGTTGAACCACTTCACGCTCCCCTTGATCCTGGCCATCCGGTCGCCTCTCCCCAACTCCGAAGTACCGCGTGGTACGCGCGCCTCGAGCCTGCCCAACCCGATGGGCACCGGAAACCAGGAACCCGGTCGGCCGGGCCGTGTCGGGCGGGCTGTAACGGATCGACGGGCCCATCCCATTCCCCTGGTGACGTCGACGAACGGGGGCATCGGATGGCAGGCGCGAGCGACGCGAGCTTCCAGGAGTTCGCCGCCACGCACAGCCGCAGGCTGTTCCGTACCGCGTGCCTGCTCACCTCGGGTGACTGGCACGGCGCCGAGGACCTGCTCCAGGAGACGCTGGGCAAGCTGTACCCGAGATGGCGCAAGGTCAGCCGGATGGACTGGCCGTTCGCCTACGCGCACACCACCCTGGTCCGCCTCTACATCGAACAGCAGCGCCGCAAGAGTTCCACCGAGCGCACCACCGACTCGGTGCCCGAACACGCGGTCCGTCCGACGGGGGATCCCGAGCTGCGGCTCACCCTCCTGGACGGCCTGGCCGCACTCGCGCCGAAGGATCGGGCGGTGCTGGTCCTGCGCTACTGGGAGGACCGCTCCGTGGAGCAGACCGCCGACGCGCTGGACATGTCCGAGGGAGCGGTACGGGTGCGCGCGCATCGCGCCCTGGATCGGCTTCGGGCGTTGCTCGGCGATCAACTGGCGGGACTTGCCCTCGACCGGGCGTGAGGGGACCGACTTCGAGCGGTCGTCGCTCGTGCGTTCGTTGCGACCCTTCCACGCTTCCGCGCTTCGGGTGTCGAGGGACATATCCCACGTTCACCCCCAGGTTTTCCGCATCTTCGCTGAGCTCTCGTTACTTCTACCGAAAGGACCGGTGATCGCATCGTGGCCGCTGACCACCCGGGCTGGACCTCCCGGGGTTCGGATCGGCAAGTTCCCGACTCGGACCGCGACTTCGAGCGGGATCTGCCCGGCGCGTTGAGCACGCTGGCCGACACGTTCCCGGAGCACGACCCCGGGGTGATCCCTCGGGGCCTGGCCCGTGGCAGGCAACTGCGTCGGGTCCGGCGCCTGCGGATCGGTGCCGCCGCGTGTGCGATGGCGGTTGCCGTGGTCGGCGGCGGGGTGGCGCTCGATCGGGGCCTCGCGGCCGACGGGTCGCCGGCCTCCCGCCGTACCCTCCCGGATACGGACCTGCCGACGGGGTGGCCGGTGACCGGGAACCAGATGATCTCCGTGCTCACGAGCCTGTTGCCGGCCAAGGGGGAGGTGAGCGACGCCCTCGGTACGGGGTCGCAGCTCACGCCCAAGGACCCGCCGATGATCGCCAAGAACCCGACCGCGCAGCTCGTGTACCGCGACGGGACCGGTGCGACCGGCGTACGGGTCAAGCTGTCGCGCCCGGCACCGAACACCCCCGACGCCCGGCTCACCGACTGTGGCGCCGTCGACGGGCGCAAGCCCTACGACGAGTGCAAGACCACCAAGCGGCCGGACGGCTCGAAACTGACGGTCGCCAAGACGCACCTCGACGCGTGGGGGGAGGAGCGGCAAAAGCATTGGCGGGTCATCCTGGATCGACCCGACGGCGGCCGGATCGCGGCGGATGTCTACAGCGGAGGGGCCCGCGACCAGCACATCGGTTCGGACAAGGGCACCATCGGGATCAAGGAGGATCCGCGACTGTCGATCGCGGACCTCACCCGGATCGTGACGGACTCACATTGGGAGAAGGCCGTCACCGCGCTTCCCACACCGGACAAGCGCATGCTGGCGATCTTGGAGAGCGTGCTTCCCCCGGGGCTGAACATCACGACCAAGGGTGAGCCGGACTACGGCGCGTCGATGATCATCACGGACGTGCGAGGGGTGTCGGGCGTCAGCGCGAACGTGCGGATCACGGACGAGCCGCTGCAGTCCTGCGCCGGGATCCCGGACTGCCGAACCCGGACCCTGCCCGACGGCACCACGACCTTCGCCGCACGGCAGCCGGTGGGCAACGCGCCGCCCGAGTTCGTCCAATGGCGCGCGGGGGTGCGCTATCCGGACGGGCGCACGGTGTGGGTCGACGCGGGGAACAGCTCCAGCGGCCGAACGGTCATGACCTCCGCGGACGAGGACATCGAGGGGGCCCTGTTCGAACCCGAGCTCGGCCCACACAGGCCGTCCCGCGACGAACCGGTACTGACCCTCGACCAGCTCGAGGCGATGGCCGGCGACCCGCGCTGGACCCGGTAGTCCTGCGAAGTAGCCGCCGCCCGAAGTCCTCGGTGGTCCCGACGGGCCACCGAGGACTTCGGCACATTCGCGCCGGGACTCTGCTCGGGCCGCCGCTGGGACCGTCGGGGTCTTTTGCCCGCTCCGTCGTGAGCGTTGCCCGGAGTTCGTCGTGCGCGCGCGTTGTCGGGAGTCTCACCGTGCGCGTTGTCATCCAAGGCAGGCCGGGGACGCCGGTCGGGGATCGCGCCTCGAACGTGTCGCGTCCGCCCCCGATTTCCCGCCGGGTGGATTTCCCGACGCACATGAAATCCGTTGTACGGAGGGGTGGTCCGGGGATCTGCCCGGTTGCCGAGGTCAGCCCGTAAGTGCGGTTTTCCGTTGTGCGGACGCGGTGTTCTCTAGGACCCACTAGGCCGGCCGCCCCTTCGGGCGGCGGCCGGCCCTGGGTGGGGGAAGATCACTCGGGAGGGTGATTGACGGTAACCGCGCTGGCACTGTCTGCTGTTCCCCGTATCCAAAACGTAAGTCGGCCCCCGCTGGTGCTACGAACACCGATGCGAGGGCCTGACCACCGAACGAGGAAAGAGCCCACCTCGCCCATGGCTGTATCCCAGCGTATCGATGCCCCCACCCCTGTCCAGGACCCTGTCGTCACCGTGTTGGCCCAATATGGCGGCCTTTCGGGGCGCGCGTTGGAGGCGGCCCTCCGCTACCACGTCATGCCCGCGGACACCCCGCTCACGGTCGACACCATCCGCGAACTCCTCGGCGTGGGCGCCCACATCGCCCGCCGCGTGCTTCGTGAACTCACCGAGGCCGGCATCGCGGTGGCCAAGCGGTTACGGGACTCGGCGACCGGGCGGATGCTCGGCCGCCTCACGGAGTGGTCCGGGCCGCGCACGTCCGGAGACGCTCCCGAGTCCACTGCCGCACCTACCGCATCCGACGCCACCACCACCGTCTCGGCCGTCGACGATCCCGCCGTGCGCGCGCTCGCGCTGCTCCGTTCCCTCGCCGATGTGGACGAGCGATTGGCCTTCAAGGAGCGGGAGTTGCGCACCCTCGTCCCGTTCCTGGTGGACCGTCTGGCCGGCGGCGACACCCACGTCGAAGCCGAGGTCTTTCGCGAACTCACCGAAGACCTACCGCCACCGGGCCGAGCGATCAAGACCGGTCTGCTGCACTACCGCCTCACCAAGGCTCCGAAGCAACCCGTGATCCCGTCCCAGGCGCGCCGCCCGCGCCTGGTCGAATGCGCCGACTGCGGCCGCCCCGGCCCCGACCTGATCCCCGGCGACCTCTGCCGGCACTGCCGCACCGGCACCGACCCCGCGCCACTCGACGGCGCGGCCCGGGCCAGACGACTCCTGCAACTCGCCGCCCACCCGCTCTGACCTTAGGCCGATCGGGGGAGTGGGAGTTGTTCCGGCTATTCTGGATGGGTAGCGTCCAGCATATGCAGATGAGCGAAGGCGTGGAGTGGGCGCTGCACAGTTGCCTCAACCTGGCATGGGCCGAGTCGGGTACGGCCGTCACGGCCACGAAACTGGCCGCCTTCTACGGCCTGCCCGCCGCGTACCTGAACAAGCAACTCCAGGCCCTCGCCCGCGCCGGCATCGTCACCTCGACCTCCGGCCCACGCGGCGGCTTCCGCCTCGCCCGCGCGCTCAAGGACATCACCCTGATGGACGTGGTGGTCGCGATCGAGGGCCCCGACCCCGCGTTCCGCTGCCAACAAATCCTGCACAACGGCCCCGACGCCGACCCCACCGCCGACTACCGCACCTCCTGCGCCATCGCCCAGGCCATGTCCCGAGCCGACCTCGCCTGGCGCCACGAACTGGCCGGCCAAACCCTCGCCGACCTCAGAACCACCGTCGAATCCCGCTCCCCGGAAACCCCGGAACTGACCCGAGCCCGCCTCGCCAAGAAGTAACCCCCGACGGCGGCGCCTCGGGCGCGGCGGCGATCCGGACGCGGTGCCCTGGGGGTGTGGAGCCCTGGACGCGGTGCCCTGGGGTATGGAGCCCTGGACGCGGTGCTCTGGGATGCGGGGGCTTGGGACGCGGCACGGCGGCCGAATGCGGCCCCGCACGCGGCGACCCGGCGGCAGCGCCCGGCCGCGGTGCCCTGCCACGTCCGAACCCCGGTCCACACGCAAACGTCACCCGGCGAACCCCGCCGGGCCGCCGGTCCTTCCACCACCGCGTCGTGGGCCGCGTCCGGCTTTCCTCCTGGCACCCGACCACGTCGACTCCGCGTCGGCGGCCCATCGATCGCGCCCGCGGCCGAGTTCGTCGCGCCGACCCGCGAGTTCCTGGACGACGACGAGGAAGTTGTCCCGTACCCGAGTGGCCCGAGCGGGATCCCAGACCGCGCCGATCCGCCAGGAAACCGCGTCCGACCTGCCGGTCGACCCACTACCGGCCCCACCACCGGCCCCACCACCGGCCCCACCACCGGTCCTACCTCCGGCCCCACCACCGGACCCTTCGGCGGACCTCCCGCCGGACCCGTTCTCGCGCCCACCGCCGGACCCGCTTTCCCATCCACTCTCGGACTCGATCGGCGTCACCGTGACGGTCGCCGACGCGATGCCGGCGGCGCCCGCCGGTACCAGGGCCGCACCCACCCCGGCCGCCACCAGGGCCAGCACCGTCTGCAGGTCGGAGGCCTCTTGTACCGGTTCCGGCCGGGCTCCGAACTCCTCCTCGAACCGCTCGATCTGCCGCACCAGCCCCGGCCCCTTGGCACGTGTCAGCCGCACCACCGGCCGCCCGCGCAACCACGCGGCGACTCCCGCCGGATCCGTCGGCGGTGGATCCTGATCCCCGGGTGAGGCCACCGCCAGGGTGTCGACCAGTACGACGAGCCGCCCCAGGTCCTCCGGCGCCGGCAGCCGTACGAACCCCACGTCGAGGTCGCCCGCCCGCACCGCCTCTACCTGTGCGTTCGACGACATGTCCTCCAGCGTGATCTCGACCCCCGGAAAGCGCCGTCGAAAGGCCGCCACGGCCTGTGGCGCCAGATCGATCCCGGACAGGCCGAATCCGACCGCCAGACTTCCGGCCTCCCCGCGCTTGAACTGCGCGGCGCGGCGGCTCAACGCGTCGACGCGCCGCACCAGTTCCCGCGCTTCCGGCAACAGCGCCTGCCCGAGCCGGGTCGCCTCGGCCCCTCGCCGCCCACGCGTGAACAGCGCGCCGCCGACCTCCGCCTCCAACGTCTGAATCTGCTTCGTCAACGCAGGCTGGGTGATCGACAACCGCCCCGCCGCAACCCCGAACCCACCACAGTCCGCCACCGCCACCAGCGCCCGCAGCAACCGCACGTCCATGACCGAAGCCTAGATCGCGTTCCATTCCATCGGGTTATCGAAACGCACCGAACATTCATTGGACCGCAGCCGGTGTCCCCGACTGTGATGAGAGAACACAGAACGCAATCGAATCGAAAACCGAACCGAACCGAACCGAACCGAACCGGATCGCACCCAGTCGGACCGGACCCGGTCGGATCGCACCGAACCAGAAATCGGGAGTGATCGATGGAGCAAACCCTGCGGTGCGCGTCGGTACAGTTCGAGCCGCGCCCGGACGACAAGTCGTACAACCTCGCCCGCGTCGAACACTTCGTCCGCGAGGCCGCCGCCGACGGAGTCCGCCTGGTCGTACTGCCCGAGATGTGCCTGCTCGGCTACTGGCACCTGCGCCGACACACCCCCGAACGCCTGCGCGAACTCGCCGAGCCACTCTCCGGCCCGTCCGTCACACGGGTACGTCGGCTCGCGATGGACCTGGACACAGCGGCCGGCCTGGGCTTCCTCGAAATCGACGAGGCCGACGGCCGCCTCTACAACGCGTACGCCGTCTGCCTGCCCGACGGCCGAGTGCACTGCCACCGCAAGCTCCACGCTTTCGAACACGAGGCCATCTCCAGCGGCGACCGCTACACCGTCTTCGACACCCCGTGGGATATCCGCGTCGGCATCCTCATCTGCTGGGACAACAACCTCGTCGAGAACGTCCGCGCCACCGCGCTCCTCGGCGCCTCGATCCTGGTCGCCCCGCACCAAACCGGCGGCACCGCCTCACGCAGCCCACACTCGATGCGCCCGATCCCGATGGCCCTGTGGGAGGCCCGCCACCGCGACCCCGCCGCGATCGAGGCGGCCTTGCGCGGCGACAGCGGCCGCGCCTGGCTCCTGCGCTGGCTCCCGGCCCGCGCCCACGACAACGGCCTGGCCCTGATCTTCAGCAACGGCGTGGGCCGCGACGACGACGAGGTCCGCACCGGCAACGCGATGATCCTCGACCCCTACGGCCGAATCCTCACCGAGACCTGGTCGCCCGAAGACACCATGGTCACCGCCGACATCGACCTGTCCCTGATCCCGATGTCCACCGGCCGCCGCTGGCTCAAGGGCCGCCGCCCCGACCTCTACACCATCCTCACCCAGCACTTCGGTGACGAACGAGACCCCCGAACCGCCCGCTTCTCCACCACCCCACCCACCCTCAACCCCGCACCCGCGCCCTCATCCGCGCCCTCGCCCGCGCCCTCATCGGCACCCCGGCCCGCCCCGGACTCCTCGGCCGCACCCCACGCCCGCCACGAGCGGTAGACGCCGCCTGCCTCCACGAGTCAATGCCGTCGCGCCCACCACCCGGCACGCGCGCTCACGGACCGGTCAGCACAACCAACTTGCCCACGGTGTGGCCCATTTCCATGTCGGTATGAGCCTGCCGGATGTCGTCCATTCGATAGACGTGCGTCGGCCCCAGCGAAATCCGCCCCGCGGCGATCTCGTCCAGGTAGCGCTGCAACACCTCCTCCGGCAGATCACCGCTCTCGCCCCCATAGGCCGTCAACCGAACCCCCTT
The DNA here is from genome assembly GCF_044460165.1 of Embleya sp. NPDC050154. Lineage (NCBI taxonomy): Bacteria > Bacillati > Actinomycetota > Actinomycetes > Kitasatosporales > Streptomycetaceae > Embleya > Embleya sp. NPDC050154. The sequence goes on from NZ_JBITJP010000014.1 coordinate 305,562, forward strand.
CGGCAGATACCCAATGGGATAGAAGTCGCGCACGAGCCACTCGTTGGACAACATCCCGGTGAAACACACCGTCCCGTGCACCCGCGTGGCGGCCAACGTGTCCGGCAACGTCGGCGTACCCACCAACTCCAGCGCCGCGTCCACCCCAGCCGGATACAAAGCCCGCACCGCGCCGGCCACATCCCCGTCATCGATCAGAACGTGGTCGACCCCCTGCGCCTTCAGCACATCCACGTTCCCGGCCTTGCGAGTGGTGGCCAAAACCGTCGCCCCAAGCCCCTTGGCCAACGCGGCGGCAGCCAACCCAACCGAGGAAGTCCCCCCGCGTACCAGCAGAGTCTGCCCGGCAGCCAAATCCAGCCCGGTCGTCAGCGACCCATAGGCCGTCTGCAACGTCTCCGGTACCGCTCCGACCACCTCCCACGGCAACTCCGACGAAAAGGGAATGACCTGCCCCACCGGCACCAACGTGTACTCCGCGTACCCACCGTCGTAGGTCCGCCCCATATTGCCCATCATCGTCACCACTTGCTGCCCGACCGCCGGCCCAGACCCCGCATCGGCCGGATCAAGCGCGTCCACAACCCCCACAGCCTCGATCCCCGGCACCCGCGGAAAGCTGACCCCCTCCGCCAACCCCAGCCGCGTATGCAACTCCGACCGATTGAGCCCAAAGGCCCGAACCGCAACCCGAACCCACCCGGCCCGCACCTCCGGAACCGGCACGTCCCGAACCACAAGATTCCCGACCGGCCCGGGCCCACTCAACACAACAGCCCGCATCATCCCGACCACCAACCCCTCCAACCCTCACCAAAACCGCCGCCCCCCAACCACCCCACCCAACATCACCAACCCGCCCACCACCGCCCAACGCCACACCGACCCCAACCCCAAACATCACGCCCGCCCGCCCGCAGGCATCCGAGACCCGCCGAAATCTGCGTGCAGGACGTCGAACAAATGTCCGGCTTGACGTCTGGGCGGGTGCATCCGCAAAGTACAACGCGACCACCAACGCCCCTTCCTCCGAGGCGAGAACCCCCGGCCGACCCTGCCGCGAGGCGCCAAGTGCGTGACTGCTCAGAGCCCGAACAGCCCGAACCGGCTCCCGGCACCGTGGTACTCCCGACCCGGTGCACCCGGCACCGCCTCACGATCGGCACACGAAACGACCCGCATGCCCTGACCGCCGCACCCACACCTCCCGAGTCGCGCCGAAACCCCACAACGGGCCCCGTCGCCCGAAGGCCCGATTCCCGAGTGAGTGCGACGTGAACAACGAAAGTGGCTCTCGATTTCCCGAGATCTACGCGGCCACAACCCACCGCGCGGTCGCACGTGCCCTGAAGCGCCACCTCGATGAGATTTTCCAATTCTCGATGTCGCCAGAGTTTCATGTATTCGGGCGCCAAAATGATCTGGAGGCAGCCCTGGAAGCCGCCGGGGGCCGGGCGGCCGCCATTGCGTCGGATGGTCTGCTGGAAAGACCCGAGCTTCCATGGCGCGGCGATATCAGGACGCTTCATGAGATCACGGATGGGATGCTCCGAACGTCCGAATTGTTTTCGAAGGGCGCTCGCGGGAACATACTGCCGTTCAACATCTATGCATCGGATGGTGCCGATTGGGAGCAGAAAGATGGTGCTGTGACCCGGACTCTTTCAGCGGATCGTCCGGTGAAAGGAAGCGAGCACGCGAATTACGTCAACCTGGGTGTCTCAGTCGTCCTCAGCGACTATTGGACCAGCCCTGGACAACGTGAGGAGTTGCAGTCGCTCTCCCAGCGAGACTTGGATCCCAAAACCACGGCCATTCGGATCGGAGCTCACGAGATGGCGCATGTAATGGAGATGAATGCCCATCCCGAATGGAGAAATGCCGGCGTCCTTCCGGATTATCCAAATTCCATGTACGACGATCTCCGGGAAATCATCGGTGGGCAAATCGGAAAACCCGCCGGTCTGGTCACTCTCGAGGATCTGACCCAGGTGTTGTGGTACAGCCCGGGTATGACCGTGGCAGCCGACGAGGTACCCGCATACGCGGTGGACAACGTGGTCATGGAGGGCTCGGAGGCCAATTCCGCCAACGCCTACATCACCGAACGTCTCGGCAGCGCGATCGCCCCATTCAAGCCTGGAAGCGGGGCGGTTCTGCAGGAATGGCGCGGGCGGGCGCACACCCTGTCGGCCGCGCAGCATCAGTTGCACCGCGAACGCGCCTTTCCGGTGATGGGCCCCATGCCGGCGAATCGCAAGGCCCTCGCCCGCTCCGGCCGGCACGTGGCCCGACCGCACCAGCCCGCAGTCCGATCGCACCGGGACCCCGCACGGCGACCGACCCAGGGCCAGGCCGCGACAGCCGCTCACAGGACGAAGACGACGCCCGCGCCGGCTCGGGACCAGGCACAACCGTCGACCGCACGGGGCCCCGCCCCCACCGCGCCACCCCCGGCCGGGCGCAACGTCGCGTCGACGGCCGCCATCGAAGTGGCACGACAACACCAGGCGCAATCACCCGTGCCGTCCCGCCACTTGGACTTGGCCCGCCTGATCGGAGGCTCATTCGGCCCACTGTCGTCATCGCCGCCGGCTCCCCGCGTCCCCGCCCCTTCCTCCACCGCGCCCACCAACGCCCCCGCCACATTCCGCTCCGCCCCCCGACACCAGGACCCCACAACCCGCGACATCGGGCGCTGAAGCCCATCCCACACCTCTGACGGCCCAGAAACGCAGGCCGCATCAGGCAGTCCGCCCCGCCCGCAAACCGTCAGCCGACCTGCGCGCCCCACCCGCCCCTCCGCGCCTCAACACATCCACCCACCGCATAACCAACCGCTCACCGCGCATCCAACCCGCCCCCAGCCGCTGGAACTGGGCGGCCGGTGACGGTGGCTGGTGGCAAACCGGGAAGATCGACGGCCGCGACAGACGAGATGACTGACGGGGGCAGGACGATGACTGCGCGTGAGGCATTGCGTCGCAGGGCCGCGAAGGCCGCTGCCGAACCCGTCCCCGAGACGTCCCACGCGGACGCGATGACCACGGGCGAGGTCGAGGAGTTCGACCAGGCGTATGCGGAGGCCGCGCTCGCTGACGCGATGGCCCAAGCCGTTTACGACCGCCGCGTTGCACTCGGCTGGACGAAGGCAGAACTCGCCTGCCGTGTGGGGATGAACGAGCGGGTCATCCGCCGTCTTGAGGACGGCGGCCGACCGGTGACCCCACCAACACTGCTCCGACTGGGACGGGCCTTGGAAGGGCACTTCACAGTCGCATTGCTCACTGACAACTCGGTGGTGACCTTCGAACCGGCCACCCGCCGGGCAATCCGTTCGACGACTCGGTCGGCTTGTCACGCCCCCGCAACTTCAACGACGCGCGGAGGTCAATCCCTGCTGACCGGGCTCCCCCGCAAGCCTCCCAGCGCCACCACTGCCGGAAACACGGCGCATCGGCTCAGGGTAAATGTCTAACGGGCAAGGCCGGACGTTGCGTCGAAGGCGGCAGCGGCGCTGCCAAGCCGCTCCCCGACGTCATCGCGAAGCGGCTCAAAAAGCTTCAGGGCCGACATCGACGCGCATCCGGCACGGACCCCGCCCGCAAGGGCGTAGCGAGCTGAAAACGACGAAGGCCCAGGTTGCGGATCATGTCCGTGACCTGGGCCTAAGCCTCACGAGCGGGCGACGAGAATCGAACTCGCGTTCTAAGCTTGGGAAGCTCATGTTCTACCATTAAACTACGCCCGCATCAGGCGCCCCACGGGGAGCCCTGCTCCGTCACTCTACCGGATCGTCGCGCGTGGTCGCAGCACCGATTCGGGTGAGGGGACAGCGGGGATCGGAGGGGCGCGAGGGCGGTCGCGCGTTTGGGTGGATCCGGGTGGCTGCGATTACCCTTTCCCCGTGCTTCTATCGGACAAGGACATTCGCGCGGAGATCGACTGCGGTCGGGTTCGGATCGATCCCTACGAGCCGGCCATGGTTCAGCCGTCGAGTGTGGACGTTCGACTTGACCGGTTTTTTCGGGTCTTCGAGAACCACAAGTACCCGCACATCGACCCCGCCGTCGAGCAGCCGGATCTCACCCGCATGATCGAGCCGCCCGAGGGCGAGCCGTTCATCCTGCATCCCGGTGAGTTCGCGCTGGGCTCGACGTACGAGGTGGTGTCGCTGCCGGATGACGTGGCGTCGCGGTTGGAGGGCAAGAGCTCGCTCGGGCGGCTCGGGCTGCTGACGCACTCCACCGCCGGGTTCATCGACCCGGGCTTCTCCGGGCATGTGACGCTGGAGTTGTCGAACGTCGCGACCTTGCCGATCAAGTTGTGGCCGGGGATGAAGATCGGCCAGCTGTGCATGTTCCGGCTGTCGTCGCCGGCCGAGTTCCCGTACGGGTCCTCGGTGTACGGGTCGCGGTATCAAGGACAGCGCGGGCCGACCCCGTCCCGCTCGTTCAAGGACTTCCACCGGACGAACGTCCGCGACTAGACCGCACGACCGGGCGGCGCGACAAGACGGTGGCCGCCGAGACGGTGGCAGCCGAGTCGGCACCCGCAAGCGCAACCGCGTCACCACCCGAAACCGCAGCACCACCCGAGACCGCGTCGGCACCGCGACCGCGAACCCCCGAACAGAAGATAGGCATACCCGGACATGAGTGACGTGCGCGAAAACCTCACCTGGCCGCTCTTCGGTCAAGCTACGCGCGAGCTGGCCATGCAGGTCGCGGAGGACGGGTACGAGCCCGACATCATCCTGTCGATCGCCCGGGGCGGGGTGTTCGCGGCCGGTGCGCTCGCGTACGCGCTGGACGTGAAGAACCTGCACCTGGTCAACGTCGAGTTCTACACCGGGATCGGCACCACGCTGGACATGCCGGTCATGCTCGCGCCGGTACCGGACGTGGTCGACTTCTCCAACAAGAAGGTGCTGATCGCGGACGACGTCGCGGACACCGGCAAGACGCTGCTGCTGGTCCGGGACTTCTGCGAGGGCAATGTCGCCGAGGTGCGCTGCGCCGTGGTGTACGAGAAGCCGCAGTCGCTGGTGAAGTGCGAGTACGTGTGGAAGCACACCGACGACTGGATCAACTTCCCCTGGTCGGTACAGCCGCCGGTCGTCACCCGCCAGGGCCAGATCCTCGACGCCTGAGCCTCGACGCCCAAGCCTCGACGCCCAAGCCTCCACACGGCGAGCAACGCCCGAGCCCGCCGCGCGCGACCCCGCGCCGCCGCGCCTCAGCGCGCCCCGCGCCTCAGCGCGACTGCGTGCTGAACCGCATCAACGCCCCCAGCACGTCCACCGCCCCCGGCAGTCCCCGCTCGATCGGGTCCGGGGGGACCGCCCAGCGGGTCCGCCCGCCGCACGCGGTGGAGGATGGCGGGGCCGGTACGAAATGGCCGACCGCGTGGTGGCGGACGTCGAATCGGGCCGTGTCGTTGTGGTCGACCGTGTACCAGAACAGGTTGCGCGCGCCCGGGTCGACCAGGAACAACAGCCGCTCGTCGGGCAGATGCAGGACCGGCCCGAGGGGCAGGCCGACCACCTCGAGCTGGCGGATCGCCGCGTAGCCCACCTTCGCCGGAGCGTCCAGGACGTCGAACTCCAGGCCGCTCGCGAGCAGGACCGTGTACGGCTTGCTGCTCCACCACTCCCAGACGTCGTCGGTCGATCGAGTGGCCCGGGTCAGCCCGGGCTCCGCGGCCGGATGGGCGCCCGGGTCCGGGCATTCGGTGTCGCCGCACGAACATCGGCCGTCTTCGACGTAGGCACCGGGCAGGACGGGCCAACCCCGATCCACGACGTAGAAGAGGGCGGCGGCCTGAAGCGCAGCCCGGGTGCGTTGCCGCACAAGCATGTCCGTTCCGTTCCTCGCAACCGCGATTACGACGAAATGTCGAGCGCGGATAGGTGTACTTCTACGAGTACACCGCCCGAAACGGTTGCCGAACAGATCCGCAACGCGGCCTGACCGTGCCGCTTGTGGTCCACCCGGTCCACTGCCGGCACGCTTTGGCCGCCACCTGACCCGACGTCAGGACCGTGGCCCGCCCACCCCACGTCCGGCGAAGGGCCCCGCAGCCACCAGGCGACCGCCCCGCGAGCCATCCCCAACCATCGCCCACCCGCCACGCGAGCCGCCGAAGGCGCGCCGCCCGCCCACCGTCACAACACACCCGCCGCCGCGACGCCCCGCCACCGCAACGCCCGAAGCCCCGAAGCCACAACGCTCCGAAGCCCCGAAACCCCGACCCCGCAACCTCACGAAGCCAGCGGCAACTTCAGCACCAGCAGCAACGCGACCAACTCCACCGCCACACACCCCAGCGCGCGCGGCCACGGCAGTTCGTGCACGCGCGTCATCAGCATGGTCAACAGCCACGCGGTCAGCGCGAACGACGCGATGCCGATGGCGGCCACGATCGCGTTGTCGTCGGGCGCGAACATCGCGACCACCAACCGAGGCGCGTCCGCGATCCAGACCAGGATCATCGACAGCGTGATGAACGGTGTCGGCGACCCGTTCCCGCCGAACTGGGTCGCGAGCGCGTGCGACACCAGCCCGAGCAGCGCGCAGAACGCGGGCACGATGACGATCACCATGCCGAGCGCCGGCACGCTCGTGGCGAGCGTCGAGTCGACGATCTCCTTGCGCGACGCGTCGTTCGCGAACACCGCGAGCGCACCGCCGAGCGCGGACATGATCAGCGCCGGCCACCACACCGCCTGGTCGCGGACCGCGTCCATCGTGCGCAGCGGGCGCAGCGTGAGCCCACTCAGCACCTCTTTCCAGTGCAGGCGCCTCGGCGGCGGGCCGCTGAACTGCTGCGGCGGCTGCTGGTACGGCTGCTGCTGCCGAGGTGACACCGCGGGCGTGACCGTCGTGTACTCCTCGGGCGGCGCGCCGTAGATGTACAGGCTCGTCTCGTCCGGCAACGACAGCGGACCGTAGTTCGGATCACCCGAGCCACCGGATCCGGACCCGGACCCGGTACCGGACCCACCCGATCCCGAACCGCCATACCCGCCCTGCCCACCCTGAGGCGGCGGAGGCGGCGTCCCCTGTTGCCCGTACCCCGGCTGTCCAGACCCCTGCTGTCCATAGCCGGGCTGTCCAGACCCCTGCTGTCCATAGCCGGGCTGTCCAGACCCCTGCTGTCCATAGCCAGGCTGCCCATACCCGGGCTGTCCGTACCCCGGCTGCCCATACCCCGGCTGCCCATTGCCCGGTTGCCCATCCCCAGGCTGCCCGTACCCCGGTTGCCCGTTGTACGGGCCACCGCCGTACTGATCGCCATAAGCCCCGCCATGCTGAGGTGGGTAACCCTGGCCGGCAGGCGGGGGCTGTTGCCGGTACGGGTCGTAGGGTCCATTGCCAGTCACATCAATGACGGTACCGGCAGTTCGACCCCCTGCGTCGTCCCGGGAAGGTCGTAATTCGGGCACAAAAACCAAAGCCGAACCCGACCCGCGAAAAGCGATCGCCGCCGACCCCTCCAGGGGCCGACGGCGATCACGGCACGTGCGAAACCGGTCCTACTTCACTGCCGCGTCCGCCGGCACCTCATCCGCTGCCGGTGGTTCGGGGAGTTTGACCGATTGCAGGAGCAGTTGTGCGACGTCGACGACCCGGAGGTCTTCCTTGGCGTCGCCGGCCTGCTTCTTGGC
>NZ_JBITJP010000015.1:0-202310 GCF_044460165.1 Embleya sp. NPDC050154
GGCGCCAACTCCTCCACCAACCGCTCGAACGGCACATCCTGATTCCCGAACGCCGCCAGGCCCGTCTCCCGAACCCGACCCAGCACCTCCCGGAAGGCCGGATCGCCGGACAGGTCGGTGCGCAACACGAGCGTGTTGACGAAACACCCAACCAGCTCGTCCAGCCCTTCGTCCGTCCTCCCCGCCACGGCCGACCCGATCGGGATATCCGTCCCGGCACCCAACCGCGACAACAACACCGCCAACGCCGCCTGAAGCACCATGAACACCGTGACGCCTTCGGACCGCGCCAACTCGACCAATCGGCCGTGTAGTTCGCTCGAAACCTCGACCGGGACGCTGTGGCCGGCGCGGCTCGCCACCGCCGGACGCGGGCGGTCGACCGGCAGACCGAGCTCCTCCGGGACGCCCGCCAGTGCCTCGCGCCAGAAACCCACCTGTCGCGCAAGCACACTGTCCGGATTGTCGGCCGTGCCGAGCAACTCCCGCTGCCACAGCGCGTAGTCGGCGTACTGGGCCGGCAACGGCGCCGCCCACTCGGGCGCCCGTCCCGCGCGTCGGTCCGCGTAGGCCAGCGCGATGTCCCGGCCCAGGGGTCCCCAGGACCAGCCGTCTCCCGCGATGTGGTGGAGCACCACCACCAGGACGTGTTCGCGGGCGTTCACGGACAGCAGCCACACCCGGATCGGCGGCTCGGTCGTCAGGTCGAAGGTGCACGTCGCCATTCGGGCCACCTCGGCCGCCACGTCGTCCGCCGCGACGTCGACGAAGGTCGGCTGCCATGCGACCTCGTCGGAGCCCGGAATCTCCTGGTACGGCTCGCCGTCCACGACGGTGAACACGGTGCGCAGCACCTCGTGCCGGGCGATCACGTCACGCAGCGCCGCGCGCAGGGCCGTACGGTCCGGGTCGCCCGTCAGGCGGGCGACCACCGGGATGTTGTAGGTCGGGTCGGGGCCGTCCAACTGGTCGAGGAACCACAGCCGTTGCTGGGCGTAGGAGAGCGGGATGCGCTCCGGGCGGCTCCGGGCGGCCAGGGCCGTTCGGGCCGGATCGGCGGCGGCGAGCGCGGTGGCGAGGCCCGCCGGGGTCGGTGTCTCGAACAGGGCTCGGACCTCGAGTTCCACGCCCAGCGCGGAGCGGGCCCGGGAGATGAGTCGGGTGGCCAGGAGCGAGTGGCCGCCCAGTTCGAAGAAGTTGTCGTCCACGCCCACCGCGTCCAGGCCGAGGATGTCGGCGAAGACGCCGCACAGGATTTCCTCCCGCGGGTTGGCGGGCCCGCGTCCGGTCGATTCGGCGGCACCGGGTTCCGGCGCAGGCAGCGCGTCGCGGTCGAGCTTGCCGTTGCCGGTGAGGGGCAGTGCGTCCAGGACGACCAGGGCCGAGGGAAGCATCTGCTCGGGCAGCCGTCGGGCCAGGAACGCCCGTACCGTGTCGACCGGTTCCTCGTCGTCGCGGTTCGCGTCGAGAACGAGGTAGGCGATCAGACGGGGGCCGCCCGGTGCGTCCTCGCGGGCGATCACCGCGGCCTGGGCGACCAGGGGGTGGGTGAGGATGGTGGCCCGGATCTCGGCGGGTTCGATCCGGAAGCCTCTGATCTTGACCTGGTCGTCGGCCCGACCCGCGAAGGCGAGTCGTCCGTCCGGGGTCCAACGGGCTCGGTCGCCGGTGCGGTACATGCGCTCACCCGTGCCGAACGGGCAGGCCACGAAGCGCTCACCGGTCAGCCCGGGTCGGTTCGTGTAGCCGCGCGCGAGGCCGGCGCCGGCGATGTGGAGTTCGCCGGTCACCCCGATCGGCACCGGGTTCAGGGCGTCGTCGAGGACGTAGGCCCGGGTGTTGCCGATGGGGGTGCCGATCGGGACCACGCCGTGCTCGACCATCTCGGCGGTCAGCCGGGTGGTGGTGACGCCGATAGTGGTCTCGGTCGGCCCGTAGTGGTTGAACACGGCGCGGTCGCCGGCCGCGTGCAGCAGGTCGCGTACCCACGGCGCCGGGGCCGCCTCACCACCCAGGATCAGGGTGCGGGCGGGCAGTACGGCGGCCGGGCCGCCGCGTTCGGCGAGCGCGGCCAGGTGGGAGGGTACGGCCTTGACGTGGTCGATCCGGTGTTCGGCCAGGTAGTCGGTCACGGCTTGGGGGTCGAGCACGGTGTCGGCGTCGAGGATGTGCAGGTGGCCGCCGCTGACCAGGGAGGTGAACACGGTCGTATTGCCCAGGTCGGTGACCTGGGACTGCAGCAGCGCGTAGCGGGCTCCCGGTGTGCCGAGGCCGATGCGCGCGGGCACCGAGGTCACGTAGTTGGCCAGCGCACCGTGGGTGACCGCGACGCCCTTGGGTGTGCCGGTCGAACCGGACGTGTAGATCACGTAGGCCAGTCCGGCCGGATCGAGCACCGGATCCGGTACGGGGTCCGCCGTGCCCGGGCCGGTGGGCAGGTCGTCCATCGAGACCATGCGCACCTTGCCTGCCGGGAGGTCGTCCAGGACCTCTTCGGTGGCGATCAGCAGCACGGCCCGGCTGTCCGTGAGCAGGAAGGCGATCCGGTCCACCGGTTGGCGGGCGTCGATCGGGACGTACGCGGCGCCGGCCTGCCATACGCCCAGGATCGCCGAGGTCATCGCGAGGCCCTGGGGCAGGCACAGGCCCACCACCGACTCCGGTCCGACGCCGGATCCGAGCAGGTATCGGGCCACCCGGTCGGCGTGCTCGCGCAGTTCGGCGTACGAGGTGTGCGTTTCGCCGCAGGTCACCGCCGGGGCGCCGGGGGTACGTGCCGCCTGGGCGCGGAAGAGTTGCGCGATGGTGTGGTGCGGGACGTGGAGCGTGGTGTCGTTCCACTCGGCCAGCACGCGGGTCCGCTCGGCCTGGTCGAGCAGGTTCACCCGGCCGGCCCGGATGTCGGGGGTTTCGGTCACCGCGCGCAGCACCCGGACCCAGCGCTCCGCGATGGTACGGGCCGAATCCGCGTCGAACAGGTCGACGGCGGCGGTCACCGACCCGGTGAGTCCGGCGGGTTGGGCCTGCTCGTCGAAGGTCTCGGCCACCATGACGTCGAGGTCGAACTTCACCCCGGGGCGTTCTTCCGGCAACAACTCGACGGTGACGTCGGGCAGTTCCAGAACCGTTTCGACGCTTTCCTGCATCGTCAGCACGACCTGGAAGAGCGGGTGTCGGGCCGTGGACCGGGTGGGGGCGAGTTCTTCGACGAGTCGCTCGAAGGGCACGTCCTGGTGGGCGAAGGCGCCCAGGGTGGTGCGTCGGACCCGGGCCAGCAGTTCGGTGAATTCGGGGTCGCCGGTGAGGTCGGTGCGCACGACGAGCGTGTTGACGAAGCAACCGATCAGGGGGTCCAGCGTCTCGTCGGTACGGCCGGCGACCGCCGAGCCGATCGGGATGTCCGTACCGGCGCCCAGACGGGACAGCAGCAGGGCCAGGGCCGCCTGGAGCACCATGTAGACGGTCACGCCCTCGGCCCGGGCCAGTTCCACCAGCGCGCGGTGCAGGTCCGCGGGCACGTCGAGCGGGACGCTGTGCCCGAGATGGCCGGCCACGGCGGGCCGGGTGCGGTCGGCGGGCAGGGCCAACTCCTCGGGGGCGCCGGCCAGGGCCGTGCGCCAGTGGTCGATCTGGGCCCGGATCGGGCTGTCCGGATCGTCCTCCGAGCCGAGGAACTCCCGCTGCCACAGCGCGTAGTCCGCGTACTGCACCGGCAACGGCGCCCAGTTCGGCGCCCGGTTCGCCCGCCGGGCCGTGTACGCGGTCGAGATGTCGCGGCCGAGCGGTCCCATCGACCAGCCGTCGGCGGCGATGTGGTGCACCACCACGACCAGCACGTACGCGCCGAGTCCGAGGGTGGAGGCGGGACCGGAATCGGAACCGGTCCGGGCCTCGGCTCCGGCGTCGGGAGTCTCGCCATCGCCCGCGAACAGCCAGGCTCGAAACGGGGGTTCCACCGCGAGGTCGAACGCGTGCGTCGCCGCGCGTTGTACGGCCGAGGGAAGCTCGTCCTCCGGGAGGTGAATCGTCGACAGGCTCCACCCCACCTCGTCCGTCGGCAGGATCCGCTGGTACGGACGGCCGTCCTCGGCCGGAAGCACCGTGCGCAGCACCTCGTGCCGCTCCAGCACGTCGCGCAGCGCGGCGGACAGCGCCGCCGGGTCCGGATCTCCGGACAGCCGCAGGATGATCGGTGCGTTGTAGGTGGTGCCGCGCCCTTCCAACTGGGCCAGGAACCACAGTCGTTGTTGTGCGAAGGACAGCGGGATCCGGCCGGGGCGAGGCCGCGCGGCGAGCACGGGCCGGTTCCGGGTCGAGCCGGTGATCGCGCCGGACAGGTGGGCGGCGAGGCCGGCGGGGGTGGGGGTGCGGAACAGCTCGCGCATCTCCAGGTCGACGCCCAGCAGTGCGCGGACGCGGGAGATCAGTCGGGCGGCGAGCAGTGAGTGGCCGCCGAGTTCGAAGAAGTTGGCGTCCGGTCCCACCGCCGCCAGGTCCAGGACGTCGGCGAAGATCCCGCGGAGGATGTCCTCTTCCGGGGTGGTCGACCTGTCGACGGCCGTGTGCCGGCGCGGGTCGGGCAGCGCGCTTCGGTCGATCTTGCCGCTGACGGTCAGCGGGAACGCGGGCAGCGGCACGATCGCCGTGGGCACCATGTACTCCGGCAGCCGTTCGACCAGGTACCGGCGCAGTGCCTCGGCCGTGGCGCCGTCACCCCACACATCGAGGCCGGCGACCGTGTCGACGGCGCCGCCGTGGGCCTCGCCCGAGGACTCCGGGCCGACCACGTAGCCCAGCAGTCGCCGGTCGCCGGATTCGCTCTCCCGGGCGATCACCACGGCCTGGCCGACGAGGGGGTGGGTCCGCAGTGCCGCCTCGATCTCGGCGGGCTCGATTCGGAAGCCTCTGATCTTGATCTGTTCGTCGACCCGCCCGGCGAAGGCGAGTTGCCCGTCGGGGGTCCGGCGCACCCGGTCTCCGGTGCGGTACATCCGCCCGCCGGCCCGGAACGGGTCGGCGACGAAGCGTTCGGCGGTCAGCCCCGGGCGGCGCAGGTAGCCCCGGGCCAGGCCGGCGCCGGCGACGTAGAGCTCGCCGGTGACCCCGATCGGGACCGGCGCGAGGCAGTGGTCGAGGACGTACACCCGGGAGTTGGTGATCGGCGTGCCGATGTCGGGGTCGGTGTCCGGGCGCAGGGGCCGGGACATGGTCGCGCAGACGGTGGTCTCGGTCGGCCCGTAGGCGTTGATCATGCGTCGGCCGGGTGCCCATCGGCTCGCCTGTTCGCGGCCGAGGGCCTCGCCGGCGGAGACCAGGGTGCGCAGGCAGGTCAGCTCTCGGGGGTCGAGGACGGGGAGCACCGCCGGGGGCAGCGTGGCGTGGGTGACGCGGTGTCGGGTGATCACGTCGGCGAGGCCGCCGCCGGGGAGCAGTTCCTTGGCCGGGGCGACCACCAGGGCCGCGCCGGTGCATAGCGCCATCACGATTTCCCAGGTCGCGGCGTCGAATCCGATGGAGGCGAATTGCAGGATCCGGCTGTCCGGGGTGACGTCGAGCCGGTCGACCTGGGCGGTGACCAGGGAGGCGATGCCGGCGTGGGTCAGGGCCACGCCCTTGGGTCGTCCGGTGGAGCCCGAGGTGTAGATCACGTAGGCCAGGTCGGCGAGCCGGGCGCGGGTGGGGATCGGGTCGGCGGGTCGGGCGTCGATCGCGGCGCGGACCGAGGGGTCGTCGAGGGCGACGGTGAGCAGGCCGCGGACGGGGAGGTCGTCGAGGAGGTCGTCGGAGCCGAGCAGGACCGAGGCGCGGCTGTCGGTGAGCATGTACGCGAGGCGTTCGAGTGGTTGGCGCGGGTCGACGGGCAGGTAGGCGGCGCCCGCCTTGAGTACGGCGGTCAGTGCGACGATCAGGTCGACGCCTCGGTCCAGGACCACCGCGACCACCGATTCGCGGCCCACCCCCAGTGCGGTCAGGTGGGCCGCCAGGCGGTTCGCGCGGGCGTCCAGTTCGGCGTAGTCGATCCGGTCGGTGTCGCAGAGCACGGCGGGGGCGTGCGGTGTGTGTTCGACCCGGGCGCGGAACATGTCGGTGGCGGTCAGGGCCGGTACCGGGGCGGTGGTGTCGTTGCCGCGGGTGGTGAGCGTGTGCCGCTCGTCCGGGTCGAGCAGGTCGATCCGGCCGATCGGGTCGGCGGGGTCGGCGGCGGCGATGCGGTGCAGCACGCGCAGGAAGCGGGTGGCGAGGTCGCCGGCCGTCTCGGGGTCGTGCAGGTCGAGGTTGACGTCGACGTCGATGTCCAGGCCGGTGTCGGCGGATCGGTCGTAGACGTTGAGCTGGCGGTCGACGATCGGGCCGTGTGAGAGGTTGCGGACGGTGGCGGGGCAGTCGCCGAAGCGCATCGAGTAGTCGAAGCTCATCACGTTCACGACCAGGCCGCACAGCGCGGCGCCGTCGACGCTGTTGAGGTCGCGGAGCATGTCCTCGTAGCGGTAGCGCTGGTGGCGCAGGCCGGAGAGCACGGCGGTGGAGGTCTGTGCGACGAGTTCACCGACGGTGGTTCGCGGGTCCAGTCGCAGTGGCAGCGGCATCACGTTGGAGGTCATGCCGGGGATGGCGAGTGCGCGACGCCCGGTTCGGCCCAGGACGGGAATGCCCAGGATCACGTCGCGCGCGCCGGTGCCGCGGTGTTGGTGCGCGGCGGCGGCGGCGATGACCAGTGCGGGGAGGTTGGTGCGCAGCCGGGCCGCGGCGGCCTTGAGTCGGGTGGTGTCGTGCGGGTCGACCGCGGCGCTGTGCCGGGTCTGCGCGCTGGGCAGGCTGCGCGCGTACCGGGTGTCCGGGGACGAGGTCTCGGCGGGGCCCGAGAGCGTGTCGTGCCAGTACCGCCGGTCCCGTTCGAAGTGTGCCGAGGCGCGGTAGGCGCGGTCGGCGTCGATCAGCACCGAGACCGATTCCAGGGGCGGTTCGTCGGGGGTGCGGCCGGCCAGCAGCGCGGTGTAGACGCGGGCGACCCGGTCGGCGATCAGCGACCCCGCGTGGCCGTCCATCACGAGATGGTGGGCGCGTTGGTACCACAACACCCGGCCGGGCGCCAGGGTGAGCACGACGGAGGTGAACAGGCGGTCGGTGCAGGGGTCGAGCCTGCGGGCCAGGTCGCGGCGCATCCAGTTTTCGGCGGCGGCTCGCGGGTCGGCTTCGGCGCCGACGTCGACCACGCGCACGGGGTGCTCGTCCGCCGGGTCCGGGTATTGGCGGGGTGCGCCGTCGAGGGTGCGAAAGCGAAGCCGGTGGGTCTCGGCCTGGTCGAGCACGCGGCGTACGGCGCTCACGAACAGGTCCACGTCCACGTCGCCGTGGATTTCCAGGTATTCGCCGACGTTGTAGACCGTGTGCTCCGGCGCCACCTGGTGCGCGTACCATACGCCCAGTTGACCGGCCGTCAGTTCCCAAAGCCCAGGCGCGGTTGCGGCCATTCGCTCTCCCCCAGGTGATGTCGGCGGCCGCGACCGGGAGAAGGTCGGTACTTCTCCATAGAGATCCGTGATGACCGGCCGAGACGAGTGTGGTCCGCGGCGTGTGCCGATTCGGGAATCCGTCGTCGGTTTCACCCGTGCGTCGACGGTATTCTCGGCCGGATCCGACTCGACCGGATTCGCTGCCGCCCTTCCGGTCGAGGGCGTCCGGCCTTGCCGGGGCGGCTTTTTCGGGATTCTCCTCGCTTCCGGCCGTCATCCTCATCAGCGTGCTCGGGGGATGTCAACCGGCCGATCGGGGGCGGGCGTTCGGCGGATTGGGCGCCGCTCGTTCAACTGCGGCGGCGCCACGGTTGAACACCCGCGGGCCCCGCTCGCGGGCGTCGTCCCAGGTGGTCGCGTTGAGCCCGGCGGCCTGCCGATGACATGGTGAATCGCGGCGGGATCGCGGCGAGCCGGTCGCCTCGGCGCCCGCTACGGTCGGGGCGCGGACGCTCGGGCCGGCGTGGCCCGGGGGCGGCATCCCGTTCCCGACGGCGAATGGAACTCATCGACCATGCCTTTCCTGCACGCCAATGGCATCCGTCTTTCCTACGAGCGCTCGGGTCGCGGGGAAAGTGTTCTTCTCATCATGGGTTCGGGCGCCGCGGGTCGGGTCTGGACCATGCATCAGACACCCGCGCTGCATCGGGCCGGATTCGAGACGGTCGTCTTCGACAATCGGGGAATCGCGCCCTCGGATGCTCCGCCGGGGAAATATTCGCTCGAGGACATGGTGGCCGATACCAAAGGTCTGATCGACGCGTTGGATCTGGCTCCCTGTCGCCTGGTCGGGCTTTCCCTGGGTGCTTTGATCGCACAGGAACTCGCGCTGCACCACCCGGAGTCGGTGCGCAGTGCGGTGCTCATCGCCACGCGGGCCCGTTCGGACGCCATCCGGCGGGCGCAGACCCTCGCGGAACGGGCGGTGGATCAGGACGGTGTCCGCCTGCCGCCCGCCTATCGCGCGTTGAACACGGCGATCCAGATGTTGTCGCCGACCACGTTGAACGACGACGACTCGGCCGCGACGTGGCTGGAGATCTTCGAGTTGTCCGGCGACGCGGATTCCACCGGTGGCCAGGCCTGGGTGGACCTGGACGTGGATCGGCGTGCGGAGTTGGGCCGGATCACCGTGCCGTGTCGGGTGGTGGCGTTCGCCGACGATCTGATCTCGCCCGTGCATCTGGCCGCAGAGGTGGCCGACGCCATCCCGGACTGCGACCTGGTCACGATCCCCCACGCGGGCCATCTGGGCCACCTGGAACGTCCCGAGGAGGTCAACTCGGTGATCGTCGAGTTCCTCGAAAAGTACTGAGAGGAAGTTCCGTGAGCATGATGGCCGCCCCGGGCATGGGGCCGACGCTGCGCCTGGACGATTCGATCACCCGGCAGCGGGTCTCGCCGGGCACGGTCCGGCGCGTGCTCCCGTACGCGGGCCGCCATCGCCACTGGGTGGTGTTGGCGCTGGTGGCGACGATCGTGGACGCGGTCATCATGGCCGCGAGTCCGTTGATGTTGAAGACGGTCATCGACGACGGCATCCGGCCGGGTGACTTCTCCGTCGTGGTGTGGTTGTCCGTGACCATCGCGGTGTTGGCCGTGGTGGACGCGGGCGCGATCTACTGCCAGGCGTGGTTCTCCGGGCGGGTGGGCGAGGGGTTGGTCTACGAGCTGCGCACCGAGGTGTTCACGCACGTACAGCGGCAGCCGTTGGCGTTCTTCACCCGCACCCAGACCGGGTCCCTGGTCAGCCGGTTGAACACCGACATCATCGGTGCGCAGCAGGCGGTGACGACGTTGTTGACGCAGGCGGTGTCCACGTTCCTGACGGTCGGACTGGTGCTGGCCGCGATGTTCTACCTCTCGTGGCAGATCACCCTGGCCGCGCTGGTGCTGATCCCGATCTTCCTGGTGCCCGCGCGGTACTTCGGTCGGGCCATGCAACGACTGGCCCGGGAGGAGATGCAACTCGACGCCGAGATGGGCTCGATGATGAACGAGCGCTTCAACGTCTCGGGCGCGATGCTGGTCAAGCTGTACGGCCGCCCGGTGGAGGAGTCCGACGCGTTCGCGCGGCGGGCGGCCCGGGTGCGGGACATCGCGGTGGTCTCCAACGTGTACGCGCGGCTGTTCTTCATCCTGGCGACGTTGTTGACCGCGCTGACCACCGCGCTGGTCTACGGGTTCGGCGGGCGGCTGGCCATCGACGGCACCCTGGAGATCGGCGCGCTGGTGGCGATGGTCGCGCTGTTGTTGCGGTTGTACGGGCCGATCAATCAACTCTCCAGTATTCAGGCGAGTTTCATGACCGCGCTGGTGAGCTTCGACCGGGTCTTCGAGGTGTTGGACCTGCAACCGCTGATCGTGGAGCACCCGCGGGCGCACGACCTGCCCGCGGCAGGCGACAACGGCACGTCGGGCCTGGATCTGGAGTTCGACGACGTGTGGTTTCGCTATCCGAGCGCCGAGGAGGTCTCGTTGGCCTCGTTGGAGAGCACCGGCGCGCGGGTGCGGGAGTCGGCGCAGGACGACTGGACGTTACGGGAGTTGAGCTTCACCGTGCCGCAGGGCGGGATGACCGCGCTGGTCGGCTCCTCGGGCGCGGGCAAGACCACGATCACCAATCTGGTGCCGCGGCTGTACGACCCGGTTCGTGGCGCGGTCCGGGTGGGCGGGCACGACCTGCGCGAGCTGACCCTGACCTCGCTTCGGGACACGATCGGCGTGGTCACCCAGGACGCGCACCTGTTCCACGACACGATCCGGGCGAACCTGCTGTATGCCCGCCCGGAGGCGACCGAGGCCGAGGTGGTCGCCGCGTGCGAGGCGGCCCGGATCCAGGAGGTGATCGACGCGTTGCCCGAGGGCCTGGACACCGTGGTCGGTGACCGCGGCCACCGGCTCTCCGGCGGCGAGAAGCAACGGGTGGCGCTGGCGCGGCTGTTGCTGAAGTCGCCGCCGATCGTGGTGCTGGACGAGGCGACCGCGCACCTGGATTCGGAGTCCGAGGCGGCGATCCAGCAGGCGTTGGAGACCGCGCTCAAGGGCCGGACCTCGCTGGTGATCGCGCACCGCCTGTCCACGATCCGCGACGCCGACCAGATCCTGGTGGTGGACGCGGGTCGGATCGTGGAACGCGGCACGCACCACGGCCTGTTGGCGGCCGGCGGGATCTACGCCGACTTGTACCGCACGCAGTTCGCCGAGCGGAAGGACGTCCCGGATCCGGACCTGCTCCCGGAGACCTCCGCGCCGGGACCGGCCTGACCGCTACGCCCCTCTCCCCCGTCCCACCGCCCCGGTCCGCCCGGGAACGGCCGGGGTACGCCGCGATGTCGCGGCGTACCCCGGCCGTTTCGTCGTTTCGCCGGTGGGCGATCGTGTTCGAATCCGTGTGCGCCACGCCACACACAGTAGACTAAAGTGCTAGCATCCTAGTTAAAGCGGAGTGACCATGATCGACTTCCATTTGGACACCCGCTCCGGTGTATCCCCGTACCTGCAGTTGGTCCATCAGGTCCGACAGGCCCTGCGTCTGGGCATGTTGTCGGTCGACGACCAACTGCCGACGGTCAAGGAGGTCGTCTCCAAGCTCGCGATCAACCCCAACACCGTGCTCAAGGCCTATCGCGAGCTCGAACACGAGGGCCTGGTCTCGCCCAGGCCGGGCGTGGGCACCTTCGTCACCCGCACTCTCACCGACGGCTCGCTGGCGGCACACGAGAGCCTGCGCGAGGAGTTGCGGAGCTGGTTGGACCGGGCCCAGGAAGCGGGCCTGACCACGGACAGCATCGAGGCTCTGCTCATGACCACCTTCCGGACCACGCTGCGGTCCACCGAAGCAGCCCATACGGAAAACGTGCGAACACCAGAAAGGTGAGGCAATGACTCCGGTTCTGGAAACCGAGGGACTCGGCAAGCGCTACGGCCGGCACGACGCCCTGGCCGACTGCACGCTGAGTGTGCCCTCCGGACGCATCATCGGCCTGGTCGGCCCCAACGGGGCCGGCAAATCGACGCTGCTGGGTCTGACCTGCGGCCTGATCGCCCCGACCGCGGGCACCATCAGCGTGCTCGGCAACCGACCCGCCGCGAGCGCCGACCAGTTAGCCCGGGTCGGTTTCGTCGCGCAGGACACCCCGGTCTACCCGGGCCTGACGATCGCCGACCACCTGCGCATGGGGGCGCGGCTGAACCCGCGCTGGGATCGGCGGCTGGCCGAGGAGCGGATCCGCCAACTCGGCCTGGACCCGGCACAGAAGGCCGGCCGCCTCTCCGGCGGCCAGCGCGCCCAACTCGCGCTCACCATCGCCGCGGCCAAACGCCCCGAGTTGCTGATCTTCGACGAACCGGTGGCCGCCCTCGACCCGCTCGCGCGCCGCGCGTTCCTCCAGAACCTGATGGAGGTCGTGGTCGAGATCGACGTGAGCATCATCCTCTCCTCGCACCTGCTCTCCGACCTGGAGCGGGTCAGCGACTACCTGATCGTGCTCGCCGCCGGGCGCGTGCAACTCGCCGGGGAGGTGGACGAACTGCTGGCCAGCCACTACCGCTTGACCGGAGCACGCGGCGAACTCGACGCGCTGCCCGCGGCGATCGACGTGGTCACCGCCGAACACACCGCCCGCCAAAGCACCTTGGTGGTGCGGACCTCCGGCTCGGTGCCGCACCATGTCAGTGCCGCCGAGCATGTGGACCTGGAGGACATGGTCCTGGCCTACATGACCCAGGCCGCCGACAGCGCCGCGGGCCTGCCCGCGCCGCGCACCCGGATCCAGACCTCGGAGGCCCCACGATGATCTGGCTCACCTGGCGACAATTTCGCACCCAGGCCCTGATCGCGCTCGGCGCGCTGGCCGTGCTGGCGATCTACCTGGTCTTCCTCGGCCTGTCCATCCGCGACGACTACGACGCGCACATCGTCGGCTGCCAGGCGCTGAACACCTGCGCCACCGCAAAGGACGCCTTCGAATCCGACTACAAGGCGCAACTGACCCTCCTCGGGGCCCTGCTCATCGTCGTCCCCGCCGTCCTGGGCACCTTCTGGGGCGCGCCGCTGGTCACCCGCGAGCTGGAGAGCGGCACCCACCGACTCGTCTGGAACCAGAGCGTGACCCGTGCGCGTTGGCTCGCGGTCAAGCTCGCCGTGATCACCGTCGCCGCGCTGATCCTCACCGGAGTCTTCTCCGCCCTGCTGACCTGGGCGGCCCGCCCCTTCGACCGGCTCCAGGGCACCCGGTTCACCCCGCTCGTCTTCGACGCGCGCAACCTCGTGCCGCTCGGCTACGCCGTCTTCGCGTTCGTCCTGGGCACCACCATCGGCCTGCTGATCCGCCGCACGCTGCCGGCCATGGCCGTCACGCTGGTGCTCTTCGCCGTCGTGCAGGTGGTGATGCCGTACGTGCGGCCGCACATGCTCCCGGCGAAGGAGGCGGCGGTCGCGGTGAACGGCACCACGCTGCCCCGGGTGAGCAGCTTCATCCTGGACGGCGACGCCGGCGGACCGGACGAACGGGTCTCCACCGGCGCGACGCTGCGCATCGAGGACTACCGCATGCCCGGCGCGTGGGTGCTGACCGGATCCACCAAGATCCGCACCGCCGACGGCAAACCCGCCACCACCGGCCCCGAAGTGCAGAGCTGCCTGGAGCCCGCGAAGTCCGGGTTGGCCGAGTCCGGCGAGTGCCTGGCCGCGCAGAACCTGCACTTCGACGTGAAGTACCAGCCCGCCGGCCGGTACTGGACCTTCCAGTGGGCCGAGACCGCGATCTTCCTCGGCGGCGCGCTGCTGCTCGCGGGCTTCGCGCTCTGGCGCATTCCCCGCAACCTCACCTGAGCCGGTACCCGATGGCCGGTCCGATCGTGCCGGCCACCGCCCCCGTTCCCTGCCCCGCACACACGATCGGCCGACCGCGTGGGACGCGGTCGGCCGATCGTGTGTGCGGGTCGGCGCCGGGTCAGGACTCCCGCGCACGCGGGCGCCGGCCGGCACGCCGGGACGTCACCAGCGCCACTCCTGCTGCCCGAACAGGTGCCCGGCCTTGATCCCGTGGTCGGCGCACCAGGTCAGGAACTCGTCCACCTGCTTGAGCTGGTAGGTGTCCTCGTTGTAAGTGGTGGCCATCACGTGACCCAGCCAGCTCTCCTCGCCCATGGCGTAGACGTACGCCTCGTTCGCCCCCAGCTCGGTCATGATCGCGGCGGCCTGCTCCGCGTTCGAGCCGGACAACTTGCGGGACTTGCTCATCTTGCGGGTCACCGGCTTGGTCAGCAGCGCCTGGTAGAGCCAGGTCAGCGGCGCGCCGTCGCACTCCATGCCCAGGAACGCGTAGTGCGCGGTGCCCAGGTGGTTGCGCACGTGCCGGTAGAGCTGCGGGTCGATCCCGGAGGAGTCCGCGCCCACGTACGCGGTGCGTCCGGCCAACTCCACCCAGTACGTCGACTTGCCGCGAATATCCAGGTCGCAGTGCTCGCCCAGGAACGGCGTGGCGACCACCTTGCCGCCCGGGAACGGCACCTCCTCGAAGTCGTCGACCTCGATCACGGGAAAGCCCATGTGCCGCAACATCAGCGCCATGGAGGGATCCTCGAGGTTGCCGCGCGAGGGGCGCGGGACCACGATCGCCCCGACCCGACCGCGCAGTTGCAGCAGCGTCTCCAGCACGATGTGGTCCTGGTGACCGTGGGTGATCAGCGCCAGGTCGATCCGGTCCGGCAGGTCGTCCAACGTGTACCGGTCGCCGGCGGAGCTGTCCGCGCTGATGAACGGGTCGGTCACGATGGCCGCTTCGGGGGTCTGCAGCACCAGGCACGCGTGCCCGAAGTAGCGGATCCGGCCGCCCGCCTCGATGTGCCGATCCTCGGACAGACTGGGCCGGTCGCTGAGCAGCGTGCCCAGTTGCACGGCCTGGGCGTCGTCGAGTTCGAGCGCCTCGCGCAGTCGGCCGAGCGTGCTCGCCGTGGTGCGGGCCCGGAACAACTCCTCGAGACCGGAATGCCGGAAGGGGATGGGCAGTTCCAGCACGTCAGGTCCGGGCAGCCGGGGCGTGCTCAGGATGAACGGCCGTTCGGTGCCCGGCTCCAGCGAGAGCTGCACCGACTGCCGGGATTCGACGTACGCCTCGCTCGCGTAGGCCAGCGGCTCGATGAAGCGCACCGAGGCCTGGTTGTCGGTGTCGTAGGCCAACTCGACCAGGCCGCCCAGCTCGGGCGGGAGTTTGGGGTACAGCGGGGTCAGGTCGAACCCGGTGGCGTTGGCCCGCAGCAGCTCCTGCGCCTCGGCCACCGCCGCGGCCAGGCGCAGCATGTCCGCCCGTTCCCGCTTGATCGTCTCCAACAACTCCGCGACCTCGGCGGAGCGTTCCGCGCCGATGTTGACGAAGTAGCCGCCGCGCAGCGCCGGGTTGTCACTGGCGGCGATGTGCACCTGGGGCGATTGCACGTACGACTCCAGCATCGGCACCTGGAGGTAGGCCAGGTTCATCGCCGCCTGGATCGGCGCCACCGTGTGCAGCCAGGCGTAGAACCTGTCCACGAGTGGTTCGACGATGACCTTTGAGCGCAGGAAAACAGGTGTATCCGTCATCTGGGCACTCCGCTTCGAGGAGATCCGGGGAAATGGACGACCCTGGCGGGCAGACCAGGCAACCATGGCGTGCGTGCGCCGCGTCGTGCGCCGCTCACGGCGGCGCGACCGGCGCCATCGGCGGACATCCGACGTCGGCCCTGGACGAAGGCGCCCGGGCAGAAGGGTGATGCGGGCACCGCCGCTGCCATTTTCGGACCGGCCGGGCGGACGGACAACCACACCGCCTCGTACAGGCGTTCAACTGCGGCGGCGCACCGGTTGAACGCCCGGACCGGCCGGGCGCCCGGGGCCGCGGTGTACCCGCCGCCGCGGCCGGTCGGCCTGTCCGACCCGTGACGGCGCCGGTAGTGTCCGGTGGCCATGGACCGGGGTGCCGGGGCGCTCGCTCGTGCCCTCGTCCGTTCCCGCAGCACGCACCTTCCCATGCCCGAGCACTTCCGCCCGGCCGCCGAAGGACACTCGCATGATCGATGACCTGGACCACGCGCCGGATCTGGTGACGCTGCTGCGCCGGCACGCGGCGGAGCGACCGCAGGCCGAGGCGGTCGCCTTTCTCGCCGATCCGGACGATCCGGTGGGCGGATTGCGGCGCCGGAGCTACGCCGAGTTGGACCGCGAGGCCCGCGGCCGGGCCGCCTGGCTGCAACAGCACCTCGCGCCGGGCTCACGGGTGCTCCTGCTGCACCCCAACGGTCTCGAGTTCGTCGCGGCCTTCCTGGGCTGCCTGTACGCCGGAATGATCGCCATCCCGGCTCCCCTGCCCGGGCGCTACCGGCATCAGCGGCAACGGCTCGTCGGGATCGCGGCGGACGCCGGCATCGGCGCCGTGCTGACCACGTGCGCCGACGCGGCCGAGGTGCGCGAGTGGCTCGCCGGCTCGGGAACAGCCGACGTCCCGGTCGTCGCCGGCGACGAACCGGGCCTGGCCGACGACGCGGACGCCTGGACACCGGTGCCGCTGGACCGATCCACGACCGCTCTGCTGCAATACACCTCGGGCTCCACCGGCAGTCCCAAGGGCGTGGTCGTACGGCACGGCAACATCCTGCACAACGCCCACGCCGGGATGCGCGGCATGACCTGGCCCGAGGACATGCGGCTGGGCGGGTGGTTGCCGCTCTACCACGACATGGGACTCAACGCCCAGTTGTTGTGGGGTCTGCTGGCCGGCGGCAGCGCCGTGCAGATGCAGCCGAGCGCCTTCGTGCGACGCCCGTTGCGCTGGTTGCGGCTGATCGACGCGTACGGCGTCAACGTCTCGTTCGCGCCCAACTTCGCCTTCGAGCTGTGCCTGCGCAAGATCGGCGAGGCGGACGTGGCCGGTTTGGACCTGTCCCGCTGGGATGTGGCGGTGTGCGGCTCGGAGCCGATCGACCCGCGCGTGCTGGCCGCGTTCGCGCAGCGGTTCGCCCCGGCGGGCTTCCGGCCGCAGTCCCTGCTGCCCGGCTACGGCTTGGCCGAGGCCACGTTGTACGTGTCCGGGCGGCGCGGACGCACGCCGCTGACCACGCGCGTGGACCTGGGCGCGCTCGCCCGGGGCACGTTCGTGCCCGCGACGCGGGGTGGGGCCACGCGCGAGGTGATCAGTTGCGGTCCGCCCACCGAGGCGTGCGAGATCCGCGTGGTGGATCCGGACTCGCGCGAGGTGCTGCCCGAGGGCCGCCTGGGCGAGATCTGGGTGCGCGGTCCGGGCGTGGCGGGCGGCTACTGGGGACACGGCGACGGCGGCGGTGTGTTCGGCGCGCGCACCGCGCTCGGCGAGGACGGGGACTATCTGCGCACCGGCGACCTGGGAGTGCTCCACGACGGCGAGTTGTACGTACAGGGCCGCCTCAAGGACATGCTGATCGTGCACGGACGCAACGTGTATCCGCAGGACGTGGAGCAGGAATTGCGCGTACATCATCCGGAACTGGGCCGGGTGGGCGTGGTGTTCGACACCGGCACCAACGGTTCGACCGCCGGGTCCGCCGAGGTCGTGGTCACCCACGAGGTGACCGGGGTGCCCCAGGAGCGCCTGCCCGCGCTCGCGGCCGCGATGCGGCACACCGTAGGCCGCGAGTTCGGCGTGCGGGTGGGCACGGTGGCGCTGCTCAGCCCGGGTACCGTGTTGCGCACCACCAGCGGCAAGGTCCAGCGCTCGGCGATGCGCGAGTTGTTCCACGAGGGCAGGTTGGCCTCGCTCTACCGGGATCCGCAGTAGCCGTCCGCGCCGGCGCGCCGGATCGGATCGGTCCGATCCTTGCGCAGCGCACCGCCGTGACCAAGGAGCCGCACATGCCCGCTTCTCCCGCGCACGTCCTGCGGGCCGAATTGCAGAGCTGGCTCTGCGGCTTTCTGGCCGAGGAGTTGAAACTCTCG
This sequence comes from Embleya sp. NPDC050154, assembly GCF_044460165.1. NCBI lineage: Bacteria > Bacillati > Actinomycetota > Actinomycetes > Kitasatosporales > Streptomycetaceae > Embleya > Embleya sp. NPDC050154. Next base: position 17,464 of record NZ_JBITJP010000015.1, read on the forward strand.
CGCGATGCGATCGATCCCGGCACGCCGATGACCGACTACGGCCTGGACTCGGTGGCGGCGTTGTCCGTGCTCGCCGAGACCGAGGAGCGCGTGGGTTTCGAGATCGAACCGGACGCGCTCTGGGAGTTCCCGACGGTCGCCGCGTTCACCGAGTCGTTGGTGGGCCGGATGGTGGCTGCGGACGCGACGGTCGGCGGCGACGGGCCACCGTGAACAACACGCCCAGCAGCATGCCACCGACCACGCAGACCACCACGCCCGCCCGGGTGTCGAGCATGAAGGCCAGGACGATCGCGGTGGCGTAGAGCATCGGGGCGGCCACCCGCACGGTGCGATTCATGACTGCCTCGATCTCATTGGAGCGTGGAGGCCGGCAGCGGCCGGCCGGCGGATCGGGCGGTGGTCGCGCAGTCGTGGATCGGCCGGCCGCTGCCGTGCCACACGGACAGGGCGTACGCGCTGAACGGGTAATGGATCCGGGCCTGCGGCACCGCGACCCGGCCCCGGACCGGACCGGGGTCGGTGTCGGCATCGACGTCCACGCCGAGGCCGGCGTCCGTGTCGGCGGCGATCTCGTCGTCGGCCGGGGGGACGTCGCCGTGCTCGCGCAGGATCGCCCACAGCGCACCGGGCACCGCGAACTCGTGCGTCTCGGCCACCTTGTGGATGCCGGCCCGGAACACCGCGGCGGCGGCCATGTCCAGTTCCGTCACCCGCTCCAGGTCCGCGCGCCCGGGCAGCCGGGCCGCCGCGACCGGGTCCGCGCCCAGACGCTCGTAGAGGAAGTCCACGGCCGCGTGCGCGTGTTGCCGGGCACGGTCGGGGTTGCGCACCATGCGATGCAGGATCGCCTGGTAGTGCACCTCCTCGTGGATCAACTCGTCGCCGAGTTCGGCGTACAGCGCCTCGCGCGGGAAACGCTCGGGTTCGCGCCACGAGCGGGTGTAGTCGCCGAACCAGTACGCGGCGATCGGGTCGGGGCCGCCCGTGCGCAGGTGTTCGCCCAGCGCCGCGACCAGGTCGACCGTGCGGGTGCCGGTGGTGTGCGCCAGCACGCGCAGGGTGCAGCGCAGCAGGCACTTGTGGAACAGCGTGAGCGGGATGCGCAGTTCCATGCCGCGCAGCCAGTCCTCGAAGTCCATCCGGGCGTGTCCGGTGACCACGTCGGCGATCAGGTCCGTGTTGCCCGGGTCGCACGGCATGCGTCGGGTGGTCAGCGCGTGCTCGTCGCGAAAGCGCGCGTGGGTGTAGTCGGTGTTGTTGAGCAGCAGCAGCGGGTAGACCACCGGTGATCCGCCCGCGGCGACCGCCTCCTCGACGCCGTCCAGGTGGGTGGCCAGCGATTCGCCGGGCAGGCCCCAGATCAGATCGGTGTAGGTCGGGATGCCCCGGTCGCGGAATTGCCGCTGCATGCGCCGGTAGTTGTCCACCCGGATGTTGGTGCGGTTGGCCAGTTGCAGCACCTCGGCGTCGAAGGACTGCGCGGACAGCGTGATCGCGCCGGTCAGGCCGGCCCCGTGCAGGATCGAGGCGATCTCCACGACGCGCCCGTTGGTGTTCTTGGCCCAGTTGGTCATCACCAGCAGCCGTTTGCGGTGCCGCGCGCACAGCTCCACCAGGTGCCGGGCGATCTCGGTGTCGCGCGGGAGGATGCCGAAGTTGGCGTCGGCGATGAACAGTTGGGTGCCGTTGCCGGCGTGGGTGACGATCCGGTCGAGTTCGGCCCGGATGCGCTCCAGCGAGTATTGGCGGACCTTGGAGTTGGTGGCGCCGCCCCAGTAACAGAACGCGCACGAGTACGGACAACCCCGGTTGGTCTCGTAGACGATCATCCGGGACGCGGCCAGGTCCTGGTCCGACCACACGCCCGGGTCCAGCAGCGGGGAGGGGAGCGCGTCCAGGTCGCTCACCCGAGGCGCGTCGGCGGTGTCGATCGGGCGCCCGTTCGGCCCGGGCCGGCTGATCCCGGGGATCGCGGCCAACGCCGCGCCGAGCATCGGGTCGGCGAGCGGGGCGTCGGGATGCGCGAGGAAGGCCCGCAGCAGGTCCCGGAAGCGCAACTCGCCCTCGCCGTGCACGAGTACGTCCACCCAGGGCGCCTGGGCGAACAGCTCGCGCTGCTGGTGGGTGACGTCGTTGCCGCCGACCACGATCCGACAGCGCGGCCAGCGCTCCTTGACCCGCCGGGCCAGCTCCAGGGTGCGGGCCCGGTTCCAGAAGTAGACGGTGAAGGCCACCACGAGCGGGTCGTCGAGGCTGTCCAGCACGGTACGGGCGGCGCGCGCGTAGGCGCCGCCGCCTTGGAGGTGCACGTGCTTGTGGAAGCTCGTCGCGGCGGCCAGCCCGGGGTCGGCCTGGGCCGCCGCCTGGAGCTGGCCGAGCACGGCGCTGTAGCGGACGCCGGGCATCACGGTCAGCTCGACCAGGTGGACCTGGCGGCGACGGGCCGGTGCGGCGGGCGACGGCGACATCCGGGGAGCCTCCTGCTGGGGTCGGTGACGAAGCGGACGGGCCGACGGGTGCTCAGGTGACCGAGAGGGCGTAGTCGCCGTAGGCGATCAGTTGCACGCCGGTGCCCGGGGTGGCGGCCGGCGGGATGTGGCTGAGCGAGACCACCAGGCGGTCGACCACGTACTGCGGTGCGCGGGCCCCCTCGGGACTGCCCGCGAGCGCGGCCTCGCGGCTGCCCGCGTCCAGCGGTACGCCGTCCTTGCCGCCGGAGGCGGTCATCGTGTCCCGGACCTGGACGGCGGTGAAGGCGAGCACGCCGCCGTCGCGGGTGCGCAGCAGGAACGTCGGGTAGCGCGGCGCGTCGGTGGGGATCACCCGCTCCAGCAGGGCGCCCTTGGCGCGCAGCGCCTGCACTCCGGCGGTCCAGCCGCCGGTGAGCTGCCCGGTGAGCGTCTTGGTCGGCGACAGCGGCACCTTGGGGTCGCGCTTGCCCTGGGCGTAGTCCTGGTACGCGCGCCCCAGCGCGGCCGGATCGGCGAGCAGACCGGCGCTGTCGGCGACCGCCGGGGCGCCGCCGGTGGCGTCCTGCTCCAGTTCGGGGATCTCGGAGCGGTCGGTGACGAACGGGTAGTAGGCGACCTTCCACGGCGCGTCCTCGCGCTCCTGCACGAACAGCAGGTACTTGGGTGAGGGGGAGACCGTGTCGGACTGGAGCAGTTGGGTGATCGCGACGAAGAACTTCGGATAGCCGGTCAGTCGGGGGAAGACGAACCTGGGCTGCACGTATCCGGTCGTGGGCACCACGACCGCCTGGGTCTTGGCCACCTGGAGTCCGGCCTTGCTGCCGGTCGAGGCGGGCGGCATTTCGATCGCGTCCACCGCGGCCGGGTCCAGGCTCGCGTTGATCCGGGTGTTGGCCGCGGCGTACTCGTGCAGCAGCCGGGTGGCCTGTTCCACGCCCACCGGGGGTGCGGCGCCCTGGGGTGTGGCCGGTTTGGGGTCGGCGGGGGTGTCCCCGCAGCCGGCCAGCACGGCGCCGGCGACCAGCACGGCCGCCACCAGCGTGGCCAGTCGGCGGCGAACGCCCGAGGCCGCCCGGCGGGCGTCGCCGGGCGTGGAGGTGACGCGCACCGGAAGGGGGCGCGGTGCGCGCACATCCGGCGCGGCTGGTCCGGGCATCTCTCTCCGCCTCGGGTCGGTGGAACGGGGCGGTTCCGACGCCGCGGGAGGACGACTCCCGGGGCGCCGGAACCGGCTGTACGGACAGCGGTGGATCAGGCGGTCCCCCACGTGCCGCTCGGGTGCGGATGCGGGCGATCGCGTGCGGGTGTGGCCGATCGGCACTCGATCGGGCGCCGATCGGTGCTCACCCGGCCGAGCGGGCGTCGATCAGGTGCTGGTGCAGCACGGCGAGCAGGAACAGCTGTACGCGTCGCCGCCGGCGACCGAGTCCAGGTCGGCCTCGGACAACTCGCGCGTCTCGAGCAACGGCGAGTCCAGTACCCACAGTTCGTATCGACCGGTCTTGGCGCCCTCCGCCCAGGCGTGCACCTGGGCCTCCAGGTCGGGCTCGCCACCGGCCTCACGGATGATGCTGACCGTGGCACCGGCGGGTAGCTCGAAGCCCATTTCCGCGAGGGCGGCTCGCGGGTCCGATTCCAAGCGGGCCGCGTAGTCGTCGTCCGACCACGCCGAGGTCAGCACCTTGGCGTAGAAGCCGACGAACGCGGCTCTTTCCCTGGGCTCCATGCGAGCCTTCCTCTCCGCGACGTCGGTCGGGTGCGCTGCGGATCAGGTGCAGCAGCAGCACGGAGAACAGCAGCAGCAGTACGTGGTGTCGTCGGGGTTCTGCGGCGAGTCCAGGCCGCCGCCGGCGACGGACTCGAGGTCGGCCTCGGAGAGCTCGCGCATCTCGATCTGCGGCGAGTTGGGCACCCGCAGCTCGTACGAGTTGGTCTCGGCGCCGCTCTCCCACAGCTCGACCTGGCTGTCCAGGTCCGGCTCGCCGCCGAGGTTGCGCACGATGCGCACCGTGGCGCCGGCGGGCAGTTCCAGGCCGTGCTCGGCCAGCGCGGAGCGCGGGTCGTTCTCGAGCCGGGCCGCGTACTCGTCGTCCGACCAGGCCGCGGTCAACACCTTCGTGTAGGACCTGACGAACGCGGCCCTGTCCCTGGGGTCCATCCGAATCTCCTTCATGGGGTCCGACTTCGGGTCGTGCAGCGAATTCCGCGCCGATTCGAATCGGTCCGGAATAACGACGTTCCACCTGCTCGGCGCCTGTTCACGCCGGTTTCGGATCGACGTCGGCTGCGATACCGGAAGCATGCGGAGGCGGCCGGTGGCCCGTCAATGCCCGAATTCATAATTACCGGATCCCATGATTAGGGCGCCCCTCCCCCACACCTCGGCCCTCACCTCCCGCAGGTCAAAGTGCCGGTCCGGGAAGCTAATCGAGACACCCCCCAACGTTAGGCGGCACCCCCCGATAGGGATCCGAGGGGCACCCCCATGCCCGAGTGCACGACTACCGGAGAAACAGCGGAGAATCGCCGAAACGACCTTGTCCGGGCCTATCGGCGGCGGCTAAGAATTACCGGCAGCAGCCGTCGACGCCGCTCGTGGAATTTCGACTACGCCGGGAGAGAATTCGTGGACCTGCCTCGTCTCAAGGCACATCTCGTCGCTCGCGCCTTCGGTCCCGACCGGGTCTTCCTCGTCTGCGAGGACGGCCACTACCTCGTGCAGGGCAAGGCGGTCACCGCCGTGTTGCCGTATCTCGACGGCACGCACACCATCGCGGAGATCACCGAGAAGCTGGCCGAACGCTTCACCATGGGTGAAGTCGTCTTCGCCGTCTCCAAGTTCCAGCGCTTCGGACACCTGGTGGACGGCGCGGTGGGCGAGGACAGGGCCACCGCCGCGGCCTGGGAGGGCCTGGGACTGGACGCCGCGACGGCGCTGCGCCGGCTCGGCGAGGCGCGGATCGAGGTGGCCGCGCTGGGCGCGGTGGACGCCGCCGCCGTGGTCGCCGCGCTGCGCGAGATCGGCGCGACGGTGACCCCGGTGACCCCGGCCGAGGTCGGCGCCGGGGCGAGTGAGGGACGGCGCGGACCGGACCTGACGGTGGTGCTCACCGACGACTACCTCGACCCCCGACTGGACGCGATGGACGCCCGGTTGCGCGCCGAGGCACTGCCGTGGCTGCTCGCCAAGCCCACTGGGGCCGAGGTGTGGACCGGCCCCTACCTGGTACCCGGGAAGACCGGCTGCTGGCACTGCCTGGCCCACCGGCTGGCCGGCAACCAGCAGGTGGAAACCTTCCTGCGGCGGCGCGACGACGGCACCGTCGCGGACGAGCCGATCCGCACGTCGCTGGCCGCCACCGCGTGGTCGGTGGGCCTGTCCGCGCACCTGGTCGCCGCGGCCGCCGCCGAACTGCTGGCCGCCGGGCGCTCCGACCACGAGGGCGTCCTGGTCTCGCTGCACGTTGCCGGCCGGCGCCTGGAACAACATCGCCTGATCCGCCAACCCCAGTGTCCGGCCTGCGGCGACCCCACGCTCCTGCTCGACCGCGACCCCAGAATCGAACTCGCGGACCAGCCGGTGGTGTTCGACGACGAGGGTGGCCACCGCACGATGCGCCCGGACGACACGTTCAAGCGCCTGGAGAAGCACATCAGCCGGCTGCTGGGCGCGATCAGCTCGCTGCGCCTGCTCAACGACGTCGACAACGGCGTCACCTTCAGCTACTCGGCGAGCCACAATTTCGCCGTCCCCGGGCACAACATCGCGATGTTGCGGCGCAACCTGCGCGGGCAGAGCGGCGGCAAGGGCCGCAGTGACGTCCAGGCGCGGGTCAGCGGGGTCTGCGAGGCGATCGAGCGCTACTCGGGCGTATGGCGCGCGGACCGCACCACCGAGCCGGGCTCGTTCGCCGAACTGGGCCCGGACCTGGCCGTGCACCCCTACGACCTGTTGTTGTACTCCGACAACCAGTACGAGACGCGCGAGAGGTGGAACCGCGAATCGGCCGGGCGGCTGCACCTGGTGCCCGAGCGCTTCGACGAGGACCGGCGCCTGCAGTGGTCCCGCGCGTGGTCGCTGACCGGGGACCGGCCCCGCCTGGTGCCGGCCGGCTACTCCTGGTTCGGCCACCCCGACCTGCACGAGCACTTCTTCTGCTTCAGCGACGGCAACGGCAACGCCTCCGGGAACACCCTCGAAGAGGCGATCATGCAGGGCCTGTTCGAGAGCTGCGAACGGGATGCGGTCGGCCTGTGGTGGTACAACCGGGCGCTGCGCCCCGGCTTCGACCTGGACTCGCTGCGCGAGCCGTACGTGGACACCCTGCGCGAGTTCTACGCCGGGATGCAGCGCACGCTGGAGGTCGTCGACATCACCACCGACCTGGGTGTGCCCACGTTCGCCGCGGTCTCGCGGCGCACCGACCACCCGGTGGAGGACATCCTGCTGGGCTTCGGCGCGCACCTGGACGTACGGATCGCGGTGCTGCGCGCGCTCACCGAGGTCAACCAGTTCCTCCCGGCGGTGATCAACCGCAACCCGGACGGCACCACCAAGTACTGGGAGGACGATCCGCACACCCTGGCCTGGCTGCACACCGCCACCGCCGAGCGCGAGCCGTGGGCGCTGCCCGCGCCGCACCTGCCGGCCACCACCCTGGCCGGCTACGGCACCCTGCACAGCGGGGACATCGCGCGCGACATCCGCAACACGGTGGACCGGCTGCGCGCGGTCGACCTGGAGGTGATCGTGCTCGACCAGTCGCTGCCCGACCTGGAGTTGCACGTGGCCAAGGTGATGGTGCCGGGGCTGCGGCACTTCTGGCGGCGCCTGGGTCCGGGCCGGATGTACGACACGCCGGTGCGGCTCGGCTGGCTCGACGCGCCCACCCCCGAGGCCGAGCTCAACCCGTACAGCGTCTTCTTCTGAGCACCCGGGCGGCCCGGGGGCGCGGCCTCGTCCCGCGCCCCGGGGCCGGCCGGCTCCGGCCTCGCGCCCCGGACCGGCCGCACCGCCCGCCCCGGCGCGGCCCTCGTACGGCCCGACCTGCCCCGGAGGTTCCATGACCAGCCTCGGCACCCCGCCCGCGGCGGCGGTCGCCACACCCACCGAGTCCGCGCCGGTGGAACGCATCGCCCTGCATCCCGGCGCCCGGGTGAGCACCGGCGCGGACGGCGCGACGCTGCTCTTCCTCGGCCCGCGCGGGCTGGCACTGGGCGTGCTCACGCCGGGCGTCGCGGCGGCCGTCGCGCTGCTCGCCGCCCATCCGTGCGTCGAGGACGACCTGCATCAGGTGGTCATCGCGCGCGAGGGCGAGGCGGCGCTGCTCAAGCTGCCCACGCTGCTGCGCCGGCTGCGCACCGGCGGCTGGCTGAGCATCCGCCTGGAGGCGGCCGGCCGGCCCCTGCTGACGTTGCGTCCGCTCGCGCCGCCGGCGCCGCAGGCCGCGCGCGGCACCGCCGCCGTGGACCGGACCCGGCTGCGGTTGTCCCGCTTCGCGGTGCTGCGCCGCGACGGCGAACACACCGTCCTGGAGTCGCCGTTGGCCCCGGTCGCCGCCGACCTGCTCGACCCGGCGCTGGCCGCGCTGCTCGCCGGCCTGCCACACCGGCCCGCCGAATCACCACCGGGCGTCGGCCGGGCGCTGGACCTGCTGGCCCGACACGGCCTGCTGGTGGATCCCGAGACCGAGGACGCCGATCCGGACCGGGCCCAGTGGTCGCCGCACGAGTTGTGGTTCCACGGCCGCACCCGCGCCGGGCGCCACGACCTGCCGTACGGCGGCACCTACTGGCGGGCCGCCTCGGCGCCGCCGCTGCCCGCGGTGCGCCCGGCGTTCCCCGGCGACGCGATCGACCTGCCGCGCCCGGACCTGGACGCGGTGCGCCGCACGGACCCCACCCTCACCGAGGTGCTGGAGGGCCGCCGCTCGATCCGCGCGCACGACGACGCGGCGCCGCTGACCCTGGACCAACTCGGCGAGTTCCTGTACCGCACGGCCCGCAACCGGGCGATCTTCCACGAGGAGCGCCAGGAGATCGGCGACCGCCCCTACCCCTCGGGCGGGCGCTGCCACGAGTTGGAGCTGTACCCGCTGATCAACAACGTCGAGGGCATCGAGCCCGGGCTCTACCACTACGACCCGCGGGAGCATCGCCTCGAACGCGTCGCCGAGCCCGGCCCGGCGGTGCACCGGCTGTCCGAGGTGGCCCGCGCCACGTCCTTGATGACCGCGCCGCCGCAGGTGGTGCTGGTGGTGAGCGCGCGCTTCGGCCGGGTGATGTGGAAGTACCAGACGATGGGCTACGCGCTCGTGCTCAAGCACGTGGGCGTGCTCTACCAGACCATGTACCTGGTGGCGACCGCGATGGGCCTGGCCGCGTGCGGGCTCGGCGGCGGCGACTCCGACATGTTCGCGCTGGCCACCGGCAACCGGTGGGAACACGAGGGCAGCGTCGGCGAGTTCCTGCTCGGCACGGTCGGCCCCGAGCCGCACCGGGTCGAACCCGATCACGTCGAATCCGATCACCTCGACCCGGATCGCGTCGAGCCGCACCGGGTCGAGCCGCACCACCCCGAGCGCGCGGGCCCGATGGGAGGCCGCGATGCACTTTCGTCGTGAGGCCCTGGAGGCGCTGAAGGCACCCGAGGAACTGGACGCGCCGATCCGCCTGGCTCGCCCCCGCGCGTGGGCCCTGCTGCTGGCCCTGGCCCTGCTGGTCGGCTGCGCCGCCGGGTGGTCGGCGACCGGCACCCTCCCCCGCAAGGTGAAGGTGCCCGGCATCCTGACCCACCCATTGGGCGTCTCGCGGGTGCAGAGCCCGCAGACCGGCCTGGTGTCCAACCTGTTCGTGGACTCGGCGACGCTGGTGCCCAAGGGCACCCCGGTGTTGTCCGTGGTCGACCAGCAGGGTGCCACCCAGATCGTCCGCGCGCCGTTCGCCGGCCGGGTGATCGGCGTCCTGGTCTCCAGCGGCCAGTACATCTCGGTGGGCACCACGTTCATGACCGTCGAGCGCACCGACGCCAACGACGACCGACTGCTGGCCACGCTGTTCGTCTCGCCGCGCAGTGCCGGCATGTTGCGCCCGGGCACCCAGGTGGACGTGTCCGTCCAGTCCGCGCCCTCCCAGGCGTTCGGACTGCTGCGCGGCCGGATCACCGCGATCGACCAGTTCCCCTACACCGCCCAACAGGTGACCGACTTCCTCGGCGGCGACCAACAGGCCGCGGCCCGATTGTTGTCCGCCGGCGGCGCGGTCCGGGTCACCGTCGACCTGGAGACCGATCCGCGCACACTCAGCGGCTATCGGTGGACCAACAAGTCCGGTCCGCCGTTCCGGATCGACTCGCAGACCCCCATCACCGGCTTCGCCCGCCTGCCGGGCGAGCGCCCGCTCGATTGGCTGCTTCCTGGATGACCACCACCTCGCCCCCGCCGGCCGGGGCACCGACCGGACCTCCCGCCCCGGCCGAGCCCGGAAGACGCCGCCGCGAGTCCGGCGAACGCCGGACGTCGGTCCGCACCCCCACGGTCATCCAGTTGGAGGCCGTCGAATGCGGCGCCGCCGCGCTGGCCATGGTGCTCGCCCACTTCGGGCGTCACGTGCCGCTGGAGGAACTGCGCCACGCGTGCGGTGTCTCCCGGGACGGCGCCAAGGCGGCGAACCTGCTGCGCGCCGCGCGCGCGTACGGTCTGACCGCGCGCGGCATGCAGATGGAGACCGCCGCGCTGCTCCGCGGCCGGCCGCCGGCCATCCTGTTCTGGAAGTTCAACCACTTCGTGGTCTACGAGGGCCCGGCCCGCCGGCTCGGCCGACCGGTGATGCGCCTCAACGACCCGGCGCAGGGCCGCCGGGTGGTCACCCTCGAGGAGTTCGACGCCGCGTTCACCGGCATCGTGCTCACCTTCGAGCCCGGCCCGGATTTCCGCCGCGGCGGGCACTCGCCCCGACTGCTCGCCGACCTGCGGGCGCGCTACCGCAGCAGCGGCGGCGCGCTGCTGCTCGCGCTGCTGGCCAGCCTGCTGCTGATCCTGCCCGGGCTGGCCGCGCCCGCCTTCACCCGGGTGTACATCGACCGGGTCCTCACCGGCGGCGACCACTCGTTCCTGCCCGCGCTACTCGCCTCGATGGGGCTGGCGGCGGCGGTCACGGTCGGGTTGACCATGCTGCAACAGGCCCACCTGTTGCGCGTCGAGTCCGCGTCCTCGATCCGCAGCTCGGTACGCGTGGTGCGCCATCTGCTGCGTCTGCCCGTGGTGTTCTTCACCCAGCGCAGTCCCGCCGAGATCGGCAAACGGGTCTCCTCGAATGCCACGATCGCGCAGATCCTGTCCCGCGACGTGGCCACCACCGCGGTCAGCACGCTCCTGGTGCTGGTCTACGCGGGCCTGTTGTGGACCTACGACGCGCAGCTCACCGTGGTCGGGGTGGGCGTGGCGATGCTCAACATCGTGGTGCTCAAGCTGGTCTCGCGGATGCGCACGGACACCGTGGCCCGGCTGCGCGCGGACCGCTCCGGCCTGGTCGCCGCCTCGTACAACGGCCTGCAACTGATCGAGACGCTCAAGGCATCCGGCGCCGAGGGCGACTACTTCAAGCGCTGGGCCGGGTTCCAGGCCCGGGTGGTGTCCGGACAGCAGACGCTGGGCGCGCCCACCTCGATCCTGGCCGTGGTCCCGCCGCTGCTGGCCGCGGTGGACAGCGGCCTGCTGTTGTGGATCGGCGGACTGCGGGCGATCGACGGGCACATGTCGATCGGCCTGCTGGTCGCCTTCCAGACACTGGTCAACTCGTTCAGCCGACCGGTGGCCCAACTCGCCAACCTCGGGCCGCGCCTGCAGGACGTGACCGCCGACCTGCACCGGCTCAAGGACATCGAGAAGTTCCCGCCCGCACCGGAGTTCCTGGAGGACGAACAGGCCCGCCGGGCCCGGTTCGGGAACGGGCACGACACCACCCCGGTGCTCGCCGGTCGGGTCGAGCTCTCCCATGTCACCTTCGGCTACAGCCCGTTGGGCAAACCGCTCCTGGACGACTTCTCGCTGCGGGTGGGCCCGGGCGAGCGGGTCGCGCTGGTCGGCGGTTCGGGCAGCGGCAAATCGACGGTGAGCCGGTTGATCGCCGGCCTGTACGAGCCGTGGACCGGCGAGTTGCTCTTCGACGGCCGGCCGCGACGGGACTATCCGCGCGATGTGATGGGCACCGCGGTCGCGTTCGTGGACCAGGACATCTTCCTCTTCGAGGGCACCGTGCGCGACAACGTCACCCTGTGGGACGACTCGATCCCGGACGAGGCGGTGGTGGCCGCGCTGCGCGACGCGGCCGTGTACGACGTGGTCGCGGCCCGCCCGGGCACCATCCACAGCCCGATGGCCGAGGGCGGCAAGAACTTCTCCGGCGGCCAGCGGCAGCGCCTGGAGATCGCCCGCGCGCTGGTCCGCAATCCCAGTGTGCTGGTCCTGGACGAGGCCACCAGCGCGCTGGACGCGCAGACCGAGGCGACCATCGACGACAACCTGCGTCGGCGGGGCTGTGCGTGCGTGATCATCGCGCACCGCCTGTCCACGGTGCGCGACAGCGACGAGATCGTCGTGCTCGAACAGGGCCGGGTCGCGCAACGCGGCAGCCACCACGCGCTGGCGGCCGTCGCCGGGCCGTACGCCGAACTCATCCGCGACCAGTAGGCGCCGGCCGAGGCGCGGTTCCGCCGGCGCCTCGGCCGACCCATCGCCTTCGACGCCGTGCCCGTCACGGTCGCCGGCAACGTCCCCGGCACCGGACGCCACCACCCGACGCCTTGCCCGCCGCCCGCGAACCGCCCGATGGAGGAAGCAGGATGACCGAGCCCCCGCAGGGCTTCGAACCCGCCGAGCCGCCCGGCGACACCCCGTTGGACCTGCGCGCGCTGGGTGACCGGCTGGGGCCCGACGTCGCCGGTGCCTTCCCGCTCGTCGGCGCGCACGAGGTGTGGTTCGTCACCGCCGGCATGGTGGACGTGTTCGCCACCACCGAGGAGGAGGGCGGTCGCTGGCAGTTCCTGTGCCGGGTGGGCGCCGGGACCGCGTTGTGCGGGGTGCCGGCGGGCGGCACCGCGATGCTGGGCAAACCGCTGCCCGGCGGGGCCGTGCGCACCGCCGCGCTCACCGACGTGCTCACCGCCGCCGCCGGGGACGACGCGTTCGCGGGCTGCTTCGCGGCCTGCCTGGACCGCGGCCTGGGCGCGCTGGCCGACGCGGTCCGAATGGGCCTGCCACCGCGTACCTTCACCGCCCTGGAGGCCGGGGACGGCGCGGAGATGCCCGCCGGCGGCTCGGCCCGCTCGGTCGAGGGCACCTTGTGGGTGCGGGTGCTCTCCGGCTCCGTTGCCATCGGCGGGCCGAACGAGGACGCCGTCGAGCCCGACGAGCGTGGACCGGGTGGCGCGATCCGACCCGCCGCGGAGGACGCCGGCGATGCCGAGGCGGTGCCCACCGTCGGGTTCGGCGGCCGGCTCGCGATCGGCGCGGCCGACTGGCTGTACTCCGCCGGCGGCGCGTTCGTGCACGCGGTCCGCACCCGCGACGTGCTCTCGGAGGCGGTGTTCGCCACCGACCTGGCCCGCCATCAGCACACCCTGATGCAGCGCGTGGACGAACGGCTGCGCGGCCGACGCGGCAACGCGGGTCGGGAACTGGACGCCCGGCGGCTGGTCGACGCGGACGCGCTGCGCCGTTCCTCGCGCGCGTTGGGCGCGGTGCTCGACCCGTATCGGCCGGCCCACCGGCCCGGCCTGGACGCGGCCGATCAGGACGACTACCTCGCGGTGGCCCGGGTGGTCGGACAGGCGGGCGGTGTCCGGGTCACCCGCTCGGGCACCTCGGAGGCCTCCGACGCGCGACTGCACCCGCTGGAGCGGATCGCCGTCTCCTCCGGGTTCCGGGTGCGCGACGTGCAGTTGGTGGACCGCTGGTGGCGCACCGACTCGGGCCCGCTGGTCGGCCATGTGCGCGCGGTGGACAACGATCCGGACACCCGCCGCCCGGTCGCGCTGGTGTGGCGGCGGCGGCGCTATCACGTGCTCGACTCCTCCGGCGCCGACTGGAGGCCGGTGACCCGGGCGCTGGCGGACACGCTGGAGCGCCGCGCGACGATGTTCTACCCGCCGCTGCCCGAGCAGCCCGGCGGCCGGGGCGCGCTGCTGCGCTTCGGCGTCCGGGGCAGCGCACGCGATCTGCTCGTGCTGCTCGCCTGCGGGTTGGCGGCGGCCCTGCTCGGTCTGCTGGTGCCCGTGCTGACCGGCAAGGTGCTCGGCGTGTTCGTGCCGCAGAGCGATCGGGTCCTGGTCTCCCAGATGTGCGTGGTCCTGATCGCGTCCGCCCTGCTGGCCGCGGCCTTCTCCGCGGTGCAGAACCTGTCCCTGCTGCGGATCGAGGGCCGGTTCGAGGCGTCCGCGCAGGCGGCCGTGTGGGATCGGCTGCTCCGGCTGCCCACCGGGTTCTTCGCCTCCGTCTCCTCCGGCTCGCTCAGCAGCGCCGCGATGGGCATCAGCGGATTGCGCGAGATCCTCAGCGGGGTCACCGCGTTGTTCGTCCCCGCGTTCCTGGTCTTCACGGTCGATCTGGGTTTGCTGTTCTTCTACAGCGTGCCGCTCGCACTGGTGGCCTGCCTGCTCGCGCTGCTGGGCGGCGCGGTCTGCGCGGTCGCCGGACTGCGCCAGATGCGCTGGCAGCGCGAACTCGTGGCCGAGGAACACCTGTTGTCCGGCCGTATGTTCCAACTTCTTTCCGGTTTGCCCAAGTTGCGTGTCGCAGCGGCCGAGGACCGGGCGTTCGCGTTCTGGGCGATGGCCTTCGCCCGCGGCCGCATGCTGACCGTACGCACCCGCCGCCTGCAGAACCTGGTCACGGTGTTCAACTCGGCCTACCTGCTCGCCTGCACGCTCGTGCTGTTCGCGATGGTCTCGGGTCCGGCCTCCGGGCAACTGGACGTCGGCGACTTCCTGTCCTTCAACGTCGCGTTCACCCTGATGCTCGGCTCGATGTTGCAGATGACCGCGAGCGTGACCATGGTGGCCGCGGCGGTGCCGCTGTACGAGGGCGTGCAGCCGGTGCTGCGGGCGCTGCCCGAGGTCCTGGAGTCCAAGCAGCCGCCCGGTGATCTGTACGGCGGCATCGAGGTCAGCCGGTTGTCGTTCAGCTACCACCGGGACAGCCCGCCGGTACTGGAGGACGTGAACCTGCGGGCCCGTCCCGGCGAGTTCGTGGCCATCGTCGGGCCGACCGGCTGCGGCAAGTCGACCCTGCTGCGGTTGTTGATCGGCTTCGAGGAGCCGACCACCGGTTCGGTGCTCTACGACGGGCAGGACCTGGCGTCGCTGGATGTGGCGGCCGTGCGCCGCCAATTCGGCGTGGTGTTGCAGAACGGCCAACTGTTCGCGGGCAGCGTGCTGCACAACATCTGCGGGCTGCGCGACTACACCCTCGACGAGGCATGGGAGGCCGCCGAGATGGCCGGTCTGGACGACGACCTGGGCCATATGCCGATGGGCATGCACACCGTCCTCAACGACGGTGCGGTGACCCTGTCCGCCGGCCAGCGGCAGCGCCTGATGATCGCCCGGGCACTGATCGGCCGACCGCGCATCCTGTTCTTCGACGAGGCGACCAGCGCGCTGGACAACCGCACACAGGAGGTGGTCACCCAGAGCACCCGCCGGCTCAACGCCACCCGGATCATCATCGCGCACCGGCTGTCCACGGTGATGCAGGCCGACCGCATCATCGTGCTCGACGCCGGGCGGGTGGTGCAGCAGGGACCGCCGGACCAGTTGCTGGCCGACGAGGACGGGCTGTTCCACCGGCTGGTGCAACGTCAGATGGCCTAGTTCGTGGCCGATTTCGCGTCCGTCGCCGGTATCCGCAGGCCGGCTCCAGGAGGTTCCTCGTGTCCGAATCCCCCGTCCGCCGGCGTCCACCCGGGCCCGCCGACGAACTCGACCTGGCCGGCATCCGGGACGACCCGCTCGCCTTCCTCAGCGAACTCGCCGCCGAATACGGCGACCTGTGCAGCCATCGCACCCGGGGCGAGGTGGTGTGGTTCGTCAATCGCCCCGATCTGGTCCGGCACGTCCTCAAGGACAACTACACCGCGTGGACGAAGGCGGGCACGCCCGACGACTTCATGCTCACTCCGCTGCTCGGCACCGGGCTGCTGACCAGCGACGGGCCGACCTGGGAGCGGCAACGGCGTTTGTGCGCGCCGGCGTTCCGAGCCCGGCAGGTGGAGGCGTTCGACACCCTGATGACCGACGCCGCCACGGATCTCGCCGACGCGTGGAGCGAGGCCGCGCGGGCCGGTCGCCCGGTGCGGGTGGACCACGACTTCACCGCGCTGACCCTGCGGATCGTCGCGGACGCCCTGCTGGGCGCGGATCTGGCCGCGGCCGGGCCCGGATTCGGGCGTGCCGTCGACGACATCAACCGCTTCATCGGCCACTTCGACGGCGAGCCGAACGCGTCGGTCGTGGACGACGTCGCGTTCCGCCGGCTGCGCGGGTCGTACCTGGCCGCGCAAACCTTCCTGGAGCGGGTGGTCGGGATGCTGGTGGCCGCACGCCGTTACACCGGACCGCCGTCGGATCGCCCCGCCGACCTGTTGGACGCGATGCTCGCCGCGCGCGACGCGCACGGGGACGCGTTCAGTGATCGCGAGTTGCACGATCAGGTGCTGACCATGGTGATGGCCGGGCACGAGACCACGGCCAAGGCGCTGAGTTGGACGGTGCATCTGCTGGACCGCCGGCCGGAGTACGCGGCGGCGGTCCGGGCGGAGTTGGCCGAGGTGCTCGGTGGCCGAGCGCCCCGGGCCGAGGACCTGCCGCGCCTGGATCTGACCCGGCGCTGCCTGGAGGAGGCGATCCGCTTGTATCCCCCGGTGTGGCTGATCTCCCGGCGGGCGAACACGGAGGACGTCCTCGACGGACTCACGGTGCCCGCGGGCACGCTGGTGTGCATCAGTCCGTGGACCCTGCACCGGCACCCGCGCGTCTGGGACGCACCCGAGGAGTTCCGGCCCGCCCGCTTCACCGCGACCGCGCGGCAGGGGCGACCCGCGCACGCGTACGTGCCCTTCGGCGGCGGGCCCCGGGTGTGCATCGGCCAGTCGTTCGCGACCACGGAGGCGATCCTGGTACTGGCCACCATCCTGCAACGGCTGGAACTGCGCGGCGTGGTCGGCCATCCGGTGGTGCCGGAGGCACTGGTGACGCTGCGCCCGCGGGACGGGCTGCTGATGACGCCGCACCTGCTCGCGGACGGCGGCGCGCGGTGAGCGGCGCGATCCACCCCGGCGGCAGCTACCGGCCGCAGGCCGAGTGGGGCGGGGTGCCGGCCGAGGTGCGCCGGCTGGAGACCCAGGCGGAGTTGAGCTGGGCACACGAGTGGCGGGTGCTCGCCGAGTGGGCGCCGACCTCGGGCGGGGCGGTGCTGGACGCGGGCTGCGGCACGGGAGCGGTCACCCGGCGGCTGCGGGCGCGACTGGTCGACCCCGGCACGCGGGTGGTGGGGTTGGACGCGGACGAGCGACTGTTGGCGGTGGCTCGGGCGCAGGGGTCGGACGACGGGATTCGCTACGTGGCGGGCGACCTGGCCCGCCCCCCGTTGCCGGCGGCGGGGTTCGATCTGGTGCTGGCTCGGTACGTCTTCCAGCATCTGGCCGACCCGGTCGGGGCCGCGCGGTCCCTCGCGAGCCTGGTGCGGCCGGGCGGACGGTTGGCCGTCGTCGACGTGGACGCCGGGCTGTGGGGCTGCGCCGACCCGGACATGTCGGCCTTCTCCGCCGAGGCCTACCGGGCGCTGGGTTCGGCCCAGGCGGCGGACGGCGGGGACCGGTTGGTGGCGCGCAGGCTGCCGCGGATCCTGCGGGCGGCGGGCCTGGAGGAGATCACCGTACGGCCGTTCGCCTACACCAGCGACGAGGTCGGCGGCGTCGGCGCGCTCGGGCCGCAGTTGTCCCCGGAACGGTTGCTCCCGCTGGTCGAGCGGGGCGTCCTGGGGTTGGGCGTGTACGCCAGGGCGATGGCGGCGTGGGAGCGGTTCGTCGCGCTGGACGGGTTCACCATGCTGCTGGGCTTCGCGGTGGGTGGGCGGGTGCCCCGGGCCGGGCACACCGCGTCTCGCCCGCGCCGAAGCGCGCCATAGGCGCGGTTCGGCGCGGGCGAGACGCGGGTCGGGCCGGCCCGGGTCGGCGTCGGCGGCTACTTCGAGGCCAGCCGGGTGGACAGCGCGGAGCGGCCGGAGATGCCCAGCTTGCGGTAGACGTGCGTCAGGTGCACCTCCACCGTGCCGCGCGTGACGCACAGGAACTCGGCGATGGCACGGTTGGTGTGCCCGGCGGCGGCGAGTTCGGCGATCTGGCGTTCGGAGGGGGTCAGCGAACCGGGACCGGACAGGCTGGTGCGGCGCAGTCGGCCGCCGCAGGCCAGCAGGTCCTTGTGCGCCCGCTCGACCAGCAGGTCCCAACCGCACTCCTGGGCCAGGCCCATCCCGCGCCGCAACGACTGCCGGGCCGCCGCCGGTTGCCCGGCCAGCGCGTACATCCGGCCCGACTCCACCAGGGACTCGGCCAGTTGCAGACGGGCGCCGGAGTGTTCGAGGACGGCGACCGACTCCTCCAGGAATCGGGCCGCGGCGCGCGGGGGTTCGATCCGTGCCCGGTTGCGCAGGGCCTCACCGATGGTGGCCGCGGCGCCCCAGCGCCGGGCGATGTCCAGACCCTCGTCCAGCAGCGGCACCGCTTCGGCGCACCGGTCCAGTTCGGTCAGCGCCAGTGCCGCGCCACCTCGCCAGTCGCTCAACGCCGGGTTGACGATGCCCAGCTCGGCCAGTCGCCGGCCGCATTCGAGATAGTCGGTCAGTGCTCCTCGGATGTCCCCCATCGCGTGCCGACATCGCCCGCGCACGCCCAGCGCGGTGGCCCGGGCCCGGGGTACGCCCAGGGATCCACGCAACATCGCGGTGGCTGCGTCGTGTTGGCCCAGGATCACCCGGATGCGCGCCAACTGCACGCGGGTCAGTTGGGCGAGGGCGGACAGTTCGGGGCCGCGCGCGAGTCGGCTCGCGGTGCGCGCCTCGGACAGCGCCTCGGGCAGGTTCCCGGCCCGCAGCGCGATGTCCGCGCACAGGCAGTGCGCGACCACGGCGGGCAGGCCGATCCGCGAGTGCGCGGGCCCGATCGGGATGGTCGCGGTCAGGCCCGCCGCCCACGCCCGGGCCTCGTCGAGCCGTCCGGCCCAGGCCAACACCACGACACTGCGCAGCAGGAGCAGGGCCGAGGCGCTGCCGCGCGGCGCTTCCCCGGAGAGCGCGCGTTCGATCAGGTCCAGCGCCACCGAGCTGGGTTCGGCCCGGCACGCACTGTCCGAGGCCAACGCGGCGAGCAGTTCGCGCTCGCCGGCGGTGACTCCGGTGACTCGTGTGAAGTCCACCGGCGAATCCGTGCCGTGCGGCAGTTCGCGTGTGGGCCGGCCGCCGTGCGGTGCCCCCTGGTGGACGACGGCGCGCAGGCGCAGCCGCACGTCGGGGTCGGGGCAGTCCTGCTCGGCCAGTTCGCCCAGTCGCGACGCGGTGCTGCGGGCCGGGCGCATCACCGACTCCACGCAGTCCCCCTGGCGCAGCACGTGCGCGTGGCACAACTCCAGGACCGCCTCGGCGCGTTCGGCCGGGTCGGTCAGCAGTCGCAGCGCCTCCTCCAGGTGCCGCGCGGCGGCCTCGGGCGCGGTCGGCACCTCGGCCCGACCGAGCAACACGAGTAGACGGGCCCGGTGTTCGGGGGCCGGGTCGTCGCGCAGGGCCCGCCGGGCGTACTCGGCGCAGCGCAGCGTCGCGCCCGCCTCCAGCGCGGTGCGGCCCGCCTCGTGCAGCACCGCACCCGCCCACGCGTGGTCGTCGAGGTCCAGCGTGTCGATTCGCAGCAGGTGTTCGGCGACGCGTACGGGGGGTGCGCCATAGTCGCCGAGGCGCCGGGCGGCACGCAGGTGTCGGTCGCGCAGCAGCTTCTCCGGGATGGTGTCGTGGACGGCGTCCCGCAGTTCGGGGGTACGGAACATCAGCCGGCTGCCGACCGGGGCGCGGCGCAGCGCGCCGATCCGGACCAGTTCGGCCAGCGGGCCGTCCAGCCGGTCCGGACCGGTGCCCAGCAGGTCGGCGACGATGTCCAGGTCGGCGCCGTCGCCGAACAACGCGGCGGTCTGGGCCAGCGCGCGGACCCGCTCGGATTGTCGGGCCAGCCGGGTGGTCACCGCCGCGGCCTCGATCCGGGCGGCGATGCGGCGGATGTGATCGGCCCGGGTGAGCCGGGGCCTGCCGTCGACGTGGATCCCGGAGCGGGTGGGCCCGAGTTCCGGGGGCAGCCCGGCCTGGAGTTGGGTGTCGACCAGCCGGGCCAGGTATTCGGGCACGCCGCCGGTGACCTGGTGGCACAGCCGTACGAACGGTTCGTCGGGGGCTCGGCCGCCGTAGGCCCGTTGCACGAGTTCGCGGGCGCTGTGCACGGACAGCGGGCGCAGCGTGGTCTCGTGGCACGCGGCCTGCGCGCCGATGTCCTCGAGCGCGTCGCGCGCGGGCAGGTCGTCGTCGACGCGTACGCCGAGCACCACCAGCAGCGGCAGTCGGGACAGTCGGCGGACCAGGTGCGCGAACCACCGCAGCGAGGCGTCGTCCATCCACTGCGCGTGGTCGACGACGATCACTCGGGGGCAGCGCCGCACCGCGGGCAGCAGCGCCTCGTAGAGCTCGTCGAACAGCTGCCGGTCGTTGTCGGGGACGGCGTGCGGCAGAGCCCGGCGCAGTTCGTCGAAGCGAGAGTCGCCGGGGGTGTCGGCGGCGTCGTCGAGGCCGGTGAGCAGCTGGCGCAGCGCGGCGAAAGGCTGGTCCGCGTCGCGGTGTTGGCACGAGACCAGGATCGGCGCGGCGCCGGCGCGGCGTTGTCGGTCGGTGAACTCGACGAGCAGTTCACGGCACCACATGCCGGACGGGGTTCTGATGATCACGGCTCGCCCGCCGGCGCCGGTACGAGAAGCGCGTGCGTACGCGAGTAGATCGGAAAGTTCGGATACCCGCTCCGGTTCCACTGAAGCGTCCCTTCCCCCGGGCGCGGCCCCCACCGCGGCGCTGTGCGGGGAAAGTGGGCACAGCGTTGCTCGTCGGGGACGCCGCCGGCGGCTCCCCGCGGGGCCGGAGCGGTGTGTCTCGTTCCGGGACGTGGGAGGACGTCCCGCCTGTCCAGCCGTGCGTGGGTGGTTCCGGTCGTGCCGCGCGGCCCCTCCCCGTCGGGTTCCGCGGTCGCGGAACCGCGGTGTGGGGCACGCCGATCAGCTGTGTCACACCATCGGCGGGTTCCTTGTTACGCCATTGCGGCGGCGGGCCACAAGTCCCGATTGCCAACTGCGCGCAAGGATCTTGTGACCGTGTGTTGAACAAATCCCAAGTTCGCTCCGGGCGCCGGTCAACCCTCTGATTTCGGCCGGATCTCTCTCCCGGAGACCGGTTTCGAGGGGTCGGGTCGGTTGCCGCGGGCGCCCCGGGTTACGGCGCCGGTCGTTCGGGGGGCGGGGGCGATCGGGCGGGATCGGGTGCGACTTCGGGAGGTCTGCGCCGACCCGGATCGGGCACTCTTTCGGGGGACTTCCGGGTCGGTTTCCCGTGACGGGACGTTCACTCGGTCCCATGATGCAAATGCAGGTGGTTTTGCGAGACGGCTGTCGCGTCCGTGATCGCGCCGTGCGGGTCGCGATCGGGCGGGATCGGAAAGGGTGATGAGGATGCGTGCCGGCAACGGGGATCCGGCGGACTCGTTCGGGTCCGTGACGTGGGTGAAGAGCAGCGCGAGCACGGCCGAGGGCAACTGTGTCGAACTCGCCGTGCTGCCCGAGGGGGAGGTCGCGGTGCGCGATTCGCGGCGCGCGCGGGGACCGGCTCTGGTCTACGCGCGGGCGGAGATCGCCGCGTTCGTCGCGGGTGCCAAGAACGGCGGGGTCGATTCCCCGATCGACTGATCCGGGCGGGGTCCGGGCGAGGCGCGGGCGGTGCGGGCGAGGTTGAGGAAGGTCCGGGCCCGGGCTCGGCCGTGGGATCGACGGACAGGCGGGTTTCGACTCGCGATAATGGCGTGCGTCGACACGTCCATTCCTGGAGCCCGTATGTCCGCCGACCGCCCGGCCCGCGCCCCGTCGATCGCACCCGTGGTGTCACTGACCCAGCAGAGCAATCCGGCCGCGGCCGTGAAGGTGCTCGGGGCCACGCTGCGCAAGTTGCGCCTGGACAACGGCAAGGGACTCAAGGACGCGGCCGAGGCGATCCGGGCCTCGATGTCCAAGATCAGCCGTCTGGAGCGGGGCGAGAGCCCGCCACGCGCCCGGGACGTCTTCGACCTGGTCCACTTCTACGGGGTGCGGGACGAGGAATCCCTCTCCGAGATAGAGGAGTTGCTCAAGAAGGCGCTGGAGCGGGCGTGGTGGAGCCATTACAGCGACGTGATGCCGGGCTGGTTGGCACGGTTGATCGGCATGGAGGACTCGGCCACCAAGATCGACACCTATGAGGTGCACGTGGTCCCGGGCCTGTTGCAGGTGCCCTCGTACACCCGCGCGATCGTACGCACCGGGCTGCCGCGCGCCGACGACGAGGAGGTCGAGCGACGGATCGATCTGCGCTGCCGGCGCCAGGCGTTGCTCGCGGACGAGCGCCGACCGGACCTGACCGCGCTGCTGGACGAGGGCATCCTGCGTCGCCCGGTCGGCGGCCCGGAGGTGATGGCCGAGCAGATGCGCCACCTGCTGGCGGAGTCGGGGCGGGATCGCATCAACATCCGCGTCGTACGCTTCGACCGCGCCGCCAGCATCACGCCGCCGTCGCCGATGACGTATCTGCGCTTCGCGTCGGGCGGCCCCAGCGAGATGATCTACCTGGAACAGGCCAATAGCGCCACGTACTTGAGCAGGCGCGCGGACATCGACGCCTATCGGGAGATCCTGCTGCGACTGTGGGCCGCCGCCGAGGACCGCCTGTCCAGCGAACGCATGCTGCGCGACGCCGAACGGCGGTTCGCGGCGGGCCGGACCGACTGACCCGTGCGCCGGTGTCCCGGTGCTCGGCGGGCGGTGCGGGTGCGGTCAGGGAATCCGGGCCAGGCCGCCGTACTCGATCCACTCATCGGTCTCCTGGCGCGCGGTGACATGCGAGTCGGGTCGCCACGTGGAGACCTCGACCAGGCCCGGTTCCATAATCGTCAGCCCGGCGAAGTACGCGTCCACCTGGGCGGGTTCACGCACCCGTCCCCAGTTGCCGCCGGTCGCCTCGGCCATGAAGTCGCTGACCCCGTCCCGGATCTCCGCGTCCTCACTGACCAGTTGGCAGATCACCATGAAGCTGCCCGAGGGCAGCCGTTCGGCGACCCGACGGATCATCGCGGCGGGCTCTGCCGCATCGGGCAGACAGTGCAGCACCGACACGAACAACGCGGCCACCGGCTCGTCGAGTCGGATCAGCCGCCGGACGTCGGGGTGGTCGAAGATGCCGGCGGTGTCGGTCATGTCCGCCTGGATCACCGCGGTGTTGTCGTTCTCCTCCAGCAACATCCGGCCGTGCGCCAACACGATCGGGTCGTTGTCGACGTACACCACCCGGGAACCGGGATCGACGCCCTGGGCCACCTGGTGCACGTTCTCCCGCGTCGGCAACCCGGATCCGTGGTCGAGAAACTGGCGAATCCCGTACTCGGCGGCCAGCACCCGCACCACCCGCTGTAGGAACGCCCGGTTGTTGCGGGCAAGTTCGCGGGTACTGGGGACGATCTTGAGCAGTTCCTCACAGGCCACCCGATCGGCGGGGTAGTTGTCCGTACCGCCGAGATACCAGTCGTACATCCGAGCCGCACTGGGCGTGTCCACGTCGATCTCGAAAACGTGCTTCTCCGCGTCCCCCACCAGACCCCCTCGATTCCGCACCCGCCCGGGCACACCGCCACCGTCCCGGCCGCCCCCGGCCATGCTAGGCGCGCACCCGGCCCCCGGACAGCCACTCCTTCGAGAAGCCCCGCGCACGACCCGCTTGTGATGGCGACGCGATACGCCCCGCCCGCCGTCGAGCGCCGCCGAAACCATCCACCGGACGACGTCCGTCGCGGCCCGACGCGGTCGGCATCCTCCGTCACGATGGGCCGTGGCTCGCTTCGGGGTCGCGTTCGAGGGTTTTGACCATGGCGGTGGGCAGGGTGCGTTCGGCCGCGACCAGGTGTGCCGCCACCTCGGGTGGGTCGGTGCCCATCAGGTCGGCGGTCGCGGTGAGCGTCAGGCCCAGCCGATAGTGGAGCAGCACCGCGTCCGCCTGAGGACCAGGGAGCGCGTCGTGCAGAGTGTCCCGCGCGGGGACGGGCATCGGGCCGGGAGCGCGGGTGACCGCCCGGCCGAGGATCCGCCACGCACCGGCGGTCGGGTTCGGTCCGCGCAGGATGTCCGCCCAGTTGACGGCCAGTTCCGCGACCGCCGATTGCACGGCTCGATCCCCGCGGACCCGGTCACCCACCCGCAGGCGGGCGTATTGCGCCCAACGGGCCCGGTAGAGCAGGCAGAACGCGGCGAAGTCGAGCGGAGCACGGGACCGCCCGACCACGCCTGCACGTGCGCCTACTCCGGCGGGCGTGACGAGACCGACGGGCCGGGTCGCACGCGGGTCACCGGACATCGGCAACACCGGGACCGGCGTCCACACCCGGGTCGGCGCCCGCGAGTGCCGTGAAGGGGAGTCCACCGGGTGGGAATCCGGTGTCGCCGAGGCGGGTCAGGACGCCGTAGTGCACGTGGGTCCACAACCGACGGATCACGTCCGGGTGCGCGCCCAGGCGTACGACCAGGAGTTCGGCGGTGCCGCGATCCGGAATCAGCTCGCCGGCCAGGATGCGCCCCACCGAGTCGGGGGTGAGCGGCGCGCCGCCGATCCGGTCCGACGCGGGTCGCCCGGCGGCCAGCCACAGGCCGCGCAACATCTGCGCCAACAGCATTGCCAGGTCCCGAAGTTCCCGCCGGATGTGGTGGTCGATCCCACGCGAGCACTCCCACAGCGCACGCAACTCGTGGGCCTCGCCGCCCAGTTTTCCGGCCAGCGTCTCCACCACCGGCCACGACGGCCAGACCTCGCCGGCCAGGATCCGGTCCAGGAAGCCCTCGCTGATCCCCGCCTGCCAGGCCAGTTCCGCGACGGTCACGCCGTCGGCACGGCGCAGTTCACGCAACGCGGCGGCCAACCGCTCGCCCGCGTGCTGCGACGACGAGAGGTCCTCGTCGCCGCCGGCGTCCGCGCCGGGGTCCGCGCGGGCGCCCAGCCGCGCGGCCAATTGCGCGGACCACTCCGGACGCGGCCGCGTCGCCGAGTTCGGACGTTCCTCCCCCACCACCGCCCGATAGCGCCGGGTCTCGCCGCTGAGCCGATCCGCGTAGGCGAGCCGCACCCGCAGCGGCTCACGCGTGCGCTCGGCCTCCTCCAGCGCGCACGCCACCCGGCGCAGGATCGCCACGATTCCCGTCTCCAGAGCGCGAGGATCGACCCGACCGGCGTGCTCGGTGGATTCGGTGGATTCGGTGGATTCGACGGCCTTGGCGGCCCGCACCCGAGCAGCCTGCTCGCCCGCCTCGACCCGCACCGACATCCCACGCACCTGCGCCCGCGCCTGCGCCCGCGCCTGCGCCCGCGCCCGTTCGCGCGCCCGCTGCGCCCGTTGCCGACAGGTCGGGTCGCAGTACAGCCGCTTGCGGCCGGTCACCTTGCGCTGTGCGAATCGTCGACCGCACGCCGCGCACCGGGTGATGCCCCTCCGGGCGTTCATCCCCTGTTTCTCCCCTCCGGCTTCGACCGAGGCGGCGACCGCGAGCCCGGAAACGTCCCGGCTCGCGATACGCACGCGCCTCACGAACGACCCCCGGGCGCCCGATCCGGGCGCGACACGCGTAACGCCCGCGACCCCCGCACGGCTCGCGATCCCCCCGTCCCCGCACCCCGCCTCGTCGATCCTCGGACTTCGCATCGTTCCCCCCGGGCAAAAGCACGGAATGGTACTTTCGGGAATCGCCGGAGGCGGCCCGAAAACCCTCCGCCGGATAACTCGATCAACATCTTCGATTCCTTGATCGTTGTTCCCGATGACCCCGGACGGGTGACCGCCATCCGGGGTCATTCGACGTTTCGGAAGCTACTCCCAGAATTTCCCGGGCACCAACGAATCCGCAGAAATGCAAATGCACGGACACGGCCCCGGGCATCCGAAACGATCGAGGACGTCCTGCCGATCCGCCGGCAGCGACCGCCGAACCGTCGAGAACCGCAGGCCCGGAAACATAAAAGTACAGGCGACGCCAAAATTCGATCGGAAATCGGCAAAGCGTCCGATCGGCCCGATTTTCGCGCCTACCCCCGAGCGGACCCGCGCGCATGGCGAATCCACCCTCCCGAGTGATACGCATGCAATTGCATATGCAAAGCAGCGACCTCCGCTCCATTCGGGAATTCCGACAATCCCGACACCGACCCCACCCGCCGCACCCCCACGCCCACTCCGGCGCACAGACAACCCGTCGCCACCCGCCCGCGCACGCGCCCCGGACCGGAATTCCTCCGAGGGTGCGTTCGTATTCGTCGTTGCCGACCACGCTCACCGGCAGCCCGCGCACCCGACGTACTGCCCGGCAGCCCGCGCACCCGACTCGGTGCCCGGCGGCCCGCGCACCCGACTCCGCGCTCGGCCCCGCACGCACCGGACTCCGTGCCCCGCCCGCGTGCCCCGGATCGCCAGGCCCGGGCCGTGAGCGTGATCGACCCGTCCGCCCGGGTCGGCACCGCCGTGCACAGCGCCTCCCGCAGCCGGTCCCGGGCGGGCGGCGAGCGCGCGGCCACATAGCCGGGCGCGGGTCCCTGTCCGGCCAGAAACGGCTCCCACAGCTCGTCGAAGCCGGCGAACCCCGTCAGCACCTCCGGCGACCACGAACCCGGCCGGCGCCGGCACCCCGGCCCGAGCCCGCGCCACGAACCCGGCCGACCGGTCCAGCCCGAGCACCCACCGGGGCCGGCACCGGTCCACCACGGTCGCGGTCAACGCGCCCGTACCGCAGCCCGCGTCCACCCGGCGCAGCCCCGCGTCCGCGTCGAGCCATGTCACGAACTCGGCCGCGACCGCCCTGCTCCACCGCCCCATGGACCGCTCGTACGCGTCGCCGAGCGCCCGGGTGTCGAACCGCCGTTCGGTCATCCCTCCACCATCGCCGACCCGCCGCGCCCCGGCCACAGCGGCGCCGATCGGCACGATGGCGAGGCGCGCACGCGCCGGTCCACCCGAGCCCGACACGCCCGGTCACCGAAGCGAACCGAACGGTCGGCGCCTGGCACAATGGTTCGGGAATCGGTTCGATCGCGCCGGTCGGTGCCGCCCTTGGTTGGAAACGCGCCCGCCGAACGGCGAACAGGCGCCGGGTGCACGGCGCACAGGGAAGAGGAACCACCCCGTGAGCGAGAGTCGACCCGACGAGGGCATGCCGACATCGAGTCAGGACGTGGCGCACAACGCCCGGGTCTGGAACCACTGGCTGGGCGGCAAGGACAATTACCCGATCGACCGCAAGGTCGGCGACCACGTCACCGACATGTTCCCCTCGATCGGCGAAGTCGCCCGAGCCGATCGGGTCTTCCTGGGCCGCGCGGTGCGATTCCTGGCCGGCGAGGCGGGCGTGGACCAGTTCCTGGACATCGGGACCGGGCTGCCCACCGCCGACAACACGCACGAGGTCGCCCAGCGGGTCGACCCCGCCGCGCGGATCGTGTACGTGGACAACGATCCCCTGGTGCTGGCGCATGCCCGAGCCCTGCTCACCAGCACCCCCGAAGGCGCCACGGACTACATCGACGCCGACGCGCACCACCCGGACGCGATCATCGCGACCGCGAAGGCGACGCTGGACTTCGAGCGACCGATCGCGGTGATGCTCCTGGGCAGCCTCAACTTCATCCTGGACACCGACACGGCCGTGGACATCGTGCACCGGCTCATGGCGGCGGTGCCCTCCGGGAGCTACCTCGTGGTGACCCACCCGACCACGGAACTCGGCGGCGAGGGCAACGTCGAGGCGATGCGGTTCTGGAACGAGAACGCGAAACCGCCGATCACCGCCCGCAGCCGCGCCGAATTCACCCGGTTCTTCGAGGGTCTGGAACTGCTCGAACCGGGCATCGTGACCTGTTCCCGCTGGCGCACCGATGCCCCCGCCGACGAACTGCCGCCGGTCGTACCGCAGTTCGGCGCGGTCGCCCGCAAGACCTGACACCCGCCGAGCCCGGCCCACCGCCCCCGGGCGGCCGCGCCACAACGCGCGCCCCATGCCCCGGGGGCGCGCTCACGCTCTCGGTGGCGCCCGATGCCGACCCGAACCGCGCCGGCACTGCGCCGGGTTGCCCAGATACGCCGCCATCGCGGTGAACAGGCCGATCGACGCGCCCCGGCTCGGCGGCGGCTCCGGGTCCGTCGCGGCGCGCCCGGGCACCGTCATCCGCACCCGGCACGAGCCGAACCCCGGGTCCTCCTCGGCCGAGACGATCCGATCGGCCGCCACCAGGTCGCCGGTCTCGCGCAGCCGCACGCAGACCCGGGCGACCGCCGTGACCGGCCCGACCAACACGACCTCCATCTCGTCCATGTCTGTGACAACGAACGCACCCTCGGCAGGTTTCGCCTGAACGGGTGCACGAAGCTCGGCATATCTCCACAGCGGCCCCTGAATACCCCGCCGGTGCGTGCCAGAACACCACCCACGACACGGCGATGCCGGACTCGGAAATCCGAACCCGGCACCACCACCATCCACCGACCGGAGCCTGGGTACCGCTACTCCGTACGCAGTCCATCCGGTCGCATCAGCCGCCACAGCGGCGGCAGGCTCAACGCCGTGACCAGCAACACCACGCCCGCGCCGATCCCGGTCATCGCCGCCATGCCGGACCAGTCCACGGTGAACGGCCGACCCACCATCCCGAGCAGCGCGGCACCCAGCCCCACACCGGTGGCCACCGCGAGCATCAGCCCCAGGACCACCGGGATCGCCGACTGGTACAGGATCGACCAGCTCAGCGTGCTGCGCCTGGTGCCGAACGCGACCAGCACCGACAACAATTTCCGCCGCTCGCGCAGTTGCTCCAGCATGGTCACCAGCAGACTCGCGCCGATCAGCGCCAGCACCACCGCCGTGCCGATGAACAGCGCCGTGCGCACGTTGGCGAACCGCCGCGATTCCTCGATCGAGGACAGATCGTAGACCGAGGACAGCGGGTCGACCCGGGCCGCGGCGTTGCGGACCAGGTCCCGGGCGTCCGGAGCCGCCGGGTCGATTCGGATGTCCATCGAGAGGGTCAGGCGCTTGGTCGCGGCCGCCGGCACCGCGCTCGGCGTCGCCAGCACGCCGTCGTACGAACGTCCGCGCGGGTCGGCCCGCCCCGGAACCGTCGCCGCGGCCGCCGGAATCCGCCACGGCGTGCGGGCCGACCGTTCCGAGTTCGGGCCGTACGACGGATCGACGATCACCTGCTGCCCGGCGGCCACCTGCATCTCGCCGAACGGGTTCGCGCGGGCCTCGATGACGAACGTGTCGCCTTCGGCGCATCGATCGATTCGGGCCAGCTCGCGCAGCGCGTCGCAGTTCCCGATGGTCAACGAGGTCGAGCCGGCCGGGTCCTCCGCCCGATCGCCGATCCGGGTGCTCGCGTACCCGAAGGCGGACCGCACACCCTTGCTCTCCCGGATCGCCCGGGTGATCTCGGCGACCTTGTCGCTGCCCGCCCGCACATCGGACGACATCGACATCTGCGCCCGCTCGGTGTCCTGGCCGGTCTCCTTGACGTAGTCCTGATCGACGCCGAGGAAGAGCATCTGCAATGCGATGGCGCCCGCCACCGCGACCGCGATGCCGTTGACCGACCGCGCGGCCAGGCCACTGCCCAGTTGCAGCCGGCGCACCGCGAGTTGCCACGGCACCCGACCGGCGCCGAGCCGGAACACCACTGCCTCGACCAGCCACGGCAGCAGCGCGGTGACACCGACCAGCAGGAGCACCGTCCCGGCGACCACCTGCAGTTCGTTGAACTCGCCGCGATCGGCGCCTCGGCGGATCATCGGGAACAGCAGCGCCACGCCCGCGAGCGGCAGCAACAACCGCCACCACACCCGGCGCCGGATCGGCGTACTGGTACGCACCACGCCGAGCGGCTCGATCACCACGGAACGCAGTGCGAACAACGTCACCGCGACGGCGGCGGCCGGCACCGCGAGCGCCACCAGGACCGCGAGCGGCACGCTCGGATCCAGGTCGCTCGGGAAGATGCTCAAGTCGAACGCCGCCGCGACATCGGTCAGTTGCCGACCGATCAGGAAGAAGCCGAGCCCGAGGAGCAGCCCGAACAGCGAGCCCGCGAACGCCTCACCGGCCGCGATCCAGCGGGTGGTCCGGGAATCCGCGCCCACCAGCCGCAGCGCCGCGAGCCGTCGGTCGCGCCGTTCGCCGCCGAACCGCACAGCCGTGGCGATCAGTACGGCGACCGGCATCAGCAGCACCACGAACATCACCAGGACGAGCAGAAGCAGCCTGGCGTCCAGCTTCTCCGCCGGGATCGAGTTGCCGAATTCGGTGATCCGCAGCGTCGACATGGAGTCCGCGGCGAGCGCGTCGCTGCCGAGGTAGTAGACCAGTTCGTCCGGACCGATCAGGCCCCGGTCGCCGATCCGGCCCACCGTGCGGTAGGGGAAGCGCTCCTTGAGCAACCGCCCCCGGTCCGAGCCGAGCAGTTCGGCCAGGGCGGGCGAGACGACCATCTCGCCCGGGCCGGGCAGCTTGCGCAGTCCCGGCGGGATCGGCGCGTCCGGGCCTTCCGCGCGCAGGATCCGGCCGCGGATGTCCTCACCCTTGTAGGCGGTGTCCGCCATCCCGATCAGCAGGGTGTTCGCGCCGGCTTCGGCCGCCCGGCCCGCGTGCTCGTCCCGGGCCCGCCCGCGGTCGTCCCGGGCGCCCAGCGCGCCGGGGATCGCGGTGGTCAGCAGCAACAGCGCCACACCCAGCCCGACCCCGATCGCGGTCAGCAGCGTACGGGTCCAGCCCTCCCGGCCGCCGGTGACCGCGAATCCGGCGCCCATGCCCAGGTCGCGCAACACCTTCACGCGGCACGCGCCATGTCTCGGGACCGGCCGTCGCGGACCACGATCTCGCGGTCGGAGTAGGCGGCGATCCGGGACTCGTGGGTGACCAGCACGATCGCCGCGTCGGTGGTGCGGGCCGCCTCGATCAACATCTGCATGACACGTTCGCCGTTGAGCGAGTCCAGCGCACCGGTCGGCTCGTCCGCGAACACCACCCGCGGGCGGATCACCAGGGCGCGGGCCACCGCGATCCGCTGACCCTGCCCGCCGGAGATCTCACCGGGTCGTTTGCCCGCGAGGTCGGCGACCTCCAGGCGCTCCATCCACTCGCGGGCTCTCGCCTCGGCCTCCTTGCGCTTGACCGCGTTCAGCCGCAGCGGCAGCGCGACGTTCTCCAGGCAGGTCAACTCGGGTACCAACTGGCCGAACTGGAAGACGAAACCGAAGTCGCCGCGGCGCAGCGCGCTGCGTTGCCCGTCCGTCATGGCGGTCACGTCGCGGCCGTCGTAGCGAATGGCGCCGGAATCGGGCCGGACGATGCCGGCCAGACAGTGCAGCAGCGTGGATTTTCCCGATCCGGACGGACCCATGATGGCCACGACCTCGCCCGCGCGGATGGTGAACTCCGCGCCGGCCAGCGCGGGCGTCGCACCATACGTCTTGTGCAGATCCTGGCCACTGAGCAGGGCGTCGGTCACGTGCGGATCTCCTGGGTGAGTTCGCCGAGGCGTGCGGTGGTCAGTTCCAGCCACCGCAGGTCCGCCTCGAGGTGGAACAGCGCGTGGTCGCAGATCAGTCGGTCGCTGAGGTCGCCGTCGATCTTGCGCCGGGTGAGGTCGCGCATCATGCGCAGGTGCTCGGCGCGTTGGGTGTCCAGGATCTCGTTGGCGTCCCGGCCGGTGAGCAGCGCGAGCACGACCTTCGTGTAGAGCGTCGACTGGAGGTAGGGCTCGGGCTTCTCGGGTTGGCCGAGCCACTGCTCGACGTCGGTGACCCCGGCGTCGGTGATCGAGTAGCGCTTGCGCTCGGGGCCACCGCTGGTCTCGAGGCCGTCTATCTCCACGAGCCCGTTCTTCAGCAGCCGCGACATGGTCGAGTAGACCTGGCCGTAGGCGAGCGAACGGTCGCGCCCGAAGCGCTCGTCGAAGCTGCGCTTGAGGTCGTAGCCATGGCGGGGGCCGGACTCCAGGAGCCCGAGCAGGGTGTGTCCGATTGACATGCGGAGAACTATACACAGCAGGTATACCTAGTGTGTATAGCGAGGTCGACCCGCGCGGGACCGGGCTGATGGAGGGCACCAGGGTGGGTGTACGGACGGGCGTACGACGGGATCGACGAGGGCGCGCCGCCCGATCGGCGACGCGCCCTCATCCTCACGAATGCGGTTGTTCGGCCGAACCCACCTGCTCAGCCGAGACGGATCACGCGCTGTTCCGGACTCCCGGAACCACTCAGAGGCCGAGCCCCTTGGTCACGGCGCTCGCCCGGGTGAACACCGACTCGGGCTGCTCGCCCGTGCAGTACTTGTTGCCGGTGGACACGATCCCGATCAGTTTCCCCTTCTCCACCAGCGGCCCGCCGGAGTCGCCGCAGCAGATGCTGGTGCCGGGGTTGTCGGCCGGCGCCTGGCCGCACACCCGGGTGGCCGGGCTGTCCTCGGGGAACGTGTAGGGCTCGCACTGCGCCAGCGGCGAGAGCACCAGGGTGGTCCGCTTGAGTCGCGTGGTCGTCGCGCCGCCATCGGTCTTGCCCCACCCGTAGACGGTCGCCTTGTTGCCGACCTTGTAGAGCGCGCCGTCCTTCGCGCCGGCGATCGGCAGGGGCTTTTGGCTCAGCGAGCGGTCCAGTTCGAGCACGGCCGCGTCGTAGGTGAGCGTGCCCTCCTCGAACTTCGGGTGCACCTTGGTCTTCGTCACCTTGCGGGTCTGTCCGCCCGTGCCGGACAGGTCCAGACGTCCGGCGACCACCGTGATGGCGGTCGGGTCCTCCAGCCCGTTCACACAGTGCGCCGCGGTGAGCACCTTCTTCGGGGCCACCAGCGTTCCGCCGCACAACTGTTGGCCGTCGGCGGTGAACAGGGCCACGGCGTACGGCGCGGCACCGGCGGGCGCGTCGGTGCCGAAGCGCACGGCCGAGGCGGGCGCCGCGCAGACGCCGATCGCGGCGAGCGCGACGGCCGCAGCGCCGAACACCTTCCTCGACGTGCGTCGGTGAGTGTCCTGCGTCTGCCGAGTACGAGTCATCTCGCGGTCCCTTTCGATCGGACGGCCGTGCCACGGGGTCCCGACGGAACCGACGGCCCTACCCTTTGCACGCACGCGGTCGCCCTGCGGATGCATCCCCTTTCGCGCCGGCCTCCACCCGCACGCGAAGAGCGCTTGCACCAATCGGACCCGCCCGGCCCACGCCCGGAACCGTCCGACACCCGCATCCGAACCCGCCCGGCACCGCGATCGACCCGCCCGGCGCTCGCGCCCGGCCCGGCCGCGCGCGGGGCACGCACCGCTCGGTCAGTCCTCGTCGACGAAGCGGGCCGGGCGGGTGCCCGCGAGCTTGATGATGTGGAAGCCGTACTGGGACGCGACCAGATCGCTCAGTTGACCGGGACGCAGTCGCACCAACGCCTCGGCGAACGCGTCGGCGTAGTCGTCCTCCTGTCCCCAACCCAGATCGCCGCCGTTGGCGGCGGACAGCGGATCCTTGGAACGTTTCCGGGCGATCTCGCCGAACCGGCCCGGGTCCCGGGCGAGTTCCTCGAGGATCGCCCGCCCCTCGCTCTCCGTCTCCACCGCGATATGCAGGGCGTGGTATTCCAGCGCGTCGGACAAGGTCGCTCCCGGGGTCGTCGCCACCCGGCGCGCTC
This sequence comes from Embleya sp. NPDC050154, assembly GCF_044460165.1. Taxonomy (NCBI): domain Bacteria; kingdom Bacillati; phylum Actinomycetota; class Actinomycetes; order Kitasatosporales; family Streptomycetaceae; genus Embleya; species Embleya sp. NPDC050154. Next base: position 51,001 of record NZ_JBITJP010000015.1, read on the forward strand.
GGGCCGAGCGCGGTCACCGAGTTGTCGATCATGTGGATGATAAGGCCGCCACACGACCGGGCGGGACCGACCGGAACGCGCCACGCCGGCCCCGCGCGACCGGCTCTCCGCGGTCAGCCGAACGCGTCCACTCCGGTGAGTCCGGCCGACATCCGCCACAGGCGGGCCGCCCGCTGCGGGTCCGCGGCCCAGGGCTTGACCCCGCCCATCAGCATGTCGTCGCCGGTCGCGGGCTCGGCGATGTCGCAGTCCTGGAGGTAGGCGCCGCCGTGCCCGTCGAGCAGTGCCGAGGTGGCCGCCCAAACGGTGGTGGCCGCGCCCCGGGCGGGTGTCTTGAAGCCGGCGGCCGGTGCGCCGGAGGGGGTGATCCAACCCTGTGCGAGCTGCTCCTCGCGGGGGATGTGCCGTTGCAGCGGGGTCAGGATGCTGCCCGGGTGCAGGGCGAAGGCGTGCACACCCCGACCCGCGCCGAGCTCGTCCAGGTGCCGGGCGAAGAGCGCGTTCGCGGTCTTGGACTGCCCGTACGCGACCCATCGGTCGTAGCCGTCGCGAAAGTGCGGGTCGGCCCAGCGGATGTCGGAGAGGAAGTGTCCCGAGGAGGCCACCGACACCACCCGGGCGCGGCCCGGCGTCAGAGCCGGAAGCAGCCGGTTGACCAGGGCGAAGTGGCCGAGGTGGTTGATCGCGAAGTGGGCCTCCCAGCCCGGCCCGACCAGGGTCTTGGGCCAGGCCATCACACCCGCGTTGCAGATGATCAGGTCGAGCGGGCGGCCGGTGGCCAGGAGCCCGTCGGCGAAGACGCGGATGCTCTCCTGGTCCGCGAGGTCGAGGGCGTGCACCCGGGTGCCGGGCAGGTCGCCCAGCGCGGCCCGGGCCGGATCGACCCTGCGGGCGGGCACGATCACGTGCGCGCCCGCCGCGACCAGCGCGCGGGTGGTCTCCAGGCCCAGTCCCGAGTATCCGCCGGTGACCAGCGCGGTCGTGTCGGACAGGTCGATGCCGGCCAGGACGTCGTGGGTGCTGCTGTGGGCGCCGAAGCCGGAGCCGATCCGGCGTTGTGTGCTGATCATGTACGCGACGCTAGAAGCTGGAGTGCGGTCTAGGTCAACGTCCGGCCGAGGTAGCCTCGTCGGCATGGCCGGGGCTGTCGGTGGGACTGTCGGTGGGATCGAGGACACGGATCGCCTGTCCATCGGCGAGGTCGCCGAGGCGACCGGGCTGAGCGTGCACGCGCTGCGTTTCTTCGAGCGCGAGGGCGTCATGCTGCGCCCGATCCCGCGCTCCGCCGGCGGCCGGCGGGTATACGAACGCGCGGACGTGGACTGGCTGTTGTTGTGCAATCGGCTGCGCGACTCGGGGTTGCCGATCGCCCGGCTCAAGGAGTTCGCCGCGCTGGTGCGCTCGGGCCCGGGCAACGAGCCGCAGCGACTGGCCCTGTTGCGCGAACACGAGGAGACCGTGCGGGCCCGGGTCGCCGACCTGAACGCGAGCCTGGACGTCATCCACGGCAAGGTGGTCGCGTACGAGGGGCACGTGCGCGCCGGTACCGCGGCCGGGGTGTGGGCCCCGACGCCGGAGCGCTGACGGCGGCGGACGCCCGGAACGTCCGGCTGCCGCCGACGGTGCGGGCGTAGCCGGTCGGGGCGGCGCTCAGGGCGTCCGGTCGGCGTCGGCGAGGGCGGCCATGGTGATCCGGCGGTTGGCGACCACGTGGTCGTGGGCCAGCCGCCGCGCCCGATCCGCGTCGCCGGCCCGGATCGCCGCGTACATCGCCTCGTGTTCGCGGCACATCACCGGATGGTCCTCCGGCTGCGCGGTGAGCCGGAACAACCAGCGCAGTCGGCCGTTCAGCGGCTCCATGATGGCGACCAGCATCGGGTTGCCGGACAGCGCGACGATCTCCGCGTGGAAGGCCGCGTTCGACGCGGCGATCTCGCCCGCCGCCCCCGCCTCGCCCGCCCGCCGCGCGGCGGCGAGCAAGGCGCCCAGCCGATCCCGGCCGGCGGGGTCGGCCCGCTCGGCGGCCAGGCCCGCGGCCAACTCCTCCAGGCTTTCCCGGATGTCGAAGAAGTGCGCGAGGTCCGGACCCAGCAGTCGGGCGACCACCGCGCCCCGGCGCGGGTGCCCGGTCACGAAGCCCTCGGCCTGCAGACGCTGCACGGCCTCGCGCACCGGTACCCGGGAGACCTCCAACTCGGCGGCGATCTCGCGTTCGACCAGCCGGCGGCCGGGTTCGAGGTCGCCCTCGATGATGCGTTCGCGCAGTTCCTCGTAGACCTGATCGCGCAGCGAGCGGTCGGCCGCGCCGATGCTCGGCCGAGGTCGGGCCGGCCCGTTGTCCTCCATGCCCCGCACTTCCCTCCTCGGCCCGTCCGGCCTCGTCCGGCGAACGGCCGGTCGTCGATCGTCGGCTCCGCAGATCATCGCAGTGTGTGCCCGGAGTCGAATCGAGACCCGCGAAACTCTTGTCTGGTATTCGGTATACCAGCTACGTTGAGCAACCTCCGCTCTCCGAGAAGAGGTCGCCTTGTCCGATCCATTGTCCGTAACATCCCGTCCCGACCTGCTTGTCGACGCGACGCTGCCCGATGGAACCCGAGCCGACCTCACCCTTCGTGACGGCCGCATCGCCGCCGTGACGCCTGCGGTCGAGCGCTTCGGCCCACCTCCCACAGGCGCGCTCGGCCTGGCCGGGGCGCTCGTGCTGCCCGCGTTCGTGGACGGGCACATCCACCTGGACAAGACCTTCCTGGGCGCCGACTGGCAACCACACGTGACGGGCGGCACGATCCGCGAGCGGGTCGCCGCCGAGCGCGCACTGCGCGAACGGGTCCGGGTGCCGGTCGGCGAGCGGGCCGAGCACTTGGTCCGCCGGGTCGTCGCACTGGGCACCGGGCACGTGCGCTCACACGTGGACGTGGATCCGTGGCTGGGTCTGACCGGCCTGCACGCGCTGGTCGAACTGCGCGAGCGCTGCCGGGATCTGCTGTCGATGCAGCTCGTGGCGTTCCCGCAGAGCGGCATCGTCACCGCCCCGGGGGTGGCCGACCTGCTCGACGCGGCGCTGCGCGAGGGCGCCGACCTGATCGGCGGCCTGGACCCGCTCGGCTTCGACGGCGACGTGGCCGGCCACCTGGACGTGGTCTTCGGACTCGCCGAACGGCACGGCGCGGGCATCGACCTGCACCTGCACGACGGCGGCGAGCCGGGCGCGGCGCAGCTGCGCGAGATCGCCGCGCGCACCGCCGCGCTCGGCCTGGCCGACACCGTCACGGTCAGCCACGCGTACTGTCTGGGCGCGTTGGCCCCCGCCGAGTTCGCCCGCACCGCCGACGCCCTCGCGGCGGCCGGCGTGTCGATCCTGACCAACGGCCCGAGCGGCCCGATGCCGCCGGTGCTCGCGCTGCGCGAGCGCGGTGTGCGGGTGTTCGCCGGTTCGGACAACATCCGCGACGCGTGGTGGCCGTACGGCACCGGGGACATGCTCGAACGCGCGACGATCGTCGGCCTGCGCCAGGACCTGTGCACCGACGCCGAACTCGCCGTCGCCGCCGACCTGGTCACCGACGCCGCCGCCGCGGCGCTCGGCCTGGCCGACTACGGGCTGCGGGTCGGCGCGCGCGCCGACCTGGTGGTGGTCGAGGCGACCTCGACGCAGGCCGCCGTCGCCGCACACCCCGCCCGCCGACTGGTGCTGCACGGCGGCCGGGTGGTCGCCACCGACGGCCGACTCGCAGGCTGACCACACCGCACCGACCGGCGCCACCCCACTCGCCCGACCACGGGCCCAGCCGCCCCACGCAGCCGACTCTCGACCATTCCCGACCACGGGCCCACCCACCCCTGCGTCCGGTCGCCGACCTCCCGACCACCGGCTCGACCCGTCCCGTCGAGCCGGTCGCACCCCTCCCCCGCCCCGGAGAAGAACCCTCATGACCATCCGTCAGGAAACCGCCGCGCCCTCCGTCGCGGCCCCCGTCGACCCCGGCAACACGCTCGCGAACGCCCGCATCGGCACCGCGGACCTGGTCTTCTTCGTGGTCGCGGCAGCCGCGCCGCTGACCGCGATGGCCGGCGTCGCACCCGCCGCGATCGGCATGGGCGGCCTGGCCGCGCCGTTGGGCTACCTGCTCTCGGGCCTGCTGCTCGCGCTGTTCGCCGCCGGTTTCACCGCGATGAGCCGCTACGTCCGCAACGCGGGCGCGTTCTACGCGTACATCGCCCGGGGCCTGGGCAAGGCCGTCGGCGTGGGCGCCGCGTACGTCGCCGTCGTGTCGTACAACCTGATCGAGATCGGCATGGTCTCGTGCTTCGGCTACTTCGCCTCGACCGGCGTCGAGGACCTGACCGGGTTCGCGCTGCCGTGGTGGGTCTGGGCGCTGGGCTGTGTCGCGGGTGTCGCCCTGTTGGGCTGGTTGCGGGTGACGTTGAGCGCGAAGGTGCTCGGCATCGCGCTCGCCCTGGAGGTACTGGTCCTGCTGGTGCTGGAGATCGGCGTACTGGGCGATCGAGGCGGATCCACCTTCGATCCGGGCGTGTTCGACCCCACCCACCTGTCCGGGGACGGCGTCGCGGGCATGTTCGTGCTGGCCATCGGCGCGTTCACCGGATTCGAGGCGACCGCGATCTACGCCGAGGAGGCACGCGAGCCGGAGCGGACCGTGCCGCGTGCCACCTACATCGCGGTCGGCTTCCTCGCGCTGTTCTACGCGTTCACCGTGTGGGTGGTGATGGGCGCGTTCGGCGGCGAGGAGTCGGTCGCGGTGGCCAACGGCGAGGGCGGCGCGGACCTGGTGTTCACCGCGGGCGGCGAGTTCGTCGGGACCTGGCTGGCCGACTCGATGCACGTGCTGATCATCACCAGCGCGTTCGCCGCCACCCTCGCCTTCCACAACGCCGCGACGCGGTACATGTACGCGCTCGGCCGCGAGGGGCTGTTGCCGCGCGGACTGGGCCGGGTCGACCGGCGGACCGGCTCGCCCGGGCGCGCGGTCGTGGTGCAGAGCGCGATCGGGCTCGCCGTGGTGGTGGTCGGCGCGCTCGCCGACGTCGACCCGTACACGGTCACCTTCCTGTGGCCCAACGGCGTGGGCGTCCTGGGCGTGATGGCCATGCAGGCCCTCGCGGCGTTCGCGGTGTTCGGCTTCTTCCGCCGCGACCGGCGCGGGCTCTCCCGCGTCCGGGTGGTACTGGCGCCGCTCGCGGCGGGCGCGGGCCTGGTCCTGCTCACCGTCCTCGCGGTCGCGCACTTCGACCTGCTCACCGGCGCGGCCGACGGCGTGAACGCGGCGCTGCTGGTCCCGCTGCCGATCGTGTTCTGCGCGGGCCTGCTGATGGCCCGACACATCCGCCGCGCCGACCCCGAGCGCTACGCCCTGCTGACCACAACCGACGTCGAACGGGACTGAACCCCGGCCCACCGCGCGCCGCGTCACGCCCTCGACGGTTCGGCAGAGGTGACTGCACGCAGCTACTCGGCGCGGGCCTCCGCCGTCACTCCACTCCCGCCGGCCCCGAACACCCGTCGATCCCACCGCACTCGCGGTGTGTTCGGCGGGTTTCGTGGTTTCCGCCCGAAGTGTTCGCCACTCCACCCGGCACCTGGACACGGCGACTTGAACGTGTTCAAAAACAGGTCTACAGTCACGCTCGTCGGCCAGTTTGAACACGTTCAAAAAGGAGCCGGTCAATGGACATGACCGTTGTCACGTACGCCATCTACCTGGTCATCAGCGTCGGGCTCACCGTCTGGGTGGCCCGAACCCTCAGCCGCAGCGGGCAGGTCTTCCTCCAGGACGTCCTGCGCGGACGCGAGGAACTCGCCGCCGCCGTCAACCACCTCCTGGTGGTCGGCTTCTACCTCGTCAACCTCGGCTTCGTCGCGCTCTACCTCAAGGGCGGCGGCACCATCGACACCGCCCGCGACTCGGTCGAGGCGCTGTCGGTCAAACTCGGCACCGTGCTGCTGGTCCTGGGTGTGCTGCACCTGCTGAACGTCTACGTGCTCAACCGCATCCGGCAGCGCGGTCTGGCGGACGAGGCCTACGGCACCGACGGCGGCGCCCGGCGGGCACGGAAGGTCTCCGGCCGGGACTTCGGCCCGCCGGTGCACCCGCAGAGCACGACCCGACCCGCACCCGGGGTCTGATCCCGATGATCGCCCTTCCCGAGCACCCCACCGAGAACCTTCCCGAGAACACCGTGCCGGGCCGATCGGAGGGGACGGCCCGGCACGGCACCCCCACCCCCGAGCCGCTCACCCCCGAGCCGCCCACCCCGATCCGCCGCCTCACCGTCCTGTACGACGCCGACTGCCCGTTGTGCACGGCGCTCTCGGACTGGATCGCCCGGCAGCCCACCCTGCTCGCCGTCGACCTGCTTCCGGCCGGCTCGCCCCGGGCCCGCAACCGCTACCCCGAACTCGACCACGTCGCGACCATGCGTGAACTGACCGTCGTCGGCAGTGCCGGCGAGGTGTGGACCGGCCCGGCCGCGTGGATCACCGTGGCGTGGGCACTGCGCGCCTACCGCGGCCTGTCCTACCGGCTCGCCACGCCGATGGGCATGCCGATGGCCCGGGCCGCCGTACTGGCCGCGGCCCGGATCCGTGCGGTCACCCGGCGGGGGCCGGTCCCCCCGTATCCGTACGAGGATCCCTACCGCGAACCGTGGACGGTGGTCGCGTGTGGCGACCAGTGCGAATTCGAGCACTAACCTTGCCTGTCGTGGAGCACGTGGAAGGCACCGACGCATCGAACCCGGCCGACAAGAGCGAGCGGCCGGACCGGGGCGGTCGGCCCGGCAAGAGCGAGCAGACGCGGTCTCTGATCCTGGAGACCGCGCTGCGGCTCTTCCGCGAGCGCGGCTACGACAAGACGACCATGCGGGCCATCGCCCAGGAGTCCGGCGTCTCGGTCGGCAACGCCTACTACTACTTCGGCTCCAAGGAACACCTGATCCACGGCTTCTACGACCAGGTCACCCACGAACACGTCGACCGTTGCCGGCGGGACCTGCGCGGAGTCCGCGACTTCGGCGACCGGCTCCAGGTGGTGCTGTCCGCGTGGTTGGACGTCGCCGAGCCGTACCACGCGTTCGCGGTGCAGTTCTTCCGTAACGCCGCGGACCCGGAGAGCCCGCTCAGCCCGTTCTCCGCGGAGTCGTACCCGATCCGCGAACAGGTCACCGGGCTGTTCGCCGACGTCCTGCGCGGCTCCTCGCTCCGGATCGACGACGAACTCGCCGAGCTGCTGCCCGAATTGTTGTGGCTGCACCTGATGGGCATCGTGCTCTTCTGGGTCTACGACCGCTCCCCCGAGTGCGCCAAGTCACGCGCGTTCGTCGCGCGCACCACCCCGATGGTGGAGCGGGTGATCTCGCTGTCCCGGTACAAGGTCTTCCGGCCGCTGGTGCGCGACGCGGAACGGCTGATTCGCGACTACATCGTGCCCGAGGGCGTCGCGGCGGCGGACACCGGCGGCCCGTCCGGATCGCCGGCGGATCGCCGATAGGCCGACGGCGAGCACGCGTACAGGTCGGCGAAGGCCAGCCGCAACGTCTCCGTGGTACCGAACCCGCAACGGCGCGCGATCGCGCTCAGCGGCAGCCGAGTGGACACCAGCAGCCGGGCCGCGGCCTCGGTGCGGGCCACTCGCACGTGCCGGCCCGGCGAGGTGCCCAACTGGGCGTGGAAGAGCCGGGTCAGGTGCCGCGCGCCGATGCCCACCTCGCGGGCCAGCGCCGGGGTGCTCAGGTCGGCGTCCAGGTTGCCGGTCACGTACGCGGTCGCCCGCCGCACCAGCGGGTGTTCGGGCGGCGGCGCGGCCACGAACATGGACACCTGGGCCTGGTTGCCGGGTCGCTGGAGGTAGGTGACCAGGCCGCGCGCGGTGTGCCGGGCCAGGTCCGGCCCGTGGTCCTCCTCGATGAAGGACAGCGTCAGGTCGAGCGCCGCGGTCACCCCGGCCGATGTGGAGATCCGGCCGTCGCGGATGAACAGCGGAGCCGCGTCCACCGTGACCGCGGGCCGGTCGGCGGCCAGTTGCCGGGCGTACGCCCAGTGTGTGGTGGCTCGTCGGCCGTCCAGCAGCCCGGTCGCGGCCAGCACCGAGGCACCCGTGCACACCGACGCCACCCGCCGCGCCTCCCGGGCCGCCCGGCGCAGGTGGCCGACGAAGCGTTCGTCCTCGGCGGCCCGCTCGTGACCGTACCCGCCGCAGATCAGCAGCGTGTCCACCGCGCCGACCACGTGTTCGAGGGGGATGTGCGGGGTCAACTCGAAGCCGCCCGAGCACGCGATCGGCCGGCCGCCGAGCCCGGCCAGGCGGACGTCGTAGGGCGGGTCGGCGCCGAGCGTGTTCGCGGTGATCAGCGTCTCGGTGACGCAGGCGATGTCCAGGAGCGCGGAGTTGGGGTAGCCGACCACGATCACCCGGCGCGCGGCCGGGCGCGGGGTCGGGTGAGTGTCCATGGCCCGGAAACCTAGTGTCCGAAGGACGGGGATCGCAAGGATTCGGACATCGTCCTCGTCACGGCCGGCGCGGGCACGCGAAGGTCGTCACATGACCGCATCCACCGCGCACGATCCCGCCGCTCCCCCTCCCAGGACCATCGCGTTCGTGTTGTACGAGGGCCTGACCCTGCTCGACCTGGTCGGTCCGCTCGAGGTGTTCACCGCCCTGGCCCGGTTCGGGCTCGGCTTCGAGGTGACCGTGGTCGCCGCGAACACCGACCCGGTGTCCACCGGCACTCCGCTCCGGGTGGCCGCCGATCGCACCTTCGCCGAGGTGCCCGCGCCGTATCTGCTGTGTGTTCCCGGCGGGGAGGAGGCGACGCTGCTGGCCCTCGCCGATGCCCCGCTGCTCGACTACGTGCGCACCGCGTCGGCCGCCGCCGCCTGGACCACCTCGGTGTGCTCGGGTTCGCTGATCCTGGGCGAGGCCGGCGTGTTGACCGGGCGCCGGGCGACCACGCACTGGATGTTCCGCGACCGGCTGACCGCCTTCGGCGCGCAACCGGTGGCCGAGCGCTGGGTCGAGGACGGCGACGTGGTCACCGCGGCGGGTGTGTCCGCCGGGATCGACATGGCGCTGCACGTGGTCGAGAAAATCGCCGGCGCGGACGTCGCGCGCGCGATCCAGTTGGGTATCGAGTACGACCCGGAGCCGCCGCAGGGGCCGATCGACTGGGCCGGCGCGGACGTCGCCGCGTTGGCACCGATGGCGACCGCGATGGTCGAGAACGCGCTGGCGGATCACCCGGCGCTGCTGGCCAAGTTGCGCTGATGCGGGGGCCGCGCGACGGTCGCGGCGGCGCGGGCCGGCGTGGGCTGCGGCTCCCGCGGACCCGGGGCGATCCTCGGCGCGACCGCGTTGCATATCGTGGGGGCGTCCGCGATCACCGCCGACCGCGCGCACCGCCGACCCGCTGTCGGCCGGCAGTCGTCGACCGTCGGCTGTCGGCCGCCGCGCCCGCGCGACGGTCGGGCGATCCGGACGCCGCCCGACCGTTCGACCGAGGAGTTGCCTTGTCCGGTGTCCCGCTGTTCCCGCCCACCGACACGCACCTGGCCGCGCAGATCGGCTTCATCCTGGAGATCGACCGACTCAAGGGTGTGGTCCGGCGCAACCTGGTCGCGGACGCCTCGCGCCGCGAGAACACCGCCGAGCACTCGTGGCACCTGGCCATGCTGGCCGGCACGCTGGCCGAGCACGCCGCGACCGAGGTCGACGTCGCGCGGGTGACCCGGATGTTGTTGATCCACGACCTGGTCGAGATCGACGCGGGCGACACGTTCTACTACGACTCGGTCGCCGAGGTGGACCAGTCCGAGCGCGAACAAAAGGGCGCGGACCGGATCTTCGGTCTGCTGCCCGCCGCGCAGGGGGCGGAACTGCGCGCCCTGTGGGAGGAGTTCGAGGCCCGCGAGACCCCGGACGCGCGCTTCGCCAAGGCCATCGACCGGTTCCAGCCGTGCCTGCTCAACTTCCACACCGAGGGCGGCACGTGGCGCGAGTACGACCTGACCCGCACCCAGGTGCTTGCCAAGCAGGGCAGCACGATCGCGGACGGCTCGCCGTCGTTGTGGGCCTACACCCTGGAACTGATCGACGAGGCGGTCACCCGCGGCTACCTGCGGCCCTGACCGCGCCGGGCCAGGGGCGGGTCCTGTCGGCCCCGCCGGGCCAGGCGCGCGGGTCGAAGGGCCCGCGCGCGGCGCGTTGTAGCCTGCGATCATGACCAGTGACGCATCCTTCACCACCCACGTCACCGAACGGCTCGCGGCGCTGCCCGGCGTCGCGGCGGTCGCGCTCGGCGGGTCGCGCGCCCAGGGCACCCACCGCCCGGACAGCGACTGGGACTTCTCGGTCTACTACCGGGACGGATTCACCCCGGACGCGGTCCGCGGCCTCGGTTGGCCCGGCGAGGTGTCCGAGATCGGCGCGTGGGGCGGCGGGGTGTTCAACGGCGGCGCCTGGCTCACCGTCCAGGACCGGGCGGTCGATCTGCACTATCGCGAACTCGCGGACGTGGAACTTCGGTTGGCCCAGGCGCGGGAGGGCCGGTTCGAGGTCGAGCGGCTGCTGTTCCACCTGGCGGGCGTGCCGACCTACCTGGTGGTGGCCGAACTCGCGGTCAACCGGGTGCTGTTCGGCGACCTGCCGCGCCCCTCCTACCCGGAGGCGCTGCGCCGCACCGGACACACCAGGTGGGGCGACGACGCGCGGCTGACCCTCGCGTACGCCGACGGGGCGCACGCCGGCCACGGCCATGTCACCGACGTCGCGGGCGCGATCGGGCGCGCGGCGTGCGAGGCGGCACACGCGGTGTCGGCCGGTCGCGGCGAGTGGGTGACCAACGAAAAGACCCTGCTGGATCGCGCGGGCCTGCGCGGCGTCGACGAGATCGTGTCCCGGCTGACCCCCACGACACTGTCCACCGCGATCGCCGAGACCGGCGCCCTCCTCGACAACGCCCTGAAGGCGAGCCGACCCGCCTGACCCGGTCGGCTGCCACCGACCGTCCTCCGCGCGTCGCCGGCCGCCGACGTCGCCTCGGCCCGCCGCACATTCGGTCATCGCCCGAATCCGTGCCGCCGCCGTCCGTCCGCCGAACAGCGCGTCGCGGCAGGGCCGTTCACCGATCTCGACGCCGTCCCGGCCGCCCTGGCGCCCGGCCGCACTGCCGCCCTGCCGCGCTTTTCGCGCCCCGGCCGGCGAGCCGATGAAGGCGCCGGGAGGCCCAGCCCGCCCCGCCGAAACACCGCGGCGGATTTCCGCCAGACCTGAGCTATCCGCGCAACAATGATTGAGCCATGAACTTGAACCTGAAGAACAAGGTCGTCGTGGTCACCGGTGGCAGCAAGGGCATCGGCCTGGCGATCGTGCGCGGCTTCGCCGAGGAGGGCGCCCGAGTCGTCGCCGGCAGCCGCACCATATCCACCGAACTGATGGCGCTGCGCGGGGAGTTCGACGTACTTCCGGTGGCCGTGGACCTGGCTCACCCGGATGGTCCGGCCGAGCTGGTGCAGGCTGCCGTCGACGCCCACGGCGGGGTCGACGTACTGATCAACAACGTCGGGACCGGTGCGCCGACGCCCTCGATCATCGGGGTCGAGGACGCCGAGTGGCAGCGCATCTTCGAGATCAACCTGTTCAGCGCGGTGCGCGCGACCAGGGCCGCGATGCCGTCCATCGTCACCCGGGGCGGCGGCGCGGTGATCACCATCAGCTCGCTGAACAGTCACCTCCCGTCCTCGTCGCTCGTGCACTACTCGGCATCGAAGGCCGCGCTGAGCTCGTACTCGAAGTCGCTCGCCGAGGAGTTCGGCCCGCAGGGTGTGCGGGTGAACACCGTCTCGCCCGGTCCGGTGCGCACGCCGTTGTGGACCGACCCGGGGCAGTTCGCCGACATGATGGCCGCGTCCGCCGGGACCACCGCGCAGGTGTTCATGGACGAGGTGCTTCCGCAGGCGATGGGTGTGCTCACCGGTCGCGTCTCCGAGCCGCGGGAAATCGCCGACGTCGTGCTGTTCCTGGCCTCCGAGCGGGCCGCGAACATCATGGGCGTGGACTATGTCGTCGACGGCGGCATGCACAAGGCGATCTGACCCCTCGGGTGCGGCCGGGGACCGGAGAATCGGTCCCCGGTCGCACTACCGCCCTCATCCCACGCGGACCCGGGTCGAGCCGGCGACGCGCTCACCATGCGGGCAGGTTCCGCCGCCGACCCCTGGCGGACCATCCGACTCGCACCGCCGTCCCCCGACCCCGACGCGCGGACCTTCGCCGGACCACTCTGCTGCTCGCCGAAGCGCCACGGGTCCGCGGGTGCGTCTCACCCGCTTCGTCGTCGGACCCGCCGACGCGGGGTTGCCCGAGACCCCTGACCCGGCGCGATCAGCCGTTGCCCGTCGGTGGGACCGTCACGCCGTATTCCCGTGCGGCGTGCAACGCGTCCTCCAATTCGTCCAACGCGGGGGACAACGCGTTCGTGTCGTGCGTGGCGCTGGCCTCGGACAACACCGCGCGAGCCCGAATCACCCGCTCGCGAACGGCCCGGTCGACCTTCGCTTGGTCGGTCGCCGACCTCTCGTCGTATCCAGCCGTCATCACTTCCTCATTTCCCGCAGCCCCGTGCGAGCACCCCATACACCCCTTGGTGTTCCGACCTGGGGCGCGTTTCAACCGGGCCGGCGCACACCGGCGTGAGAAGTCCGTCAGGAAATGTTTCAGGAGGCGTCCACCTCGACGAACGTGCGCCCCGTCTCGCGGGCGCTCGCCCGGCCGCCGGTCAGGTCGGTCAACCGCGCGGTGAAGCGCTCCCGATCCGGCTCCGGCACGCACACGTCGATCGCCACCTCGGCCCCGTACCGGATGTCGCGCACCTCGTGGCCGAGCCCGCGCAGGTCGTTCTCCAACCGGCCGGCGTGCGCGTGGTCGACGTCCACCGTCAGCACCAGCATCGGTCGCAACTCGACCACCCCGACCGTGTCCACCGCCTCGGTCACCGCCGAGCCGTACGCCCGGATCAGGCCGCCGGCGCCGAGCATGATGCCGCCGAAGTATCGGGTCACCACGGCGACCGTCTCGGTGAGCTCGCGGCGCCGGAGCACCTGGAGCATCGGCGCACCCGCCGTACCGGACGGTTCGCCGTCGTCGTATCCCTTCTCCCGGCCGCCCGCGATCCACGCCGAGCAGTTGTGCCGCGCGGAGGGGTGCAGCGCCCGGCGCCGGGCCAGGAATGCCTGCGCCTGGGCGTCGTCGGCCACCCGCGCGACGGCGCACAGAAAGCGCGAGCGCCGAACCTCGACCTCGACCTCACCTTCGGACTTGATCGTGAGCAGTGGCATGACCAGGTCCTTCGGCAGGCATCGGTGAACGCCCCCACGGTATGGCCCGTCGCCACGGGCGCTCGCCATAGGGCGTGTCTTCAAAGCCCCGCGGGGATCGAAGACGCGCCCAGGGTCAGGCCGCCATCGGCGGCCGGCTCGACACGGCGACGAAGGAGCGCAGCAGGTTCGTCTCGTGCCCGGCCCGCCAGGTGAGCGTGACCGCCGACTCGGCCAGGCCGGTGACCGGCACGAACGCGACGTCGGGGCGCCCGTTGTAGCCGGCGAACTGCGCACAGAACAGCAGCGCTCCCCGCTCGGCGGCGATCAGCGACAACACCTCCTGGAGGGTGCCGGCGACCGGTCCGCGGGGAATCGGGCGACCACCCGGGGTCACCGTCGGCGACTGGAGTTCACGCCAGCGCGCCGGGGCCGGCCCGGCGATGTCCACGAGCGCGCACTCGGCCAACTCCTCGGCGTCCACGTGCTCGCGCCGCGCGAACGGGTGCCGGGTGGAGACCCCGAGCACGAGCGGGTCGGCGGCGATCACCGGGCCGGTGCGCAGCGCGGGGTCGACCACCGGCAGGGTCACGAAGGCCGCGTCGATCTCGCCGCGCAGCACCGCGCCGAACGGATCCGACAGCGGCGTCTCGACCAGGTCGGCGCGGGCCTGCGGATGTCCGGCGCGGAAGTCGCCGACCAGGTCCAGGAGGGTGCCGTAGGGCGTGCCGACGAAGCCGATCCGCAGCACACCCTCGATGCCCCGGGCTCGGGAGCGGGCGCGCTCGACCGCGTCGGTGAGTTCGGCGTACGCGGGCCGCATCTCGGCCAGGAACAGTGCGCCCTGCGACGTGAGCTCGACCCGACGGCTGCTGCGCTCGAACAGCCGGGCGCCGATCCGATCCTCCAGTTGCCGCAGCAGTTGGCTGACCCGGGCCTGCGACGTGTAGAGCCGGGCGGCGGTGCGGGTGAAGTGCAGTTCCTCGCTCAACACGACGAAACACTCCAACTCGCGGAACTCCACGCTCATCCGCGCTCTCCTCCCCCTCGGGTACGGGTCGACCGGGCCAGTACGCGATGCCCGCTCGGACCCGGCACCGGACTTCGACCTGCGAGCATAAGCGAGGCTTGTGCACGCATGCGATCTTGGCCGTTGTTCGGTCCCGGCCCGGTGACCAGGGTTGACGCCATGTCCAACCCAGTCGTCGACACCGCTTCGTCCCCTTCGTCAATCGCAGATCCCGGGTCCGCCGCCGATCCCGAGGCCTCTGCTCCCGGGTCCGCCGCCGAATCCGGGTCGGCCGCCGAGAGGGCCGGCGCCCGGTCCTGGCTCGCCGTCGCGGCCGTCTCCGTCGGTACCTTCGCGGTGGTCAGCACCGAGATGCTCCCGGTCGGCCTGCTCACCCCGATCTCGCACGGCCTGCACGTGTCCGACGGCACCACCGGGCTGGCCATGACGCTGGCCGCGGTGGTCGCGGGCGTCGCCGCGCCGATCGTGCTCGTCGCCGCCGGTCGGGTGGATCGGCGGATCGTGCTGGCCGTAATGATGTTCGTGCTGCTGGCCGCCAACACGATCAGCGCGCTGGCGCCGAACTTCGCCACCCTGCTGGTCGCCCGGGTCCTGGTGGGCGCCGGCCTCGGCGGCTTCTGGGCGATCGGCGCGAGCCTGCCGGTCCGCCTGGTACCCGCCCGATCGGTCGGCCGGGCCGCCGCGATGATCTTCGGCGGGGTGTCGGTGGCCTCGGTGGTCGGTGTGCCGATCGGCACGATGATCGGCGAATGGGCCGGTTGGCGCGTCGCGTTCGCCGCCATGGCCGGGCTCGCCGCGGTGGTCCTTGCCGCGCTGTTGCTGCTGCTCCCGCCGCTGCCCGCCGAACGGGCCGTGCGACCGAGCGAGCTGCGGGCGCTGCTGGGCCGCGGTCCCGTACTCCTGGGCGCCGCGGGGCTGATCCTGGTGATCGCCGGGCACTTCGGCGCGTACACCTACATCCGGCCCGTCCTGGAGCGGGTCGGCGACCTGGGTCCGGGGCCGATCGGCGGGCTGCTGTTCGGGTACGGCGTGGCCGGTGTGGTCGGCAACTTCGTGGCCGGCGCGTACACCGGACGCGCCCCGCACGGCACGCTCGCGGTCGCGGCCGGGCTGCTCGGCGTCTCGGTCGTGCTGCTCGCGCTGACCCGGACATGGACGCCGGGCACGGTGGCCGCGATGCTCGCGTGGGGGCTCGCGTACGGCGCGGTGCCGGTGGGGTTGCAGGCGTGGTTGTCGCGCTCGGCGCCGGACGCCCCCGAGGCGGCGTCGGCGGTGTTCGTGACCGGCTTCCAGGTCGCCATCGCGCTCGGTTCGCTGCTCGGCGGCGTCGCGGTGGACGCGGTGGCCACGTCCGCCGTGTTGTGGTTCGGCGGCGCCCTGGCCGCGGCGACCGGGTTGCTGGCCGTGACGGCGACTCGTCGGGCACGGGCCTGAACTCGTCCGGACGCGTCACGCGAACACGTTCGGGTCCGTCGCGCGAACACGTCCGATTCGTTCAAGATCCCGGCCGCCGGCGCCGGCTAGCGTGAGGGCATGACTTCTCCCGCGTTGCGTTTCCACTTCATCGGCCTCGTGGTCGCCGACATGCCCGCGTCGCTCGCGTTCTACCGCGCGCTCGGCCTGGACATCCCCGCCGGGGACGACGCGCTGCCGCACGTCGAGGTGACCTTGCCCGGCGGGCCGTTGCTGGTCCTGGACACGGTCGGAACGGTCCGCTCGTTCGACCCCGAGTGGACCGCGCCGACCGGCGGTCATCGGGCCGCGCTGGCCTTCATGTGCGCCGATCCGGCCGCGGTGGACAAGCTGTACGGCGAACTGGTCGCGGCCGGACACACCGGCCACCTGCCGCCGTGGGACGCGTTCTGGGGCCAGCGGTACGCGGTCGTGCACGACCCGGACGGAAACGGCGTCGACCTGATGGCACCCCTGCCGGACGCCGCACAGTAGCCGGCCGGGCAGCGGGGCGAGCGTCGGGGTTCAACCCAGCAGGGTGCGCAGCGGGACGCCGGCCAGCGCCTTGACGTCCCGCGCGAAGTGGGCCTGGTCGGCGTAGCCGGTGACGGCCGCGACCCTGGCGGCCGGGACGCCCCGTCGGGCCAGGTCCAGCGCGCGGTCCAGGCGCAGCACCCGGGCCAGCGTCTTGGGCCCGTAGCCGAACGCGGCGAGCGAGCGGCGGTGCAGTTGACGCTCGCTCAGGTTGACCCCGGCCGCGACCGTGGCGACGTCCGCGCCGGCCCGCAGTTCGCCGACCACGGTGCCTGCGAACCGTGCCGTGTCGGCGTCGTGCTCGCGCAGCCGCTCGGCGGCCACGTGTTCCAGGACGGCGGCCGGGTCGGCGGCGGCGGAGATTCGCTCGGCCAACTCCCGTGCGTCGCGCTCGCCCCACACATCGGCCAGCGGGACCCGCCGGTCGCGCAGCGCGTCGGCGGGCGTCCCGAACAGCGCGGGCCCGAACCCGGGGGCGCAGCGCACCGCCGCGTGGCGCGCGCCCGGGCTGTCCTGGACCAGGTGCGCGGCGGTGTCGGGTCCGGCCACGATCAACTCGTCGCCGGACCAGATCAGGTCCATGCACCCGTCCGGCAGCACGCGACCGGATCCGGCCGTCTCGACCGTGCGGGTCCACACGATCAGCGGTGCCAGCCGGGAACGACGTTCGACATACACGTCCCCAGTATCCCCGGGTCGGGTGGCGGTACCGTTGGGGTGTCAGCGTGCACGTCCGAACCGGGCAGGGGCTCATGGGCAACGAAGAGCAGCGTGGACATCCGTCGGTGGAGGAGACTCCCGACAAGGCCGCCGATCGCACCGCCGAGGCGGCTCGCGCCGAGCGCTGGGGCAAGCTGCCCGAGCGGGTGGCACCGGCCGATCAGGTCGAGGAACTCCCGGCCGATCCGCCCAACGACCCCGAGTTCGGCCGCGACGCGAACAACGACTGGTTGCTGCGCTCCGCGCCCTGACCCTGCGGCACCGCCGCATCGTGCGCCGGGTGCCGGGGGTGCAGCAGCACCACCGTGCCCGGCCACTCGGCCGAGGCGATCCGCCGCCAACCCTGGCGCGCGTAGAAGCGCAGGGCCGGTTCCGCCTGCGTGGAGGTGAGCAACCAGGAGCGGCCGTCGACGGCGTCGGCGGTCACCGCTTCCAGCAGCGCGGCGGCGGCTCCGGTGCCCCGGGCCGCGCCGGAGACCGCGAGTTCGTCCACCTCCAGCGCGCCGCAGAGCCACGCCCGGGTCCGCTCCGGACCCAGCGTCTCGGCGACCCGGTCGTACGAGCGGCCGGTGGGCATCGGTGTCGTGGTGGTCCACGCGGTACAGAACCCGAGCACGGCGCCGGTGGATTCGGCCACCGCGACGACGCCGACGAAGCCGGGCCGGCCGGCGTCCGCCGCCAGCCGCCGCAGGTACTCGTCGGCCTGCTCCGGCCCCTCGTCCCACGGCGGTTCGGCGAAGGCCTCGGCGTAGACGGCGCGGATGCCCTCCGCGTACCGGGTGAGCTCGGCGGCGGTGAATCGGCGGATCTCCGGGGTCATCCGGCCGCTCGCGCGGGTGTCGCCACGGGGTGCAGGCACGCGTACTCCAGGGGTGCGGACGGGTCGATCGACACGTCGAGCGGGGCCGGCGCGACGCCGGCGCGGATCAGCAGGTCGCCGACGGCGGCGATCATCGCGCCGTTGTCGGTGCACAGGCGCGGCGGCGGCACCCGCAGCGTGATGCCCGCGGCGGCGCAGCGCTCGGCCGCGAGCGAGCGCACCCGGGAGTTGGCCGCGACGCCGCCGACCACGACGAGGGTGCGCACGTCGTGTGCGACACAGGCCGCGACGGCCTTTCGGGTCAGCACGTCGGCCACCGCCTCCTGGAGCGCGGCGGCGCCGTCGGCGACCGGCAACTCGGCGCCTGCGGCGCGCGAGCGCTCGGCCCAGCGGGCGGCGGCGGACTTGAGACCGGAGAAGGAGAACGCGTACGGGTCGTCACGCGGTCCGGTGAGCCCGCGCGGGAAGGCGACGGCGCGCGGGTCGCCGTCGCGCGCGGCGGCATCGATCGCCGGCCCGCCCGGGTAGGGCAGGCCGAACACCCGGGCCACCTTGTCGAAGCACTCCCCCGCCGCGTCGTCGAGCGTGTCGCCGAGGTGGGTGATCGGGTCGCGGGCGAGGTCGCGCACGAGCAGCAGCGAGGTGTGGCCGCCGGAGACGATCAGCACGACACACGGGTCGGGCAGCGCGCCGTGTTCGAGGGTGTCGGCGGCGACGTGTCCGGCCAGGTGGTGCACGCCGTACAGGGGCACGTCCAGCGCGAGTGCGAAGCCCTTCGCGGCGGCCACGCCGACCTGGAGCGCGGTGGCCAGACCGGGGCCGGTGGTCACCGCGACCGCGCCGATGTCGCGCCGGCGCAGCCCGGCCGCGTCCAGCGCGGCGCGCACCGTCGGGGTGACCGCGTGCACGTGCGCGCGGGCCGCGATCTCCGGTACGACGCCGCCGAATCGGGCGTGTTCGGCCATGCTGGTGGCCACCGCGTGGCCGAGCAGCCGGCCGTCCCGGACCAGGCCGACTCCGGTCTCGTCGCAGGACGATTCGATGCCGAGGACGATGGGTGAGGCACTCATGGCACGAGCTTAGTTGCCATTACCGAGTACTTGCACACCACTTGCAATAGCTGCGGCGATCCGGGCCCGCGCGGCGCGGGCGCGCTCGACGAGCGCCTCGTCCAGGCGTATCCGGTCCCGGTCGTCGTCGAGGAGCGGCGGGCGCTCGGGCGAGTCGACGATCGTGTCCAGGGCGGGCAGCAGCGGGGCCGCCGCCGCGCCCATCTCGTCCAGCAGGCGGTACACGGACGAGGCGTACACGTCGGCGTCCAGCAATCGCGGCAGCGACGCGAGCAGGACCGGCAGCGCGGCGGCGCCGGCATGCCGCCACAGCGGTTCCAGGACGCGGGCGTAGGTCCGGTCGGGGTCCGCCGCCATCGACCACAGCGCGGCCGAATGGCGCGGGCTCAGGCCGCCGTTGTCGACCAGCCACTCCAAGAGCACCACGGCCTGGCGCGGTCGCCGGATCACCGATTCGAGCGCGTCGAGGCGGGCCTCCGCGAGCCGGCGATCGCCGGTGATCCGGATCAGCGCGAGGGCGGCGTGTTGTGCGAGCGTCTCGGGCGCCTCGGCGACCAGGCGCGCGAGCAGCGGTACGGCCTCGCCCGCGGCCGGGCCGAACTCGCCCAGCACCTGCGCGATCCGCGCGCGCGGCCACGTGTGCGCCTCGACGCTCGCCACGTCGGACAGCGTCGCGATCAACGCGGGCACCACCGCCGCGTCGGCCGGCGCGTCGGGGTTCAGCGCGGCCACGGCCGCCGGCAGCAGGCACCCCCGCTCGCGGAGCGAACGTACACAGGAGGCGGCGTCGTGCCTGGCCAGTCGGTCGAGTCCGGCGGCCGGCAGGAGCGCCGACGGGTCGTCGGCGAAGCCGGCCGCGGCCCGCGTCAACCCCGGGTGCGTCGCGTCCGTCGCCGCCGTGAACAGTGCCGCGCGAACCGCCGGGAGTGCCCGGCGATCACCCTCGCGCGCGAGGGCCACGACGGCCGGCCAGCCCGCGATCGGGTCGGCCGTCAGTCGCGCCAGGCGGTCGGCGGCGCCCCGGGTGGCCTGTGTGGAGCCGCCGATCGTGTGCAGCGCGGCCGCCCGTACGTCCGGGTCCTCGTGGTCGAGCGCGTGGCCGAGGGCCGGCAACAAACGGACCGGGCCGGCCCGCCACTTCCCGATCGCCTCGCGGCCGAACCCGATCCCCACCCGCGCCGTCGCCGGGTCCGGGGAACGCATCAGCAGGTCGGCCCACAGGTACCAGTCGATCTCGGCACGTCCGCCGCGCTCGAACGCGGAGGCCAACAGCTCGGCCGCGCTCCACGTGACCGGCGAACCCGGACCGGACAGGCGCTCGGCCGAGCCCAGTGCGCCCCGGATCACCCGCTCCCAGTTCCCCCGCCGCTCCGGCGCGCACAGCGCGAGCGCCGCGAAGCCCGCCCGCAACCGCACGGCCGGATCCGGGTGTTCGCGCAGGTGCCCGGCCAGATCCAGTCGCGCGGCCTCGGTGCCGGGGGCCCAACGGCCGAGCGCGGCCTCGACGAGTGCCAGGCCGGCCACCGGGTCGGCGGGTGGTTCGTGGGCCATGTGCAGTGCCCGGTCGAGATCGGCCTGCGCGAGCAGCCAGGCCGCCGCGCGGCGTACCCGTTCGTCGGGGTCGATCAGCAGGTTCGCGGCGATGTCGGCGGCGGCCGGCCATCGCTGGACCGCATGGCTCACGGTGGTCAACAGCGTCATCACGCGCCGCCGGACGGCCGGATCCGGATCGGCGCTTCGCGCGAACATCTCGCGGGCCGTCGGGCCGTCGCGATCGGCCAGAATCGCCTGGTACGTCGCGTCGCCGTAGCCGGCGAAGAGCGGATCGTGCACCGTCGGGCTCAAAGGCGCCGCGGTCGTCTCGGTCGGGTCGGTCGGGTCGATCGGCTCGGGCGCCGACGTCGGGGCGTTCACGCGCGGGGGCGGTCGCCGCCCTCTCGGTTCGGGTTCGTCATGGCGGCGATGGTGCTGGATGGACACCGTCCCGCGCAACCCGTTTGTGCGCCGCCGCATCGGTCCGCGCGACAGCGGGCGGTTCCGCGACCGGTGCCGAATCGCTCCGAAATCCTTGACAACACGTGTCAGGGACCCCTTCGTACGTTGGTGCCATGAACTACGACAGCATCGTGATCACCGGCGCCCGGGAGCACAACCTCAAGGGGGTGTCGCTGCGCATCCCCAAGAACCGGATCGTGGTGTTCACCGGAGTCTCCGGATCGGGCAAGTCGTCGATCGTGTTCGACACCATCGCGGTCGAGTCGCAGCGGCAACTCGCCGAGACGTTCACGGCGTTCATCCGCAACCGGCTGCCCAAGCACGAGCGCCCCGAGGCGGACTCGATCGAGCACCTGTCGACGGCGATCATCGTCGACCAGCGCCCGATCGGCGGCAACTCGCGGTCCACGGTGGGCACGATGACCGACATCCACCCGCTGCTGCGCGTGTTGTTCTCGCGGCACGGCACCCCGTCGGCCGGACCCTCCAACCACTACTCGTTCAACGACCCGAACGGCATGTGTCCGACCTGCGAGGGCCTCGGGCACACCGTCCGGCTGAACCTGGACGCGCTGATCGACCCGAGCCGCACGATCGGCGACGGCGCGATCCGGCACCCGGGGTTCGCGGTCGGCGGCTGGCAGTGGCAGCTGTACGCGAACCACGACCTCTACCCCACCGACGTCCCGATCCGCGAGTTCACCGACGAGCAGTGGCGGCTGTTCCTGTACGGCACCGGCGCCAAGGTGGAGATCGTCAACAACAACGGCCGGCACCACATCGACTACGAGGGGTTGGTCGACCGGTTCAACCGGCTCTACCTCAAGCGGGACACCTCGGCGCTGGCGGAGAAGAGCCGCGAGACGATCGCCCGGTTCGTCACCGACGGAGCGTGTCCGGACTGCGCGGGGGCCCGGCTCAACGAGGCGGCGCGCACATCGCTGATCGAGGGCCGCTCGTTGTCGGACTACGCGGCGATGGAGATCGCCGACCTGGTCGAGGTGCTCACCGGACTGGCCGATCCGGTCGCGCGGCGGGTCGCGCGACCGGCGGCGGTCGCGTTGGAGCGGATCGTCGCGATCGGGCTCGGCTACCTGCACCTGGACCGGCCCACCTCGACGGTGTCCGGCGGCGAGGGGCAGCGGCTGAAGATGGTGCGCTACCTCGGTTCGAGCCTGACCGGGATGACGTACATCTTCGACGAACCGAGTGTGGGACTGCATCCGCGCGACGTGGTCCGACTCAACGACCTGCTCACCCGGCTGCGGGACAAGGGCAACACCGTGCTGGTGGTCGAACACGACCCGGACGTGATCGCGATCGCGGACCACGTCGTCGACGTCGGCCCGGGAGCGGGCATCCACGGCGGCACCGTCACGTTCGAGGGCAGCTTCGCCGAACTGTGCGCCGCGAACTCGCCGACCGGGCGCGCGCTGCGCCGGCTCAGCCCGCTCAAGCCGAGCTTTCGCCGGCCCACCGGCGCGCTGGAGATTCGCGGCGCGAACCTGCACAACCTGCGGAACGTGGACGTGGACATCCCCACCGGCGTGCTCACCGTGGTCACCGGCGTCGCGGGCTCGGGCAAGAGCACGCTGATCTCGGACGTGCTGGTCGCCGCGCACCCGCAGGCGGTGGTGGTCGACCAGTCGGGCGTGGGCATCTCCTCACGCTCGACGCCGGCGACCTACGTCGGCGTGCTGGACACCGTGCGCAAGCTGTTCGCGAAGGCCAACGACGTGGACCCGGGGATGTTCACGTTCAACTCGCTCGGTGCGTGTCCCGAGTGCCAGGGGCGCGGCGTGATCCGGACCGACATGGCGTTCATGGACCCGGTCACCACGCGCTGCGAGGCGTGCGAGGGGCGGCGGTTCCGCGACGAGGTCCTGGCGTACCGGCTGCGCGGCAAGTCGATCGTGGAGGTGTTGGCGCTGACCGCCGAGGAGGCGGTGGACTACTTCACCGAGAAGGCGCTGCGCACTCGGGTGCGGTCGCTGGTCTCGGTCGGGCTGGGCTACCTGACCCTGGGGCAACCGCTGAGTTCGCTGTCCGGCGGCGAGTTGCAGCGGCTCAAGCTGGCGAGCGAACTGCACAAGGCCGGCAGCGTGTACATCCTCGACGAGCCGACCACGGGCCTGCACATGTCCGATGTGGAGACACTGATCCGACTGCTGGACCGGCTCGTGGACGCGGGCAACACCGTCGTGGTGGTCGAGCACAACCTGGACGTGGTCAAGCGCGCCGACCACGTCCTCGACCTTGGTCCGGGCGGCGGCAAGCACGGCGGCACGGTGGTGTTCGAGGGCACGCCGGCGGAATTGGTCAAGGCCGAGGACTCGGCGACCGCGGAATTCCTGCGAGCCGCGTTGGCGACGGCGGAGCGGGCCCGGGCGAGCTGACACTTCGGACGAACCCGGCTGCGGGCCGGGCGGCGCGGCCCCGAGCCGGAGGAACCCGACTCCGGGCCCGGGATACCCGACCCCGGGCCCGCCGTCGAGCCGGAAAAGGGCGGCCGGCAGGGTGGTGGGCCGCTCGTCGACCCGGTCGGTCGATCGGCACCGTCCGACCTTCGCCGGGGAGATGACCGTGGGTACCGCCGCCGCCGAGACGTTGTCCGTCGTGCTGCTGGCCGCGGTGCTCGCGTTCGCCGTGGCCCGGCCGCGCGGATGGCCCGAGGCGGTCGCCGCGGTGCCGGCGGCGGTCCTGGTGGTGGCCGCCGGGGCGGTGTCCTTCGACGCGGCCCGGGAGCAGGTGCGCACGTTGTCGCCGGTGGTCGCGTTCCTGGCCGCCGTGCTGGTGCTGGCCAAGCTGTGCGCGGACGAGGGCCTGTTCGTCGCGGCCGGGAACGCGGTGGCCCGGTTGTGTCGGCGCCGGCCGGGTCGGCTGTTGTCCGGGGTGTTCGTGGTCGCCGCCGTGGTGACCGCCGTGCTGAGCCTGGACGCGACCGTCGTACTGCTGACGCCGGTGGTGTTCGCCACGGCGGCGCGGGTCGGTGCCCGCGCCCGCCCGCACGCGTACGCGTGTGCGCATCTGGCCAACTCCGCCTCGCTGTTGCTGCCGGTGTCGAATCTGACCAACCTGCTCGCGTTCACCGTCAGCGGCCTGTCCTTCGGGCGCTTCGCGCTGCTGATGGCGCTGCCGTGGCTGGTGGCGATCGTGGTCGAGTACGTGGTGTTCCGCCGCTTCTTCCGCACCGACCTGGCCGCGCCGCTCACCCCGCCGACGGCGACGCCGACCACCGGGGTGCCGATCTTCGTGCTGGTCGTCCTGGCCTGCACGCTGGCCGGGTTCGCGGTCACCTCGCTCGCCGGACTCGAACCGGTGTGGGCCGCGCTCGGCGGTGTGCTGGTGCTCGGCGTGCGCGCGCTGCGCCGCCGGCACACCACGGTGCGCGGCCTGCTCGGCGCGGCCGATCCGCTGTTCTGCCTGTTCGTGCTCGCGCTGGGGGTCGTGGTCACCGCCGTGGTCGACAACGGGCTCGGCGACGCGCTCGCCCACGTGTTGCCGGCCGGGTCCTCGTGGCCGGCCCTGCTCGCGATCGCCGCCGTCGCGGCCGGTCTGGCGAACCTGATCAACAACCTGCCGGCCGTACTCGCGCTGCTGCCGCTCACTGCGAGCACCGGCGCGGGTCCGGGGCCCGTGCTCGCCGTGCTGATCGGGGTGAACCTCGGCCCGAACCTGACCTACGTCGGGTCGCTGGCGACGCTGTTGTGGCGGCGGGTGTTGCGCGAGCACGACACGGACGCCGACCTGGCGGCCTTCACTCGGCTGGGGCTGCTGACCGTGCCGCTGGGGCTGGTCGCGTCGACGACCGCGTTGTGGCTGGTGTTGTGAGCGTCGGCGTCGCCGGTCTCGCCGGTGTCGTGAGCCGTGGCAACGCGTGGGAGTGGGGCGCCGCCGGCCGCGTCGGCGCGACGCGATAGGGATGTCGGCATGGCACCTACGACGGTTGATCCTCGTGATCAGTGGCTCTCCCCGGCATTGTCGGGGCTGGTCACCGGTCTGGGGATGTGGAGTTGGAATGTGTTGGCGGGCGTCGAGCGGGTCGGCGGCTATCTCGCCGGCACGTGGGATCCGCCGGCCGAGGAGGACGGCCCGGGGATCATCGGCGACGGGTCCTGGCCGCCGCTGATCGGCCGGATCGGCGCGATCGCGCTGCGCGCCGCGGCCCCGACCACCTCGGCGCAGCAGCGCGAGGCCCTGCTGGGGTTCCTGGAGAACTGGGCGGGCACGCCGCTGGCCGACCCGACGACCCGGATACGCGTGGGTTCCGCGCGCGCCGACGCCAAGGCCGTGCGCGACGGGCGAGGGGCCACGATCGCCACGACGTGGCCGCGTGACGGCCGTTGCGGCGTGCTCCAGGTGCGGGCCGGGGACGCCGATCCGCCCGTGTTCGGCGAGCCGACCGACTGGGTCGAGGTCGCCCACGGCTGGGGCGACGCGCGGCAACTGCGCCGCCTGGTCGCGCTGGTGCGCGAACGCGGGCCGATCGCCTGGGATCCGGCGGCGGCGCGACTGCTCGCCGAGGAGACGGGCGTGTCCCGGGCGGCGGCGGTGCTGCTGCTGACCGGCGATGCCGGCGGGATCCGCACGCTGCCGCCGCTGAATCCCGACCAGCGCCGCCTGCTCGGGCTGAGCACGGCCGAAGCCGACGCCGGTTACGACGAGTTGGGCCGGCTGACCGAACTCGAGCGGCTGGAGCTGTTCGCGCGCGTGTTGCCCGAGGATCCGGCCGATCTGTGGGAGGACGCCGCCCCGGGTGCGCTCGCGGCCGGGATCGCCGCCGCGTGGCGGGAGCGGTTCGGGCGGGCGCGGCCGGTGCCGGAGGAGACCCTCGCCGTGCTCGCCGAGCTCGGTCGCGTCACCCTGCACACCCCGGCCGCGCACGTGTGCGCCGCCTTCCTGGCCCCCGAGACACACCCGCTGACCAGCCGGAACCACGACTCGTGGCTGGTGGAGGGCACCCATGGGACGTACAGCACCAGCGAAGGGCAGGGCGAGCGCTGGTTCGCGGAGTTCCTGATGGCGCTCGATGTCGCGCTGCCGACCGTCTACGCCGAGTTGCCCGCCGGGGATCCGGTCCGCGCCGGGCTGCCCGCCGTGGTGGCCGCCGTGCGCGCCCGGCTCGATCATCCGGGACTGCTGCTGAACGCCGGCTACACCGCGCGCTCCAACGAGGGCGCCGACCGCCTGCGGGCGCTGTTCGGCGATCGCCCGCATGCCGGACCGCTCCCGCTGACGTCGGCGAACTTCGACGACGGCCTGACCATCGCCACCCTCGCCACACCCACCGAACGCGCCCCCGATCCGTTCGTACGGCTGTACTTCCGGCCCGCGCTCTACGGTGACGACGAGCGTTCGAACCTGCTGCGGCGGGTCGCCTCCGGTGGCGCACCGGTGCGCGACGCCGTCGACATGCTGCGCGGGGACTGGTGCGCGCGGGTGGTGGATCGGGTGGCCGGCGACGCGCTGCCGGTCGGCGGGTACGAGGGCAATCCGGCGCTGAGCGCGCCGGAGACGGTCGCACGGGTCGAGAAGGCACTCGGCGTGGACGCCGACGCCGCCGCGCTGTACCTGCAACTGCTCGCGATCGCGCGCCCGAGCGATCGACGGGTCCGGCTGTGGAACGGCTGGAACGCCGCCCGCCACCGGCAGGCCGCGGCGGCGTTGGTGACGGCCGGCGTGGTGGTCGCGGACAAGCGGGCGCGCGCCGGTCGTGGGGTCTTCCTGCCGGGCGACTGGGCCGAGGCCCGCAAGCCGCTGTGGCCGATCGAGGTGTGGAAGGCGAATCTGCTGGGTGTGCACTTGATCGGCAAACGGGTGTGGGAGGACCAGGTCTGGCGCCTGACCCTGCCCGAACTGTTCGCCCACGCCTGGGATCTGGTCGAGCGTGGCGAGGGGCCCGCCTGATCGCGGTCCGTGGATGGCGCGTCCGGCCGCTCGCGGGTTCGCGAGCGGCCGGACGCCGACCCGGTGCCGGGACGGGGCAGCCCTACCGCCCGAGTCCGCGATAGCGCCGTACCGACAACGGCGCGAAGATCGCGATGAGCACCAGCGGCCAGACGAAGGCCATCAGGACCGCGTGGTCGGCGATCCAGGAGCCGCCGGCCCAGCCGGGGTTCCCGAACAACTCGCGGCCGGCGCCCGCGCTCGCGGACAGCGGATTCCACTCGGCGATCGTGCCCAGCCAGCCGGGCATCGTCTGCGGCGCCACGAACACGTTGGACAAGAAGCCCAGCGGCCAGACCAGGATCTGCAGGGCCGCGACCGACTCCGGCCCCTTCGCGCGCAGCGCCAGGTAGATGCCCATCCACAACACCGCCAGCCGCAGCGCCAGCAGCAGCGCGACGGCGAGCGCCGCCCGTCCCGGTCCCTCGTGCCAGCGCCAGCCCACTGCGAGCCCGCAGCCGATCAGCACGAGCAGTCCGACGGCGGCGTGCAGCATGTCGGCGAGCACCCGACCGCCGACCACCGCCGAGCGGGACATCGGCATCGACCGGAATCGGTCGGTCACCCCGCGCGAGGCGTCGCCGGCGACCGCCGTGAAGGTGGACTCGATGCCGAAGACCATCGTCATCGCGAACATCCCCGGCATCAGGAACTCGCGGTAGTCGCCGCCACCCGGCACGTCCATTCCGCCGCCGAACAGGTAGCCGAACATCAGCACCATCAGCACCGGGAACAGCAACCCGACCAGTACCGGCGCGGGTTGGCGGGCCCAGTGCGCGAACGCGCGCCGGGTCAGCGTCCAGGTGTCCAGCACGGCCCAGCGCAGTGCGGTACTCATCCGGCCACCTCCGCCTTGTCGCCCGTGCCGGGTTTGCCCGCCGCGCGCGGCGGTCCGCCCGCGCGGTCGTCCGGTTTCTCGTCCCGACGCACTCCGGTGATGGTCAGGAAGACCTCGTCCAGCGTGGGTCGGCGCAGCGCGATGTCCTCGGCCTCGATGCCCGCGTCGTGCAGCGCCCGCACCGTGCCGGTCAGCGCGGCCACCCGGTCGGAGACCGCGATGCCCACCCGCCGCTGGTCGTGGTGGATCTCCGGATTGCCGGCGCCCACGTCGGTCAGGATCGCGGCCGCCGCGCCCAGGTCGAGCGGGTCGCGGACCACCACGTCGATCCGGTCGCCGCCGAGCCGGGACTTGAGCTCGGTGGGTGTGCCCCGGGCGATCACCCGGCCGTGGTCGACCACCGAGATCGCGTCCGCGAGCATGTCCGCCTCCTCCAGGTACTGCGTGGTCAGCAGCACGCTGGTGCCGCCCGCCACCAGTTCGCGCACCGCGTCCCACACCTCGGTGCGCCCGCGCGGGTCGAGCCCGGTGGTCGGCTCGTCCAGGAACAGCACGTCGGGCGCCAGGATCAGCGACGCGGCCAGGTCCAGCCGGCGCCGCATGCCGCCCGAGTACGTGGTCACCGCCCGCGTGGCGACGTCGGTCAGCGCGAACCGCTCCAGCAGCTCGCCGGCCCGGATCCGGGCCTTGCGGGCACCCAGGTGGTGCAGCCGGCCGAACATCTCCAGGTTCTGCCGCCCGCCGAGCATCTCGTCCAGTGCGACGTGCTGCCCGAGCAGCCCGATCCGGGCCCGTACCCTCGCCGCGTCCCGCGTCACGTCGAGCCCGGCCACCTCGGCCCGCCCGCCGTCCGACGCCAGCAGTGTGGTCAGGATCCGCACCGCCGTGGTCTTGCCCGCCCCGTTGGGTCCGAGCAGCCCGTGCACCGTCCCGACCGGCACCTCCAGATCGAACCCGTCCAACGCCCGCTCGGCGCCGTAGGTCTTGGTCACACCCTCGGCGGAGATCGCCAGTGGCATGTACACCCCTTCTTGTTCGGCTTGTCGCGCTCTCGGGTCATGCCCTCGAAAGCCAACTCTGTACAACGTACGAAGTTGCTCCGTACGCCGTACCGTACGACATACGGAGTTGTCGCGCAAGCGTGCTCCCGATCGAATCCACGGCACTTGTCGATCAATTCCGGATGACGTACCGTACGCCATACGGAGTTTCCCGAGAGAGGCACGCACGTGGCACGAGAAAAGAGTGGGCGCGCCGATCCCGCGCGGACGCTCGCGTTGTTGTGGCGCACCGGCGAGGGGCCGACCAGGGGTCCCAAACAGGGACTGACCGTGGACCGCATCGTGCTCGCGGCCATCGCGATCGCCGACACCGACGGGCTCGGCGCGCTGTCCATGCGCGCGGTCGCCGAGCGCCTGGGGGTCGGCACCATGTCGCTGTACACCTACGTGCCGGGCAAGGCCGAGCTGCTGCACGTCATGTTCGACACCGTGCTCGGCGAGAGCGAGCTGCCCGACCCCATCGGGCTCGGCTGGCGCACGGCGCTGGAGCGGCAGGCGCGCGCCGACCACGCGCTCGCCCAACGGCACCCGTGGGTGGTGCAACTGTGGGGTCCCGGACTGCTGTTGATGGGCCCCAGGATCACCGCCCGGGCCGAGGTGGCGCTGCGCACCGTCGCCGACCTCGGGCTGACCGAGGCCGAGATGGCACACGTGGTCGGACTCGTGGACGCGTACGTCCGCGGGGTCACCCAGGTCGCCGTCGACGTCAACCGGGACGCGGCGAACAGCGGCGTGGGCTACGAGGACTGGTGGACGGAGAGCACGCCCTACCTGGAACGCCTGATCCAGCCCGCCCGTTTCCCCACCCTCACCCGGGTCTGGGCCGCCGGCACCTACGAGGAGCCGCCCGAGGCGAGCTTCGAGTTCGGCCTGCGCCTGGTCCTGGACGGCATCGAGACGCTGATCCGCTCCCGCGAGCCCGCGAAGTCCGCGGACCCCGCCCGGCCTGCGGAGTCCCCCGAACCCGCCCGGCACGCCGAGCCCGCCGAGGCCGGGGAATCCGCCCGGCACACCGAACCCCCCGCGACACAGGAGTAACGAACATCGCCACCCGCGTCACCCACGCCCCGCCCGACCTGATCCGACGCGCCGCCACCTTCGCGCCGGCCGATCCGCCCCGCGCCGGCACCGTCGCCTTCTGGCCGCACCCGACCGGCACCGACACCGTCACCGTGCTCGACGCCGACGGCATCGAGCACACCCATCCCGCCGTGCGCGTGCCGGTCACCGACGCGGTCCGGCTGCTCTCCCGGGCCCGCCGGGCCCCGGACGCCCACCCGGCCGCCGCGTTCTGGGGCGCGGCCACCGTGCTCGCGCTGCAACTGGTCGCGCGCGGCCGGATGTTGCCCGGCCTCTCCCCCGGCGACCACGACGCGTGGCGGGCCGGGCCGCTGGACGCCGCCGACGTGGAGCGGGTGCGAGCGCTCGCCGACGCGATGCCCGGCGAGGCGCGGGCGATCCCGACGCCGGGCGGCGCGCTGCTCCCGGAGGCCGCGCCGCTGGTCCGCGCCTTCCTGGACGCGGTCGCCGACACCATGCCGCGCACCGCCGCGACGTCGCGTGTCGGCGACTCCACCGCGTCCGCCGACGACGCCTCCGCGTTCGCCGCCGCCGCTCCGCGCCGGTTGCCCGAGTTGCGCCCGTGGTCGGACCGGGTCGCCGCCGGGATCGACACCGGCGTGCGGATCTCGCTGCGGCTGGAGACGTACGACGTCGAACACGCGCCGTTCCGGGCCGTGGTCCAGGTGCACTCGCTCGCCGACCCGACCGCGGTGATCGACGCGGACACTCTGTGGACCGGCACCGACCCGCGCTTCGGCGAACGCGCCCGGCTGGACGTACTGCTCGCGCTGCGCCGGGCCGCCCGGGTGTGGCCCGCCCTGGAACCACTGCTGAACGCCGGCGTGCCGGACCGCGTGGTGGTCGGCGACGACGACCTCGGGGCGCTGCTCGGCGCCGCGACCGCCCGGCTGGCCGCAGCCGGTGTCGAGGTGCACTGGCCGCGCGATCTCGTCCGCGACCTCACCGCCAAGGCCGTGGTCGGCGCCCGCGACCGGGCGCCCGGTGATCTGCGCGCCTTCCTCGGCGGCGACACCCCGCTCGGCTTCGACTGGCAACTCGCGCTCGGCGAGCACCCGTTGACCGCAGCCGAGATGGACGCGCTGGCCGAATCGCACCGACCCGTGGTCCGTCTGCGCGATCAGTGGGTGCTGGTCGACCCCGCCCTGGCCGCCAAGGCCCGCAACCGCTCGATCAAACCGCTCACCCCGATCGAGGCGCTGAACGCGGCCCTGACCGGCGGCACCGAGGTGGCCGGCAAGCGGATCGAGGTGGGCACCTCGACGTGGCTGGACGACCTGCGCGCGCGGATCGCCGATCCGGACGCCGGCGGCGAGCCGATCGCCGCGCCCGAGGCGCTTGCCGCGACCCTGCGCGACTACCAACTGCGCGGCCTGCGCTGGCTGGATCGCATGACCTCGCTGGGCCTGGGCGGCTGCCTGGCCGACGACATGGGCCTGGGCAAGACCGTCACCCTGATCGCGCTGCACCTGCACCGCCGGACCGTGTGCAGCGACCCGGCCGAGGCCGCGCCGACCCTCGTGGTCTGCCCGGCCTCGCTGCTCGGCAACTGGGAGCGGGAGATCGAGCGCTTCGCGCCGGGTACCCCGGTGCGCCGCTTCCACGGCGCCACCCGCACCCTCGACGACCTCGGCGACGGCTTCGTGCTCACCACGTACGGCACGATGCGCCTGGATCGCGCCCGCCTGGCCGCCGTGCCGTGGGACCTGGTGGTCGCGGACGAGGCTCAGCACGTCAAGAACCACAGCTCCGGCACCGCCAAGGCGCTGCGCGCGATTCCGGCCCGGGCCAGGGTCGCGCTCACCGGCACCCCGGTGGAGAACCGGCTGTCCGAGCTGTGGGCCATCCTCGACTGGACCACCCCGGGCCTGCTCGGCAACCTCGCCGCGTTCCGCCGCCGTTGGGTCAAGCCGGTGGAGGCCGATCGGGACGGCCCCACGGCGGAGCGACTGGGCCGGCTGATCGCGCCGTTCCTGCTCCGCCGCCGCAAGTCCGATCCGGGCATCGCCCCGGAGCTGCCCGCCAAGACCGAGACCGATCAGCCCGTGTCGCTCACCCGCGAGCAGGCCGGGCTGTACGAGGCGGCGGTGCGCGAGGCGATGGCCGAGCTGCGGGACAGCAAGGGTATGGCCCGGCGCGGGCGGATCGTCGGCCTGCTCACCGGGCTCAAGCAGATCTGCAACCACCCCGCGCAGTACCTCAAGGAGAGCGCACCCCGCCTGGACGGTCGCTCCGGCAAGCTCGAACTGCTCGACGAACTCCTGGACACCATCCTCGCCGAGGACGGCGCGGTCCTGGTCTTCACCCAGTACGTCACCATGGCCAGACTGCTCGCCCGCCACCTCGACGCCCGGGGCATCGGCAACCAGCTTCTGCACGGCGGCACTTCGCCCGCCCGCCGGGACACCCTGGTCGCCCGCTTCCAGGACGGCGAGGTGCCCATCTTCCTGCTCTCGCTCAAGGCGGCCGGCACCGGGCTCAACCTCACCCGCGCCGACCATGTCGTGCACTACGACCGCTGGTGGAACCCGGCCGTCGAGGAACAGGCCACCGACCGCGCGTACCGGATCGGCCAGACCCGGCCGGTCCAGGTGCACCGGTTCATCGCCGAGGGCACCATCGAGGACCGGATCGCCGAGATGTTGCGCGACAAGCGCGCGCTGGCCGAGTCGGTGCTCACCGGCGGCGAGGCGGCGCTGACCGAACTCTCCGACACCGAACTCGCGGACCTGGTCGAGCTGAGGAGCGCCCGATGACCGATGAGCGCCCGATGAGCGCCGAACCCGCCCGCGTCTTCCCCGCGTTCACCGCCCGCCGGTCGCGCGGCGCCAAGGGGCAGACCTGGTGGGGCCGCGCCTGGACCAACGCCCTGGAGGACTCGGCGCTTTCCGAGGAGCCGATGCGCAGGGGCCGGGCCTGCGCCAACTCGGGCCGGGTCGGCCCGATCACCGTCGGCCCGGGCCGGATCGCCGCGACCGTGCACGACGCGGACGGCACGCCGTACGAGACCGTGGTGCGGGTCGAACGGTTCACCGACGCGCAATGGGATCGCTTCCTCGACCAGGTGGCCGCCAAGGCCGGGCACCTGGCCGCGCTCGTGGAGCGGGACATGCCGCGCGATCTGGTGAGCGCCGCCGAGGACGCGGACGTCGCGCTGCTCCCCGGCATCGGCGATCTGGATCCGGAATGCGACTGTCCCGACTGGGAGTTGCCCTGCACGCACGCCGCCGCGTTGAGCTACCAGACGGCCTGGCTGCTGGACGCGGACCCGTTCGTGCTGCTGTTGATCCGCGGGCGGGGCGAACGCGTGTTCCTGGACCGGTTGCGCGAGCGGGACACGATCACCCGCGTTCGTGCCCCGGCGGCCGGGCTGCCCGGGGCCGGAACGACCGGGCCCGGGCTGCCCGGGTCCGGGGTGACCGCCCGGGAGGCGTACCGGCCGGCCGACCCGTTGCCCGCCGATCCGCCGCCGGTCCCGGACCCGGTCGCGCCGGCGCGCATCACGCCGCCGCCCGGGATCCCGGCGGGTGCGCTGGAGTCGCTCGTCGCCGAAGCCGCGCGCCGCGCCCGCGAGCTACTCGCGGAGCAGTACTAGGGCGTGTCTTCAATCCCCCGTCGGGCTCCGCGTGTGAGCGCAGCGAGGAGCCCGACGGGCGGATGCCGTGCATCGGCGTGCCGGAGAAGCGCCCGCATCGTGGTTCGGTCTCCCTCGCCCGGCTGTGGCAGGACCACGGCGTGCGGCCGGCCGCCGTCCTGGGCCACTCCCCGGGGGAGATCGCCGCGGCATGTGTCGCCGGCGCGCTGACCTGGTGCGCTGGGGCACACGAAGAGTGAGATAGCCAAGCTGCTCTGCATCACGGTCAGCACGGTGGAGCAACACCTGACGCGGATGCACCGCAAGGTCGGGGTCAACGACCGGGCACAGTTGGCGTCGGCGCTGTTCACCGGTCCGCACAGGCAGGCGATCGGCGTGTGGCGCACAAGCGGCCGGCGCCCGGCCGGGCTGCCTCGTCGGGCTGCCCGGGTCGGGCGCCGGGCGTTGCGGGGCGGCGGCACGGCGTCGGCCGGAAAACACGATGATCATGCCGGGGGCCGGCTCTAGGATGATCGCCGCAGTGTCGCCGAGCGGACAGAGACGAATCGAACCATGCGCACACCGACGGGCCTCTCGCGTCAGGTCCTGATCTTCGACGCCGACGACACGTTGTGGGAGAACAACGTCCTGTTCGAGCGGGTCATCGAGGACTGGCTGGACTGGCTGGACCACCCCACCCTGGACCGGACCGAGATCCGCGCGATCCTCAACGACATCGAGGCCGCGAACGCGATCACGCACGGGTACGGGAGCAAGATGTTCCTGCGCAGCCTGGGCGAGGCGCTGGAGCGGCTGCACGCGCGGCCGGCCACCGCCGCGGAATTGCGGCACATCGAGCAACTCGCCGTCGCGCTGGTGGAGAACCGGGTGGAACTGGTCCCCGGGGTCGTCGAGACGCTCACCACCCTCGGCGCGCGCCACGACCTGATGCTGCTGACCAAGGGCGACACCGAGGAGCAGCAGCGCAAGATCGACGCGTCCGCGCTGGCCCACCACTTCAACAGCGTGCACATCGTGCCGGAGAAGGGTGTCGACGCCTACCTGGACCTCACCCGCACGCACGGGCTCGTGCCGGAGACGACCTGGATGATCGGAAATTCCCCCAAATCCGATATTCTGCCCGCTCGGGGCGCGGGTCTGGGCGCGGTGTTCATCCCGAACGCGCATACCTGGGTCCTGGAGCAGAGCGAGCTGGATCCGAACGACAGCCGGGTGTTGACGCTGACCGCGTTCCCGCAGTTGCTGGAGCACTTCTGATGGCGGCGGACCGGCCCGCCGGCCCGTCCGTGTCCTGTGTCTTCGTGTGCCACGACGGCGCCGGGAGGGTGTTGTTGGCCCGCCGGTCGGCCGCGGCCCGGGACGAGGCGGGCACGTGGGACACCGGCGCGGGCGCGCTGGAGTGGGGCGAGACCTTCGAGCGCGCGGTGGCCAGAGAGGTACGCGAGGAGTACGCGACCGAGGCGTTGTCGATCGAGACCATCGGGGTGCGCAACGTGCTGCGCGGGGAGCCGGTGGAGACGCACTGGGTCGCGGTGGTGTTCGCGGTCGCGGTCGACCCGGAGCGGGTCGCGATCGGCGAGCCGCACAAGTTCGACGCGCTGGAGTGGTTCGCGCCCGACGCGCTGCCCACGCCGCTGCACTCGCAGTGCGCGGCGGGCCTCGGCCTGTTCCACGACTGGCTGAACCGGCCCCGGTAGCGCGACCGGGTCCGGTGGCCCGACCGGAACCCGGGAGCCCGGCGGGGCCGGTAGACCGACCGGGCGGTGGCCGAGGCCGCGCCGGCCGATCGTGCGGGCCGATCGGTCGCCCGCGCCCCGGCCGGCGAGGCTCAATGGCCGTACGGCGCGCCGCCCGGGTCCGCGTGCGCGGCCAGGTCCTGTTCGATCATCGCCTCCGGCCCCGCTGCGGTCCGCGCGGCCAACAGCCGCTCGTTGGCCGCCTGTTGCTCGCTCCCGTCGTAGGGCGTGCGGTGCTCGAAGTGCAGGCAGCTCCAGGACCGGTCGAGTTGCCGGCCCCGCCGCAACCGGGTGCGCGCGGCGACCTTCGCGAGCAGGTCGTCGTCCTCGCTGCCCCAGCCCACATAGCGCGGGCAATAGCCGCCGACGAGGTCGAACGTACGGCGGTCCACCAGCATCGCCCCCCACTGATACGGCGCGCGCCACAACCGGCTTCGGGGCCCGTACGGCGCCCGCGCCCGCGGCGGGGGCAACACGCGCGGGATCGCCTGCACATCCTCGGGCGCGCCGTGCGGTGGCGGATCCCACACCATGCGCTCGTCCGGGAAGCCGCGCAGCACACCGTCCGGATCCTCCCGTACGAAGCAGAACGGATCCCGGCCCACCGGGACCATGTCCACCGCGGCCCACCCGGACGGCAGTTCGGCGGCGCCGACGAGCCGGTACATCCACGGCTGGGCCAACGCCCCGCCGGCCGCCAACTCCAGTGCCCGCGCCACGAAGTCCCGCCCGAGCGGGGCCACGTCGGCGTCCGTCAGGTACAACACGGGTGCCCTGGCCCATTCCGCCGCCACGTTGCGCAGCAGCCCGGCGGCCAGGTTCGTGGCCGGGGCCCGGACCACACGCACCCGCCGGCACGCGTCCAGGTCCGGCGGCACGGCCGGCGCCGGTTCCCCGGCCGTCGCCAGCACGACCTCGCAGCGCACGCTCTGCGCCAGCCAGGCCGCCGCGACCGACGCGAACACCGCGCGCGCCTCGTGGTCGCCGTACAGCGGAACCACCACGCTCACTTCCGGCATGCTCGGCCTCCCGTCACCGGGTCGCACCGCGCACCCTCGCGCTCGATGCCCGCGGTGGCGCGGTGAACCGCGGCTGGGCCTCGGTCGGCACCACGTGTGCGGGGCTCACGTGCGCGGGACGCCCGGTCGCGAACCACACCATCCACCGGGACGTGCCGTCGAAGCGCGGGAAGCCCCCGGCCCGACGAGGCGCGTTTCTCCAGAAGGTCGAGCGGGTCGTGCTCGACCCGACTGTCAGGTGTACCGGGCCCCCGACATCACGGTCAAGAGTCCTTCGGTCACACATGGTGCACACCGGCGCCCGGAATCATCGCTTCCGGGCGGCCGAGGCGGACGCCCGAGTCCGCCGGAGCGCGCGGCGCGGGTGTCCGTCACCCCTCGACGGGCCCGGCGAACAACATGCCGGCCATGACCCGGAACGTGGCACCCGGGTCGGCGGCGGCGGGGATCCCCCCGGACAGGTGCAGGGCGGCGTATCCGTGCGCCAGCGACCACGCGGCGAGTACCGCCTGATCCGGATCGCCCCGGCGCTCGGCCGGCACGCCCGCGACCCCGCCGCGCAGCGACGCGCCGGCCCGGGCGCGCTGGCGCAGCAGTTCGGGATCGGTGCCGTCGATCGCGTGCGGGCGGTTCATCACCTCGAAGTGCGCGGGGTGCGCGAGCGCGAACAACACGTAGCGCACGCCCAGTTCGCGCAGCGCGTCCAGGTCGCCGGGAACCACCTCGGCGAGCGCGTCGGCAAGCAGTCCGTAGCCCTCGGCCGCGATCGCGGTGAGCAGCCCGGTCTTGTCGCCGAAGTGGTGCGCGGGGGCGGCGTGCGACACGCCCGCGCGGCGGGCCAGGTCGCGCAGGCTGATCGCACCGATCCCGTCCGAGGCCACCACGTCCAGCGCGGCGGCGAGCACGGCGCGGCGCAGATCGCCGTGGTGATAGGGGCGTCCGGTGGTCATGGATCGATGCTACTCGGGATCTAGGCATTGACAAGTCTGGGCCAGAAGAGCAATCTTGTCATCGACAAGTTCGGGGTCCGGCTCGGTGATCCGACCGATGACCGCACCCGGCGGCGAAGTCCCGGGAAGACACGCCCCGGAAGACGCGTCTCGGAAAGCACATCCGCAAGACAAGTCCCAGGAAGAGGAACCGACATGAGCGCGACGAACGAAACCCTGAACCCCGGACTGGTCCGCCGGATGTGGCAGACCCTGGAGCCGTTGCACGCGCTGAACTACTACTCACCGGAGATGTTCAAGGAGGCCGAGGCCCTCGGGTACGCGGTGGACGAACGCTGGCCGGCCTACTTCGCGATGCGCGCGGCGGCGCTGGGCGCCGCCTCCGCCGAACTGGTCACCTCGACGTTCTACAGCTTCAGCCCGGCGATGGTCGCCCGGTACGTCCCCCGGGCCTGGGAGATCGCCGATCCGACCGCGGTGCTCGCGGCCCGGCTGCGCGCGGCCGACGCGACGCTGCGGGCGGCGCTCGGTGAGCGCGTACACGCCCCCGAGATCGCCGAGGCCGCCGCACTGACCAGGGAAGCGGCCGAGGCGGCCGACAACGTTGGCCGGCCACTGGCCGCCGCGCACGCCGCGCTGCCGTGGGCGAGCGAACCACACCTGGTGTTGTGGCAGGCGATCACCCGGCTGCGCGAGCACCGGGGCGACGGCCACATCGCGGCACTGGTGACCCACCGTCTGGACGGCGTCGAGGCGCTGGTCTCACACAGCGCCGCGGGCGCGGCGCCGGCCGAGATCTTCGCAAGCCGACAGTGGAGCACCGACGAGTGGGACGCGGCCCGTGAGCGCCTCGCCGCCCGGGGCTGGCTCACCGCCGACGGCACCGCGACCGAGGCGGGCCGGACCGGCCGCGACTCCGTCGAGGCCCTCACCGACGAACTCGCCGCCCAGCCCTGGCAGGCCATCGGCGCGACCCGCGCCGCGCACCTGGCCGACCTGATCCTGCCCGCGGTCATGGACACGATCGGCACGGGCCTGCTCCCGATGCAATCAACCCTCGGGATCGGAATGACCTACCCCCACCAGACCTGACCGAACGCCCCGGGCAAACCGGCCCGAGCCGCGCCCACTCGGCCCGAAACCGGTCCCGAGGTCGCACCCAGGGTCGGGGTCGGGGCCGGAAGAGGGTCGAGGGCGAAACAGGGTCGGGTGGGGCGGCGTCGGGCGCCGGGTCGGGGCGAAGCACCGGCGGGGCCCGAACCGAGGCCCGAGTCGGGGCGAGGCCGGGGCAGGAACCCGGGCCCAGGCCGGAGCCCGGCCCGAATCGGGTCAGGTCGGGTCGGGGGCGGGGCTGAGCCACGGGCGGGGCAGGAGGCGGGTCGGAGCCGAAGTCGGGGCCCAGGCCGGAAACCGAGGCGGGGCCGGAGCCAAAGCCCGAGCCGGGCCCGGAGCCGGGCCGGGGCCAAGTCTGGGGACGGAGCCGGGTCGGGGGACGGAACCGGGTCGGGGACGGAGCAGGTCGGGGGCAGAGCCGAAGTCGAGCCGAGCCCAGGCCGGAAACCGAGGCCGGAACCCGGGCCGGAGCCGGAGCCGGAGCCACGGCGGAGCCAGAGCCGAGGCGGAGCCCGGGCCCGGGCCGACATTCGTCCCGGATTCGGCTTCAGCGGGTGCCTTTTCGGGTGGATCGCGTCGTGGGTGAGGGCTTTGCCGGGGGGCCGGCTCCCGGTTTGCGTGGGGCCGGCCGGTTGGGTGGTCTGCCGGCCCTGGCGGTGGCCGGTACCGAACCCGCAGGCCGCTCCGCCTCGGCCGGCTGCGGCGCGGTGGGGTCGGCGCCGCCAGTCTGCGCCCGCGCGTGCGCCTCGCGCAGGCCGTGTTCGATCGCCCGCAGCGTCGCCTTGAGCCGGGCCGGCCGCCCGGCGGCGGGGCCGTGTGCCAGGTCGGTGCAGCCCACCAGGCGGCCCGTACCCGCGAACGGGCGCAGTTCGACCTCGCGCGTGCCGCCCGGTTCGAACCGGATCGACGTACCCGCCGCGATGTTGGCTCGTATGCCGAAAGTCGCCGCGCGGTCGAACACGAGCGCCGGGTCGATCTCGGCGAAGTGGTAGTGCGATCCGACCCGGATCACACCGGCGCCGGAGTTGCGCACCGAGACCGTCAACACGGGCCGGTCAGGGGCCGGCGCGGCCGGGTCGTCGCGGTAGAGGTACCGCTGTGGTCGGGCCATGACCATGGGATCGACGCTCCTAGGCGACGGGGAAGGGGGACGCGTGCACGAACTCGCGTCCGTGCGCCCGGCCGAGCGGATGGGCGTGATCGAGCGCCGGCCGGTCCGGATGGGCGTGCACGGGCCAGTGCGCGCCGGTCGCCGCGAGGCCGTCGTCGCCGTGCACACGGAAGCGCTCGACGGCCAGGCCGACCCGAGCGGCCAGCACCCCGGCCGCCGCCGGCCCGGACAGCAGCGGTGCCACGCCCGGAACGGGCGGCAGCACGAAGGACGCGGGCAGCGCGACGGTGCGCACCGCGCCCAACACCCGGCAGCGCTCCAGCGCCCGGCCCAGGTCCGGATCACCGCCGATCAGCGCGACCTCGACGATCCGATGCGTGCCGTGTTGCCACACCAGGCGCGCGATCCGGTACAACTCGGCGTCCTCGTGCGGCTCCCCCGCCGGCGCCGCGATCAGCAGTGCGGCCCGCGCCGGCACTCGCGCGGCGGCCGCGCGCAGCCACTCGGTGAGTTGCTCCGTACCGGCGAACGGCCGGCCCAGCAGCACCCGGGACCGCTCCGCCGCCGGCAGCGCGAGCAGGGTGCGCGCCGTGTCCGCGACCAGCGTCGCGTCCCGGCCCAACGTGATCGGCACCACGCACACTCGCTCCGCTCCGCCCCGCAGCAAGGCGCACACCGCCCGGTGCAGTTGCCGTCCGCACGCCACCGACGTCACCTCGGGCCCGAACAGCCCCGGCAGCGCCGCGCCGTTCGCACTCTCGTGGCCGCCGACCGCCACCACCGCCACCCGCTCCGACACGACTCAGCCGCCGATCGGGTCGACGCCGGACATCGCCCCGGCGCCGGCCGATGCCGAAGCCTTGGGCTCGTCGATCTCGCGGGGTTCCGGATTCATCGTGAATTCCTTTCTGCGGCGGGTACGACCGAGAGCCGGCTCGGCCCCGGGACGTGCGGTGGCCCCGAACGGCCGGGCGCGGGCCCGGCCGACCGGCGTGCGGGCACGCCGGTCGCGGGCCTCGGATGCGACTGCCCCGCGGACCCGTGACGTACGCGAGCCGCAGGCCCGGTGGCCTGGGTCGAGGGTTGTCTCGTCCCGACTATCCGCCGGGGCGACCCGCCAACCTCGCGCATCGGAGTGAAATATGACCATCCGGCGAGGGCCTCGGCCTCCCGGAGTCGGGCGCGGATCGGGTAGACAGGCATCATGAAGTTCCTCGTCCCGGCACTCGTGGTCGTCCTCCTCGCGGCCGCTCTCGTGTGGTTCGTGACCCGCCGGCCGCGCACCCCGCCGCCGCCGGTGCCGTCCGGCCGCTCGTCCCGCCCGGCCCCCGGTCAGATCTGGTGGGCCTCGGTGCCCTTCGACGAGGGCGACACCGCCAAGGATCGCCCGTGCCTGGTGGTCCGGGTGGGACCGCGCGGCGCCGACGTGCTCAAGATCACCAGCCGGGACCAGAGCACCCGCGACCGCTATGTGCGCATGCCCACCAAGACCTGGGATCCGGGCGCGGAGCGCCGCAGTTGGCTGGAGACCGGACCGCTGCGCACGATCGGCCACGACGCCTTCCGCCGCCCGGCGGGCGTCTGCGATCGACGCGTGTGGTCCCGGATCAGCCGCGCCCACCGGGTCCGCTGACAAGACGCCACGCCCTGCCACCGCGTGCGGCCCCGCCCGCCCCCCGCCCGCCTGCCCGCCTGCCCGCCTGCCCGCCTGCCCGCCGACGACCTTCAGCTCTTCGGGTCGACCCCGTCCGCGAGTTCGTCCACGGCCAGGTCCCCGGTCGGCAACTGCGGCAGCCGATAGACCGCGTGCCCCACCAGATGGGTCGCCACCGGAACGGTGGTGAGTTGGAAGAACCCCACCATCACCAGCATCCCGATGTCGATCCCGCTGCGCAGCCGCAGCCCCAGACCGAGCGTGACCAGCAGCAGGCCGAGCACCTGCGGCTTGGCCACCGTATGCATCCTGGACAACGTGTCCGGGAAGCGCAGCAGCCCCACGCCCGCGACGAACGCGAGCGCGCAACCCGCGAGCAGGCACACCGCCGAGGCGCCGTCGGCGAATTCGCCGGCCCGCACGTCAGCCGTCCTCGCGGGCCGAGAAGCGCACGATCGACACCGAGCCCAGGAAGCCGACCAGGGCCAGCGCCAGCAGCACCGGCACGGTCGTGGTGTGTCGGTTCAAGGTGGCCTCCGCCGCGATCGCGGCCAACACCACCGCGAGCAGCATGTCCACCGCCACCGCCCGGTCCAGGGTCGACGGCCCGCGCACGAGCCGGATCAGGGCCGCCACCGCGGCCCCGCCGAGCAATACGATCACGGCACCGCCGACGAACGCGTTCATGAACCACCTCCGGGGTCTGCCGCGGACACGCCGCGTTCCGCACGGGTACCGAACGCGGCGACCACCCGGGCCTCCAGGCGCACCACCGCCCGCCGGGCCGCCGCCACCGAGGCCGGCGTATCGGCGCCCAGGGCATGGATGAACAGCGTGGTCGGCCGGCCCTGACGGATCTCGATCACGATGCTGCCGGGCATCACGTTCAGCGCGAGCACGGTGAGCGTGAGCAGCACGTCCGAGCGGGTGGCCGACTCGACCCCCACCACCGAACTGCGCGGCAACCTGCCCGGCCACAACGCC
Source organism: Embleya sp. NPDC050154 (assembly GCF_044460165.1). NCBI lineage: Bacteria > Bacillati > Actinomycetota > Actinomycetes > Kitasatosporales > Streptomycetaceae > Embleya > Embleya sp. NPDC050154. Next base: position 93,039 of record NZ_JBITJP010000015.1, read on the forward strand.
TGCCACGCCACCCGCAGCGAGGACATCACCAGGTCACCCACGAACATCGCCACGAACCGGGCCAGCCCCCACGGCCGGAACGCGAGCCTGCCCCGACCGGACGACAGCGGCAGCAGTCCCGACAGCAGCACCGCGACCACGATCCCGGTCAGCACGTTGGCGACGGTCAGCGTGCCCCACAGCGCCACCCACACGGCGGTCAACCACACCACCAACAGCGGCGAGATCCGCCCGCGCCGGGACACCGCCCGAATCCGGGTCGCGGTCATCGGCCCGCCCCGCGTTCGAACCCGCCCGGCAGCGGCACCGCGTCGACATAGCCGACCCGGCCCACCAGTTCCACACCCGTGCGATCGACCAGTGCGACCAGCGGACCGGCCAGCACCGTGAAGGCCAACCCCACCGCGACCAGGGCGCAGGTCGCGTACGTCATCGCGCGCGGCAATGCCCCGCCGGTGGCCGCGACATCACGCCCGCTCAGACTCGCGCCGGAGGAGTACGCGGTCGCACCCGAGGTGTCCGGCGAACTGCCGAACACCTGCCCCCACACCCGGGCCATCGCGTACAGCGTCAACAGGCTGGTCCCCACCGCCGCGCCGATCAGCACGTACGAGGCCGGCGTGCCGCTCTCCGCGCCCGCCTGCAACAGCAGCCACTTGCCCAGGAATCCGGACAGCGGCGGGATCCCGCCCAGGTTCATCGCCGGTACGAAGAACAACACCGCGAGCGCCGGCGACAGCCGCACCAGCCCGCCGAGCCGGCCCAGGTCGGTACTCCCGCCGCGCCGCTCGATCAGCCCGGTGACCAGGAACAGCGAGGTCTGCACGGTGATGTGGTGGATCGCGTAGAACACCGTGCCGGCCAGGGCCGCCGCGCTCGCGATCGCGATGCCGAACACCATGTAGCCGATGTGGCTGACCAGGGTGAAGGACAACAGTCGGTTCAGGTCGCTCTGCACGATCGCGCCCAGGATGCCGACGATCATCGTCGACGCGGCCACCACCAGGAGCAGTGCGCGCAGATGTCCGTCCGGGAAGAGCAACGTCTGCACCCGGATGATCGCGTACACACCGACCTTGGTCAGCAGTCCGGCGAACACCGCGGTCACCGGCGCGGGCGCGGTCGGGTACGAGTCGGGCAGCCACGCGGACAGCGGGAACACCGCCGCCTTGACCCCGAATCCGATCAGCAACATCGATTCCAGCACCAGTTGCACGCCGGGATCCACCTCGGGCAGCCGTACCGCGAGCTGGGCCAGGTTGACCGTGCCGGTCGCCGCGTAGACCATCGCGATCGCGGCGAGGAACACCATCGAGGACAGCAGGCCGACCACCACGTAGCCGGCGCCCGCGCGCACCCGGGCGGCGGTGCCGCCCACGGTCAACAACACGTAGCTGGCCGCGAGCAACACCTCGAAGCCCACGTACAGATTGAACAGGTCGCCCGCCAGGAACGCGTCCGCCACCCCCGCGACCAGGATCAGGTACGTGGGGTGGAACACCGACAGCGGCGTGGCCTCGTCCTCGTCCGCACGGCCCTGGCCGATCGAGTAGACCAGGACGCCGAGGGTGACCGCGCAGGAGACCACCAGCATCAGCGCGGACAGCCGATCCGCGACCAGCACGATCCCGGTCGGCGCGGGCCATCCGGCCAGCCTGGCCACCACCGGACCGTCCCGATCCGCGGCCACCAGGAGCGCGATCGCCACGCCGAGAACCGCGGTCAGCACGCCGATGCTGATCACCCGCTGGCCGCGCGGCAGTCGGGCGCCGATCGCCAGCTTGAGCCCGGCGCCGAACAGCGGCAACAAGACCGGCAGCGGCGCCAGATGATTCATCGGCGGGGCCTGTTCCGGCCCTGCTCGTCACGGACTCGGCTCGCCGGATCGACGCGGCGCGGGAACTCGGTGTCGGGCACCGCGTCCACCACGCTGTCCGCGCGGGCGACGGCAGCCCGTTCGGCCCGCGCCTGCCGATTGAGCTCGCGCCGCGCCCGCCGGAAACGGGCCCGCAGTTCGGCCTGCTGGATGCGGTGCTCGGACTTGATCCCGCGCAGCCGCAGTTTCAGCTCCTCGCGCCGCTCGCCCACGATCCGCTGCGCCTCGGGCCGGCCGCCCTGCCCTCGCTCGTCCACGCCCAGCCGTCGACACTCGTCGGCGTAGTTCGCCCGGGCCTCCACCGCCAGCCGCCGCACCACCGCCCGACGCTCCGCCGTCTGCCTGCGCAACTCGCGGCGCAGCCGCCGGTGTTCGGTGCGCAGGTTGCCCCGCTCGGCACGCCGCCCCACGCGCAGGTCCTCGGCGTCGTCCTGGATCTCGTCGGTCCCGGTGAGTTCCCAGTGCCGGTGCACCATCGACAACACGAACGCGGTCACCGCGAGCGTGATCACGATCGCGGTCAACACCATCGCCTGCGGCAGCGGATCGTTCATCGCGCTCGGCAAGGTCACCCCGAGCACGGGCGCGCCGCCCGCGCGACCACCGCCGGCGAGCACGATCAGGTTGGCCCCGTTGCCGATCAGCACCACGCCCAGCAGGACCCGGGTCAGGCTGCGTTCCAGCACCAGGTACACCCCGACGCCCACCAGGACGGCGGCGGTCAGTACCAGGATCATCGTCGGGCTCTTCATACGATCACCGTCCGTTCGGCGTCCCGGTCCCGGGTCTGTTCGATGCGTCGGTCCAGCTCCGCGCCAAGCGCGGTCAACACGTCCTGCACGAGGCCGATCACCAGCAGGTAGACGCCGATGTCGAAGAACACCGACGTCGCGATGTGCACGTCGCCGAACAGCGGCAGCGTGGCGTCTACCACCGTGCTGCGCAGCGCCGAGCCGCCCACGATCAGGCCGACCAGGCCGGCGCCCGCGCTGATCACCAGGCCCGTGCCGAGCAGCCGCCCGGCGGGCAACGGCGCGGCCTCGGCCAGTTCGTAACGCCCGCCCGCGAGGTAGCGCAGGAGCAGCGCGAGGCCGGCGGTGATCCCGCCGGCGAAGCCGCCGCCGGGTGTGGAGTGGCCGCTGAACAGGAAGTAGAGCGACAACACCAGCACGGTCGGGAAGGCGACCCGCGCGACCGTCTCGAAGAGCACCGTGCGCCGCTCGGGGGCGAGCGTGCCGACCACGACCGGCCCGGGGATCGGCTCTGCCGCCGGGTCCGGCTCGCCCGGGTGGGTCCCGCCGGGCGGCGTCGGCGGGTTCGGTGCCCCGTCGCCGGGTCGCGGCAGGCCGTGGGCCCGGCGCACGAAGATCAGGCTGGTCACGCCGATCGCGGCGACCGCGAGGACGGCGATCTCGCCCATCGTGTCCCAGGCCCGGATGTCCACGAGCAGGACGCTGACGATCTCCTTGCCGCCCGCCTCCTTCGCGGCGGCGGCGAACGCCTGGGACACCGGCGGGTGGGTGCGCGCGGCGAACGCGGAGATCGCGACGCCCCCGAGCACCACACCGGTGAGCACGCCCAAGCCGATGTGCACGGCCCGGCGCCCCGGCCGGGTGGTGTTCGCAAACCGGCGCGGGAGTCGGCGCAGCACCAGCAGGAACACCACCACGCTGACCGTCTCGACCAGTCCTTGGGTGAGCGCGAGGTCGGGGGCACCCTGGAGGACGAACAGCGTCGCGCAGCCGTAGCCGGTGACGCCGACCAGGAGTACGGCGGGCAGCCGGTCCCGGGTGCCGGCGGCGATCAGCGCGGCGGCGGCGACCAGTACGCCGACCACGACCTGCGCGGCCGAGTCGGACCAGCGTGGCGGATGCGGAAAGGGCAGCGGGAGGTGGGCGAGCGCGATCGAGGCGGTGGTCGCGATCAGGCTGAGCAGGATCACCCCGACGTAGACCGGCATCGAGCCGCGCTGCGTGGTGCCGGTCAGTTGCAGGGCGCCTCGGTCCACACCGCGCACCAGCGCGTCGTACAGCCGCGAGGGTTCGATCCGCGCGGTGGCCAGTTGCAGGCGCACCACCGGCTCGCGGGCCAGGAACAGCACGATGCCCACGCCGATCGCGGCGCAGGACAGGTACAGCGCGGTACCCGGGCCGTGCCACAGGGCCAGGTGGTAGTCGGTCCCTTCGGCCGGGAACTCGTCGGCGTACGACGAGATCCAGTGGTCCAGCGACGCTGCCGCCGGGCCCAGCACCAGGCAGCCGGTGCCGAGCAGGAGCACGGGGCCGAGCAGCAGTCCGCCGAACGGTTCGCAGCCGGTGGTGGGTACGCCGGGTTTGCGGGCGAAGGCGCCCCAGACGAAGCGCAGGCTGTACGCGGCGGTCAGCGCGGAGCCGGCGACCAGCACGCCCAGCACGATGGAGTCGGTGCGGCCCCGGTGCAGAAACGCCTCGTACACGGCCTCCTTGGCGACGAACCCGACCATCGGCGGCAGCCCGGCCATGGACAGCGCGGCCACCACCGCGACCACGCAGGTGATCGGTATGGCCTTGGCCAGGCCGGACAGTCGGCGCAGATCCCGGGTGCCGGCGGCGTGGTCGATGATGCCGACCACCAGGAACAGAGTGGCCTTGAACAGGGCGTGTGCGACGAGCATCGCGATGCCGGCGAGCGCCGCGTCCCGGTTGCCCGCGCCGGTGACCACGATCAGCAGGCCGAGTTGGCTGACGGTGCCGTAGGCGAGCACTCGTTTGAGGTCGTCCTCGCGCAGCGCCCGCCATCCGGCCAGGAGCAGCGTCGCGCAGCCGGCGATCAGCACGATCGGCCGCCAGGGCATGACCTGGGCGAAGCCGGGGGCCAGGCGGGCGACCAGGTACACGCCCGCCTTGACCATCGCGGCCGCGTGCAGGTACGCGCTGACCGGGGTGGGCGCCGCCATCGCGGCGGGCAGCCAGGAACCGAACGGCACGATCGCCGACTTGGACAGCGCGCCGACCAGGATCAGCACGATCGCGGTGGTCACCACGGTGCCGCCGGGCGGGTCGGCGAGGATCTCGGAGAGCCGGTAGGTATCCGCCCGCTCGCCGAGCAGGATCAGCCCGACCAGCATCGCCAGTCCGCCGAAGGTGGTCATGGTCAGTGCCTGCATCGCGGCCCGGCGCGAGCCCCGGTGCTCGCTGCGATGGCCGATCAGCAGGTAGGAGAAGACCGTGGTCAGCTCCCAGAACACGTACAGCAGGATCAGGTCGTCGGTGGTGACCAGTCCGATCATCGCGCCGGCGAAGCCGACCAGGACTCCGGCGAACGCGCCGAGCCCGGGCTCGTCCGCGGCGAAGTAGCGCGCGCAGTACACCAGGACCAGAACACCCACGCCGGCCGCGAGGAACACCATCAGCAGCGCGAGCGCGTCGCATCGAAACGCGAGGGAGACGCCCTGCTCGGGGATCCACGGGCGCGATTCGACCACCGGCTCGCCGTCGAAAACCGAGGCGGCCTGGGCCAGTGCCCACCCCGTGGTCGCCACCGGGAGCGCGGCGAGCACGAGAAAGGCGTTCCGCCCGAGGCGTCGAATCAGCCACGGGGCGATCGCCGCGACCACGAAGTACGAGGCCACCGAGAAGATCATGACGCTACGTTATGGTGCATTACGCCCAAATCAGCACTAATCGGGCATATGTCCCTCGTTTTTCCACCCGCACCGGCGATCGGCCCTACGGCGTGCCTTCCATCCCCCGTCGGACTCCGTGGCGTCCGGCACCGTGCGTCGGAGTGCCGGCGAAGCGCCCGCCCAGTGGTTCCACGTGGGCGTTTCGTCGGGGCGGCGAGTGCAGCGAGGAGCCCGAAAGAGGATGGAAAACACACCCCACCGCGGCGGCGCGCCGTCCCGAGGGGGAACGCGTCACCACCTCAGTCGAGCAGCGAGCGCACGGCCTCCGGCGTGCGCCCGACCACGGTGGCGCCGTCGTCAGCGGTGATGATCGGCCGCTGGATCAGAATCGGATGCTCCGCCAACGCGGCGATCCAGCGCCCGCGATCGCCGGTCGTACGCCCCCACGTCCCCATCCCCAACTCCCCCGCAACCGCCTCACCGGTACGCGTGATGTCCCACGGCTCCAACCCCAACCGCCCCAACACCGCCTCGAGCTCATCCACACTCGGCGGCTCCTCCAAATACCGCCGCACGGTGTACTCGACGCCCCCCTCATCCAACAACGACAACGCGGACCGACACTTCGAACACGCAGGATTAACCCAAATCTCCATACCCCCGGACGCTACTACCCCACCAATACCCCACCCTCCCAACCACCCAGCACCCACGAACCCCACAGTCAGGCCGGTGCCCGAGAACCCGTTGGCCAACCCCCGACCATCCACGTTCGGTCTCCTCGGCAAGGCATCAGGCAACGTCGGCTTCGATCGAGCCGCCGAAACCCCTCAGCCGGGCCGGCGCTTGCGGCCAACCCAACCCAACCGACACCCAAGCCCCACCGAACCCCTCAACCCGGCCCGCGCTTGAAGCCAACCCAACGCGCCCCACGGCACCAGCTCGAAATCAGCCAACGACACTCAGCCCGGCCGGCGTTTGAGGCCAATCCAACCCAACCGACACCCAACGCCCGCCGAAACCCCTCAGCCCGGCCGGCGTTTGAGGCCAACCCAACCCAACCGACACCCAAGCCCCACCGAACCCCTCAACCCGGCCCGCGCTTGAGGCCCTCGTCGAAGGCCCGCGCATAGGCCGCAGGGCCGAGTGTCTTCCCGGCCGCCGCCGCGATCCGCGACACGTCGCCGCGTTCGCCGACAGGCAACGGCGCGCCGATGGAGGCCCGAAGCGCCTCCGCGCGGCCCAGGAGCGTCGCCGCCTCCGCCGCTCGGCCCGAGATCGACTCGGCCCCGGCCAGCCCCTCCAGCGCCAGCGCGACCGCCCGAGGATCACCCGAGGACCGCGCCGCCGCCAACCCCTCCTCGTGCAGGTCCCGCGCACCGACCGCGTCCCCGCGCAGTTCCGCCACGAAGCCCAATTCGGCCAACAACAGCGTCACCCCGTAGAACGGCACGCCGTAGTCCTCGTGCAGTCGACGATTCCACTCCAGCGCACCGCGCAGGTGCCGCTCGGCCCCCGCCAGGTCCCCCGCACGTCGCGCGCCGAGCCCCAGCCCGACCGTCGCGAACTCCTCCGCGAACCGGTCCGACCGCTCGACCGCGAGCCGACGCGCCCGCTCGTGGAACTCCTCGGCCGACCCGAAGTCACCCCGCAACAACGCGATCCGACCCAGCCCGGACCACCGGTACGACACATCCGTCCACAGGCCCAACTCCTCGGCCCCGCGCAGCCCTTCGCGATGCAGCTCGGCGGCCCGGTCGTATTCGCCCGACACCTCGGCCACATAGGCGAGTTGATCCGACGCCTGGACGAGCCCCCAGCGCTCGCCCAACACCGCGAACCGCGCCGCGGCGTCCGCCGCCGCCTCGCCGGCCGCCACGTGGTCGCCGCGGAACATCACCGCCTTCGCCCGACCGGTCAACGCCGCCGCGATCCCCCACGCGTCGTCCGCCGCACGAAAACCCGCCAGGGCCCGATCGATCAGCTCGCCACCCGCGTCCGCGTCCCCCACGTGCAGGTGGGCCAGGCCCAGGAACCACTCGGCCCGCGCCCGCCCCTCCGTGATCCCGTCGTAGGCCGCCAGCGCGTCGCGGCTCTGCCGTACCAGATCGCTGCCGTCGCCGATCACCATCGCGAACCCGGCCCGCCAGGCTCCCGCCGACGCGCGCAACGCGGCCGGCGCGCGACCCTCGACCGCCAACGCCGCGTCCAACGCCCGCCACGCCTCACGGTGGCGCCCACGCAGGAACCGGTACCACGCCGCCCCACCCGCCAACCGCAACGCGAGCCCCGCGTCCCCGCGCCGGGCCGCGCCATCGGACGCGGCGCGCAGGTTCCCGCTCTCCGCGTCCAGCCGCGCGAGCCACTCGCACTGATCGCGGCCGTACAACCGCGGCCCGGCGCGCTCGACGAACTCGGCCAGATAGCCGTCGTGTCGAGCCTGCACCACGTCGAACTCGCCCAACGCGTACAGGTGTTCCACGCAGTACGCGCCGACCGACTCCAGCAGCCGGTACCTGGGCCCGTACCGCCCCTCCACCACGACCACCAGCGAGCGGTCGACCAACCGACCGACCAGGTCGAGCACGTCCACCCGGGCCACGTCGTCGCCGGAGCAGATCGCCTCGGCGGCCTCGGGAGCACACCCGTCCGCGTGAATCGCCAACCGGCGCAGCACGATCCGTTCCGGTGCGCCGAGCAGTTCCCAGCTCCAGTCGATCATCGCGCGCAGCGTCTGCTGCCGGGCCGGCACCCCGCGCCGACCCACGCCTAGCACCCGGAACCGGTCGTCCAGCCGCGCCGCGAGACCGTGAACGCCGAGCCCGCGCACCCGGGTCGCGGCCAGTTCCAGGGCCAGCGGGATCCCGTCCAGACGCCGACAGATCGCCGCGATCGCGTCCGCCGTGTATGCGTCCAGTACGAAGCCGGGCGCCGCCGCGGCCGCTCGGGCCACGAACAGGCGTACCGCCGTGGACCCTTCCAACGCCGCCGGATCCGCCCCGGCGTCCGGCACCACCAGCGGCCGCACCACGCTCAGCGCCTCGCCGCCCACCGCGAGCGGTTCCTGACTCGTGGCCAGGATCCGCACGTCGGGCGCGGCCCGCAGCAACAGGTCCGCCAACTCGGCGATCGGCTCGATCACGTGCTCGCAGTTGTCCAGGACCAGCAGCAGCCGACGGCCACGCAGCGCGTCCGCCAACCGGGTCCGCGACTGGGCCGCGACATGTCCCGCGCCGGCCGCGACCTCGTCCCGGATGCCCAGCGCCGAGGCGATCGCATCGGCCAGGTCGTCGCCGCTCGGATCGCGCCGGCCGGCCAACTCGACCAGCCACACCCCGTCCGGGAACGGGAAGTCGTCCATCGCCCGGGCCGCGCACTCCAGCGCGAGCCGGGTCTTGCCCACCCCGCCGGGGCCGGTCAGGGTCACCAGCCGGGCGGCCCGGAGCAGCTTGCCGACCTCGGACACCGCGTCCTCCCGACCGACCAACTCGGTCAACGCGGCAGGCAGGTTGGACCGCGCACGCCCCGCCGCACCCGTCGAACCTCCCGCCGGGTCCGCCGACGAACCCACCGAGCCCGTCGCCGCGCCGACCCGTGCGGCCCCGGACGCGGCGCCGGGCACGGACCCCGCCGCCGAGCCGGCTGCGGAAACCGGCGCCAGCCCCGGATCCTGCGCCAGGATCGCCCGCTGCAACGCCGCCAGCTCCGGCCCCGGATCCAGGCCCAGTTCGTCCGCCAACCGCTCGCGCAGCTCGGCGTACCCCGCCAACGCCTCCTCCTGCCGCCCGGACCGGTACAGCGCGCGCAGATGCGCGGCACGCAGCCGCTCCCGAACCGGATGCAGCGCCACCAGCTCACCCAACTCGTCGGCGAGCAAGGTGTGTTCGCCCAGTTCCAGACGCGCCTCGGCATGGTCCTCCAGGGCGGTCAGCCGCTGTTCGTCCAGCCTGGTGATCGCCGCGCGGGTGAACTCCTCGTCCCGGAAGTCGGCGAACGCCGGCCCACGCCACAGCGCGAGCGCGTCCGCGAACAAGCCGGCCCGGGTCCGCGCGTCGGCGCTCGCCCGCGCCCGCGCGGTCAGCTCGGCGAACCGGTCCGCGTCCACCGCACCGGCCTCGACCAGCAGCTCGTAGCCGGGCGGGCGGTAGGCGACCAGTTCACGCCCGCCGGGTTCGGCCGCCTCCAGCGCCCGGCGCAGTTGGGAGACCTTGGTCTGGAGCGTGTTCGCCGGATTGCCCGGCGGGTCCGCGCCCCACAGGTCCTCGACGAGCAGATCCGCCGAAACCGCCCGGCCCCGATGCACGAGCAGGTCCGCGAGCAGCGCGCGCACCTTCGACTCCGGGACGCGAACCGGCTGTCCGTCCGCGGTCCACACCGCCAGCGGACCCATCACCCCGAAGCGCATGCCGCCACGTTAGCGCAGGTCAACCGGCCTCTGACGGTGGACCGCCGGCGCCCGTGCGTAGACCCCCAGGATTCCGTGCGCGGCCGGCGGCACAGTCGTGTCATCGAGTTCGGGACGGCCCGAACAAGACACCCCGAGCAGCACACACCGCGGCCCGGGAAGCACCGAAACAGGGAGCCCCACCATGTCCGTCAACGCCAACGCCGACGCCGCCACCACCGGCACCGCCGCCGCTGCCCCTGCCGCCGCCGCCGGCAACCTTGTCACCACCGGCCGCGAGATCCGCCTGGCGGCCCGCCCGGTGGGCACCCCCACCGCCGCCGACTTCGAGCTGGTCACCGCCGCGATCCCGGCGCTGGGCGAGGGTCAGCTCCTGATCCGCAACACCTGGATGTCGGTCGACCCCTACATGCGCGGTCGGATGGACGACGTCGAGTCGTACATACCGCCGTTCGAGCTGGGCGCGGTCCTGGACGGCAGCGCGGTCGGCGAGGTGATCGCCTCCCGTGCCGACGCGGTCCCGGTCGGCGCGACCGTGTCGCACTTCGCCGGCTGGCGCGAGTACGCGGTCGTGGACGCGGCCGGCGCCGTCGTCCTGGACACCTCCGCCGTCCCCGCCCAGGCGTACCTGGGCGCGTTGGGCACCCCCGGCCTGACCGCGTACGCGGCGCTGACCGAAGTGTCCCCCGTCCGAGCGGGCGACACGGTGTTCGTCTCCGGCGCGGCGGGCGCGGTCGGCAGCGTGGCCGGCCAGATCGCCCGCAAGCTGGGGGCGGCCAGGGTGATCGGCTCGGCCGGCGGCCCGGCCAAGGCCGAGCGGCTGCGTACCGACTTCGGCTACGACGTCGCGCTCGACTACCGGGCCGGTGCGATCGGCGACCAACTCGCCCAGGCCGCGCCCGAGGGCATCGACGTCTACCTCGACCACGTCGGCGGCGACCACCTGGCGGCGGCCATCGCGAACGCCAAGGTCGGCGCCCGGTTCGCGCTGATCGGCGCGATCAGCGGCTACAACGCCACCGAGCCGGTGCCCGGCCCGAGCAACCTCTTCCAGGCGTACATCAAGCGGCTGAACCTGCGCGGCCTGTTGGTCACCGACCACTTCGCGCTGTTCCCCGAGTTCACCGAGCGCGCGATCGGTTGGCTGACCGAGGGTTCGCTGCGCACCGACGAGACCGTGTTCGAGGGCATCGAGCAGGCCCCCGCGGCTTTCCTCGGCGTACTCGGCGGCGCCAACACCGGCAAGATGCTCGTCCGCCTGGCCGACTGACCCGGCCCCACCGCTCCGACCGGTACCACCACCGAGGAAGGCCCCGACATGACCACCGACGCGCCGCACGCCCTCGTCGTCCTCGCCCACCCCCGGGCCGACTCGCTGACCGCCCGGGTCGCCGCGCGGGTCCGGGATCGGCTGCTGGCCGACGGCCACACCGTGGACGTACTCGACCTGCACGCCGAGGGCTTCGACCCGCGGATGACCGTCGAGGACGAACCCGACTGGGCCGACCGGGACAAGCACTACAGCCCGGAAGTACGCGCGCAGATGGCCCGGATCGAGGCCGCGGACACGATCGTCGTGGTCTTCCCCGTGTGGTGGTTCGGGCTGCCCGCGCTACTCCAGGGCTGGATCGACCGGGTATGGAACTACGGCTTCGCCTACGGCCGCAGCCGCCCACGCCTGGCCGGAAAACGAATGTTGTGGCTCGGCCTGGCCGGCTACTCCCACGAACACTTCACCAAGGGCGGCTGGGACGACCTCCTCGACCGCCGCCTCCGAATCGGCATCACCAACTTCAGCGGCATCGAAAACGCCCGAGTCCACCTCTTCTACGACACGGTAGCCACCGGCGCCCACGACACCACCCTCCTCACCGAAGCAGAACAAGTCCTCACCACCTTCACCCCCTGACCCCCAACCCGACAGCGCCGGCCGGGCCCCAAAGAGCCGACCGGCGCTTCCACCCGAACCACGCAGCCCAGCCGACGCTTGAACCCAAGCAGCCCGTGCGGCGTCCGAGGCCACTCAGCCCGTGCGGCGCCTGAGCACACCCAGCCCGGCCGGCGCATGAGGCCACCCAGCCCGTGCGGCGCTTGAGCACAACCAGCCCGGCCACCGAACGAGAGTCACTAGGGCGCGTATCCAGTTGAGATCAACGGGTGCTCCGGCTGAGGGCGTTGACCCAGATCATGGCGGCGCGAAGGTGGAGGGGGGCGAGGTAACTCTGGGGATTTTGTCGTATCTGGTAGCAATTCCGCGCCAGGCCTTGAGCTCGTTGATGAGGCGCTCGACGGTGTTCCGTTCCCTATAGAGGTCGGCGTCGTGGCCGACGGGCCGGCCGCCGCCGCTGCCTTTCCTCTTGCGGTTGGCGGCCTGGTCGCTCTTCTCCGGGATGACCACCTTGATGCGGCGTTTCCGCAGGTGGGCGCGGTTGGCGCGGGACGAGTAGGCCTTGTCCCCGGCGACCGCGTCGGGTCGGGTGCGGGGACGCCCGACGGGCCTGCGGACCCGTATCCTCCCGAGGACGGGGACGAACTGCGGGCTGTCGGCGGCCTGTCCCGCGGTCAGGACGAACGCCAACGGGCGGCAGTTCCGGTCGCAGGCGAGGTGGATCTTGGAGGTCTGCCCGCCCCTCGATCGCCCGAGCAGAGCAACCCTCAGTCGGACCTTGTGTCGGCGCCGGACACGTCGTCGTTCCTCCCGCTCCGGATCGATTCCGGCTCCGTTCCCGTCTTGTTCCCCCGGCCTGCCCCCCTTTTTCCGGGCCTTCCCCTCCTCGGCGGCCGCCTTCTCCAGGGTGGTGAGCGTGGCGGGATCGAGATGCATCCCGGCGGCGTCGTGATGCGCCCGGACGGTGGTCGAGTCCACGCTCACCAACGACAGGTCCACCACGCCCCGCCTCGCGGCCTCCGCGATCAGACCCTCCAACAGGGCCTCGAAGACACCGGCGTCACGCCACTGCAGAAAACGGTTGTGCACGGTCGGCCACGCACCGAACCGCTCCGGCATCTCACGCCACTGCGCACCCGTCCGAAACTTCCAGATCACGCCCTCGAACTGCTGCCGCAGCCGCTCGGGATACGGACCGAACCCACCGATCGGCAGGTACGGCCCGATGAACTCCCAGTCCACGTCCGTCAGTTGCTCTCTCGTCACAACACGACGATCCACCAGCTCAGGACCGCCTCGGCGACGAATCCCACAGATCGATCGCGACCCGATACGCGCTAGTTGAGCATGCCGGCCGCGTTCACTTGCCGGAGGTGGATCACGACGTCGTGTGTCTTCGCGAGTCGGATCTGCGGGGCGTCCGCGATCCCGGGGTAGGTGGCGCCGATGTTCTTGATGGTGTGCGGCTCGGCCAGCCAGGCGCGGGCTTCCGTCGGAGTGTTGCGCAGGTCGACCACGAAGTCGCGGTAGCGCACCCGGTCGAGGGTGTGCTCGGCGGTGCCGGGCGCGGCCGGGCCGACGGTGAAGCGGTGCACGCCGCCGTCCCGGCCGAAGGCGTTGAACGAGCCCCGGTCGAAGGTGAGTCCGACACTCAGGTATCCGCTGCCCAACCGCTCGCGGAGGAAGGCGCCCTGGACCTTCGGATGAGTAGCGGGGGCGTAGGTGTCGAGGGCGACATGGGTGTTGTGGGCGGCGAGCACGATCCTGTCGCCGGTCTGCCGCTGCCACCAGGCGACATTGTCCGCCATGCTCCGGTCGCGGTAGGTCATGGCGTCGGGGATGCTTCGGGGGTCGTCCAAGTCGAAGGCGTACAACGTGGTCATCTGGTGGATCGCGGTGGCGTGCTGGACGGCCCAGGCATGCGCGTCGGCGTCGGTGCCCGTGCCGGGCCTTTGCTTGAGCAGTTCCACCGCCCGGCCCGTGCGTTCGGCGATTTCCCTGCGTTCGGCGATCGGCTTGGACAGGTACTCGTTGATGTACGTGTCGGCGTCGGTGGCGGGCCGCAGGCCCCGGTACAACTCGGTGAGCTGCGAAACGAGTTCGGGGCGGGCCGCAGCCGCGTATGCGCCCACCTTGTCGTACAGCTGGGCACCGGCGAAACCGTTGTCGTCGCCGACGAAGCGCACCGGGTCCTTCGGGTGCTCGGCGTTGTACGCGCGCATCCACTGGAGCAGATCGCGGTACTCGGCGTTGTTCCACAACCGGTAGGAGCCCTGGAACTCCTCGTCCATGATCTGCTTCAAGTCGCCCTCGCCGCGCAGGACGTAGGCGTCGAGCCGCACTCCGGTGCTCCACGCGGCTTCGAGGGCGAAGGCCCGAAAGCCCTTCTCCTCGACCAGATACCGCAGGACCCGGTGCTTGACGGTGAGGAACTCGTGCGAGCTGTGGGTGGACTCGCCCAGGCCCACCACCCGGGCGTCGCCGACCATGCGGCCGAACGGACGCAGATCGGCCAGGCCGCCGCGTGGCTCGGTGGTGCGCAGCGGGTGGGCCACCCGGCCCAGGGCCGCCTCGGGGGAGCCGAACGCCGCGGCCGCGGCGCCCTCCGGGCCGGCGGACGCGGCGACGCCGGCGAAGACCGACGCGGTGGCCGGGGGGTTGGTGTCGGTCACCGATCCCGCATATGCGGTGCCGATCCCGCCGGCGGCCGCACCCACGCACAGCACGAGGGGCACGAAGGTACGCAGCACCTGCCGGACTGCCCGCGAAAGCGGCTGACTCCGTTGATCGGACGGGTGGTCGGGGATGGCCCGCGATACACGCGGGGTCGCGTTTGGCATGGCGCCCAAGCTAAGAACCCGGGCCTCGGCGCACATCGTCCTCCGGTCCCAGGACCGGAGTACTCCTTCGGCTCGTCCGGTCGGTACTCGGGTCCGGGGCCGGACGGCCCGGCCGAACTCACCTACCTGGTGATGAAGTTCATGCGCGGTGCGCGGTGCGTGGTGTGCGATTCCGAGTGGCCCCGAAGCAGGACGGTTCGAGGGTTTCCTCGAGAATCGAGCGCCTGATCAACAAACCCAAGGCCTGGCGCGGCATCTCCACGAGATACGACCAGACCCCCGAAAGCTACCCCACCGGCCTCCATCTCCGCGCCGCGATGATCCGGCTCAACCCCTCAGCCGGAGCTCCTGCTGATCTCAACTGGATACGCGCCCTAGTAGACCGGGCTGGTCGTTCGGTTGAACACGGCGGTAGTGGCGGTTCGACCCCGCCGGTCCCGCGACACAACACCGCCCCGGTACGGGCGCTGAACGGTTCGTACCGGGGCGAGGATGGATCGGCCGCTCAGTGGAAAAAGGGCGGCCGGTCCGTCTGTGGCTCAGGGCCCAGGAGTGAGGCTTTCGCTCCATCCGCCCTCGTACCTCTGGCCGCTGGCGAACACGTAAGTCCCGTGAGACTCGTAACTGTCCCAACCTGGGAAATTCGACGCTTTCGACTTGGTATCCACCACCGGAAGGTGGGCCGGGATGTACTTTCCGCCACTGACGACGATCACGGGCCGTCCGTCCCAATACTCGATCGACAGTGTGCCGCTGTCCTCAGGTTTGACCTGGTCCACCGGAATCGAGTTCGGGTCTGTGGTGACCGGAACCCGAACCGACGCCGGACCGTGCGAGTTGGGTACCGCTTCGTCAGACATGTAGGTCCTCTTACCGGTCGACTACTTGCCGACCAGCGGTGACCTTCCCATGGCACTGCGTGGCCACACCCACTCGTTCGGAGGCGCCCCCTGCCCAGACGACCCCGCCGGCCCCGCAACATGCAACCGCCCCGGTACGGGCATTGAACGGCTCATACCGGGGTGGTCGTGTCCTGCTTGTGGCTACGGGGACCGTGTTCCTTCGCTGCCGGACTCGGCTTCGTCCACTTCAGGGGGTGAAAGGCGTCGATCACCGATTGAAGAAGTCGTCGAAGCTGGCGAAGCCCCAGAGGTCTCCCCTGTTGGGTGCGCCGTCCGGTAGGGGGCCGATGTTGTAGGTGGCAAATCTCCCGTTGGCGCCGGCTACCGCCAGCCGAGTGGGTACGACCTTTCCGCCACTGACGATGACGACAGGCTCACCGTTCTGGTACTCGATCGACAGAATGCCGATGTCCTCGGGCTTGACCTGATCAGCCGGAATCGGCGTGAGTGCCGCACCTTCAGGCGTCGGCGTCAGGCCGAGACGTGCGGCCATCTCGGGTGTCATCTGTTCCTGTACCGGACCGTGCGAATTGGGCGCCGCTTGTTCATCAGACATGTAAGTCCCCTCACCGGTCGACCACTTGCCGACCAGCGGTGACCTTCCCAACGCGCTGCGTGTCCACACCCACTCGTTTGGAGGTACCCCCATGCCGCGAAGACCCCGCCCCCCTTGCTCCGTCCCTGGTTGTCCCGAGCTGACCTCGGGCGGGCATTGCGCGAAGCACAAGAGGCAGGCCAACAAGGCTCGCGTGAGCAACGGCAAGGCATACGACGTGCGTTGGCAACGGACCCGCCGCGCCTACCCGTACGCGAACCCGTGGTGTGTTCTCTGTGCTCAACCGGCCGTTGTCGCCGACCATCATCCGATCAGCCGGCGGCAGTTGCTCGACCAGGGCGTGACCGATCCCGATGCGTGGACTCGGCTACGTCCGCTGTGTGTGCGCTGCCACAACCGCGAGACCGCTCGGCTTCAGCCCGGCGGTTGGGCTGCGGAGCGTCGCTCTCCGTCCGAGTCGAGCTGACCTCGGCGCGGCTCAGCCCGGGCGGGGACCCCCTCCCCCCCGGCCACACCGAGCGGCAGGGAGGGGAAATCCGCGCGTGGCCCATAGGGCCATTTTTGTGGATGCCCACAACTGATGATACTTGCAACTATGCCCCGGCTCGTCGGCTACTCGCCATCGGGTCGGGGCATTTTTCGTTGTGGACGGCCAAGGACGATTCCGTTGATACCTTGCTCCGCGCCAGACCTCGTCATCGCTCATTCGGGGCGTTTGTTGTACCGCTCCAGGGCTGCCTTCGACGTGGACGCGTCTTTGAAGACCAGTTCCCACGGTCCCGTGTTCACGTCGAACTCCTTGCCGAATCCGACCCACTTCCCGGACATACGGCGGCTGGTCGGCTCCACGAGGAGTTGGATCGCCCCGTGGTAGCGCGCCCCCTGGTAGTAGCCGTCGTTCGCGGTCTGCTCCGTCCACGTACCCGTCACGACGTTCCGCTCGATGGCCAGATCGAGAGTCAGCGGGGAATCCGAGGAGCCGGGCAGGCTGCGCGCCGTGAGCCGGTTGCCGTGTTGCAACAGGATGACGTAGTGCTGTCCGACGTACGTTCCGTTCCGGCCACTGGAGTAGTACTCGTACCGGCTGAGCCATATCCCGCTGTAGCTGCCTTGGGCGGTCTCGTGGGTATCGGCGCCGGGCGTGTTGCGGGCGGCTGCCACTCCGGTGGGCGAGGGCTTCAGATCATGGCCACCGGCTCCGTCGTCGGAGACCCGCGCCACGGGTACCGCCAGTGTGAAGCCGAGCGCGCTGATCGGAAGTCCGGTGACGGACTCAAGGGCACGTGCGTAGACCGGCCGTGGCGCTGCGACTTCACCCGCTTCCCAGCGTTGGACGTGTCGCTTGCTGCACCCGTTGGGTTCCCCCGACCGTTCGCCGGCGTTGCGAACGGCCCGGGCCATGTCGTCCTGACTCAGAAGCAGCCCCATGCGGACCGCGCGAAGTGTGCTGTTCGGCTCCGTCATGCAGATCACGGTAGACGTGCGCACACGCTTCCGACACCGATTTGCCGCCCCTAATGACGCCGGAATGCCGTCTTCTCTGTCGCCGCGCGGGTCTACCGCGCACCGCCAACATCGGTGTATGGAGCTGAATCGGCGGCAGAACCTCGGCGCACTGGGCTTGTCCATTCCCCGCACGGCGCGCCGAGTGCCACAGGCCGCTACCCGGATCGGAGTGATGCGCGATGCCGGATGAACCGGTTGCGAAAAGCCCGCCCGAGTATCGCCTTTCACGCATCGATGGCCGAACACTGTCGGGGTACGCGCTCGTACGGCATCGCGAGGTCGTTCGCGCGGCGCGGGCGAAGTACTGCATGAGATTCGAAGCGTGGTTCCCGGTTCGAAAGCGGGCTTGACATGACCCGCCGAGTGTTCACCGTGAACAAGCGCGGCGTGATCGCGATCCCCGTGCCCGACGAAGCGCCAAAACGTGAACCGCCAGAGCCCGCCCTCCGGGCACCGCTCCGGCCGGACGAATGGGTTCAGCCGTTGCCCGGCACCGGTCTTCACCAGCCTCCGGGACAGGTAGTGACCGTCGCCGACTCGCCCGGTCTCCACGACGACCAGGTCGTCATGGTCCAAGTCGGCGGACGTGGTTCGCGCGGCATCCCGTACCTGCTCGAAGCGTCCAAGCTTCACCGCGTCGACCCTTCGCGCTGAACCCCACAATCGGCCCCACCCGAGAACGCAAGGAAGGCGCGGGCGGGGTCTCCATCACCCCTGAAGAAGGCGCGCCATGAGCAGCGACTCCCCATGCCCGAAGTCACCGACCGGCCGACACGAGTACGGCACGGCGGCAGCACCTCTCATGGGTGTTCAGAAGATGAAATGCAAGCACTGTCCGAGCGTCGTCTACCGAGACGTCTGACCGCAGCCCCGACCGGGGCTCACAAGACGGGTGTTCGTCCGGCGGGCGGCACCTGACCCGCGTACGGCCGATCCGTGCGCGGAAGGGGGCAGGGGTGAACCGGCAACCTCCGTTCACAGTTGGTCGGACCCTCTGCCCCGTCCGATCGGAAGCGGAAGCCCCTACGCCGTATGGGAGTTCGGGCTCAGGTGCCGGACGGATGCACGCACGATGGATACCGACTCGACACCTCGGGAGGTACGACCGTGGGACAGCACAACAAGCCCGGCGACGACGGCGACAGCAAGACCCCCATCCGGGAGCGGGACGGCCAAGTACCCCAGCCCAAGCCGGACAAGGACAAGGACAAGTGACGGCGGTCAATTGGGAACGCGTGTTCGCGGACACGCCCCGTCGCCCGTACATCCCCGCCGTGGTGTGGGCGGACGACGACGACCCGATCAACCGCGACAACGACCCCGACGCGTGGGCGGACGCCGTAGCGGCGGACATCCCTCTCGTCACCCAAATGGACGACGGAGCGGAAGGGGGCGGTCTGTTCCCGTCGTCGTCCGCATCGATGCCGTCCCTGGTTCGGCTCATGCTCGATCAACTCGACATCCACCCGGATCACCGAGTCCTCGAAGTCGGGACCGGCACCGGATGGAACGCCGCGCTGTTGGCCACCGCGCTGACCGATGGCGAGGTGATCACGATCGAGGTGGACCCGGCCCTGGCGGCACAAGCCAAAGAGAACCTGATCGCTTGCCGAGCCGCACCGTTCGTTGTCGTGGGCGACGGATTGCGGGGGTACCCGGACGGCGCACCGTACGACCGCCTCATCGCGACCATGGCGGTTCAGCACGTGCCGTACGAGTGGCCGGAGCAAGTGAAGCCCGGCGGTGTGATCCTCACGCCTTGGGGAACGGCGTTTCACAACAGCGGGCTTCTGCGTCTTGTCGTCAACAGCGACGGCACGGCGAGCGGTCCGTTCGTGGGCAGCGTGAACTTCATGTGGGCACGGTCGCAACGTCGGAGGTTCGACACCCGCGAGTTCGTGGGCGACGTCATCCCGGACCCGGCACCGGACAGGGTGCGACACACCACGACCGACCCGCGACCCATGCGGGAACACGCCGAGTTCGCAATCGGGCTGCGCCTGCCGGATGTCGAGCAACGCGTGTACTTCGGGCACGGTGACGCTGCGGACGAGTACACGCAATGGCTCAGTGACGGCTTGTCGTGGGCATCGGTGGACTACGTGCCCGGGGCCGACAAGTTCGAGGTGAACGAGTCCGGACCACGTGATCTGTGGGCGGAGATCGAAGCCGCATACGACGCGTGGCGTGCCCAGGGCGAACCCGCGCGCGAACAGCACGGCGTCACCGTGACCCCGGACGGGCAACGGACATGGGTCAACGGGCCGAACGGCCGAGTGGAGATCGGACCGGCGCCGGTCACCTAGCCACGCGTCAGCCCCGACCCGAAGCAACCCGGGGTCGGGGCTGACCTACTTCAGCTTTTGATGTCCTCATCGCGTACGAGCACGAACGTTCCTCGTTGTGGCTTCGTCTCGACGTAGCCCGCCTCACGCACGATCGCGACCGCGCGCCGGGCTGTTTCCCGAGCCACGTCATAGGTCCGCATGATTTCGGAATCCGACGGGATTCGCTCGCCGACCGCGTACACACCCCGTTCGATATCGCGGATGAGAAACGTAGCGATCTGTCCGTACGGATGCGCGGCAATGCGCCGGTTGATCTCGCGGTCTGCCATGCCAGGACTGTAGCTAACCGAATATAACAGTACATATGTACATCCGTGTGGCGCGACTTCGTACCGCCCACCCCCGCCG
Source organism: Embleya sp. NPDC050154 (assembly GCF_044460165.1). Classification (NCBI taxonomy): domain Bacteria; kingdom Bacillati; phylum Actinomycetota; class Actinomycetes; order Kitasatosporales; family Streptomycetaceae; genus Embleya; species Embleya sp. NPDC050154. The sequence goes on from NZ_JBITJP010000015.1 coordinate 113,312, forward strand.
ACGACGACCCGCCCATGCAGGACTCGGCGACGGTCGTCCGCCCCTACGTGATGACGCCGGAAGAACTCGCCGAATGGCGCCGGCAGTCCGCCAAAGCGGAAGCGGTGGGATCGAACGAACAGGCCGAGCAGCGGGCAACCGACGACGAAGCCCAGCGCGCTCGCCGCGACGCTCTGTTTGCGGCAACGACCCGACCCGCCCGTGACTGGACCGTTGCGGCACGCGCGGCGGGGGTAGTGGCGTGACGCTCCTGCGACCCCCGGCCTACCGCTACTGCGCACGCTGCCACGACTTCCGCCATGGCTGCGTAGTCGTCGCCCTGGTCGACTCGCCGCGCGGTCTCGCCGGCGGAACGATCTTCGCGTGCCCCGACCACGTCAGCACGTTCCCGCCCCTTACGAACGCGCCGGTCACGCTCAATCCGTGCGACCCCCGCACTGCCTGACCACAACCCCTGCCCCGTCCGGCCACCCAATGCCGGGCGGGGCTCTTTCAGCCCGATCTTTGTTTAGTCACTCTCGTTCGGTCCGACGCTTGAGGCCACCCAGCCCGTGCGGCGCCTGAGCACACCCAGCCCGGCCGGCGCATGAGGCCACCCAGCCCGTGCGGCGCCTGAGCACACCCAGCCCGGCCGGCGCTTGAGGCCAACTCAGTCCCGCAACCCCATCGTGTCCGCAGGATTCCCCCGCAACGCTACGCGTCCCGGCACGACCGTGGCCACGAACGCCACCCCACCCGCAGCCACCAACACCGCCGCATAAGTCACCGGCGGCGCATAGGGAGACGCACTCCCGGTCATCCCGACGCTGTAAGCCGTCAACGTCGCATACGCGACCGCCGACCCGAGCACGGCCGCCAACAACACCACCGCCCCGGTCTCCCAGCGAAGCATCCGCAACACCTGCCGACGAGTCGTCCCCACCAGTCGCAGCAGCGCGAACTCCCGCCGCCGCGCCGAAGTCGCCATCACCAGCGTGTTGACCACCGCGATCCCGGTGAACGCGATGATCAGCCCCATCGCGACATAGTTGACCTGGGCCTGGGTGCCGGCCTGATCCCGGCGCGCCTGTTCGACCTCGCCCCGATCCAGCACCCGGACCCCGGGGAACTCGCCCATCGCCCGCTGCAACGGCGCCCGCGACACCGCGGTCGTACCGGAGATCAGCACCGCCTCCGCCGCCGGCCGGTCCACGTGCGCCGCCATCACCGCATGAGGCAGGGTCAGATCGCCGAAGCCCAGGCCGCGTTCGTACACCGCGATCACCTTCAGGGTGACCTGCACCCCGTCGCCCATGGTGATCCGCAGATCGTCGCCGACCCCGACCCCCTTGGTCTTGGCGGCCAGTTCGCTGACCGCGACCGTGGTTTCGGTCAGTGCCGCGAGCGAACCGGAGCGCGTCTTCAGGTCGAGCGCGCGCTCCACCCCGCGCGGCGTCACGCCCTGGGCCGGGAACTTGTCCTGCCCGGCCCGGACGAGCGAGTGCAGCACCTCGGTCACCACCTCGACCCCCGGCACCGCCCGCACCGCGTCGGCCGCCGCGGCCGGCACACCGGGGCCCGAGACCAGCGTGTACGAGGCCGATGTGCCCGCCTTCGCCTGCTCCCCCGCGGCATGACTCGCCGTGGTCTGGGTGAACAGGATCGTCGACGCCATCGCCACCGCCAGGCTCAGCGGCGTGACCACGGCGGCCACCCGTTCCGCGGCGGCCCGCGTGTTCCGTGCCGCCAGGAAGCCGCTGATCGGCGACAGGCGACCGACCACCGAGCCCAGGACGGCCACGCCCGCGCGAGCGAGCAGCGGACCGAGCAGCGCCGTCGCGACGGCCGCGAGGATCACCGTCAGGAAGGTGACCGGCGTGGACTTGGGTTCGGTGTCCAACGTCCGCAACACCAGCAGGAGTACGACGTACCCGAGGGCCGCGACCACACCGCCGATCGTGCGCGCGACGCCCAACCGCGGTCGTTCGATCGCCGCGTCCGCCAACGCCTCGGTCGGTCGTACCCGCGAGGCCCGACGCACCGACACGCGCGCCGCCGTCCAGGCCGCGAGCAGCGTCAGCAGTACCGCGCCGATCAGCGGGATCGGGCTCAGCCTCAGTTCCAGCGTGTCCGGCAGTGCGCCGAACGCGACGAACCGCCCGTGCAACCAACGCGCCAACCCCAACCCGGCGAACGCGCCGAGCGCGCCCGCGATCAGGCCCACCACGAGCGCCTCGCGGCCCACCATCCGGCGGATCTGCCGGGGCGTCGCACCGATCGCCCGCAACAGCGCGATCTCACGCCTGCGTTGCTGGATGGAGAGCGCGAACGTGCCCACCACGACCAGGATCGCCACCAGCAGCGAGGTACCGCCGAGCGCACCGCCCAGGCTGACCAGGGTCACCCGGGCCTTGGCCGCCGCCGGGAACTCGGCCGGTCCGCGATCGGTACCGGTACGCACCTGCGCGCCGGTGCCCGCCAGCGCGTCCCGCACCGCCGCGCGCACGGTGCCCGGGTTCGCGCCGGGCGCGGTGAACAGGCCCACCGAGGCAACCTGTCCGGGATGCCCGGCCAGTCGCCGGGCGTCCGCGTCGGCGAAGAACACGGTGGCCTGCCGGGCCAGCGCGTCCCGCCCGGGCGGCGCCGCGATGCCCACCACCCGGAAGGACCCCGGGGCCGGACCGGCCTGCACGGTGACCGTACCGCCGACCTCGACCGAGGCCCGGCGGGCGAGATCCGCGTCCAGCACGATCTCGCCGGCCGCCGTCGGCGCCCGACCCGCGCGCAGCGTGAACGGGGTCAACCGGGCCGACTCCCACGCGTGGCCCCACGCGTTGTCGGCGGTGTCCAGGGCCCGGCCGCCGGCGGTGAGCACGTGGGCCGAGAAGGTCAGTTCCGGGACCACGGCCTCGAGGCCGGGTACCGCGCGCAGCTTGTCCACGGCGGCCGCGTCCAGCCAGGCCCGCTCGGTCAGCGGCTTCGACTTGACCTTGGTCTTGCCCTTCTTGTGCTTGGTCCAGTGCAGGTTCTGGTCGGCGGTGACCACGGTGTCGGTACCGGAGTAGCGCTCGATCCGGATGTCGCCGCGCAGGCCGGTCTCCAGCAGCGCGCCACAGGCCGTGACCAGGGCGGCCGCGCACACCAGCGCGACGAACGCGCCGATGAAGCCGCCCTTGCGGGCGCGCAGGGTACGCATGGCTAGGAAGAACATCAGGCCCACGCGCCCAGGTGGGTCATCCGGTCGGCGATGCGATCCGCGCCGGCTCCGGTGAGCGTGTCGGTGATTCGGCCGTCGGCGAGGAAGAGCACCTCGTCGGCGTAGGACGCGGCGACCGGGTCGTGGGTAACCATCACCACGGTCTGGCCCATCGCGTCGACGGTGTCGCGCAGCAGCGCGAGTACCTCCTTGGCCGTGACCGTGTCCAGCGCGCCGGTGGGTTCGTCGGCGAAGACCACCTCGGGCCGGGTGACCAACGCGCGGGCGATCGCGACGCGTTGCTGCTGGCCGCCGGACAGCTCGGCGGGCCGGTGTTCGGTGCGCCCGGTCAGACCCACCCGCTGGACGATCTCCGCCAACCAGGCCCGATCCGGCTTGCGACCGGCCAGGCGCAGCGGCAGCGTGATGTTCTCCAGCACGGTGAGCGAGGGCATCAGGTTGAACGCCTGGAAGACGAAGCCGATCCGCTCGCGACGCAGTTCGGTGAGACCGGTCTCGGAGAGCCCGGACAGGTCGGTGTCGCCGAGCCGCACGGTGCCGCTGGTCGGCCGGTCCAGGCCCGCCGCGCACTGCAGGAACGTGCTCTTGCCGGAGCCCGACGGCCCCATGACGGCGGTGAAGCTGCCGCGCCGGATGCCGACGGTGACGTCACGCAGGGCGGTGACGGCGGCGGTGCCCTTGCCGTGGATGCGTCCGACTCCGGTCAGGGACACGGCGTCGGATATCTGGTCGTGCGAACTCATGGTGCGGTGCCGCCCTTGTCTTTTTCCGATGGGGTGCGTGTCCGGTCGCATGCGGTGCGCGCCGGGCCGGCCGATTCCGGAGTCACCGACGCGGGCGCCGGCGCGCGGCGCATCGGGAGCCCGGTCGTACCGTGGCTCCGCAAATCTGCGGCTCCGCAAATCTGCGGCTCTGTGCCGGGTCCGGGGTGACCCCGCCGGTCACGCTCAGGCGTGCCCGGGCAGCCGTTCAAGGCCCGGTGATACCCGGCTCCGTCGCCTCCGGCCCCGGCCCCGGTTCGGTCCCGGAATCGCCCTTGTCCCGCAGCCCGGGCGGGGTCGGGAACGCGAGGAATCGGGTCTGCATCGCGCGCGCGCCTGCGGGCAATGGGCCGGTGCGCTTGTACCGGTTGAGGAGGGCGATGTACTCCTCGAAGAACTCGGTCAGTTCGGCCGAGGTGACGTGAATGGTCCCGCGCGAGTACGGCACGTCCATTCCCCCCTCGGCCTCGGTCAGGTTCTGCGCGTCGCGGTACTCCTCCAGGTCGGCCGCGAAGGCCAGGCGGTTCAGCTCGTCGACGACCGGCCGGACCTCCTCGCTCTGCTCGCTGCGCGGCGGGAACCGCAGATCCCGCCGTACGGCGCGCCACCACCGTTCGCGCCCGTGTGCGTCGGGGTCCACGAAGTCCTCGACGAACCCGTGCCGGGCCAACTCCCGCAGGTGGTAGCTGGTCGCGCCGGTGTTCAACGCCAGCGCGCGGGCCAGTGACGCGGACGTCGCGGGCCCGCCCGCCTCCAGTTCCCGAAGGATCCGTTGCCGCCGGGGGTGCGCCAGGGCCTTCAGCGCTTCGAGTTCGCTGATGTCTCGGCGTTCCGGCGACCTGGTCACCTGTGCACAATAATCTGTGCACAAGAAATTGTGCAATGGTTTCGGCGGCCGGCGGCAACCGGAGGCAGCCGACCGCCGGGCCCTTTCTCAGCCGTTCGTGCGGTCGCCCGTCACTCCACCATCGCGAGCAGCTTGGTCACCGTGTTCCAGTTGCGCACGGTGGCCGTGTCGCGGAGCTTGCGGGCCAGGATCGGCGTCAGCCGGGCCTTGCCCAGCCCGTCCGGGAAGTACATGTACAACTCGCGCTCGCCCACCCGCAGTTCGTCCGGGGCGTAGTCGTCCGGGTCGATCCCGGCGAGCACACCGAGGTCGGCCGCCGGGCTCAGGAACGCCACCGCGAACTTCGCCGGCTCGCGCACCTCCAGCGGATTGGCCGCGACCATCGCCCGCAGCTCCGCGCCGCTGCGCACCATCACATCCACCCCGAACCCGAACTCGGCGGCCAGCCGTGCCTCGATCGCCGCGACCAGATCGGCGGTCGGCTGTTCCGCGGCCTCGAACACCACGTTTCCGCTCTGCAACAGCGTCCTGACCTCGGTGTATCCCGAATCCGTCAGCGTGCGGCGCAGGTCCGCCATCGGGACCCGGCGGTGTCCGCCCACATTCACGCCCCGCAACAGCGCCACATACTTCGTCACCACGCGCCTCCTTCGTCTCCGGGACCACCCGCTCGGACGCCGGTCCCCCACGCACCATGATCGAACCGAACACCACCACGGACACCGCACCGGGCCGAGGCGCACCGGACCGAACCCGAACGGGACCCACGGAACCGAGCCGGAGCCGCCACGACCGGCGCCCGAGCCGAACCCGAACCCCGATCGACCCGACCGATTCACTCGGGCCAGTTCTCCAACGCCACGTGCAGCGCCTCGACCGCCCGGTCGAAGGATTCGCTCGGCCGGCGCACGTGGCCGAACCCGCCGTTGCCCTCCAGCACCGCGAAGCCGTGGAACACGCTGCGCAACAACCGTCCCGCGTCGGTCAGATCCGGCTCCTCCAGGCCGTACGCGCGCAACATCGCGTAGGTGCTCTCGACGTTGCGCCGGTAGCCGTCGGAGGTGGCCAGCAGGGCCGGATCGATCCGCGCCTGGGTGGCCGCGTAGCGCCCGGGACGCGCCAGGGCGAATTCCCGGTACGCCCGGGCGAAGGCGATCAGCGCGTCCTTGCCCGCCCGGCCCGCCACCGCCGAGCCGATGCGATCGGCCAACTCGTCGGCGGCCAGCATCGCGATCCCCAGGCGCAGCTCCTGGATGTTCTTGACGTGCGAGTACAGGCTCGCGTCCTTGACCCCGAAGCCTCGGGCCAGCGCGGTCAGGGTGATGTTCTCGAACCCCACCTCGTCCGCCAGGTCCGCCGCCGCGCGGGTCACCCGTTCCGCCGTCAGTCCCGCTCGAGCCACGCGCCACTCCTCCGTCGAGGCGCCGGTCGTCGCGCCCTCGGTACTTCCCAGAGCTTCCTAGAGCCTCTAGGTATTTGCCTAGGATACCTAGGCACTGTTAGTTTCCGCCGCATGAACCCACTGACCGAGCAGGCAATCCGTACGTCGTTCGTCAATTGTTCCAAGGGTGAGGCCCAGCGCCTGCCCGTACCCCGTGACCTGGCCGAACGCCCCTGGGCCGAGCTGGATTTCCTGGGTTGGGGCGATCCGGGGGCGCCCGATCGCACCTACCTGGTGACCGAATACCGGGGTGCGCCGGTCGGCGTGACCCTGCGCTTCCCCGCCCAGCGTCGCGGCTACCTGCACCGCAGCATGTGCTCGTTGTGCCTGACCACGCACCCGGGCGGCGGTGTCTCGCTGATGACGGCGCGCAAGACCGGCCGGGCCGGCCGGGACGGCAACTCGGTCGGCGTGTACATCTGCACCGACCTCGCGTGCTCGCTGTACGTGCGCGGCCTCAAGGCGCCGGCCCCCGGTGGGCGTTTCGAGGAGTCGCTGACCCTGGACGAGCAGGTCGAGCGCACCCGGGGCAACCTGTTCGCCTTCCTGGACAAGATCATCGAGTAGCCGACGGTCGCACCTCTCACGGGGTCCGGACCGGCCCCGGCCGCCTTGACCTCAAGTGCGGTGGAGGTTGCAGGATCGTCGGCGACGAGGGTGGAACCACCACCCGCGAATCGCGAGGGACGGCACATGATTCTGGTGACCGGGGCGACCGGAAACGTCGGCCGTCGGGTGGTGGATCAACTGCTCGCCGCGGGGGTCGGGGTACGCGCCTTGGCACGCCGGCCCGAGGCGGCCGGCTTGCCGGCCGACGTCGAGGTGGTGCGCGGTGACCTGGCCGGACCGGACACCCTGGGGCCTGCCCTGACCGGGGTCGACGCGGTGTTCCTGATCTGGCCCTTCCTCACCGTCGAGGGCGCACCCGGCGTCCTGGACGTGGTGAAGGCGCACACCGATCGTGTCGTCTACCTCTCCTCCTCGCGGGTGCGCGACGACGTCGACCGGCAGGCCGATCCGATCAGCGCACTGCACGCCGGGATGGAGCGGGTGGTCACCGGGTCCGGCGCCGAACGCACGTTCCTGCGGGCGGACACGCTCGCGAGCAACACGCTGGGCTGGGCCGGCCAGATCCGCTCCACCGGCGTCGTACGCGGCCCCGACCTGCCCGCCAAGCCGATCGTCGACGAGCGCGACGTCGCCGCCTGCGCGGTCCGCGTCCTGACCGAGCCCGGCCACGCGGGCGCCACGTACGTCCTGACCGGCCCGCAGGTGCTCGGCCGCGCCGATCAGGTCCACCTGATCGGCGCGGCGATCGGCCGTGACCTACGGTTCGAGCCGGTTCCGACAGCCGACGCGCGGGCCCGAATGCTTGCCGACGGCCGCTCACCCGCCCTGGTCGACGCCCTCCTCGCCGGCGCCGACACACCCCCGGGGCCCGCACTCGTGACCACCACGATCGAAGCCCTGACCCAAACCCCACCCCGCACGTTCGAATCCTGGGCCCGCGACCACGCCCCCATCTTCACCTGACCGAACACCCCGGACCCCGGCGCAAGCGCCACACGACGTGCGATCGGGCCGAGTCGACTCGGGCCGCCTCGGGCCGACCGCTCGTCGCCGTTCGCGATCCCTCGCCGGCCGCGCCGATGTCCGCACCCGGCCCAACGGTTCCACTCAGCCGTTCGCCGCCCGCATCACCGCCCGCATCAGGCGGGTGTTTTCCGGGGCCGCGCCGCCCGGGTAGGCGAAGCGGCGGCGGGCGTAGCCGTACGCGATGCCCGAGTGCGGGGCGGCGAAGGCCAGGGAGCCGGCCGCGCCGCTGTGTCCGAACGCGTCGGCGCCCAGGAACGGGTACCGCACCCCCAGCGCCTCGAAGCCGAGCGCGAAGTGGTCGTGCTCGTCGGTGACCAGGTCGGTGCCGCGCCAGTGCACACGCGCGAACTCGGTGATCGTCTCGGGCTTGAGCAGCGCGGGCCGGCCGACCGACTCGGCGATCGCGGCCGCGTACATCCCGGCCAGGCCCCGCGCGTTGCCGACGCCGCCGGAGGAGGCCGGACCCAGCGCCCGCACCTCGCGCGAGTTGGCGAACTCGACCAGGTCGGTGGGTTGTTCGGCGTTGAGGTTGAAGGCGACGCCGGTGCGGCCGAACCGGTCGGGCGCGTTGGCGCTCATCCGCGCCCGCTGCGCGGGAGTGGGCGCCATCGGCAACATGTCGAGCGTGCGGACCTGCGCCTCGGCGGGCAGGCCGAGGTACATGTCCAGGTCGTAGGGCGCCCGCACGTGCTCCTCGTAGACCTCCTGGATCGAGCGCCCCGTGGCCCGCCGCACCACCTCACCGGTGAGCGCGCCGATCACGAAGGCGTGGTAGCCGTACGCCGTGCCCGGCTTCCAGAACGGCCGGTGTCCGGCCAGCCGTTCGGCCGACAGCCGGTCGTCGGCCAGTTCCGCGCGGGTGAAGCCGCCGTCCACGCCGATCGCACCGGAACGGTGTGCGAGCAGCTCGCGCAGGGTGAGTTCGCCCTTGCCGTGCGCGGCGAACTCCGGCCAGTAGTGCGCGACGGTGCGGTTGAGGTCCAGCGCGCCGTCCTGGACGAGCAGCGCCATCACCAGGTGTGCGGCGCCCTTGGTCGCCGAGTAGACCGGGGTCAGCGTGTCCCCGGTGACCTGGTCCCCCGCCCACAGGTCGACCACCCGACGGCCCTCCCGGTACACCGCGAGCTGGGCCCCCGGCTCGTCCGGCAGCTCGGCCAGGACGGCGGCGAACTCCGCCCGGACCTCCTCGAACCCCGCCGCGACGCTCCCCGACACCACGATCCCGCTCGACATGTTTCCCCCTCGATCTTGAACCTCACCGAACGCCAACCCCGGGCAACGACGCGGAAATTCCGGCGATCCCGGGCACGGGCGAATCCGTTGCCGCCAACTGTGCGGGAGCCCTGGACGCGTACTACTCGCAGTCATATATTCGATGACGAGTAATCGAGGCCCCGGAGGCGGTCCATGGCGAGGCGCAAGGTCGACAGCACGCTGGCACTCGCCGTGCTGGTGTTGGTCGCCGAGCAGCCGCGCCATCCGTACGAGATCGCGCAGGTGCTGCGCAGTCGGGGCAAGGACAACAGCATCAAGATCAATTACGGATCGTTGTACACCGTGGTCCGCAACCTGGAGAAGCACGGCCTGATCGCCGCCACCGGGGTCGAACGCGAGGGCCGCCGGCCCGAGCGCACCACCTACGCGGTGACCGAGACCGGCGACGCCGAGATGCGCGAATGGCTCGGCGAACTGCTCTCGGTCCGGGTACACGAGTTCCCGCGCTTCGAGGGCGCCCTGTCCCTGATGGGCGTGCTCTCTCCCGACGAGGTGACCGACCTGCTCCGGCGACGCGTCGAGGCCATCGACGCGCACATCGCGCACGGTCGCGCCGAGGTGGACAAGCTCGCGAGCTACCTGCCGGCGGTGTTCCTGGTCGAGAACGAGTACGAACTGGCCATGGCCGAGGCGGAAGGCCGGTGGGTGCGCGGCCTGCTCGCCGCGATCGCGGACGGCTCGTTGTCCGGCGTGGCCGAGTGGCGCCGATTCCACGCCACCGGCGAGACCCCGGCCGGCTGGGCCGAACTGGACGGCGCGAGTCCGGAGCACGCCCCCGCCGAACGCGCCGCGTACCACCGGGAGACCGCCGTCGACGACGACCCCACCCGGTAATCCCACCACGTCGGACCGGGACGACCGGACCCGAAGCAGCCGGCCCCGAAACTACCGGCCCCGAAGCTGCCGAATCCGATCCGAACCGCCCCGAGAGAAATCCCCCCGAGAATCGAGCCCGAGAGCGCCGAACCCGAAGCCGGTGATGCCGGCATATCCGATACCGCAACAACCCAGGAAGAGGCCCCCGGACGGTGCTCGAACACCGCTTCCGGGGGCCGGGAACCTCGAACCGAAACCCTGCGGCAACAGGGACCGGCACGTACGAGGTGCACCGAACTCATCGTATCCCCGGTCCTCTTGTCGCAGGTCGGCGAGCCATCCGGCTCCGCCGCACCGAATGTCGACCGGAGGGATCCACTCCGTCATGGAGCACACCGCACGGACGGCGGCAACCGTCCACGGCGGTCGCGCGCCCGGCCACACCGGCGTCGCCGGCACCGGCGCGCCCGCGATCGAGGCGCACGACCTCGTCAAGACCTATCCCCTCAAGGGCCGCCCCGAGGGCGTGCCGGCGTTGGCCGGACTGAGCCTGAGCGTCGCTCCCGGCACCGTCTTCGGCCTGCTCGGGCCCAACGGCGCGGGCAAGTCCACCACCGTCAAGATCCTCACCACTCTGGCGACCGTCGACTCCGGCTCGGCCCGGGTGGCCGGACACGACGTGGTCCGCGATTCGGCCCGGGTCCGCCGGGCCATCGGCGTGGTCGCCCAGCGCTCGGGGGCCGACCCGGCCGCCACCGGCCGGGAGAACCTGATCCTGACCGGGCGCCTGTTCGGCATGCGCGGTCGCGACCCCGGCCGGCGCGCCGACCACCTGCTCGACCGCTTCGGCCTGACCGAGGCCGCGCGTCGCCCGGTCCGCACCTACTCCGGCGGCATGCTGCGCCGGCTGGACGTGGCGCTGGGCCTGGTGCACCACCCCGAGGTGCTCTTCCTGGACGAGCCCACCACCGGACTCGACCCCGAGGCCCGCGCCGACATGTGGGACGAGATCGGCGGGCTGGCCGGCGAGGGCCTGAGCATCCTGCTCACCACGCACTACCTCGACGAGGCCGATCGGCTGGCCGCGCGGCTGGCCATCGTCGACCGCGGCCGGGTGGTCGCCGAGGGCACTCCCGAACGGCTCAAGTCCGAACTGCGCGGCGACGCGGTGCACGTGGACCTGCTCGATCCGGCCGGGCCGGCGGTGCGGGACGTGTTGGCCCGGGTGCCGGGCGTCCGGGAGATCGCCGTCGACGCCCGTGTGGTGCACGCCCGCGCGGACGACGGGGCCGCCGCCGTACCCGAGGTGTTGGCCGCGCTGGACCGGGCCGGCGCCCGGGTCGGGGCGGTCACCGTGGCCCGTCCCTCGCTCGACGACGTCTACCTGCGCCACGCCGGCCGCCGCTTCGGCGCGACCGGCGCCGGCACCACCAACGTCACCGGCACCGCCGGAATCGGCGACACCGCGGACAGCGAGGGAGAAGCGCGATGACGACGACCACCGCGCCGAACCCCGCACGCGGTCTCGGCCTGCGCGAGGTGATCACCCACACCTGGTACATGACCGACCGCCAGTTCCGGGTCTTCGCCCGCCAACCGGCCTACCTGGTCATCACCCTGATCCAGCCGGTGATCTGGCTCTTCCTCTTCGGCCAACTCTTCCGCGACATCGTCGACCTGCCCGGCTTCGGCACCGGGTCCTACCTCGACTACCTCGTCCCGGGGGTGGTGGTGATGAACGCGGTCTCGGCCAACATGTGGGCCGGCATGGGCATGCTGGAGGAGATCGAGCGGGGCACGCTCGACCGCTTCCTGGTCACCCCGCTCCGGCGCGGCGCGCTGATCAACGCGAACATCGTGGCGCAGGGCTGTTCGACCGCGTTCCAGTCGTTGGTGATGATCGGCCTCGGTCGGCTCGCCGGCGCGCACTATCCGGGTGGCCTCACCGGGATCCTGGTGCTGATCGTAGGGTCCTCGGTGCTGGGCACCGTCTTCGGCGCCTTCTCCAACGCCCTGGGCATGGTCGCCCGGCAACGCGAGACGGTGATCGCGCTGAACACGTTTTTGCTGTTGCCGTTGACGTTCCTGTCCTCGGCGTTCATGCCCGCGTCCCGGATGCCGGGCTGGATGCGCGAGGTCGCCCGGTTCAATCCGCTGAACTGGGCGTTGGAGGCGGCCCGGTCGGCGATGCGCGCGGACCCCGACTGGGCCATGGTCGCCGAGCGCGGCGCGGCCCTGATCGCACTGGCGGCCTTCGCGGTCTGGCTGTCGGCGCGCGCGTTCCGCGGGTATCGAAACTCGGTCTAGCGCGTAGGTAGGCACGCGGGTGTCGCACCCCGGCTCGGCTCGCCCGATCCATGCGTTCCGTCCGGTCGCCGGACGCCGGCGGACGGTTGACGGACGGCCGACGGACGGCCGAGCCGGGGTAGACACACCCGGTCCGAGGGCGGGGACCCGCCCGCTAACCTCACCCACATGATCAGCACCGACACACACGTACGAATCGCCCGTCCCTCGCGGGACTTGGCCGCCGCCGAGCGGTTCTACGTCGAGGGCCTGGGCCTGGAAGTCCTGTGGCGCACCACCGAGCGCGTCTCCGGCGAATGGGACCTGGTCATGGTCGGCCTCCCGGGCGGTGGCTGGCACTTCGAGCTCACCATCGACCCGGAGAACCCGCTGCCGCCCACACCCACGGCCGAGGACCTGTTCGTGCTCTATCTGGGCGAGCCGATCGACCCGGCTCTGATCGACCGCCTCGTCGCCGCCGGCGGCACCCGGACCGTCGCGCACAACCCCTACTGGGACAAGTACGGCGTCACCGTCGTCGACCCCGACGGCTACCACCTGGTGCTCAGCACCCGGACCTGGAACGCGTAGGGCGCGAGGCCGCGGCCCCGTCGGCTCAGGCAGGCTGCGTGCGCGCCGCCGGGCCGACCGGGGTCGACCCCTGCGGCGCCGGCCGGCTGCCCTCGGCGAGCGCGCGGCCGAGCGGGTAGGCCAGCGCGTTCGGCGGCAGCGTGCCGGGGCGTCCGCTGAGCGTGACCTCGATCGTGCCCGGCACCGCGTCCGGATCCTCGGTCAGGCCCAGCCGGCGCAGCGTCTGCCGGGCGACCGCCTCGGCACTGTCGTACAACCCCACCCCGGCGGGCAGCGCGGCCAGGATCCGGTCGGTGACCAGCGGATAGTGTGTACAGCCGAGCACCACGCCCGCGCAGTCCGCGGGAGTGCGGCGCGCGGCGTCGGCGATGGCGGCCTCGACGGCCGGCCGGTCGGCCCGGTCGATCGCCTCGGCGAGGCCGGGGCAGGCCACCCGCACCACGGTGCGGCCCGCGGCGAACTCCTCGATCAGCCGGGCCTGGTACGCACTCGCGGTGGTCGCGACCGTGGCCCACACCGCGAACGGGGCGCCGGACGCGGCGGCGGGCTTGATCGCCGGTACGGTGCCCACCACCGGCACGGCCGGTTCGCACCGCGCGCGCAGCGTATCCAGCGCGGTGACGGTGGCGGTGTTGCACGGCACCACGATGCCGTCGGCGCCGCGCTCGGCGGCCAGCTCCGCTGCGGCCAGGACCCGTCGGGTGATCGTCGCCTCACTCCGGTCGCCCCACGGCATGTGATCGGGGTCCGTACACAACAACAGGTCGAGATCGGGCCGCAACCGCCGCAGCCATCCCGCCGTCGGCAACAGCCCCATCCCGGAATCGATCAACGCCACAAGCATGCCGCCCAACCTAGCCGCCCGTGCTCCCCCAACCCCACAAGGGTCATCACCCTCGGCGTGGTGCACCCCCGCCACCCCACCCCGACCGGCCCCGACCACGACGACACCCGCCGAACCCACCGACACCACCCACCCCCAAAGCAACCGGTACGCCCACTCACGCCACCGACAGCCCACCCGCCACCAGCGCCCCCACAATCCGCGGCACAACCACCTCGATATCACCCCGCAAGACGACGCTCGCGACGTCGTCGTACGGCGTGGGTTCGGCGTTGACGATCACCAGCGTGGCCCCGCATTCGATCGCGACGGAACACAGCGAGGCGGCCGGCTCCACGCCCAACGACGTCCCGATCACCAACAACAGTTCCGCCGCACGCACGGCGTTCGCGGCCCGCCCGTACACGTCCCGATTCGGGTGCTCGCCGAACAGGACCACGTCCGGCCGCAACGTCCCCACCCCGCACCGGGGACACGGGGGTTCGGCGGCGCCCGCCCGGATCGCCCGCAGCGCGTCGTCCGTCGGCGCGGCGCGCCGACACCTCCCGCAGCGGGCCCGGGCCAGGCTGCCGTGCAGTTCGTACACCCGATCGGCGGGACTACCCGCCGCCTGGTGCAGCCCGTCCACGTTCTGCGTGGTGATGCTCGCCCGGACCCGCGCGAGCGCTCGGTGCGCCGCACCGGGACGCGCGGCCGTCACCGCCGACGCGGTCAAATCCCGCCACAGGCGAGCCCGGGCAGCCGGGTCGCTCGCGTGGCGCTTGCGATGGGTGTCCTGCTCGCGTTGCGGGTCGCGAGTCCACACTCCATGCGGGCCGCGGAAGTCCGGAATGCCGGACGCGGTGGAGATGCCCGCCCCGGTCAGCACCGCGAGCCGCCGCACGCCGTCGGTCCAGGAGCCGAGTCCGTCGGCCCGGGGCGAGGCCGCGTTCACGGGCGGGGCCTGCTCTCCTCGGTGAACCGGGCGAAGCGGGTGTCCGGGTCCGAAAGGGACCACACGATCTCCAGCGTGTCGGGCATGTCGAACGACGTCCTTCCGAGTTTCGATATCGCGTGCCGGCGGGCGACCGGATCCGACTCTGCTCGTCGGAACCCTGCCGGTCGGACCGGTCCGAGCGCATCCGGATTCCCCGAGCCCCACCCCGCTCGCGGCGGGTGGGTCGATTGTCTTATCGGACGTGGAACACCGGGCCGCGGGGCGTGAAGGGCAGGCGGGCGCCCGCGGGGGTCAGGAAGGCGTGTTCGCGGCGGATCCGGAGGGCGTCGCAGTGGCCGTCGGTGATCACCAGGATGGGGCCGTCGGCCGGAAAGTCGTCGGCGCTCTCCAACAGGCGGATCCCCGGTTGCAGCACCGTGCCGCCGCGTCCGCGCACCCGCGCCTTGTGCGCGATGTCCTCCACCGGCAGATACCCGGCGTCGTAGGCGGCGGCGTCGCAGTAGACCACGCGCGCGGCCGGTACGTCCCGCGCGGTCGCGTAGGAGGCGATCGCGCCCAGCGCCTTGCCCAGCAGCGACGGGTCCATCGATCCGGAGGTGTCCAGCACCACGCCGAACGTACACAGCCGGTCGACGTCCTGCGGCCGGATCCGCCCGGGACGCGCGATGTCCGGCGTGGAAGCCTGCCGGCGGCTCGCCCGCGCGTAGCTGCGCACCGGTTCCGGCCGACGCACGTGCTCGTCGAACCACCGGGACAGCCGAACATCCCACGCGGGCGGCGGCTGTTCCAGCGTGCGGATCTCCTCGATCAGACCGGCGGGCAGCAGCCCTCGGCCCGGGTCGTGGTAGGCGAGCCCGGCGCTGAGCGCGCGTCGATAGAACGCGTCCAGGTCGACGAACGAACCGCCGCTCCCGCGCTCCCACGGCATCGGTCCCGCGGACCCGCGGCGGCTGGACCGCCGCGCCGCCGCGGCCGGTTCGGAGAGCCACTCGCCCAGCACGTCGCCGTGTTCGCGCGAGCCGGGGGTGCGCAGTTTGCGGGCCCGGCGCAGGTCGGTGGTGAGCGTGTCGTACACCGATTCCGCGGACAGTCCGGCCAGCCGCGGGTCGTACAGCAGCCCGTCCGGCAGCACCCCGACGCCCATCTCCACCAGCCACCCGTTGATCACGTAGTCGCACGCCACGTTGAACAGGTGCGCGTCGCGGTGCTCGCGCCGGCGGTCGTGGCGCAGCGCGGCGTGCAACATCTCGTGCGCGAGCACGAATCGCCATTCCTCGGTGCTCAGGCCGGCGTGCGGGTTGACGTAGATCTCGCCGTGCTCGGGGCTGACCGCGGCGATGGTGATGTCCCAGGAGCGGGCCAGTTCGAGGTCGGCGACGATCGTGAGGCCGGCGGCGAGGGCGCCCAGGAGCGGGTACGAGGAGACGAACCAGGACAGCGCCCGGTCCCAGGGGCCTTCGGCGCGGGCGGTTCGACCGGCGCGGTCGCCGGCGGCGGTGTCGAGCGAGGAGGCGACCATCTCGACGAGGCCGCGGGCCAGCACGGCGGGCCAGTCCCGGGGCGCCGGGTCGGTGGGGGCGGACGGCGGTTCGCGGCGCATGCAGGGCGAGGTGCCGTTGGCGCCGATCCGGCGCAGCGCCTCGGGGACGCCGTCGCGGCGCCAGCGCTCGGTGAGTTCGCGCTCGTCGCCGGCGGGCAGGTCGGGCAGTTCGTCCAGTGGTGTGCCGACGCCCAGGCCGGCGGCGAAGCGGTGGACCGCGACGCAGCACGCGGTGTTGTACGCGGCGTCGATCTCGGCGGCCGGATCGCCCAGACCGACCTCGGCCAGGGTGTGTGCGTCGAGGTGGCCCAGGGCCAGGTGCAGCAACAGGTGGGTGTACGCGCGGCGCCAGAGCGCGGGCGGCACGTAACGGTGCCGGTCGACGACCAGGATGCCGTCGTCCGTGATGTGGCCCAATTCGCCTGGGCCGTGCGGGGCGTAGGTGTGCGTGATCAAGCGTCCGACGTGGTCCAGGGGCGGGACGCAGGCCAGCTTCCAGCCGGCGTTGCGGGCCTTCAGGACCCGCTCGGCGTGGTCGGCGGCGGGGTTTCGGGCCCGGCGCGCGGACATCGGCGCGGCTCGTCAGCGCCGCGCGCCGACCAGGCGCGGCAGGTCGCGGGCGGTCTCGACGAGGAACCACGCGGGCAGCGGGGCGGTGCCGGTGTCGTCCTCGGCGATCACGAGTTGGGCCATCTCCAGGGATATCTCCGCGAGTTCGACCAGGAGGGCCTTGGCCCGGTAGGCGAACTCGCGCAGTGCGGGCGAGACGTGTCGACGATCCGCCGGCAGGTCCTTGGCCAGACGCGCGCGAAAGCTCTCCACCAGGAAGAACAGCAGGTCGCGGTCGGCGGGCGCGGCCGGCCAGCGGGCGTCGCCCTTGACGATGGCGTCCAAACCGTAGGCGTTGCGCACGGTTTTGAGGTAGCCCAGGAACGCGGCGGCGTGGGTGGGGGTGAGCGTGCCGTGTGCCAGCATCCGCACGTGCTCGTCGACGACGTCGGCGCCGAACGAGTACAGCCCGTCGGAGAGCATGTGCCACGCGCGCGGCGTGGAGAACGGCTCCTCGGTCTTGGGCGGCGCGCTCCACAGGTGGTCCGGGCGGGCCCGCACGTGGTCCAGCACCCAGGGGTGGATGCCGTGCGCGGCGGCCCAGTCCAGCCAGTCACCGGCCGAGGCGCGCAGGTGTACGTGCACCAGGCGGTTGATCAGGGCCGAGGACATCGGCCGGGCCAGCGCGTTGTCGCTCGCCCGGTTGCCCGCGCCGATCACCACGGAGCCGGCCGGCAGCGTGTACGAGCCGATCCGGCGGTCCAGGATCAGCGAGTAGAACGCCTTCTGCACATCCGGCGAGGCGGCGTTGAGTTCGTCCAGGAACAGGCAGTACGGCTCGTCTCGGGCGATCTGCTCGGGCGGGCAGAACCGACTGCGCCCGGCCACGATCTGCGGTACGCCGATCAGGTCCTCGGGAGCGAGCTGGGTGCCGAGCAACGATACGCATTCCAGTCCGAGCGATCGGGCGAAGTCCCGTACCAGCGAGGATTTCCCGATGCCGGGCGCACCCCACACGAACACCGGCCGCACCAGCGCGGTATGCAATAGGACGTCCGGCAACGCGGCGGGGGTGATCGCATGTACGGCCTGCACGACAACCTTTCGGGAACCAACGTCACGACCGGGCCGGCACCCGCGAGGGGTCGCGACGACCACTCCCGCATGATGTCCCCACATCCCGAACCGTGTCGCCCAATTTTCCCGCCCTCGAGGGCCGCCCACCTGCCCCGACGGACGACGAACCACACCCGGCGCACCGGGATTCGGGGGCGCGGGTGCTCGGGATCGCCGCTGGGGTGTCGTCGGGGCTCCCCGCGCGACGCGTAGCGGCGTCGGCATGACGGGCGCCGGCCGGCATGATCGGCCGCACGCACTCACAGCACGGAGACCCGATGGACCGCGATCGCGCCGACGCCTATCTGGCCCTTCTCGACGCCGCCCGCCCGGCGCGCCCCGACGCGGCGGCCCTGGCCGACCTCCAGTGGCGGCATCTGCTCGCGGTGCCCTTCGAGAACCTCGACATCCACCTCGGTCGGCCCGTCGAGCTCACCGAGGAGGCGATCCTGGCCAAGTTCCTGGACCGGCGGCGCGGCGGCTTCTGCTATGAACTCGGCGGCGGATTCGCCGCCCTCCTGCGCGCGCTCGGCTACCGCGTCACCCTGCTCGCCGCGCGCACGTACGGCGACGAGGGTCGCGTCGGGATCCCGTTCGACCATCTGGCGCTGCGCGTCGACCTGGACGAACCGTGGCTCGTCGACGTCGGCTTCGGCCGGTTCACCCACCATCCGTTGCGTCTGGACGTGCGCACCGATCAGGGGGACCCGGGAGGGGTGTTCCGCATCCTCGACCACGAGAACGGCGAACACGGCGATCTGGACGTGCTCCACGACGGCGTGCTCCAGTACCGCCTGGAAGCCCGCCCGCGCGAACTCCGCGACTTCGTGACCGGCTGCTGGTGGCACCAGACCGCGCCCACATCGCACTTCACCCGCGCCCCGCTGTGTTCGCGCCCGACATCGGACGGCCGGATCACCATCTCCGACCGCACCGTCGTCCGCACCACCGGATCCGAACGCCACAAGGAACCCCTCGCCGACGACGCCGCCCTCCTGGCCGCCTACCGCGACCTCTTCGGCATCACCCTCGACCACGCCCCGGCCCGCCCGAACCCCGCCCCCATCCCCTCCGCGACACCGTAGCCGTGGCCGTGGCCCTTCCCCCGCCTCCGCTCCCGCTCCTCAGCGCAGGGTGAGCGGGGTCTCGGAGGCGACGCGCTTCAGCTTCTCCGGGTTGCGGACGTAGTAGAGGCCGATGATGCGGGAGTCCTCGACCCGCAGCGCCAGGACGCCGTCGACGACGCCGTCGAAGCGCACGACGAGTGCCGGGTTGCCGTTGACCACGGTGGGTTCACAGGTGAGCGTGCCGTCGAGCTTGCCGGAGCCGCCGATGTAGAAGCGGGCCACCTTGTCGGCGCCGAGCATCGGGTGCAGCGCGGCCCGCTTGACTCCGCCGCCGTCGCTCACCAGGACGACCTCGGGGGCGAGCACGTCGAGGAGGCCCTGCATGTCCCTGGTCTCCAGCGCGCGCTGGAACGCCGCCACGACCGCGCGGGCCGCGCTCGGGGAGACCGACTGGCGGGGGCGGCGGGCGTCGACGTGCCGGCGGGCCCGGTGCGCGATCTGGCGCACCGCCTCGGGGCTCTTGTCCACGGCGGCCGCGATCTCGTCGTAGCCGACGTCGAAGACCTCGCGCAGCACGAAGACGGCGCGCTCGGTCGGCGACAACGTCTCCATGACGAGCATCATCGCCATCGACACGCTCTCGGCGAGTTCGACGTCCTCGGCCACGTCCGGCGCGGTCAGCAGCGGTTCGGGCAGCCACTGGCCGACGTACGCCTCGCGGCGGCGTTTCATGGTGCGCAGCCGGTTGAGCGCCTGCCTGGTCGTGATCCGGACCAGGTAGGCGCGCAGGTCGCGCACGTGCTCCAGGTCGACCTCGACCCATCGCAACCAGGTCTCCTGGAGCACGTCCTCGGCGTCGGCCGCCGATCCGAGCATCTCGTAGGCGACGGTGAAGAGCAGGTTGCGGTGCGCGACGAAGGTCTCCGTCGCCTGGTCACCGGCGTGCTCGCTCATGTCTGGTTCCCTCTCCTTCGCCTGTGCGGCGCCAGGTCGGCGACGGTCCGCTACCCGCGGGACCGCCGATGATCGCATCCCGTGCGGCGAGGCCCCGCGACGAGGGTGTCGCCGCACGGGACGCGCTGTGGCGGCGTCGTGGTCGGACGGATCGACCACGAGTGCCCGATCGATCAGGCTGCCTGTTCGACGGTGGCCGGCGCCTCGTCGCGCCGCGCCTGCAGCAGTTCCCGGCGCTTGGCACCTCCCGAGACCCGGTGCAGGCCGTACGAACCGGGCTTGCCCGCCTCGCCGGCCAGGTGCTTGACGGTGCCGTCGCACACGATGGCCTTGAGCCTGGCTCCGGGGCGACCGCCGATGTGGAACCACAGCGCGACGTCGTACCGGTGCGCGAACTGGAAGATGCCGGCGCGGCGGCCCAGGCTGATGCACTGGCCGGCGAACACCTGGTTGAGGACCGCAGGTTGCTCACCCGCGATCCGGCTGAGCACGGTGTCGGCGGCCCGCGCGCCCAGCGGCATCGCGGCCTGGCAGCTCATCCGCAGCGGCAGGTCCGACGGCGCCGCCGAGTCCCCGGCCGCGACGATGCGCGCGTCGTCCACGCTCGTCAACGTCTCGTCCGTGAGCAGCCGGCCCAGGGCGTCGGTGCGCAGCCCGCTGCGCGCGGCCAGGTCCGGCACGCCGAACCCGGCGGTCCAGATGGTCACCTCGCTCGGCACCTCGCGGCCGTCGCCCAGTTCCACGGCGTCGCGCGTCACCGCCGTCACCTGCGTGTCGGGGCCGTCGAGCACGGTCACCCCGAGTGCGGCCAGCCGCCGGGCGACCGAGCGGCGCCCCCGCGGGTGCAGGTACGGGCCGAGCACCCCACCGCAGACCAGGGTCACCGCGCGACCGCCCTCCGCCAGCTCGGCGGCCGTCTCGATGCCGGTCGGACCGGCCCCGACCACGGTCACCGCGGCCGTCGCAGGCGCGGCGTCGACGATCGACCGCAGCCGCCGCGCGTCCTCCAGGCCGGCGATCGGGTGGGCGAACTCGGCCGCTCCGGGCACGCGCGGGTCGGCGCTGCCACTGCCCACCGCGTAGATCAGGTAGTCGTACCCGAGGGTGCCGCCGGTCGCCAGGCGCACGCCGCGCTCGGCCGGGTCGATCCGGGTCACGCTGTCGACCACCAGGCGCACGCCCTCGCCCAGGACCTCCCGGTAGTCGACGACCGCGTCGTGCGACCCGGCCACGAGTTGGTGCAGCCGGATCCGCTCGACGAAGTTCGGGCGCGGGTTGATCAGCGTCACCGTCACGTCGTCACGCTGGGTCAGGCGGTTGGCCGCCATGACACCCGCGTATCCGCCGCCGATCACGATCACATCGGTGTTGCCGCTCATGGTGTCTCCTCCGGTGTTCAGGTGTTCGGCCTCAAGACACCTCCCGATCGAGTGTTGTGACAGGTTGTGAGCCAGGTCACTGCGCACGGGCACATCTCCCGCCGCGTGCGCGCGACCACGCCCCTCGGACAGCCGGGCACCCCACCCCGCCGCTTCCTCGACCGACACCTCAGGTTTGCGTCGCAAACCTGTTTGCAACATGCCCGGCAAGCCGTAGAGTCTGTGACACAAACCAGTTTGGGAGGGGCGCGATGGATCGTGCGAGTCTCGAGTCCGCGGCGGCGAACTACTCCTACCTGAGGGGACTGCTCTCGATTCCGACCGGTGTGTTGTTCGTCGTCGCCGGGCTTTCCAACACGAGGTGGGGGCCGTTGGATCACGCCTGGGTCACCTGGGCGGTCGGCGGGCTGATGGTCGTGGCCGGGGCGGCCTACCTGTGGATCAACCGCTACTACACGGAGACCTTCGGGCGGATCACCCCTTCGGGCCGCGACCGCACGCGGGCCGCGGTCACCGCCGCCGTCGGCGCGGCCCTGGTCGCGGGCGCGGTGAGTCTGGACTGGAACGTCGACCTGCCACTCACCGCGACCACCGCCGTGTTCGCGGTGGTCATGTTCGCGTCCTACGCCGTCGCCATGCGGCCGAGGCCGCACCACGTGGCCGTCTGGGGCACGCTCGTGGTGGTCGCCCTGCTGCCGATCTGGGGCTATGTGGGGCCGACGGCCAGGATCAACGTGGGACTTATGCTCGTCGGCGTGGCAACCATGGTGACGGGAGTCCTCGATCATGCCGCGCTCGAACGCGCCTTCGCACCCGACCGGGCACCGGACCTCGGCGACGGCGATGTCGACGTCTAGCGACGGGCCGATCGTCGATCGGCTGATCCACGAGCCCGGCCGGTTGGCCCTCATGACGGTGCTGTCCACGGTGGAATCCGCCGACTTCGTCTTCCTCCAGCGCGTGACGGGGCTGACCAAGGGCAACCTCTCCAGCCACCTGACCAAGCTGGCCGAGGCCGAACTGATCACCATCGAGAAGCGGTTCGTTCACCGCAAGCCCAACACCAACGTCGCGCTGACCCCGGAGGGCCGCGAGCGCATCGCCCGGCACTGGGAGCAACTCGACAACCTGCGCAACCTCTCGGGGCAATCCCTCCCCGAATAAAGCGACTTCGACGCGCCCCGACGCCGGCCCACCCGCACGCGCCGCCCACCCCGAGCGAGCGCCCGGGCGGCCGGCGCCCGGGTGTGCCCGCCCCGTGCGATCACCGAACACCGATCTCCCGGCCCGACCGCCCGCCGATCAGCCGCCGTGCGCCCGCAACACCGCCAGGACCGCCTCGGCGACCGTGTCGCCGTCCGGCGCCGCGGGCAGGTCCAGCGGCGCGGTCCACACCACCGCGGCCGGCTCCACGGCGCCGTACACGTGCGGGAACAATTCCCCGCCCCGCGAGGGCTCCCAGCGCAGCGTCGAGCCGAGCGCGGCCGGATCCACCGCGACCAGGGTCAGCGCGTCGCGGCCGGCGAAGTGGCGCCGCGCCGTTTCGGCCACCTGCGCACCGGTGGACAGGTGCACGTACCCGTCCACCAGGTCGACCCCGGCTCCCTCGAACACCCCGCGCCGCAGCGCGGCCGTCCATTCCGCGGTGCCCACCAGCTTGTAGACGATCTCGTCACTCATGCCCCGACCCTAGGGTCTGTCTTCGATCCCGCGCCGCCGGCCCGACGCGAGCGCATTCGATGCCCACCGCCGGCCCGACGCGATCTCAACGGCTCCGGTTCAGGTGCGCTCGACCCAGGTCTCGTGCAGATGCCGCCAGCGCAGGCCGTGCTCCGTGGACGCGTCGCGTTCGAACACCACCGTCGCGGCCCGCGTGTCGCCGCCGCCGTCCGCGCGCACCTGCACCTCGCGGTACGCCGCCACCACGAACTCGCCCGTCGAGGCCACCACGCGCACGTCCTCGATGGTGATCCGCAACCCCGGCACCGCGCCTCGCGCGCCGTCGACCATCGCGAGTACCTCCGGCCGGGTCAGCGTGCCACCGCCGGGCTCGACCAGCGTGAAACCCGGGGCGTGCGCGAGCGCGAATCCGCCCGAATCCCGGTTCGCGCCGGTGAGCAGACCCTCGATCAGCTCATGCAACCGGACGATCTCCGCCCGGCACACGACCGCGTCGTCCACCGTCCGCCTCGACTCCGACACCGACATCCCGCGCTCCCCACAGTCGTCTGCCGCACCACGCGTGCAACGCGCCGAACGACGTATCCGTCCTGCTCGGCAACGTACCGGAACCGCCACCGCCACCGACCACGTCGCGGCCGACCGTTCCCGCCGACGTGGATTACCGCGCCCATGTGCCGACGTTGTCTCCCGCAACACGGACGATCGACCCGGCCGCCCACGGCAATGAGCGCCCCGACCTCGGGAGAACCAGCGATGACCACCCACCCCGACCCCGACGACCCGTATCGGGACGCGGACGCTCGATACCTCGAACGCGAAGCCGAACTGCACGCCCCGTTCCTGGAACAGGCCGCCGCGCGTCTGCGCGACCTCGCGCTGTACGGCGACCACACGCTGGCCCGGGTGGACCGCATCCTCGACCTCGGCGGCGGCCCCGGCGTCGCCTCCTGCCTGCTGGCCCGCTACTTCCCCAACGCCGAGGTGGTCGCCGGCGCACCCAGCACGGCCCTGCGGGTACGCACCGGCGTCCGCGCCCGACGCGAGGGGCTGGGCCACCGGGTCCGCACCCACCGCGACGACCTGCCCGCCGACCTGGGCGCCCTGGGCAGCGCCGACCTGGTCTGGGCCGGCGATGTCGTACACCACCTCGGCGACCAACAGGCCGCCCTGGACTCGCTGGCCCGGGTACTCCGCCCGGGCGGCGTGATCGCGGTCGTCGAACGCGGCCTGTCCCCACGCTTCCTGCCTCGCGACATCGGCATCGGCCGACCCGGCCTCCAGGCCCGCCTGGACGCCGCGCACGAGGACTGGTTCGCCGAACTGCGCGCGACACTGCCCGGCACCCGCGCCGCGGTGGAGGACTGGCCGGCCATGCTGGCCCGGGCGGGCCTGGTCCCCACCGGTTCGCATTCGTTCCTGATCGACCTGCCGTCGCCACTGGACGCCGCGCCCCGCGAACACCTGCACGCCGAACTGACGCAGCGCCGGGCCCTGTTGGCGGAGCGCCTGGACGCGCAGGACCGCGCGACGCTGGACGCGCTGCTGGACACCGACGCCGACACCGGCATCCTGTGGCGCCCGGACGCCTTCTACCTGGCCGCGACGACCGTGCACACCGCCCGCGCCTGCACCCGGAGATGACCCGCGACAACCATCGCGGCCGAACCTTCCGGCGGCACCCGACGGCCGACTCGGCACGCGGGGCGGCAGGTGCACGGCGGCGGGAGCGAAAACGCGGCCGGCACCGAGCCGACCACATTCTCGCCCCCGCCGCCCCCGTTCACCGCCGGCCGTCCAACCCGCCGTTCACGCGCGTCCGTTCGCTGCCCGCACGTCCACCGCGTCCACCGCCTCCCCGACCCCGGCCTCTGCCTTCTCCCGCTCCGCGACCGAAGCCGCCACCGGCGTCGAAGTCCCCTCCTCCGCACCGGCGTTCGCCACCGGCACGCCCCGCAGGAAGCGCGCGCAATACGCCGCCGCGACCACCATCACCACGGCCGCCCCGATCGCCGCCGCGTTCATCCCGTCGCAGAACGCGTCCCGCGCCGAGTCCACCAGCGCTCGCCCGGAGTTCCCCGGCAGGTCCGCCGCGACCGCCTGGGCCCCGCCGAGCGTCTCCCGGGCCGGGCCGCTCGGCGCCGTGTCGGCCATCGCCCGGTGGTAGACCGCGTCGCCGATCGTGCCGAGCAACGCCATGCCCAACGCGCCGCCGAGCTCGCTCCCCGACTCCAGCACCGCGGAGGCGGACGCGGCGCGGTCGGCCGGCGCGACGCCCATCGCCATCTCGGTCACCTGCGTCATCACCGCGACCACGCCCGCCGCGTACACCGCGGACCCACCCAGCAACAGCCCCAACGAGGAGTCCGACCGGGCCCCGGCCAGCACCGTGAAGCCGCCCGCGGCCAGCACGAACCCGCCGCACATCACCCACACCCGATCCATCCGTCGAGCCAGCACGGTGGCCACCGGAGTGGCCACGGCCACCGCTCCCGACGGCACCAGGCTCCACAGCGCGGCCCGCAGCGGGCTCATCCCGAGCACCGACTGGAGGTACTGCGTGGTGAAGATGGCGAAGCCGACGATCGCGAACATCGACAGCACGTTGGCCACCACCGACCCGCCGAACGCCCGCATACGCAGCAGTTCCAGGTCCAACAGCGGGTGGGCGGCGGTGAGTTGACGGCGCACGAACAGCGTGCCGACGATCAGCCCGAACCCGATGCTCAACACCGGCAACGTGGCCGCGCCGGAGCGGGCGATCTCCTTGATGCCGTAGACCACCGGCAACAGCGTGCCCAGCGACAACACCGCGCCGATCAGGTCGAACGGCCCCTGCGCCAAGCCCCGATGGCGCGGAACGAACACCGGGACCAGGAACAGCAGGATCGCCATCGCCGGCACATTGATCAGGAAGATCGAGCCCCACCAGAAGTGTTCGACGAGCAGGCCGGACAGGATCGGCCCGAGCGAGATCCCGCCGGTCATCACGGCGGTCCACAGCGCGATCGCGGTCCCGCGCTGCTTGGGATCGACGAACATGGTGCGGATCAACGCGAGGGTGGACGGCATCAACGCCGCGCCGCCCACGCCCAGCAGCGCCCGGGCCGCGATCAGCGTCTCCGCGTTGTGCGCGTACGCCGCGGCCAGTGACGCGCCGCCGAACAGCGCCGCGCCCACCAGCAGCAGTCGGCGCCGGCCGATCCGGTCGCCGAGCGCGCCCATCACGATCAACAGGCCGGAGAGCACGAAGCCGTACATGTCCAGGATCCACAACTGCTGTGTACCGGTGGGCTCCAGCGCGCGGCCGATGAACGGCACCGCGAAGTAGAGCACCGACACGTCCATGCTCACCAGCAGCAACGGCAGCAGCAGGACGGCCAGCCCGAGCCACTCCCGCCGCCCCGCCAACGGTCCGGGCCCGGACTCGGACCCGGCCCCGGACTGCTCGGATGTCTCGATGGTTGTCACTGGAACTCTCCCCCACTGATGCACCTATACGGCGTACGCTGCGACGCGTACAGAGTAAGCACCTCGGACGGACCAGTGCAACGAAGCCAAGTCCTCCACAAATAAAGACTTCTCCAAGTAGTGCACTCAAGCTTGTGCACTACCTCGGCGGCAAACGTGCCCTATAGTGCACTGACCGCCGCCCCCATGCACCGACAAGCCCCGGGAGCCCCGATGGCACGCCCCACCACGCCGGCCTCCGCCACGAATCCCGCGCCCCCCGCCACCCCTTCGCTCCGGATCGCCGCCGAGTTGCGCCGCCGGATCGAGACCGGCGAGTTGCGGCCCGGCGACCGGGTCCCCTCCACCCGGGCGATCACCGCCGAATGGGGCGTGGCGATGGCCACCGCCACCAAGGCCCTGACCGCACTGCGCGAGGCCGGACTGGTGCGCGCCGTACGCGGCGTCGGCACCGTGGTCGCCGAGCACCCCGACCGGGCGGCCCGCGCCGATCGGCCGGATCGCCCGCGCGCCGCGGTCATCGCCGTACCCTCGGTGCACCCCCCGCGCACCGAGGCCGAACTCACCCGTGAGCGAGTCGTCTCGGCGGCCGTGGCGATCGCCGACGAACGCGGCCTGGCGGCGGTGTCGATGCGGCAGATCGCCGCCGAACTGGGGGTGGCCGCGATGACCCTGTACCGGCACGTGCCCGGCAAGGAGGATCTGCTCGCGGCGATGGCCGACAGCGTGTTCGGCGAAATGCCCCTGCCGTCCCACGAACGGGTGGGCTGGCGGGCCCGCCTGGAGACCTCGTGCCGGCTGCAATGGCGGATGTACCGCGAGCACCCGTGGCTGGCCCACGTCATGTCGATGACCCGCCCGCTGCCCACCCCGCGCGGCATGGCGCATGTGGAGTGGGCGATGGCCGAGTTCCAGGGGCTGCCGCCGCAGGTGGTGATGCACATCGCGGTGACGATGCTGAACTACGTACGCGGCACCGCGGTCAACATCGCGGCCGAGTTCGAGGCCGAGCGCGCCACCGGCATCTCCAGCGAGGAATGGATGCAGGCGCAGGACGAGGCGATGGACCTGATCCTGCGCGGCGGTCACTTCCCGATGTACGCCGCCGCGCTGAGCGATCCGGGCGTGGAACTGGATCTGGACTCGCTGTTCGGCTTCGGACTCGACCGCCTGCTGGACGGCATCGCCCTGCTGGTCCCCCCGACCGGGTGACCGGGGCGCGCCCGAATGGCCGGTCGTCGGCCGCGGTTCACCCGCGCGGCAGGGTCACCAGACCCAGGAAGAACTCGTCGATCCCGCGCACCGCCTCCAGGAACGACTCGAGTTCGACCGGCTTGGTCACGAAGGCGTTGGCGTGCAGGTCGTAGCTGTGCCGCACGTCGTCGGGTGCGGCCGAGGTGGTCAGCACCACCACCGGGATGGTCCGCCAGCGCGCGTCGGCCTTCATCGCCGAAAGCACCTCGCGACCGTCCATCCGAGGCATGTTCAAGTCCAGGATCACCAGGTCCGGTCGAGGACTCGCGCGCAGCCACTCCAGCGCCTCCATGCCATCCGCGACCCGACACAACGTGTGACCGCCATCGCGATCGAGCAACGCCTCCTCGATCATCAACGCGTCGCCGGGATCGTCCTCCACCAGCAACACCGTCAGCGTTCGTGTCATCGCGGTCTGGCTCATCGCACCACCTTCGGCTCACGGTCCCGACCGACCCGCGACCCGGACCGGCACCCATCCGGCGAACTCGGCGCGCTCACACCACCGACCCACCCCCCGAAGGCTAACGCCTCCGGCCCGCCGGGCAGCAGGGCCCGCCCGGCTCGCCGCGTTCGTCCTTGACGCCGTCCACGACATGGCCCATCGTGGAGCGTCGATCACGCTCGGCAACCAGGGGGAGTGCGCCATGCGGATGAACACGGTCGAGAAGATCGTCGTCGCCAGTCCCCTCCGGCGGGCCCCGCAGATCTGGTACGAGACGCCGCTGCTGCTGCGCCTGGGCGGCCGGCTCGCCCCCGGCGCGCACGCGCTGGAGATCGGCTGCGGCACCGGCAGGGGCATCGAGCTGATCCTGAACCGCTTCGGCGCCGCCCGGGTGGACGGCATCGACCTCGACCACGCGTCGCTGGCCAAGGCCCGCCGGCGCTGGCACGGCAACAGCCGGGTGGCGCTGGTCGAGGGCTCGGCCACCGATCTGCGCGGCACCATCGGCGCGGCGGACGCGAGCTACGACGCCGTGTTCGACTTCGCGATCGTGCACCACATCACCGACTGGCGCGCGTGCCTGGCCGAGGTCGGCCGGGTGCTGCGTCCCGGCGGCCGGTTCTACTTCTCCGAGATGACCGCCCGCGCACTCGCCCGACCCACCCTCGCGTTCCTGTTCGACCACCCCATCGAGGACCGCTTCGACGATCGGGACTTCCTCGCCGAACTCCCTCGGCACGGGCTCGACGTGCTCGGCAGCAAGTCGCTCCTCGGCGACTACTTCTTCGGCGTGGCCCGCCGCCGCTGAGCGGTCGGCGCCCCACCCGCCGAATGGTCGGCACCGGAGCCCTCCTCCCGTGCATCGGCGCGCGCGGCGGCTAGGCTTTTCCGGCCATGCACACACCACACCCCACCTTCACGAACTTCGTCGCGGTCGGTGACTCGTTCACCGAGGGCATGTCCGATCTCGGTCCCGACGGCAGCTACCGCGGCTGGGCCGATCTGCTCGCGGATCGGCTGGCCCTGGACACACCCACGCTGCGCTACGCCAACCTCGCCGTACGCGGAAAGCTGATCCGCCAGATCGCCGACGAGCAGGTGGACGCCGCCGTCGCGCTCGGCGGCGATCTGATCACCCTCGCCGGCGGTCTCAACGACGTGCTGCGCCCGCGCTGCGACGTCGGCGCGGTGTGCGCGGTGTTCGAACAGGCCGCCGCCAAGCTCGCCGCCGGCGGCGCGCACCTGGTGCTGTTCCGCAGTACCGACCCCACCCGCCGGCTGCGCTCGTCGGCGCGACTGATGCCGCGGATCGAGCAGTTGGTGGCCTTCGTGGACACCGTCGCCGCCCGGCACGACGCCACCGTGGTCGACCTGTTCACCGCCCGCGTCTTCGACGATCCCCGGATGTGGGCCGACGATCGCCTGCACCTGTCCACCGAGGGACACCGACGCGTCGCCGAGGCCACCGCGCAGGCGATGGGCCTGCCCGCCGAATTCGACTGGCGCGCGCCGCTGCCCGCCGCCGCGCCGCGGGCCTGGACCGATCGCCGGCGCGCCGACGTGCGCTGGGCCCGGACCCACCTGGGACCCTGGCTCGCCCGCCGCGCCACCGGTCGCTCCTCCGGCGACGGACGCCCGCCCAAGCGCGCCGACCTGACCCTGTGGCGATGAGCGACCACGCGGCACCGGGCGCGGGCCCGGTCGGGCACCCGACGGGACCGGGGTGCCCCCCGGGGAACGATTCGAGGTGCAATCAGGTTAGGTTTACCTAAGTCGCACAGCGCAGGTGACACGGCGAGGAGAACCTCCATGGCGGAACGCCCGGTACGCAAGACCCGCAAACTGATCGAACTCCAGGTACGCAGCACCGAACGGGTCGGCCCCCACCTGATCCGGATCGTCGCCGGCGGCGACGGTTACCGACACTTCACCGACAACGGCTACACCGACGCCTACGTCAAGGTGCTCTTCCCGCAGCCCGGGGTGAACTACCCCGAGCCGTTCGACATGGAGACCATCCGCGCCGAACTCCCGCGCGAGGACTGGCCGCGCACCCGCACCTACACGGTGCGCGCGAACAACCCGAACACCGGCGAGTTGACCATCGACTTCGTGCACCACGGCGACGAGGGCCTGGCCGGCCCGTGGGCGGCCCGTGCCCGGGTCGGCGACACGGTGCGGCTGCTCGGTCCCGGCGGCGCCTACGCCCCCGACCCCGAGGCGGACTGGCACCTGTTCGTCGGCGACGAGAGCGCCTACCCCGCGATCAGCGCCTCGCTGGAGCGGCTGCCCGCCGCGGCCAAGGCGATCGCGCTCCTCGAGGTGGGCACGTCCGACGAGGCACCCACCGGCACCGTGCCGGCCACCCACCCCGACCTCGATCTCGACATCACCTGGATCACCCGAGACGCCGGTCCCGATCTGCTCGACGCGCTGCGCGCGCTCGACTTCCCCACCGGCCGGGTGCACGCGTTCGTGCACGGCGAGGCCGGTGTGGTCAAGGAGTTGCGCCGACACCTGGTCGACGAGCGCGGCGTGGAGCGCACCGACATCTCCTTCTCCGGCTACTGGCGCAAGGGCCGCGACGAGGACGGCTTCCAGGCGGACAAGGCCGCCGAGAAGGCCGCCGAACGCGAGGCCGAACAGCGCGCCTGACCCGCACCCCACCCGTACGTGGGTCCGGGATCCGTCACCGAGTCCCGGGCCCTCGCACGGTGGTGCGGAACCGTTTCCCTCGTGCGATCAGCGAGAATCCGGGCAAACTCCCCGAACCGACCACGCCACCCGAGTGAAAGCACGCGTCGGGCACTACCGCGAGCGACGAAGCCGGCACAGGGTGGGGCGCATGAGACGTCCATCACACGCCCTCGTGGCCATCGCGACCGCCCTCACCCTCACTGCGGCCGGCGCAGCCGGCGCGCACGCGAGCGACGCTCGGCCCACTCCCGGCGCGCCCGGGATCGGCGATCCGCTGCTGCCGCTGAGCGGCAACGGCGGCTACCGCGTCGACCACTACACACTGGACTTCGACTGGCGGGCGCCCGGCGCGGCGTTCCCGGCGACCACCACCGTCAAGGCCACCGCCACCCAGGCGCTGTCCCGGTTCGACCTCGACTTCGCGGGCAACACGCTCGGCCGGGTCACGGTCGACGGCACGACCGCGACCGCCACCCGCGAGGGTGACGAGTTGGTGATCACCCCGACCCGCCCGCTGCGCAAGGGCCGCGCGTTCACGGTCCGGGTCGAGTACACCGCCGACCCCACCCAGCAGCGGCACCGCGACGACGCGATCGAGACGTTCGGCTGGATTCCCACGCCCGACGGCACGGTGATCTACCCGCAGCCCGACGGCGCCAAGATGATCTTCCCGAGCAACGACCACCCCAGTCTGCGGGCCCGGACCAAGGTCAACATCACCGCCGCCGACGACCTCACCGCATTGTCCAACGGCACCCTCACGCACAAGCGCCGGGTAGCACCCGGCCGCACCCGCTGGACCTACGACAGCCGGCAGCCGGTGGCGGGCCAACTCTTCCAACTCGCCATCGGCAAGTACACGCTGATCGACGGCCCGACCACCAACGGCACCCGGCTGCGCGACGCGGTTCCGCCGGACCTGGTCGACCGGGTCGAGCAGTACCGTTCGCTGACGCCCCGTCATCTGGCCTGGGTGGAGAGCAGGCTGGGTCCCTATCCGTTCGACAGCTACGGGCTGCTCGTGGCGGACACCGACCTCGGCGTCGCGCTGGAGACCCAGTCGTTGTCCCTGATCCCCAAGGCCGACCTGCTCGGCGACAAGATCAACGCCGAACGCAACATGGTGCACGAACTCGTGCACCAGTGGACCGGCGACAGCGTGGCCATGGAGCGCTGGTCCGACCTGTGGCTGAGCGAGGGGCACGCACGCTACTACGAGCGCGTCTACAGCGAGGAGAACGGCGGCGCCAACCTGGAGGCGCTGATGCGCGACACCTACCGGCAACACGACATCTGGCGCCGGGACACCGGCGCGCCGGCCGAGCCCACCGAGCCCAACCTGTTCAAGCGCATGCGCTACGACGGTTCGGCGCTGGTCTTCTACGCGCTGCGCATCGAGGTCGGCGCGGACACCTTCGCCCACATCGAACGTGCCTGGACCAGCCGCTTCCGCGGCCGCGCCGCGAGCACGGCGGACTACGTCCAACTCGCCTCCGAGGTGGCCCGACGCGACCTCGCGCCGTTCCTGAACCCGTGGCTGTACGGCGCGAAGACGCCGCCGATGCCCGGACACCCGGACTGGACCGTCGACCCGGCCTGAGCCACCGCGGCACCCCATGACGCGGCGGTCGGCCCCGGCCCGACCGCCGCGTCCGCACGTCCGGCCCATCCGACGCCGGCGCGAAGCGACTTGGCGGACCGCACGCCCCGTGATAGAAACTGGAACGAACGTCCCACTTTATTTTCCTATCGACGGGAACTCCCGTGCGTAACCCCTACCGAGAAATCTTCACCGCGCCCGGTGCCAAGGGATTCTCGGCAGCCGGCTTCATCGCCCGCATGCCCATCTCGATGACCGGCATCGGCATCGTCACCATGCTCTCCGAACTGCGCGGCGAGTACGGCCTCGCGGGCGCCGTGGCCGCCACCTTCGCACTGTCCACCGCGCTGATCGCGCCGCAGATCTCCCGCGTCGT
Organism: Embleya sp. NPDC050154; assembly: GCF_044460165.1. Lineage (NCBI taxonomy): Bacteria > Bacillati > Actinomycetota > Actinomycetes > Kitasatosporales > Streptomycetaceae > Embleya > Embleya sp. NPDC050154. Next base: position 146,030 of record NZ_JBITJP010000015.1, read on the forward strand.
GGACCGCTACGGGCAGAGCCGCGTGCTCGTCCCGGCCACCGCCGTCAGCGTCATCACGCTGGGCGTGCTCCTGCTCTGCGCGCGCTACGACGCCCCCGCCTGGACCCTGTTCGTGTGCGCGATACCCGCCGGCTGCATGCCCAGCATGGGCGCCATGGTCCGCTCCCGCTGGCTGGTCCTGTACCGCGGCTCGCCGCACCTGCACACCGCGTTCTCCTTCGAGTCCGTGGTCGACGAACTGTGCTTCATCCTCGGACCGATCATCGCCGTCCAGCTCTCCGTCTCCGCCTTCCCCGAGGCGGGCCCGCTGGCCGCGATCGCCTTCTTCACCATCGGCGTCCTGCTGTTCACCGTGCAGCGCGGCACCGAGCCCCCGCCGCACCCGCGCACCGCCGGCAGGACCACGTCGGTGATGCGCATCCGCGGCCTCCAGGTGCTCGTGGTCACCCTGATCGCGATCGGCGCCATCTTCGGCACGGTGGACGTGGTCACCATCGCCTTCGCCGAGGAGCACGGCCAACGCGGCTCGGCGAGCTTCGTGTTGGCCACCTACGCGGCCGGCTCCTGCCTGGCCGGGATCGCCTTCGGCGCGTTCAAGTTCGCCTCCCCGCTGCCCCGGATGTTGCTGATCAGCGTCGGCATCACCGCCGTGACCATCCTGCCGCTGCTGCTGGTCGGTAACCTGCCCGCACTCGCGGTGGCCGTGTTCTTCGCGGGCATGTCGATCTCGCCCACCATGATCCTGACCGTCAGCCTGGTCGAACGCCTGGTCCCGCCGGCGCGGTTGACCGAGGGGATGACCTGGACCACCACCGGCATCGGCATCGGCGTCGCGGCCGGCTCCTCGCTGTCCGGCCTGATCGTGGACCACTTCGGGACCCGGGCCGGCTTCGGCGTCGCCGTCGGCGCGGCCCTGCTCGCTGCCTCGATGGCCCTCGGTGGATACCGTGTGCTGCGCCGGACCGCGCCGCGCGCGGGCGGGACCACCGTCGCGGTCGGCGGCCCGCCGACCGGCGCCACCCCCGTACGAGAAGGTGAATCCCACTGATCGAGGAAGCCGTCGACGGCCGCCGGGCCAAGGGCGAACGCCGCCGCCGGGCGCTGATCGAGGCCACCCTGCGGGTGGTCGAACGAGACGGCGCGGCCGGCGTCAGCCACCGCACCGTCTCGCGCGAGGCGGGCCTGCCCACCAGCGCCTCCACGTACTACTTCGACGGCGTCGACGACCTGCTCACCGCCGCGCTCACCTCGTGCATGACCGCGGACGCGATCCACGTGCGCTCGATCGCCGCCGCCCCCGGCGACACCCGGCGCGCGTTGGCCGAACACCTGAACCACATCTGCACGTCGCCGGGCCTGCTGGTCGCCGAGTACGAGCTGTTCCTGCTCGCCGCGCGGCGACCGGAGTTGCGCGAGTCCACCGACCACTGGATGGCCGCGGTCACCGACTTCGCGCTGCGCTTCACCACCGACGCGGTCCGGGTCCGGGTGTTCGTCGGCGCACTGGACGGGCTGCTCATCCAGGCCCTGCTCACCGACGCGCCGCCCAGCACCGACGAGTGGGAGGCGATGATCCGCGACCTGTTGCCCGGGCCGTGCCTGGCACCGCCCACACCCTCGGGGTCCTCGGCACCCTCCGCGCCGTCGACCCCCTCGGCGCCGGAACACACCGAGTAGGCGTGGCACGTTCCGGTTGGGCCAGAATCGGGGCATGTCCCGACGCACCCCGCGGCCCCGACCTGACGCCGTCACCGCCGCCTCGCCCTGCCCCTGCGGCCTGCCCGACACCTACGGCGCGTGTTGCGGCGCGCGGCACGCCGGCTCCCCCGCGCCCACCGCCGAGGCGCTGATGCGCTCGCGCTACAGCGCGTTCGCCGTGCGCGACGCGGCCTATCTGCTGCGCACGTGGCACCCCGACACCCGGCCGGAGCGCCTCGACCTGGACGAGCGCACCCGCTGGCTGGGCCTGGAGGTGCTCGCGAGCACCGACGGCGGGCCGTTCCACCAGGAGGGCACCGTGGAGTTCATCGCGACCTACCTCGAGCGCGGCCGGCAGGACACGCTGCGCGAACACAGCCGGTTCGTCCGGTACGACGGCGCCTGGGTCTACGTCGGCCCCTTGCCTCGCTGACGAACGGTCAGACGCCGACCAGCCGGCTTTCGATCCGCACCGACGAGGACAGGTCGCGCAGTCGCTTGGCCAGGTCCTCGCCCGCCTCGTGCAACGCGTCCAGGGTCATCGGCTCCAGCCGCTCGAACAGGAACAGCGCGTCGGTGGTGTGCTCGGTGATCCGGGTGCGCACACACTGGCGCCAGTTCCATCGACGGCACGTGACGCCCTCGTCGTCGCACCACACCACCTCGCCCGGCGCGGGGTGGTCGATCGCGGGGACCCCGGCCTCCAGGACCTCGAACGGCTCGGTGCCCTCGGCCCGGATCAGCCGGGCCGCGCCGCGATAGCGCGACAGGTCCTCGCCGCCGACCGGCAACACGTGCCGCACCGAGACCGCGTTGTACAGGTCGACCAGGCGGTTGACCTCGGGCAGCCCGCCGCGCCGCATCAGCGCCTCCACCGAGCAGCGGGTGCGCTGCGGCTTGGCGCCGAAGGCACGGTACGCCTGTCGCCACGCGGCCACGTTCGGATGTTCCTCGGGCGGGGTGGTGGGCAGCGACAGGGTCGCCTCGGCCAGCGCGGCGCGGGAGCCGTCGTCGCTGGGGCCGCCCGGCAGTCCGGTGGCGACCAGGGCGAGCACGACCGCGTCGGGGCGCAGCGCGTGCACGGCCGGGTCGATGGTGATGGACGTGAGCACGTTCGGGTTCTCCTCCGCGACAGGGCGACCGGTCGAGCCGTGGTCCACTACAGTAGACCGCATGGAGCAGAATAATGACCTGTTGGCCGATCCCGGTCAACCCGCGGTCAGCCGCGCGATCGCGGCCAACGTCCGGGCCGCCCGCACCGCGCGCGGCTGGTCGCTGGAGGCGCTCGCGGCGCGCAGCGGCCTGAGCAAGGGTGCCCTGGTGGGTGTCGAGCAGGGCCGGGGCAACCCGGGCGTGCTCACCCTGGCCCGGATCGCCGACGCGCTCGGCCTGCCGCTGACCGGCCTGGTCGACGGGGCGCCGGCGCCGGTCGTCGAGGTGGTCCCGGCAGGCGGCGGAACCCGGCTGTGGCAGGGCGAACACGGCGGCCACGGCGACCTGTTGATCGGCAGCGACCCGCCCGTCCCGGCCGAGCTGTGGCGCTGGACGCTGGCTCCCGGCGACGCGCACGTCAGCGCGGCGCACGGCGCGGGCGTCCGCGAACTGGTCACCGTCCTGGACGGCACGCTCACCCTGGAGGTGGCCGGCGAGCGGGTGGACGTCCCGGCCGGCGGGTGCGCCCGCTTCGCGGCCGACCGGCCGCACTCCTACCGCAACGACGGCGCGAGTACCGCCCGGTTCGTCGGCGTCGTGCTCCTGCAGAGCCGGCCCGACATCGGCTGACTCGGGCCCGCTCTCGGCCCGTCCGCCCCCGCCCACCCGCTCCCTGCCCGCTCGCTCTCTGCGGACCCGAGCCGCCCGGCCTCGGCCGACTCCACCCCGGCCGGCCCGGCGGCGGCGTCAACCCCGGCGCTTCCACCGCTCGTCCCGCCGCGAGTTACACCTCGGCCGTGCCCCACTCGCCGACCACCAGTTCGTCGCCCACCGACAACTTGCCCGGGCGCAGCACGGCGAACTTGGCGCCGAAGGCCACCCCGCCCTGAGCCGCGCGGCGGTAGCCGGCGAAGGCGCGCAGCGGTTCGGGGCCCGCCTTGGTCCCGGCGACCTGGTCCACCATCGTGACGGCGCAGCGGATCGCGAGCTTGGCGTAGCCCAGTTCCGCCTCGCCGACGCCGAACCGCCGGAGCCGGTCCTCGGTGTGCGGTTCGGGCCACCCCTGGACCACGACGTTCGGCCGGAAGCGGTTCATCGGCAGCGGCGCCTCGCCCTGCTCGGCCAGTCGCGCGTTGAGCAGGTCGAGCGAGCCGCGGGAGAGCACGTGCAACGGGGAGCTGTCCGCGTATCCGGCGGTGCCCGGGATCGCGCCGTCGGTCACCCGATCGTGCTCCGGCGGCACCCGGACCAGCCGGCTGCCCACGCCGAGCGCGTCCGAGATCCACTCGGCGACCGCGTCCCCCTGGTCGATGCCCCGGAACGGGTTGCCGAACAGGTCCACGTCGCGCCGGGCACCGGCGGTGTCCACGTCGATCGTCACCGGGGCGACGCCGGTCCGGCGCAGGGTGAGGCGTTCGCCGGCGGTGTCGATCTCCGGGCGGATCGACGCCAGGAGCGGATCGCGGCGCTGGGTGCGGTAGACGCCGTTCGTGTCGACCACCATGAAGGCGCGGTCGTGGGCGAGTCCGGCGCGGGTCAACAGCGCCCGATCGCACGACGTCCCGGCGCAACCCTTGATCGGGTAGTAGGTGAGTTCGACGACTGTGGCCATCACCCGACCCTATCCACGGCGTGCTCGCCCGGACCCGCCGGCCCACCCCCGCGCGCTCCTCTCGTCGCGCGGCGCGGATCGCTCGCACACAACGGTGGGCGGCGGAATCGACCGCGCCGCTCAGGCGTCCGCCGGGTGCAGTTCCTTCCACACCCGCTGGGCGAACACCGTTGTGCCCGCGTGTGCGTCGGCCTCCTCGGCGGTGGCCAGCCAGGCGACGATCTCGCCGGGGATGTCGGGCGTGGCGGCGGTGAAGTTGGCCTGGAGGTGGCCGCCGGATCCGCGCGCCTTCTGGGATTCGGTGAGCACGAAACCGGGGTCGACGTTGAAGGCGCGCAGCCCGCGCTCGCGATACTCGGCGTGCAGAACGCCGGCGACCCGCCCGAACGCGGCCTTGGACGCGGCGTAGCCGACCCCCCAGCCGCCCGCGCCGGCCGGACCCGGCGGATCGAGTCGGACCGAGCCCGACGTCATGTTCACCACGTGACTGCGCGGGTGCTCCAGCAGGTGCGGCAACAACCTTTGGATCAGCACCAGTTGGTGCAGGTAGTTGCCGACGAGCAGGTTCTGCGCGGCCTCGATCGGCAGGTCCGGAATGCGGTCCATCGCGCCGGGGCCTTGGTATATGGCGTTGTTGAAGAGCAGGTCGACGCGTCCCCACGTGTCCAGCGCGGTGTCGCACGCGTCGAGGATGGATTGCCGGTCCATCAGGTCCATCCGGATCGGCAGCGCCCGCCGGCCCAGCGCCTCGATCTCGCCGGCGGTGGTCTCCAGACTGCCGGGGATCGCGAACGGCGTGGGATCGGCGGTGGACGACGTGGGCCCGCCGCGCCCCTCCCCTTCGCGCACGGTACGGGCGGTGAGCACCACGTCGTAGCCGGCGCGGGCGAGGGCGAGGGCGCCGCAACGGCCGATTCCGCGACTGGCACCGGTGACGAAGGCGACGGGAGTGTGCTGAGGCATGCGCCGACCATGCCGGATTACCTTGACAGAATCCAGCAAATCTTCGAATCCGTCGAATCCCGCGGTGGACCGCGCGCGACACGTGCCGAGCAGTGCGCGTCCGGTCTTGTTACCGACGCGTAGCGCTGCTTGACTGCTGGACATGTCGACGCACGAGGTCACCAACCAGGTCCCGGCTCCGACCGCGCGGGACACCGCCGCCGATCCCGCGCTGTACGAGGCGCTGCATCGTGAGGGCGCCGGCTGGGCCGAGGCCGAGGTCCGTGGACTCGGGCTGCGCGCGTGGGAGGAACCGGCCCAGGAGTGGGGCCGGCTGGCCAACGAGCACGAGCCGATCCTGCGCAGCCACGACCGCCACGGGCACCGGATCGACGAGGTCGAGTTCCACCCGGCGTGGCACGAGCTGATGACCGTCGCGGTGGAGCACGGCCTGCACGCGAGCCCGTGGCGCGAGGACCGCCCGGGCGCGCACGTCGCGCGCGCGGCGAAGCTGTACGCGTGGAGCCAGGTCGAGGCGGGCCACATGTGCCCGATCTCGATGACCTACGCCTCGGTGCCGGCGCTCCGCGTGCAGCCGGAACTGGCCGAACTCTACGAGCCGTTGCTGGCCTCGCGCCGCTACGACTTCGGACTGCGCGAGCCGGCCGGCAAGCTCGGACTGATCGCGGGCATGTCGATGACCGAGAAGCAGGGCGGCTCGGACGTACGCACCAACACCACGCGCGCGGTGCCCTCGGCGGACGGCTCCTACCGGCTGACCGGGCACAAGTGGTTCACCTCCGCGCCGATGTCCGACCTGTTCCTGACCCTGGCCCAGGCCCCGGGCGGACTCTCCTGCTTCCTGGTCCCGCGCGTGTTGCCGGACGGCAGCCGCAACACGTTCCACCTGATGCGCCTCAAGGACAAGCTCGGCAACCGCTCCAACGCGTCGGCGGAGATCGAGTACGAGGGCGCGTACGCCCGCCTGATCGGCGCCGAGGGCCAGGGCGTGCGAACCATCGTCACGATGGTCAACGCCACCCGGCTCGACTGCGTGATCGGGGCCGCGTGCGGGATGCGGGTCGGCGCGGTCAGGGCCGCGCATCACGCGGCGCACCGACGGGCGTTCGGCGCGGCGCTGATCGATCAGCCGCTGATGCGCAACGTACTGGCCGACCTGGTGATCGAGTCCGAGGCCGCGACCACGGTGGCGCTGCGGCTGGCCGGCGCCGGCGATCGGGCGCTGCGCGGGGACGCGGGCGAGGCGGCGTTTCGCCGGATCGCGGTCGCCGTGTCGAAGTACTGGGTGTGCAAGCGCGGCCCGGCGCACGCGGCCGAGGCGCTGGAATGTCTGGGCGGCAACGGCTACGTGGAGGAGTCGGGGCTGCCCCGGCTGTACCGCGAGGCGCCGCTGGTGTCGATCTGGGAGGGCTCGGGCAACGTCGCCGCGCTCGACGCGTTGCGTGCGATGGCCCGCGAACCGGCGTGCGTGGACGCCTTCTTCGCCGAGATCGACTCGGCCGCCGGCGCGGATCACCGACTGGACGAGGCGGTGGCGGCGCTGCGCAAGGAACTGGCCGACCCGAACGAGGCGCAGTTCCGGGCCCGGCGGATCGTCGAATCGATGGCGGTGGTGCTCCAGGGCGCGCTACTGGTGCGCGCGGCGAGCCCGGCTGCCGACGCGTTCTGCGCCACCCGCCTGGCCCGCGAGGGCGGCCACGCGTTCGGCACCCTCCCGGCGGGCACCGACACGGGCGCGTTGTTGTCTCGGGTGCGGGAGGTGTAGGTGCCGCCCCGGGGCTCCGGCCCCCCGCTCCGCACGGAGGAGGCGCCGTTCTAGGCTCCGGTCATGATCAACTCCGTTCGACTCGTGATCTTCGACTGTGACGGCGTCCTGGTGGACAGCGAGCCGATCGCGATCCGCGTACACGTGGCGCTCGGCGCCGAGCACGGCTGGCCGCTCACCCCGGCCGAGGTGGTCGAGCGCTTCGTCGGCCGCTCCTCGGCGGCGATCGCCGAGCAGATCGCCGAGCGCGTCGGAGCGGACACCGCCGCCGAGTGGACACGCGGCTTCGAGAGCCGGCACCGGGTCGAGGTCGACGCCGCGCTGAGCCCGGTCGAGGGCATCGAGTACGCCGTGGACACCCTCGCCGAACTCGGTCTCGCCACGTGCGTGGCGTCCAGCGGCGGCCACGACAAGATGGCGCACACCCTGGGCCGCACCGGGCTGTACGAGCGGTTCGCCGGCCGCATCTTCAGCGCCACCGAGGTCGCCCACGGCAAGCCCGCACCCGACGTTTTCCTGCACGCCGCCCGCCGCATGGGAGTGGCCCCCGAGCACTGCGTCGTGGTCGAGGACAGCGTCAACGGCCTGCTCGCCGCCCGCGCGGCCGGGATGCGCGCCTTCGCCTACACGACGGACCTGATCGCGCCGCACCTCCTGGAGGGTCCGGGCACCACCGTGTTCAAGTCCATGCGCGACCTGCCCGCCCTGATTACCGACCTGGGCTGATCCGTACGTCGATTCGGAGCCGCGTCCCCGTTCGGGGGTTGGGGCCGGGGTCGCTCAGCGAAAGAGCTCGCGCAGGGTGCCGGCCACCTGTGCGGGCGCCTCCTCGGCCATGAAGTGTCCGCACGACATCGTGGTGTGCCGCAGGTCCGGCGCCCACGCCCGCCAGCGCGCCGCCGCGTCGAAGCCCAACGCGGCACCCCAGTCCTGCTGGAGTACGGCCACCGGCATCCGCAGCCGATTCCCCGCCCGCCGATCCGCCTCGTCGTGTTCGACGTCGATCAGCGCCGACGCGCGGTAGTCGGCCACGATCGAGGGGATCGCCTCCCGCGAGGCCCGCAGGTAGGCGGCCCGGACGTCGGCCGGAATCGCCGCCGGATCGTTGCTCCACAGGTCCAGGAAGTGGCCGAAGAAGGCGTCCGGGCTGCCGGCGATCAACTGCTCCGGGAGCCCGACCGGCTGCGCCATCAGATAAAGGTGGAAGCCGACGGCGGCCGAGGTGCCGTGCAGGACGTCCCACATGTCCAGGGTCGGCAGTACGTCCAACGACGCCAATCGGCGGACCGCGCCCGGGTGGTCGAGCCCGGTCCGGAACGCGACCAGCGCACCTCGATCGTGGCCGGCCAGCGCGAACCGCTCGTGGCCCAGGGCGCGGGCGAGCGTCACCACGTCCGCGGCCATCGTGCGCTTGGCGTAGGTCAGCCCGTCCCGGTCCACCGGCTTGTCGCTGTCGCCGTAGCCGCGCAGGTCCGGACAGATGACCGTGTGGTCGGCGGCCAGGTCCGCCGCGACATGCCGCCACATCAGATGGGTCTGCGGAAAGCCGTGCAACAGCACGACCGGGCGGCCCGACCCGCCCACGGCGACGTTGAGCGCGACGCCGTCGTCGACGGCGACCCGGCGGTAGTCGAAATCGGGAATCCTGAGGGTCATCGGTCTTCCTTCGGTGGGCGTGCCGACCGGGTCGGCACGGCGGATCTCGAACTGCTCCAGCCTGCGGCCCGCGGATCAGCGATCGATGAGCACCCGATGAGCGACATCGGCGCGACCGCCGCCGGCGGCATCGGACCCGACCCCGATCCGGCGTCCGCGACGCGCCTGGCACCCGCGCCGAGCAGGGTGTTCGCCGGCTCCGGGATAGGTTGGCCGGGATCGGGCGGGACCGGAGAAGGGTGTGGCGTGACGTCGTCGATGCGCTTCGTCGTACTCGGCCCGGTGACCGCCGAGGACGCGCACGCACCGGTCGACCTCAAGGGCCCCCGACACCGCGCCGTACTGGCCCGGCTGCTGATCGCCCGCGGCCGGGTCGTGCCGGTCGACCGGCTCGTCGACGACCTGTGGACGGACCCGCCGGCGAGCGCCGTGGCCACCATCCGCACCTTCGTCTCCGCGCTGCGCCGGGCCGTCGAGCCCGACCGGGCCCCGCGCGCACCCGCCGGCCTGCTGGTCACCGCCGGCCCCGGCTACGCGCTGCGGCCCGCCCCCGACGCGGTGGACGCGTGGCGATTCGAGGCGGCCGTACAGGAATGCGGACACCTGCTCGACGCCGACCGGCCGCACCCCGCGCTCACCGGGATCACCGCGGCGCTGGCACTGTGGCGCGGACCCGCCTACGCGGAGTTCGCCGAACAGCCCTGGGCGCTGGGCGAGGTGGCCCGACTCGACGAGCTGCGCCTGCTCGCGGTGGAACGGCGGGCCCGCGCCGCGCTCGCCCTGAACCGGGCCGCCGAGACGGTGCCGGACCTGGAGGCGCATGTCCGGGAACACCCGTGGCGCGAGGATGCCTGGGCCCTGCTCGCGCTGGCGCTGTACCGCACCGGCCGCCGGACCGACGCCCTCGCACTGCTTCGCCGAACCCGCCGGGCACTCGCCACCGAACTGGGCCTGACCGTGAGCCCCGACCTGCGCCGACTGGAAACCGACATCCTCCGCCAGGCACCACACCTGAACCGCACGACCCGCCTCCCGTACAGCCGAGCCGCACGGCCGACACACCCGACACCACCGACACACCCACCCGCCGAACACACCTCGGCCGACCAACCACACCCGCACCCGATCGAGACCCCGGCACCACCCGCGCACCCACCCCACGACCCCACCATCGGCAACCCGCCGCACTCCCACGCCACCGAGAGCCCCGCACCACCCGCGCACTCGCCCGACCAACGCACCTCGGCCGACCAACCACACCCGCACCCGATCGAGACCCCGGCACCGCCCGCGCACTCGCCCGACGAACCCACCATCGGCAACCCGCCGCGCCCGCACCCCGCCGAGAGTCCGGCACCACACCCGACACCGCCCGCGCACTCACCCGACGAGCACAATCCCGGCAATGACCGGCCGCGTTCGTACACCACCGGGACCCCGGCACCGCCCGCGCACTCGCCCGACGAACCCACCCCCGGCAACCCGCCGGCGCAGCCGCACGGCCCGCCACCGCGCGTCACGCCGCCCTCGTCGCCCCCGTGTCCCACCGGCGACCGGAAGCCGCGCACCACACCGCCCGCAGGCGCGGCGACGGTCCGGGACGCACGTCCTGCCCCCGACCCGAACGGCCGTCCCGCCCGCGCCGGCGTACCCGCACCCGTACCCGCGCCTCCGGCCATCACGGGCGCGCCGTCGCCCGACGCGCTCTTCGTGGGTCGGGGCGCCGAGCTGCACCGGCTCGCCGCGACCGCCGAATCCGTCGCGGCGCGCCGCCGGCTCCGGCCGGCGCTGATCTCCGGTGAGGCCGGCGCGGGCAAGACCGCGCTGGCCCAGGCGCTGACCCGGCACCTGGCCGAGCGCGGCTGGACCACGGCGTGGGGGCGGAGCGCGGAGTACGCCGACGCGCCCGCCGCCTGGCCGTGGATCGAGATCGGCACCGAACTCGCCGAGGCCGGCCACCCGTTCGGCCCGTCGCACACCGAGGCCGGTCACCCGCCCCACCCGTCGCGCGCCGAAACCGGCCGCCCGTTCGACCCGCGCGCCGCCGACCCCGATTCGGATCGGTCGCCCACCGATCCGGCCGCCGCCCGGTTCCACCGCTACCTGGCGCTGGTGGCGCACCTGTCCGAGGTCGCCGCGCACGGGCCGCTCCTGCTGGTTCTCGACGACCTGCACTGGGCCGGCGAGCAGACCCTCGCCGCGCTCACCGCGCTGACCGCACACCCCCTCGACCGCCCGGTGCTGGTGCTGGGCACCTACCGGGACACCGAGGTCTCCACCGCACTCGCGCACGCCCTCGGCCGGATCGCGCGCGCCGAGCCGATCCGGGTCGAACTGGCCGGGCTGCCCGAACCGCACGTTCGCGAGCTGGTCCGGGCCGCCGCCGGTCGGGATGTGGACGACCCGACCGCGCGCGCGATCCACCGGCGCACCGCGGGCAATCCGTTCTTCGTCCGCGAACTTGCCCGGCTGCTCGCCGACTCCGACGCGCCCGCCGACGCGCTCGCGGACGTCCCGGTGGGCGTGCGGGACGTGATCCGGCATCGGCTGGCCGGTCTGCCCGAGGCGTCCCGCGCGGTGCTCCGGCACGCCGCCGTGCTCGGCCTGGACGTCGACCTGGACCTGTTGATCGCACTGACCGGCGACGAGGAGGCCACGCTGGACGCGGTCGAGTTCGCGCTGCCGGCCGGTTTCCTGCTCGACGCGGGCCCGGACCGGGTGCGTTTCGCGCACGCCCTGGTTCGCGACACGCTGTACGCCGACCTGCCGCGCGCCCGCCGCGCCCGCCGGCACGCCGCCGCCGCACACGCCCTGGAACGCCTGCGCCCCGAGGATGTCGACGCGCTCGCCCACCATTTCGTTCGGGCCGAGGGCCGGGTGCCGGCCGAACGCACCGCGTACTACGCCCGGGCCGCCGCCGAACGGGCCGAACGGCGGTTCGCTCCGCACGAGGCGGCCCGGTGGTGGCGCGCGGCGGTCGACGCGTGGGATCACGCCTCGGCCGAGGCCGGTTCCACCGCCGACCGCCTCCGGGCCCGACTGGACGCGGTGATGGGCCTGGTCCGGGCGCTGGCTTTCGCGGGCGAGTTGGGCGCGGCCCGCCGGCATCGGGACCAAGCCGTCGCCGCCGCCGAGGAATTGGGGGACGCGCCGCGGACCGCACGGGTGATCGGCGCCTTCGACGTGCCGGCGATCTGGCCCCGCACCGACGATCCGGAATCGGCCCGCCGTATCGTCGTGGCCACCGAACGCACCCTGGCCGCACTGCCTCCCGACGCGGACGAGGCACGCGGCCGGCTGCTGAGCACGCTCGCCCTGGAGCTGCGCGGCGCCACCGGCGACCGGGGTCGGGACGCGGCCCGCGAGGCGGAGGCGATCGCGCGCCGCGTCGACGACCCGGCCCTGCTCGCCTTCGCGCTGGACGGCCGCTTCCTGCACACCTTCGAACGGGCCGGCCTCGCGGCCCAACGCGCGGCGATCGGTGCCGAGTTGCTCGACCTCGCACACCGTCGGCAACTGCCGGCGTTCGAGGTGCTCGCCCATCTGATCCTGCTCCAGGCACACACCGCCCGGGCCGACTTCGCCGCCGCCGACCGGCACGCCGCGTCGGTCGACCACATCGCCGAGCGCTACGAGCTCCCCTTGGTGTCCGTGTTCACCGACGGCTACGCCGCGCTGCGGCTGACCGTCGCGAACCGCCCGGGGGCGGCGGCCGCGTACCGGAAGCTCGCGGCCCGGCTGCCGGGGACCGGAATGCACGGAATGGCGGACGGCTTCCTGCCGTTCACGCTCGCCTGCCTGCGAGTCCAGGCCGATCGCCCGGTCGAGCCGACACCGGAGGTCGCGCCCGGCCCGGACACGCCGTGGATCCGCCCCCTCGAACTGCTCGCGGCCGGGCGCCGGGACGCGGCGGCCGAGGCATTCCGGCGGCTCCCCGAATCACCGCGCGACCTGCTCCTGGAGGCCCGTCTGTGCCTGGCCGCCCGGGCCGCCGTCGCGCTCGACGATCGGCCCGCGATGGCCCTGATCCACGCCGCACTGCTGCCCGCGGCGGCCGAACTGGCGGGCGCGGGCAGTGGGTTGCTCACCCTGGGACCCGTCGCCCGACACCTGGGCGACCTGTGCGCCGCGACCGGCCGCCCCGCCGAGGCCCGCGAACACTACCGACGGGCGCTGGACCTGGCCCACCACGTCGCGGCACCACACTGGATCACCGCGATCCGGGCCGCCCTGACCGAATCCGGCGACGACCGGATCGGTCCCGCAACCCGGGCAGACCCCGAGCCCTAGGCCCTGTCCGACGCCACGACCCGCGCGACCACGTCGATCGCCCGCTCGGCCGGCACGCCCAGCGCCACCAGCGAGGCCACCGCCTGGTCCGCCGCCGTCACCCGCATGTCCTCGTTGACCCCCTGGAGCAGCGCGACACACATGCCCTCCAGCGCGAGCGCCAGCACCGGCGCGGGCAGGTGGTCGGCGAACACGCCCGCCCGCTGTCCGGCGGTGATCAGCGCGATCGAGCGTTCCCGTACCGGAGCCAGCATCGCCGGAATCCCGCCGTCGCCCAGATTGCGTTGGGCGAAGCTGATCAGCAGCCGGTATCGATCGCCGCCGCGCCACGCGGCAAGGGCGAACCGGGCCAGCGCCTGATCCGGCGAGTCCTCGCTCCGCGTCGCGTCCTCGACCGCGCCCAGGATGTCCCGGCGGGCCTCCTCGGCCAGCCCCGCGACCAGTGCCTCGCGGCTGGGGAAGTGCCCGTACACCGTGCGCCGCACCACGCCCGCAGCCCGCGCGATGTCGTCCATCGACGCGTCCGCGTCACGGATCAGTTCGGTCCTGGCCACCGCGAGGATGCGCTCCCGGTTGGACTGCGCGTTGCGCCGACGCGGCGGTGCGGCGGACCCGGCCTCCTCGTGGCCGGCTCCGGCCGGAGCCGGCTCGGCTCCCGGTTTCGTCTGCATCGCGCGTTCCTCTCTGGGGTGACCTGGAGCCTGCCAGAAATCCGCACTCAACGGCAGCGACGCGACACACCGAAGCGGTGTGGCGGCGAATCGTCGGATTCACCCCGACTCGTTCCTTCATATTTGCACAGCACTGTGCAATCAACTAAGTTGCACATCGTTGTGCAAATACCGCGGCTGCGCCGGCCGCCTGCTCCGAAAGGCGTTCCGATGTCCGTATTCGCCACCACGCCGGTCGACCGGATGGAACGGCCGTACTCACGCCGCTGGTGGGCCCTGGGCGTGCTGTGCCTGAGCCTGCTGATCATCGTCATGGCCAACACGTCGCTGATCGTGGCCGCTCCCGACATGACCCGCGACCTGGGCCTGTCCGGGCGCGACCTGCAATGGGTGATCGACGCCTACACCGTGCCGTACGCGGCGTTGATGCTGATCCTGGGCGCGATCGGCGACAAGTACAGCCGGCGCGGCGCGCTGATCACCGGCCTGGTGATCTTCGCCGCGGGCTCGGTCGGCGGTTCCCTGGTGCACTCGACCTCGGGCGTGATCATCGCCCGCGCGGTGATGGGCCTGGGCGCCGCGGTGATCATGCCCGCGACGTTGTCCCTGCTGGTCGCCTCCTTCCCGCGCGGCGAGCGGGCCAAGGCGATCACCGCGTGGACCGCGACCTCGGGTCTGGCCATCGCACTCGGCCCGCTGCTCGCGGGTTGGCTGCTGGAGAGCCACGCGTGGGGCTCCACATTCCTGATCAACGTGCCGGTCGCGCTGATCGCCGTGGTCGCCGCCCTGTTCGTGGTCCCGCCGTCGAAGGCGCACGACTACGGCCGACTCGACCTGGTCGGCGGCGCGCTCTCGATCGCGACGCTGGGCTCGCTGGTGTACGCGATCATCGAGGGCCCGCACTTCGGCTGGGGCACCGGCCCGGTGACCGCGCTGGTCGTCTTCGTGCTCGGTCTGGGCGCGTTCATCGCCTGGGAACTGCGGCACCCGCGCCCGATCTTCGACCTGCGCAAGTTCGGCGAGCGGGTGTTCTCCGGCTCGATGCTCGCCGTCCTGCTGTTCTTCCTGGGCACCTTCGGCGCGATCTACTTCCTCACCCAGCACCTCCAGTTCGTGCTCGGGTACACCCCGCTGGAGACCGGTGTGCGACTGCTCCCGCTGGCCGGCGCGGTGTGCCTGGGCGCGATCGCCACCGGACAACTCACCCCTCGGCTGGGCATGCGCGTGACGGTGACCACCGGCATGGCGCTGGGCACGGTCGGCGTACTGCTGATGACGCGCGTCTCGGACGGCTCGGGCTACGGCGACTTCCTCGCCCCGCTGCTGCTGCTCGGCGTCGCGATCGGCCTGAGCGTGTCGCCCTGCACGGAGGCGATCATGGGCTCGTTCCCGGAGAACGAACTGGGCGCGGGCGGCGGCGTCAACGACACCGCGGTGGAACTGGGCGGCGCGCTGGGCATCGCGATCCTGGGCTCGGTGCTGGCCACCTCGTACGAGTCGGAGCTGACCGAGGCCGTCGACGGCAAGCTGCCCCCGGCCGCGATGGACGTGGCCACGGACTCGATCGGCGGCGCGCTCGCCGCGGCCGAGCAGGTCGGCCGCGTCGCGGGTCCGCAGCAGGCACAGGCGCTGGTCCAGGCCGCCGACCACGCGTTCACACAGGCGGTCGCGCACACCAGCCTGGTCGGCGGCATCGTGCTCGCCGCGGGCACCGTCCTGGTCGGTCTGATCCTGCCGAACCGGGCCCGCACCCAGGCCGCGCGCGCGGACGTGACGGACGCGGGTGTCGACACGCCGGAGCGGGAGAAGGAGTCGGTGGGCTGAGTCGGCGGCACACCGGACAAGCGCGGTCGACCTCGCGTCGGCCGCCCTTCGGCTGTCCCGGGTCCGCGGTCTCGGACCGCCTCAGCCCCTGGGCAGGGTCCGTACCGCGCGGCCGACCCAGGCCTCGAAGCGCTGCCACTCGACGAGTTCCTCGCGGGTCTTGGGCTCCGGCCAGTCCAGCAGCGCGTCGCCCGCGTCGAGCAGATCCCAGTAGGGGTGGTGGTCGTCGGTCCGACCGGACGCCTCGGCGTACGCGGGCAGGAACTCCTCGGCGACGGCCACCCCGTGGCTCAGCGCCAGGTTGAGCCGGATCCGGGCCAGGTCGATGCCGCGCGGACCGACGCAGCCGGTGGTCCAGTCCACGACGCCGCCGATCCGCTCGCCCACCCAGAGGAGTTGCTGGGCGTGGAAGTCGCGGTGGATGAAACCCGTTGCTGCGTACGGGGGTTCCTCGGCCAGCGCGTCGAGCATGCGCCGCCACACGTGCGGGCGGGTGGTCCAGGTCGGCACGGTCCGCGCGCCGTCGACCGCCGGGTCGTAGTAGGGCGCGTACTCCGCCGAACCCGCGTCGCCCGGGTCCACCGCGTGGATGGTCGCCAGCAACTCGGCGGCGTGCCGGAGCAGTACGGCCGGGTCGGCGGGCGGCTCCGGTGCGCCGGGAACGCGCGTGGTCAGCAGCGCCGGAGCCGGGCCCTCGAGTCGGGCCGCGATCAACTCCGGTGCGGGGACCGGGGTATCGGCGAGCAATCGCAGCACCCGAGCCTCCTGCTCCGGTCGGTACCACGGGTCCGCGGTCAATCGCTCCGCATTGTGGAAGACCCGCAGAACCAGGTCGCCGACGCCGTACAGCCGGTTGGCGCCTTCGCCCATGGGCTCGATCGGGACGTCGCCGACGAGTTCGCGCACCCAGACGAGGGTCTCGGCGTTCGGCATGGGCACGGGCACGGGCGGGGCTCCTGTTCGTCGGGGTCGGCCGCGCGTCCGGCCGAGCCCCGCATCGCGACCCCGACCCGCCGCGCGCGGCGATCCGCGGACAAGCCTGCCAGGCCGACCGCCGAGCTTGAATTTCACACACGTTGACTTTAAGCACACGCACTTGCCAGGATGACTTAGGCAAGCCTTACTTCGTTTCGATTCCCGGGGGTGGCGGCGTGGCCGACGCACGCACAGATACCGCGAGTACAACGGATCCGACCGACCCGACGGGGGCCGCCGACGGCTCGCGCGTGGTGCTGTTCCTGGTCACCGTGGCCTCGGTGCTGCTGGTCGTGGACATCACGATGGTGTCGGTGGGCCTGCCCCGGATCCAGGACGACCTGAACGGGTCGCTGGCCGGCCTCCAGTGGGTGATCGTCGCCTACTCGCTCACCTTCGGCGCGTTCCTCCAGACCGCCGGCAGCGTGTCCGACCGGATCGGCCGGCGTCCGGTCTTCCTGACCGGCATCGCGCTGTTCACGCTGTCCTCGCTCGCCTGCGGGCTGGCCCCGAACGTCCTGGTCCTGGACGCCTTTCGCGGCGTCCAGGGCATCGGCGCGGCGATGCTCCTGGCCACCGGCCTGCCGCTGATCGCAAACGCGTACCAGGGGCAGCGACGCAACATGGCCATCGCCACCTGGGGTTCCACACTCGGCGCCTGTGCGGCGGTGGCCCCGCTGCTCGGCGGCGTGCTGGTGGACGTGGCGAACTGGCGGTGGATGTTCCTGGTCAACGTCCCGATCGGGATCGGCGCGTTCGCGCTCGCCGCGACCCGGCTGCCC
This sequence comes from Embleya sp. NPDC050154, assembly GCF_044460165.1. Taxonomy (NCBI): domain Bacteria; kingdom Bacillati; phylum Actinomycetota; class Actinomycetes; order Kitasatosporales; family Streptomycetaceae; genus Embleya; species Embleya sp. NPDC050154. Next base: position 163,418 of record NZ_JBITJP010000015.1, read on the forward strand.
CGGGACCGGCCCGCACCGTCGGCCGGTCGCATCGACTGGGTGGGCGCGGCGACCCTGGTGGCCATGTGGGGCCTGCTCAACCTGACCGTCACCCGCGGCGCCGAACAGGGCTGGACCCACCCGCTGACGGTGGGTGGATTCGCGGCGGCCGCACTGCTGTCGACCGCCTTCGTAACGATCGAGCGGCGCGTGCCCGCGCCGATGCTGGACCTGGCCCTGTTCCGCATCCCGACCTTCGTCGGCGCGCTGTCCATCTCGTTCCTGTCCCGGTTCGTGACGGTCGGCTCGTCGGTGTACTTCCTGCTCTACTTCCAGGGCGCGCTGGGCCTGAGCCCGCTGTCCTCCGGCCTGCTCCTGCTGCCGATCTTCATCCCGCAGTTGTGCCTGGGCCTGGTCGCCGGGCGTCTGCAAAGCCGGCTCGCCGCCGCGCACATCATCGCGGCGGGCTTCGCCACGCTCGCGCTGGGCGCGTTGCTGATGGGCCTGAGCTTCTCCCCCGACGCGTCCTGGCCGGACTTCCTGCCGGGACTGCTGGTGTGGGGCGTGGGCAGCGGCCTCGCGTCGAGTCCGGTGATGTCGATCGCGGTGAACACGGTGCCGGCCGAGCGGGCCGGCATGGCGTCCGGAACGGCGAACGGGCTGTTCCCGATCGGCGCGGCGGTGGGGATCGCGGTGCTGGGCGTGCCGTTCGCCGCCCGGTTCGACGCGGTGGTCGGCGCGCAGGCCGGGGTCCCGGACGCGGTCCGCGAACGGATCGTGGCCGCCGCGCGGAACGGCGACGCGGACCGGGTCCGGGATCTGACGCCGGCCCGGGGCGGCGAGGCGGTGACCGCGGCGATCGAGCACGCGTACGCGGCGGGCGCCTCGGTGGTGATGTACGGCGTCGCGGCGCTCGCCCTGGCCACCGCCGCCGTCGCACTGATCCTGGTCCGCCAACGCGACCTGGTCCCCCGGGATGCCCCGGCGTGACGCGGGTCGCCGATCGGCCCGGCCTATCCTGGGCGTCATGTCCACCGGCCCCACCCGCAAGCGCCCCACCCATCGCGGCGGTCGACCGACCCTGACCCGTGAGGGCATCGGCCGAGCCGCGCTGGAGTTGGTCGCGCGCGACGGCGGGGCGGAACTGACCATGCGCTCGCTCGCCGCGCACCTGGGCGTGTCGCCGCGCGCGCTGTACAACTACGCGACGGACCGCCGGGCCGTACTCGAACTGGCCGCGCTGGCCTGGCAGTCGGACTGGCTGGTACCCGAACTGGACCCGGCCCGCCCGGCCGAGAGCGTGCGCGAGCTGTGCGCGGGGATGCGCGCGTGGTATCGCCGACACCCGCGCGCGGTGACCATCGCGGTGGACGAGAACCTGACCGCCGCAATCCACCCACGCACACTGCGCAACAACGAGGCGATCCTGACCTTCCTGGTCGCGATCGGCCTGGACCTGGTCACCGCGAACCGGATCTTCCGCGAACTGGTGCTGCGGGTCGCGGCGTTCGTGCGGCTCAACGACGCCTGGCACGACGCTCCGCCCGCCGACCTCGACCCCGAGACCTGGGACGCCGCCCCCGCCGCGTGGTTGCCCCCGGGCCCGGCCGCGAGCGCCGAACTGCCCACCACGGGCCGGATCGCCGCGTCGGTCCCGGTGGATTCGATCGACGAACAGTTCGCCTTCACGGTGGACCTGCTGATCGCGAGCATCCAGGCACTGATCCACCGACCGGGCACACCGGTGGACCGGGCGGGCGAACCGACCGGCTGAGCCCGAGCCCGCCGGACGGCGCCGAGGCCCGGGGCGGGACCGGGCCTGGACGGGACGGGCCGTGGGCAGGGACGAGCCGCGGACGCGACCGGCCCGTGCACGGGGCAGGGCCTCGGGCGGAACCTAAGCCGAGAGCACGTCCGGATCCGGGATCGCGCACGCGGTCGCGACCTCGTCCAGGGACAGGCCCAGTTCCAGGGCGAGCGCGGCGATCGTGAAGAACGCCGGTGTGGGCGCGCGGCCGGTCTCGATCTTGCGCAGCGTTTCCGGCGACAGACCCGCCGCGATGGCGACGTGGCCGATGCTGCGCTCTCCGCGCGCACCGCGCAACAACGCGCCCAGATGCAGGCCGCGCTCGCGCTCCAGTGGGGTCAGTGGGGTTCGGACCATGACCATGATACTAATACCGGTATAAGAATTGGTCGAGGAGGGACCTCGTGGTCGAGATCAAAACCCGAGCCGAAATCGCCGCGATGCGCGAGGCCGGCCGTGTCGTGGCGAATGCCCTGGAGGCGACCCGCAAGGCCGCCGCCATCGGCGTGTCGCTCAAGGAGTTGGACGAGGTCGCACACGCGGTGCTGCGCGAGGCCGGGGCCACGTCCCCGTTCCTGGGCTACAAACCCTGGTCCGCGCCGGTGCCGTTCCCTGGCGTGATCTGCGCGTCGGTCAACGACGTCGTGGTCCACGGCATCCCGACGGACTACCGGCTGCGCGACGGCGACCTGCTGAGCGTCGACTTCGGCGCGACCCTGCGCGGCTGGACCGGCGACGCCGCGATCACCTTCACAGTCGGCACGCCGCGCCCGAGCGACCTCGAACTGATCGCGACGACCCGCCGCGCACTGGAGGCGGGCATCGCGGCGGCCGTCCCGGGCGGTCGGCTCGGCGACATCTCAGCCGCGATCGGCGCGGTCGCCCGCGAGGCCGGCTACGGCATGCCGCAGGACTTGGGCGGCCACGGCATCGGCCGCACGATGCACGAGGACCCGCACGTGCGCAACGAAGGCCGCCCGGGCCGGGGCATGCTCCTGCGCCCGGGTCTGGCCCTGGCCCTGGAACCGATGCTCATCGCCGGGGGCAAGGACCGCTGCTTCACCGCCGAGGACGGCTGGACCATCCACAGCGTCGACGGCAGCCGAGCCGCCCACATCGAACACACCATCGCCATCACCGATTCCGGCCCGGAGATCCTGACCCTCCCCTGACCTCCCGCGGCAGCGGCGAGCCACGAGCGCGGCCCGCGGCAGCCGCTACCCGACGCGCACGGTGCGGCCCTCGCGGCGGGAGACGACGCAGGCTTCGGCGACGGCCTGGGCGGCGAGGGCGGCCGGGCCGGGGCAGGGGCTCGGGGTTCGGCCGGCGGCCATCGACACGAAGGCGGCGAGTTCGGCGCGGTACGCGTCGCCGAATCGGGTGAGGAAGTCGCCCTCGGTGACTCCGCCGCACGCGTGCGTACCGTCCGTGCCGGCCACTTCCAGGCGCACGTCGTAGCCCGGCTCGTGGTCGCGGCCCGCGTGCGCGGTGCCCAGGGTGCCGTCGGCGAGGCGGAAGAGCACCGCCGAGACGTCGACGTCGTCGTTCTCGCCGAACACCGCCGCGCCCCGGTTCGCGCCGATCGCGGTCACCTCGACGATCGGCACGCCGGTGACCCACGGCACGATGTCGAAGTCGTGGATGTGCGTGTCCCGGTAGATCCCGCCCGAGGTGGGCACGAACTCGGGCGGCGGCGGCCGGCGGTCCACACTCACCGCGTGCACTCGGGTCACCGTACCGAGCGTGCCCGCGCGCACCGCCTCGCGCGCCGCGACGTACATCGGATCGAACCGACGCTGGAAGCCCACCTGCAACCCGGCGCCACGCGCCTCCACATACCCGACGGCATCACCCGCGATCCCCGGGTCGAGCGCGATCGGCTTCTCGCACAGGATCGGCAACCCGGCGTCGGCGGCCCGTCGCAACAACTCCACGTGCACCGCCGTCGGCGCCGCGATCACGACCGCGTCGACCAAGCCGTACACCTTGTCCAGCCCCGCCGCCTCGACCCCGGCCTGCGCGGCGAACGCCTCGGCCCGCGCGTGGTCCGCGTCCGCGACCACGACCCGCTCGACCGCCTCGATCCCACCCAACGCCCGGGCATGAAACGCCCCGATCCGCCCGACTCCCAACACCCCGACCCGCATACTTCCCCTTCCACCACCGAACCCCGACCCACCCAGCCGACCAGGCCCATCAGACCACGCCCACCCGAACCGGCTCCGCCGACCCGACGGCACGCGGGCCCGTTCGGCACGGTCGCGGTTCACCGGCCCGATCGGCGCGGCCGTACGTCACCTCACGTCCACGGACGAGTGACACCCGACACGGCCGACCGGGTGATGCCCGTGGACACACCGCCCACCCTGCACGAGTGGTTCCCGGAGAGCGGGTAGTCGTGGACGAATGACGATCTCCCGACGCTCGCTGTTCCGTGCCGCACCGGTCGCCCTCACCCTGCTCGCCGGGCCCGCCGCCCGAGCCGCGGCCGCCGCCGGAGCACAATTGCACGCGAACGCGGCGGCGGGCATCGGCGTGGGCGCGGCCGGCGGAGCGGACCCGGGTCCGGCCGGTGTTCCGTTCCCGGAGCCACCCACGCCGCCGATCGCCGTCCCGCCCGGTGTCGGGCCCCGCTGGGCGGCCGAAATCCCGGTCGAGACCACCCAGTTGTTGCTGGTCGTCGGCGAGAGCCGGGACAGCGACTCGGCCGCCGCCTCGTTCTGGACCCGCGAACCGAACGGCTGGCAACCCCGGGGGACGTGGCCGGCGCACAATGGCCGGCTCGGCTGGACGCCCGACCACCACGTGGACGACCTGCGCTCGCCGATCGGCGTGTACACGCTCACCGACGCGGGCGGGCTGGAGCCCGACCCCGGCACCAGGCTGTCGTACGACCGATCCGACGACTTCGCCATCGACGGCACGGGCTTCGCCGGAGAACCCCTGGCGGGCACGTTCGACCACGTGATCGCGATCGACTACAACCGGGTGCGCGGCACCTCTCCGCTGGACCCGGAGCGCCCGCGCGGCGACGCGTTCGGCGGCGGAATCTGGCTGCACATCGACCACGGTGGCCCGACCCACGGCTGTGTGACGCTGCCCGCCGAAGGGGTCGTGGAGTTGTTGCGCACACTGGATCCGGCGGCGCACCCGGTCGTGCTGATGGGCGACGCGTGGACGCTGACCCTGGGCGGGCCCGCTTCCTGATGCCTCGGCGGACTCCTACGCTGTGCGGGTGACCTCCGCCAAGCTCCGTCCGCTGCCCGCCGAAGTGGCCACTCTCCTGGATCAACTCACCCCCTGCCCACGCCTGGTCGAACACCTGCGCATCGTGCACGACGTCGCGTACCGGCTGTGCGACTGGGTCGCGGCGACCTGCCCGGAACTGGCCTTCGACCGCGACGCGGTGCTGTTCGGCGCCGCCACCCACGACATCGGCAAGACCCTGCATCCGGAGGAGTTGGCCGGGCCCGGTTCGTGCCACGAACAGGCGGGCTACGACCTGCTGACCGCCCAGGGCGTCCCGCCCGCCCGGGCCCGCTTCGCCCGCACCCACGCGGCATGGAATCCCGACGATCCGGACGAACTGCTCGTGAGCCTGGCCGACAAGGCATGGAAGGGCAAGCGCGTCGAGGCCCTGGAACAGGGCCTGGTCGCGCTGCTCGCGACCGCTTCCGGCCGCCCCGAGTGGGAAATCTTCCAGGTCCTCGACGACTTCCTGACCTCGATAGACACCGACACGCTGCTGCTCTGACCGGCACGACCGGCACGGTCATGACGACCAGTACGACCAGTACGGTCGTCGCGATCGGCCGGCCCACCCCCGCCCGTCTCGCACCGGAAGACTCAGCGCGGCAACCTGCGCCACACCCGCCGAGGCAACACCCGCATTCCGGCGAACACCGGCCGCAGCGCCGCCGGCACCCACACCTCGCCCTTCCCGCGCAGCAGCGCCCGGACCGTCGCGTCGGCCACCTGATCCGGTGTGCTGGACAGCGGCGCCGGCGACATGCCCTCGGTCATCCGTCCCACCACGAAGCCGGGCCGGACCAGCAGCAGCCGCACCCCGCTCCCCGCGAGCGCGTCGGCCAGGCCGCTCGCGAAACCGTCCAGGCCGGCCTTGGCCGAGCCGTACACGTAGTTCGCCCGCCGCACCCGCACACCCGCCACCGACGAGAACACGATCAACCGACCGTGTCCCTGCGCGCGCAGCACCGTGGCCAGGTGGGTGAGGATGCTCACGTGCGCCGTGTAGTCGGTGTGCACGACGGCGACCGCGTGTGCCGCGTCCGACTCGGCCCGGCGCTGATCGCCGAGGATGCCGAACGCGGTGACCACGACGTCGAGCGGGCCGTGCCGGGCGATCACCTCGTCCAGCATCGGGCGGTGCCCGGCCAGGTCGTCGGCGTCGAACTCGACCCGATCCACATGCGGCGCGCCGGCCTTGCGCAGCAGCGCCTCCTCCTCGTCGAGGTCGTAGCTGCGACGCGCCGCCAGCACGATGGTCCGCGCCCCACGCGCGGCCAGCCGCTCGGCGACCGCCAACCCGATCTCACTACGGCCCCCGAGGACCAAAACGGTTCCACTCACCCGCACAGTCTGCCGGATCCCGCCCGCCGGCCCGTTCCGCACGATCCACCGGACTCAATAGCCTTGCCTCCGTGACGGTGAACGTTAACGCGAGCGCATCCGCCCGAACGGCGGCGGATGCGGGCGCGAACCCAGACGAGTACGAAGACACCCGGCGGATCGTGCTGCGCGGACCGGAAGCCGCCGAGCGCGCGGCCGAACCGGTGCACACGATCCTGACCGATCTGGTCCTGGGCGGTGCGGCGCTCGGGTGGGTGGACCCGCCGCCGCTCGCCGAGGTGGCCGCGCTGCTCACCGAGCTGGCCCGGGCCCAGCGTTCCGGCGACGCTGCGCTGCGGTTCGCGTACTCGGGCGAGGAACTGCTCGGCTTCGGCTACTGGCGCCGGTACACCCGGCCCACCCACCGGCCCAACGCCGATCTGGAGAAGCTCGCGGTGGCCCGGTCCGCGCACGGTCGCGGGATCGGCCGGTCGCTGACGGCGGCGCTGATCGAGGACGCGCGCGCCGAGGCCATCGAGATCCTCACCCTCGACGCACGCGGCGACAACGACAACGCGCTGCACCTCTACCGCTCGCTGGGCTTCGTCGAGTACGGCCGGCTGCACGACTTCGTCGCGATCGGCACGACCCGCTACGACAAGGTCTTCTGTTCCGTCGACCTGCGCACACCCTCGGCGTGACCGGGCCCCTCGGGCCGGGCGGACCGGCGACGGATGCCTGGGAACCGCTCCGCGCGGATCCGCGCCTGGCCGCCTGGGTCGACACGTTGGCCGGCTTCGACACCGGCGTCGAGGTGGCCCTGCCCGCCGACGACGAACTGGTCGAGGTACTCCTGGACCTGTCCGTCCCGCACGAGGACTTCAACGAACTCGTGGCCACCCGTGCGGCGTTGCTCGCCGACCCGCAGGTGCGCGAGCTGTTCGAACGCGCCGTGCGGGCCCTGGTCACGGATGTCGGCACGGTCGAGGTGCACCGGGAGGTCCCACCGTTGCCGCCCGCGTGGGGTGCGGTCGGCCGCTGGTTCCACGTCTACGTGTTCGTCGCCGCGCGCCCGTACGTGCTGGCCTACCACCGCTCCCTCGGCATCCCGCCCGAGGTGTCCCGCCGAACGCTCGCCGACCTCGGCCGGCACGTCGCGGTGCACCGGCGTCGGCGCGGCATCGGTGGTCTGCTCGCGCTGCACTGGCCCAGGCTGCACTTTCGCGGTGAGCTCTATCAACTGGGTCGCTTGCAGTTCCAACGCTCGTTCCTGCTCGGTCGGGCCGCCGCGAGCGCCGCCGCCCTGGGACTGCCGTATCGGGCCGAGGATCCGGCGCTGGCGCTGCACATCCCGGACTTCCACGGACCGTTGACCCCGGCCGCGTGCGACGAATCGCTGCGGCTGGCCCGCGAGTTCTTCCGGCGCCACTTCCCGACCGAGCGCTACGCGGTGGCGGTCTGCGGCTCGTGGCTGCTGGATCCGCAACTGCGCGAATACCTCCCGGAACACGCCAACATCATCCGCTTCCAACGCCGCTTCCACCTGCACACCGAGCCGGCCGACCACCCGCCCGAGGACACCGCCCCGATCGGCTTCGTCTTCGGCGACCCGGACCTGCCCCCGGAGTCCCTCCCCCGCGACACCACCCTCCAACGCGCCATCGGCGACCACCTCCGCACCGGCCGGCACTGGCACAGCCGCACCGGCTGGTTCGAACTCTGACCCCACCACCCCGCCCCCCTGCCGGGCGCCCGGGTTCAGTGCGCCGTCCCGGCCAGGGCGGCCGCGTAGGCGGCGTACGTGTCCTCGTCGAAGAGCACGAAACGGGCCTCGGTCAGCGCGGTCTCGGCGTCGACCACCGTCCGGATCGCGATCGCGGCGGCCTCGTCGAGGGGCCATCCGTGCGAGCCGGTGGACACCGCGGGGAAAGCGATCGTGCCGGCGCCGAGTTCGTCGGCGACGCGCAGCGACGCGCGGTGGCAGGCGGCCAACAGGGCCACTCCGTCCTCGTCCTCGCCGTGTACGGGGCCGACCGTATGGATCACCCATCGGGCCGGCAGCGCGCCCGCCGTGGTCGCCACCGCCTCGCCGGTCGGCAAGCCACCCGGGCCGTAGGTCGAGGCGATCAGTTCCTGGCACGCCTCGAAGATCGCCGGTCCACCGCGTCGGTGCACGGCCCCGTCCACCCCGCCGCCGCCCGGCAGCGACGCGTTGGCGGCGGTGACCACCGCGTCCACGTCCTGCTCGGTGATGTCACCCAGAACCAACGCGATCCGAATCATGGCCCCATCATGTCGGTTCCGGATGCCGGTTCGGGGTCGACGCCCGGCCACCGGGCGCGGGGGAAAATCCGCCGGCGGTCGGGGTAGTGCTCGGGTGAGGATGGGGGGATGACGGACGATCTTCGACGGCGGTTCGCGGCCTACACGTGGGAACCGGTCACGGCCGGCAAGTCCGGGGCCGGGGTTCACCGATTGCGGCGCCGGGGTGAGGAGTTCTATCTCAAGGTCGGCGCGCCCGGTTCCCACCCGGATTCCGGCTTCCATCTCTCCGCCGAGGTGGACCGAGGTCTGTGGGCGGCGAAGCAGGGGCTTCCGGTCGCCGAGATTCTCGAGTACGACGTCGACGCGTGCGACGGCTGGCTGCTCACCCGCGCCGTGCCCGGCCGCTCGGCGGCCGACCCGTGGCCCGCCGAGCAACGCGACGCGGTCGTCGACGCGCTCGCCGACATGGCCCGCGCCCTGCACGAACTCCCGCTCGCCGACTGCCCGTTCGATCGCAGTCTCGCGGTAGCCATCCCCGCCGCCGAGTACGCGGTCACGGCCGGCCTGGTCGACCTGGAGGACCTGGACGAACACCGCCTGGGATGGACCGGCCCCGAACTCCTCGCCGAGCTGACCGCGACCGTACCGACCACCGAGGACCCGGTCGTCGGCCACGGCGACTACTGCCCGCCCAACGTCCTGCTCGACCCGGACACCGTGCAGGTCACCGGCCTGATCGACCTCGGCCGCCTGGGCCGCGCCGACCGCCACGCCGACCCGGCCCTGCTCACCCGCAGCCTCCACAACGACGACGACGCGCAGTACTCCCCCGCCCACGCGGCCCGCTTCCTGGCTCGCTACGACCCGCAGGGCACCCTGGACCCGAAGCGTCTGGAGTTCTACCGTCTCCTCGACGAGTTCTGCTGAACCCGGCACCATCCGGCCGGCACCACCCACCCACCCGGCACGGGCGCGGGTCGCCGGCGATCGCCACCCGCTCGGCCGGCTCACCCGCTCAGGCTCGGTCGAGCACGAAGACCCCCGCGCGTGCGGCCGCCACCGCCGCGTCCGCCGCGCGCCGCGCCTGGCCGGCGTCCACCGGCTCGTGCGTGATGAACAACCGGTAGTACAGCCCGCCGACGGCTACCCGGACCACCTCGCCCGCATCGGTACCCACCGGCAACTCGCCTCGCGCGACCGCCCGTTCGACCACCGCCTCGGCCTGACCGAGCCTGCCGATCAGGAATCCGTGCAGGGCCGCGCCCATGGTCGGCTCGTGCACCGCGGCGGCCACCAACGCCCGCGCGGTGGGTCCGCGTTCGGGGTCCGCGAAGCCGGCCACCACCAGCGCGGTGATCGCCCGCAGGTCGCCGCCGATCGTGCCGGTGTCCGGCAACGGCCACGACTCCTCCGCCGCCAGGTCCAGCGCGTCGGCGGCCAGCCCCGCCGCGTTCCGCCAGCGGCGGTAGACCGTCGTCTTGTGCACCCCCGAGCGCGCGGCGACGGCCTCCACGGTCAGCCCGTCGAAGCCCTTCTCGGCCAGCTCGGCCAGCGTCGCCCGCCGTACCGCGTCCCGCGTCCGCGCGGTCCGCCCACCGGGCCGCACCGCGCCGACGCCACTCACCCGCCGCCGCCCGTCCGGACCGACCGAACCGTCCGAACCCGGACCACCGGCCCCGTCCACGACACCCAAAAGCAACCCTGTTGCATTAGCGCCTCTCCATCCGTCATACTCATCCTAACGCAACCGAGTTGCATTAGCTTCTCGGAAGCCCAGCCGTCCACGTACACCACTCGACCCACCAGGGAGCGCCGCAGCCATGACCCGGGCAACGAACACCGTCACCCCGCCGACCCGCCCGCAGCACCCCCTGGAGTCCCCTCTTGTCCCCCAGCCGCAGCACTGCCACCACCGGCACCCGCACCGGCCGCCCCACCCAGCTCACACTGCGTAACGTCGCGAAGACCTACGCCGACCACCCGGTCCTCACCGACGTCTCACTGACCGTAAAACCCGGGGAGAGGGTCGGCATCGTCGGTGAGAACGGTTCCGGCAAGTCCACGCTGCTGCGCCTGATCGCCGGCCTGGAGACCCCAGACGACGGCACCGTGACCGTCACGAGCACCGGCGGCATCGGCCACCTCGGCCAGACCCTCGACCTGCCCGGCACCCACACCGTGCGGCAGGCCATCGACGCCGCCCTCGCCGACCTGCGCGCCATCGAGCGCCGACTGCGCGAGGTGGAGGCCGATCTGACCGAGGCGCGGCTGAGCGAGTACGGCGACCTGCTCTCCGCCTTCGAGGCGCGCGGCGGCTACGACGCCGACGCACGTACCGGCCGGGCGATCCAGGCCCTCGGTCTCGGCGCGATCCCGCCCGACCGCCGCCTCGACGCGCTCTCCGGCGGCGAACGCGCCCGCCTGGGCCTGGCCTGCCTGCTCGCCTCGGCCCCCGAGGTGATGCTGCTCGACGAGCCCACCAACCACCTCGACGCGACGTCCCTGACCTGGCTGGAGGATCGCCTGCGCGAACACCCCGGCACCGTCGTGGCGATCTCGCACGATCGCCTGTTCCTGGACCGGGTGGTCCGCGCGATCGTCGAGGTCGAGGCGGGCACCGTGACCCGATACGGCGGCGACTACACCGCCTACCACGCGGCGCGGCTCGCCGACCGCGCCCGCCGCGCGCAGGCGTACGCCGACTGGTGCCGCGAGATCCGCGAGGTCGAGGGCTTCGCCGCGACCACCGCGCACCGGGTCGCACCGGGACGGGCCGCCAAGGACAACAACAAGATGGCCTACGACCGCAACGCGGGCCGCGTGCAGAACTCGGTGGCGAGCCGGGTCCGCCAGGGCCGCGAACGGCTGCGCCGACTGCGGGCGAACCCGGTGATCGCACCGCCCGAACCGCTGCGCTTCAGCACCGGGATCCCCACCGGCGCGGCCTCGGGCGTGCTGATCGAGGCCCACGACGTCCGGGTCGCGGATCGCCTGGTCGTCCACGACCTCCGGATCGAGGCGGGCGATCGGCTGCTCGTCCAGGGCGCCAACGGCGCGGGCAAGACCACCCTCCTGCGGGTCCTGGCCGGTGTCCTGGAACCGGACATGGGCACCGTGCGCCGCCGCGGCCGGATCGGCCGGCTGGCCCAGGACCCGGTCTTCGCCGACCCGTCACGCACGGTGCTCGCCACCTACGCGGCCGGTCGCCCGGGCCATCTCGACGAGCACCGCGACCGACTGCTCGCCGGCGGCCTGCTGTCCGCCGAGACGTTCGGCACCCGGGTCGGCGCGCTGTCCGTCGGCCAACGCCAACGCCTGGCTCTGGCACGGCTGTTGGACCGACCGGCCGACGTCCTGCTGCTGGACGAGCCGACCAACCACCTCTCCCCCACGCTGGTCGAGGAACTGGAGCGGGCGCTCGACGCCTACTCCGGCGCCCTGGTCGTGGTCTCCCACGACCGAACGTTGCGCGACCGGTTCATCGGCACCCGGATCCACCTGACCGAGGGAATGCTCGTATGACAACCCCCGACATCCGCGAACTCCCGGTCGCCGGGCCCGACTCCGGCCCCTACGCCATCGTCTCGGGCCCGGACGGCGCACTGTGGTTCACCCTCGTGCACGCCGGTCGCATCGGCCGAGTCGACCCGGCCGGGACACCCACCCTCCACGATCTCGGCGACCCCGGCTGCGGACCGACCGTGTTGGTCACCGGTCCCGACGACGCGCTGTGGTTCACCGAGTACAAGGCCCATCGGATCGGCCGGATCACCGTCGCCGGCGCGGTGACCCACTTCGACCTGCCCACCCCCGGATCCGGCCCGTTCGGGATCACCGCCGGCCCGGACGGCGCGCTGTGGTTCACCGAGACGGCCGCGAACCGCATCGGTCGGATCGACCCGACCGGCCGGGTCACCGGCTTCGCGCTGCCGATCGCGGACGCGTTCCCGTCCGCGATCACCACCGGCGCCGACGGCGCGTTGTGGTTCACGCTGAACGCCGCCGACGCGATCGGACGTATCACCACGAGCGGCGAGGTGAGCATCCACGCGCTGCCCACCAAGGGCGCGGCGCCGGTCGGAATCACGTCCGGCCCGGACGGCGCGCTGTGGTTCACCGAGATCGGCGCGGGTGCGATCGGCCGACTCGGCCCGAATAGGGAAATCACCGAATTCCCGCTGCCGGACCCGCAGTCCCGCCCGCACGCGGTGGCACTCGACACGGACGGCAACTGCTGGTTCACCGAATGGGGCGCCAATCGGGTGGGCCGACTCGCCGTGGAAGGCACACTGACGGAGTACGACTTGCCGACACCCGCGGCCGAACCGCACGGCCTCGCCCAGGGTGCGGACGGCGCGATCTGGGTCGCCCTGGAAATCGGCGCCCTGGCCCGGATCACCCCCTGACCGACGCCGAAAACCCACTGGTGAGCGCGGATTCACGCGGTTACGGCGAAAGAGCCGGGCCCGTCCGACCGACCCACCCCCGCCCGTCCCGCACTCCCCTCGCGCGCCCCCGACCCGCGCCCGGAACGCGCCCGCGCATACGGGGGAATCACACCCGCGACTCACCGGCAAATAATGCAAACGCCCATAAAAAGTGCCTATGGTCGAAAGCACGGGGGCATCGTCGAGCCCGGCGATTGAAGTCACGATCAGGGAGCACCTGATGCTTACTCAACACATGCGCCAGTCCACGCCGGTTACGCCGACCCAGGCGGGTACCGTCGCGACGCTCATGATCGAGGAGGAGACGACCATCAGTGACGCGCCGCTGTTCGCGCCCGAGGACATCGGTGGCGGACTGCTGGTGCTCGGTCTGCTGCTCTCGCCGAAGCCCCCGAAGGAGCGCTAGGCCGGATCGGATGTCCGTGACATCACCGGTTCCGACGGGAAGTTGATCAGAACGATGCCCTTCGCCGAGACCTCGCCACACGAGGACTACACGGCGGCGGTCGAGCGAGTGGCAGGCCGTGCCCTCGGCGTCCTCATGGACGTCGAGGGCACGGTCGTGCCCGCCGGATTCGCCGCCACCGATTCCTGGGCGGCCGAACCGCACGACCGCGACGCCGACTTGCCCGGGCTGCGCGTCCTGGGCTCCGACGCGTTCGCCCCACACGTACTGCGCGGCACGCCGCTGCCGGCCGATCAGGCCGAGGCCGCCGCCCGCGCGTTCGACCTGTTCCCGCCCGACACGCTGGGCGCCTCGCCCGAGACCGCGTGGATCATCACCTGGCGCGACTGGGCCACGGCCCGCACGCTGACCCGCTTCGGCCTGGCCGTCGACGTCCCCCCGCCGGGCGACGGCGCGCAGGTCGCCGACGCGACGACCTGGCAGGCCTGGTCGGTGCGGATGGCCCAACTCTCCTCCCTGGCCCTGCCCGGCCTGGACGGCCCCATCCACGCCGCCGCCCGACGAAACGCCGACTCGCTGGCACGCGGGGTGGTGCGCGCGATGTTGCGCCGCGACTACCGCACCGCCGCCCGGATCGCCCGCTGGCTCGCCTTCGTGGCCGCCGACGGGGTCGCCTTCCCCTTGGAATTGGACCCGCTGTTGCGGCACGTCCGACTCTTCGGCGGCGGCAGCACCCGCACCGTGCTCGACACCCGCATCGCCCAGCACGTGACCGCACGGGAGGACTCATGACCGGGGGACTCGTCCGGGCGGACGTGCTCAAGACCGCCCACACGATCGGTTCGCGGGCGCTGCGCTGGCTGCACGAGAACGCGCGGTTCGGGCCGCTGCCCACGCACACCGTCGTCGACTTCAACGACCGCGACAGCGCGTACAAGCCGCTCGGCGAGACCGCGCTGGCCACCTCGCTGGTGCTGCGCGAGGGCGTCGCCGGGCCCGCCGACCTGGCCGCCGCGCGGGCGCTGATCGAGTTCGCCTGGGAGCAGTTCCGCGACGGGGACTTCCTCTACGAACGCCAGGTGCGACACCCGCTGCTGACCGACCCGCTGGAGACGTACGCGCACTTCGTGCGGGCGGGCATCCGGCACGAGCCGATGGACGCGCTGCTGGCGCACCTGTCCGGGCTGCGGTCGGTGCACGCGATCGAGATGATGCCCAACCGCCGCCTCGCGGTGGCCAACGCGAGCCGCGTCGCGGGGCTGACCCACCGGCCGGACTGGCCCGCGCTGGCCGCCGACTCGTGGCTGGGCATGACTCCCGAGCCGTGGGTGATCGACTGGATGACCGCGTACCACATGACGCACGCGGTGTTTCACATCACCGACTGGGGCGCGCATCCCGAACAGCTCCCGGCCGAGATCGCCGACTACCTGCGGGCATGGCTCCCGGTCTGGGTGGATGTGTGGGCCGAGGTCTTCCAGTACGACCTGGTGGGCGAGTTGCTGATCGTCGACGCGTGCCTGCCCGAGCCGGTGTGCGACGCGCAGGGCTGGGAGACACTCGCGGCGGCACAGCTTCCGAACGGACTGCTGCCGCGCGACGCGGATCCGGTGGACGAGGACCCGCAACGCGCGTTCAAGGACCACGAGCACACGGCGGTGGTCGCGATCGTGGCCGGCACCATCACGTTGGCCCGTTCGCTGGGCAACACGCCCGCGCCCGCGCTCGGGTGAGCGACCCGAACGCGGCGCCGATCGCGCCGCTGCTGCGGGCCGTGCCGGCCGGGGGTGCGCTGGTCGTGGCCACCATCCGAGGCGGCGAGCAATCGGTGGTGTGTCGCGGTACGGCGGTGGACGCCGACTCGCGGTTCGAACTGGGCTCGGTGACCAAGACGTTCACCGCGCTGCTGCTCGCCGACGCGGTCGCGCGGGGCGAGGCGCGGCTGGACGACCCGCTGATCACCTACCTGCCGCCGGGCTCGCGGCCGCGCTGGTCGTCCGACATCACGCTGCTGCACCTGGCCACGCACACCTCGGGACTGCCGCGACTGCCGCGCGGTTCGCTGCGCTCGGCGCTGCCCGCGTGGTACACGAACCCCTACGCGGGCTACGACGAGAAGCGGCTGTTCGCGCTGCTCGGGCGGGCCCGGCCGCGCGGTCGACCGGGCACCCGGGTGTCCTACTCCAACCTGGGGGTAGGACTGCTCGGACACGCGCTCGCGCGCGCCGCCGGGCAGCCGTATCCGGATCTCGTGGTCACCCGGCTGGGTGTGCCGCTGGGCCTGACGATGACCACGTGCGACCCGAACGGGCCGCAGGTGACCGGTTATCTGCGCGGCCGGCCCCGGCCACCGTGGGAGATGCCGGGGCTGCCCGCGGCGGGAGCGCTGCGCAGCACCGGGACGGATCTGACCCGGTATCTGGCCGCGCACCTGGACCCGGCGACGGTACAACCCGCCTCGTTGGCCGAGGCGTTGGTCGAAGTGCGCCGGCCCCGATTGATCCCGCCGCACACCGGCGATCGGCTGTGCCTGGTCTGGAATCTGCGGGCCCGGCCCGGGTACGACCTGATCTTCCACGGCGGATCGACGCGCGGATTCACCGCGTTCGTCGGCTTCAGCCCGCAGGCCGGGGTCGCGCTGGCGGCACTGGTGAACACGGCGGCGGGACCGAGGGCGCCGTTCCTCCAGATCGCGTACGACGCGCTGGGCGAACTCGCCGCCGGGGCGATGGCGGATTGATCGGGTCCGGGCCCACGACGCGGCGGAGCCAGGGCGTGATCGTGGGCGTCCCGCCCGCACTCGCCGGCCGCACCCGCTGCCGCACTCGCCGGCCGCCGCGGCGGGTGCGGCGCGGGAATCGCCGCCGGGGGTCCGACCGGGGTCCCGGCGTGAGTCCGGCCGGGTCGGGAGGCTGTCCGGCCCGGCCGGATCCGCGTCTTCCCTGCGGCCATCCGATCCGATCCGATTCCGAGCCGGTTCTAAGGCCCTGTCCTGCGGATCTTGGTGGATCGGGCCGCGTCGTGAGCGCAGCGAGGAGCCCGAAGGGCGGATGCCGTGCATCGGCGTGCCGGCGAAGCAGCCGCATAGTGGTTTCCATTCGGCTGTTTCTCCGGTGCGGCGAGGCGCGGCACCGGACGACGCGGACCCACCGAGATCCGCCGGACAGGGCCTAATCCTCGGCGTCCAGCGAGTCGGCGATCGCACGGAGCCAGATCACCACCGCCTCGGCGCCCGGGTCGACGGTGCCGATCGCGCGGTCGCCGAGGTAGCTGCTGCGGCCTCGACGGGCGCTGTGCGTCGCGGTCTCCTCGGTGCCGGCCGCGGCCGCGTCGATCGCCTCGACCAGACTCGCGCCGCCGACCAGTGCCTCGCCGGCCGGCACCAGCGCGTCCAGCATGGTGCGGTCGCCGACCCGGGCGCCGCCCAGTTCGCCGATCGCCCGCGCGCCGGCGGCCAGTGCCTCGCGCCAACCGCGCGTTCCCGCGTCCTGCTCCACGGCGCCGGCCGCGCGCAGCAACAGCACCGAGTACAGCGGCCCGGACGTGCCGCCGAGCGCCCGGCGCACGGTGTCCGCGAGGCCGCGCAGCACGGCGGCCGGGGTGCCGCCGCCGTAGCCGGGCAACTCGCGCCCGATCGCCTCGGCTCCACGCGAGAGGCTGATGCCCAGGTCGCCGTCGCCGACGATCCGGTCCAGCTCGGTCAGGTGCGGTTCGGCCTCGACCAGCGCCGCGCACACCGCCTCGATCGCGCGGGTCAGCTGCGTGGGTTCGGTCAGCGCGGTCCCCGCGTCGGCGGTGCCGGGTGCGGGTGCGGCCGGCAGCACGGTGACCTCACCCACCCGGCCGACCACCGGGGTGGGCCACGCGGGCGCCGAGGTGGCCGCGTCCAGGCGGGCGAGCCGGGCGTCGTCGACCCGGAGCAGGGACAACGACATGCCCGCCATCTCCAACGCGGTCAGGAACGAGCCGCGCCAGGCCCGTTCGAGCACCAGGCCGCGACCCGCCAGGTCCCGTACCGCGCCGCGCAGCACGATGTCCAACTCCATCGTGGGGGTGCCGCCGAGGTTGTTGACCAGCAACGCGACCCGGTCGCCGGCGGCCAGTGCGGTCTCCGCGACGATCCGGTCGAGCAGTTCGGTGACGAACTCGTCGGCGCGCGCGATCTTGTCCCGCCGCACGCCCGCCTCACCGTGGATGCCCAGGCCCAGCTCGACCTCGTCCTCGCCGAGCTCGAATCCCGGTCGGCCGGCCGCCGGCACCGTGCACGGGGTCAGCGCGACGCCCATCGTGCCCACCGCGCGCGCCGCCGCCTCGGCCTCGGCCTTGACCTCGGCCAGGCTCGCGCCGGCCTCCGCCGCCGCTCCCGCGACCTTGTGCACGAACACCGTCCCGGCGATCCCGCGCCGGCCCGCGGTGTCGTCGCCGGTCGCGAGCGCCACGTCGTCGGCGACCACGACCAGCTCCACCGCGATCCCCTCGGCCCGCGCCAACTCGGCGGCGAGCCCGAAGTTGAGCCGGTCCCCGGTGTACGACTTGACCACGAGCAACACGCCCGCCGACCCGGCGACGGTGCGGATCGCGGCCAGGATCGTGTCGGTGGACGGCGACGTGAACACGTCCCCCGACACGGCCGCGGTGAGCATCCCGGGCCCGACGTACCCCGCGTGCGCGGGTTCGTGGCCGGCACCTCCGCCGGAGATCACCGCCACCCGCCCGCTCTCCGCGTGGGCCCGGGCGTCCGCGCGCAGCGCGACGTTCTCCCCGGCCAGCAAGGCGATGCCGGGATTGGCCAGTGCCAACCCTTCGAGCATCTCGGGGACGACGTCGCGGGCGGCATTGATCAGCTTCTTCATGGCTGAATCTCTACCTGAATGCGCGCCGGACCAACCCCACCGGGGGGTCGCGGATCGCCGGCAACCGGACGGGCGGCACCCGCGTGTCCAGGACAGGGGGCCGACAGCACACGTGCCGATCCGGTCCCCAGGCACGGCCGGCCACCGCCGTGGCCGAACCGGCCGCCCGGCTCGTGGCGGAAGTGGTTCCTCCTCAGGACTTCCACCACGAGCCGGACTCCGCGCACCGAGCCCGGACGGGGATCGGCCCGGGCGACCGTACGCGTCCACCAGGCGGCGATCGGCGAGTCCACCGGGCCGGCGAACGTACGCGCCCGCCGAGCCCTCGCCGCGCACGAACCGTCCCGCACGAACCGTCCCGCACGACCTGCCCCGCGCGACGCGTCCCGCATGACCCGTCCCGCACGAACCGTCCCGACCGGCATGGACTCGTGCCGATTCGGTTCGACGCGGGATTCGCCTTCCGCGGCCGCCCCGGTGAGCGGACACTGCTGCGGTCGAGCACCTCTCCCCCACCCTGGGCCGGCCCGCACCGCCGCGCGGTCGGCCGGAGCGGAGAACGCCATGCCGAGGAACTCCACCCGCCGACCAGTGATCCGCGTGCTCGCCGGCGCGGCCCTGGCCCTGTCCCTGGCCCTCGCCGGCCCCGCCGTCGTACCGGCCGGTGCCGCCCCGGGTGTGCCGGACATCGGTCCCGACACCGCACCCGGGTTCGGCGTCCAGTGCGTCCAGGCGATCTACTACTCGACCGGCTTCAGCACGCACTACCCCGACCGGGTCTACGGCCCCGAGACCGCCGCCGACACCCGGCGGCTGGAACGCATCCTGGGCCTGCCCGAGGACGGCATCGTCGATCCGGTGGTGGGCGAGGTGATGTACCTGGTCATGGAGATCGGCTCCGGGCCCGGATCGTGGCACACGATCGGCTGCTGGGACGTGGTCCCCTCGCTGCACTGAACCACCGCGACGCCGCCGCGCGGGCCGGCGACCGGACCCGGCTCGCGCTACTCCGTGGACACCGGTGCGCGTACCTTCCGGGACGCGCCCGGTCGCGGTACGCCGTCCACCGCCACGCAGATCCCGTACACCCGGGCCTGCGAGGTCCAGCCGTTGGCGCGGCCCCGGTTGTTGCTGATCTGCACGCGCGCGCGGGCGCGATCCAGCGCGGAGACCAGATGCAGGTACATCTTCCCCGCGACCCGGGTCAGCACGATGTCCCCGATTTCGAGGCGGGCCGGGTCGACCGGCGCGACGGTCACGAGTTGGCGACTGCGGATAAGCGGGACCATGGAGGCCCCGCGCGGGCGAAACTCGACGGTGGCGCCGTGCGCCACCTTGGCGGCCATGCTGTCCATCATCCCCATCGCGGAACAGGATGACGGATGAACGCCTGGCCTGCCACGGGTTTTTTCTCGCCTCCGGGGCCGGCACCCGCCACCCCGACGAGTCGTCCGGAAGGTTCGCCCATGAGCACCCGTCAGCACCACTACCGATTCGCCCACGTGGTCTTCCGCTCGATCGCCCTGCGCAACGCGGCCGCGCTGCTCGCCGCGCCTCTCGACGAGTTGACCGCGCGTACGACGAACCTGTGGATCGGGGTGGGCAGCCGACTGCCCGAGGAGCAGCGGCTGTCCGCCGAAGGTCTCGCGATGAACCACGTCCCGTTGGGCGCGGGTTCCGGGTTGCTGGTTCGTCTCCCGCCCGCGCTGTTCCCGCCGGAGGCACATTTCGCGCTCGTGCTGGGGCCGGATGTGGTGGGCGAGCCGCGCTACTTCGTGCTGGAGGAGAGCGTGGACGTGGTGACGCGGAAGCGGGCCACGGTCCTGGGCGCGTGGGACGAGGAAACCCACCTGAACCTGGGTCCGGGTCCGGCCGCGGACCCGGACGCGTTCGTCTCGGCGGTCGCGGCGCGCTTGGCGTAGCGGTTTCGGGGGCGGCGCGGTTGGCGTGGCGGTACGGCGGGCGGGCGCGCTTGGGGCGGTACGGCGCGGTGAGCGCGGCGCGTGTCCCGCTCAGCGTGCCGGGCCGCGCCCGGGGCCGACGTCCGCGTTCCCGATCGCCCGCCACGGGCCGGTCAGGATCGCCCGGTCCGGCTCGGCCGTCAGGTGTGGCGCGCCGAGGGCCATCGCGGCGTGCAGCAGGGCGTGCGTCGCCCGCCTCCATGGTGTGGTCAACACCTCGTCGCCCTGTTCGTCGTCCTCGTCGTACTCGATCTCGAAGGCCGCCGGGCCGCCGCGTTCGCGCGGCGGCGCGTACCGCGCCGGAGACGACCAGGAAGCCACTGCCGATCGGCGACCCGAGCGCACTCGCGCCGGGGAAGGCTGGCCGGGGGGCCGGTACCGGAGGCGGAAGACCGACATGGCCGCCGCCACGCGGCAGGGCGTCGTGCTCCGCCGCCCCCGGCTGTCCCCCGCCTGGCGGTCGCCGCTCGGTCCGGGTCGGGACTGACACCCGTCACGCCGCGCCGGCGGCGGACAACCCGGTTGCCCGGAAAACCGCAGACCGGACACAATTGCGCGACCAGCGATCGACCCAGGGCGGCGGCGACGACCGCGGCGACCGCCCGTACCACCAGTGGGGGCAAGCGTGATCGAGACCAGCGCGATACTCGGAGTGAGCGCCGTCGCGCTCGGGATGGTGCTGACGCCCGGCCCGAACATGATGTACGTGACCTCGCGCAGCATCACCCAGGGGCGTCGGGCCGGCCTGGTGTCGCTGCTCGGTGTCGGGCTCGGCTTCCTGATCTACATGTCGATGGCCAACCTCGGCCTCTCCGCCGTGTTCATCGTCGTGCCCGAGCTGTACATGGCGGTCAAGATCGCCGGCGCGGCATACCTCGGCTGGCTCGCCTGGCAGGCGCTGCGGCCCGGTGGCGTCTCGGCGTTCAGTCCGCAGGAGCTCGCGCCGGACTCGAATCGGCGGCTGTTCACCATGGGCCTGCTGACGAACCTGCTGAACCCCAAGGCCGCGATCATGTACCTGTCGCTGATCCCCCAGTTCGTCGACCCGAACGCCGGGCACGTGCTGCTCCAAGGCTTCGCACTGGGCAGCATCCAGATCGTGATCAGCCTGACGGTGAACTCGATCCTGGTCCTCGCGGCCGGGTCCATCGCGGTGTTCCTGGCCCGGCGGCCGTCCTGGCTGCGCATCCAGCGCTACGTGATGGGCACGGTGCTCGGCGGGCTCGCGATCAAGCTGGCCACCGACCGGAGCCACCCGGCGACCGCCTGACACACAGCGAAACGAAGGAGCGGCATGCGGCTCGGCGAGTACGCGAGGTACGACGCGATCGGTCTGCGCGCCCTGATCCGCGCCGGCGAGGTCACCTCGGCCGAGGTCGAGGAGGCCGCCCGGCAGGCGATCGAGGTCGCCGACGCCGCCGTGCACGGCCTCGCGCTGCCCGCCTTCGAGCCCGCGCTCGAACGCTCGCCCGACCCCGACGCCGCCTTGGCCGGCGTGCCGTTCCTGATCAAGGACACCGGGCCGGTCGCGGCGGGCGTCCCGTTCTTCCTGGGCAGCCGCGCCGTACCGGGCGTCGTCCCGCCGCACGACAGCGACCTGATGACCCGGTTCCGGGCCGCCGGTCTGGTCACCCTGGGACTGACCACCGCGCCCGAGATGGCGATCAGCTTCGCGACGGAGTCGGCCAAGTACGGCGTCACCCGCAATCCCTGGGACCTCGATCGTGGGGTCGGCGGCTCCAGCGGCGGCGCGGCGGCCCTGGTCGCGGCCGGCGCGGTACCGGTCGCGCACGCCACCGACGGCGCCGGCTCGATCCGCGTTCCGGCCTCGGCGTGCGGCCTGGTCGGGCTCAAGCCCAGCCGGGGACGTACCCCGTGCGGCCCGGACCTGGACGAGGCGTTCTTCGGGATCTCGCACAACTTCGCGCTCACCCGCACGGTCCGCGACGCCGCGCACCTCCTGGACGCGGTCGAGGGACCGGGCGTCGGCGACAAGTACACCGCGCCGCCGCCGCGTCGGCCCTATGCCACCGAGCTCGGCGCGGACGTCGCGCCGTTGCGGATCGGCGTGACCACCCGGGCGTGGTCCGGCGTCCCGGTCGACGCCGAGGTGGCCCAGGCGGCCGAGTCGGTCGCCGCACTGCTCGCGGGACTGGGCCACCACGTCGACGACGCGAGCCCGACGGTCGACTGGGAAAGCGTGCTGAGCGGCCTGGTCCCGGAGGTGGTCGCCTTCATCGCGGCACCGCTCCTGGGCGCTCCGCGCGCACCGGATCCGAACAGGTTGGAAGCGGTCACCCGGCAGATCCTGCGCGACGCCGGGGACTTGAGCGCACTCGACCTGTTCGCCGCGTTCGGCGCGCACAACCGGGTCTCCCGCTCGGTGGGCACCTTCTTCACCGAGTACGACCTGCTGATCACCCCGACGCTGGGCCAACTCCCGGCGCCGCACGGCACATTGGACTACGACGACCCGAAGCACTCGGTCCGCGGTTGGCTGGAGGCCATCTTCGCGTACGGCCCGTTCACCGTCGTCTTCAACATCACCGGCCAACCCGCCCTCAGCCTGCCCCTGGCCCAAAGCAGCTCGGGACTACCGATCGGCGTGCAACTGGTTGCCCCCTACGGCCGCGAGGACACCCTCTTCCGCCTCGCCGGCCTCCTCGAACAAGCCCTCCCCTGGCACCACCGCACACCCCCGACCTTCGTCGACGAATAGCCCCCAACTCCAGCTCCGGATAAGGAGGCGGCAGCACGATCCGTTCCGCCGGGTCGACTTCCGCACGGGCCCGATGGACGGGGTGGTCTTCGCGATCGAGCCCCGGCAGCGTATGCACCACGGCCTTGCCGAAGTCACGATCGATGAGCAGACAGACGGGAATGTCGGCCCGAGCGTACGTCCGGGGTGATGCGTTTGTGGGCCATGTCGCGGACGTCGTGCGGGAGTTCCGCTATGTCGAGGAGCCGGGGCAGCAAGTCGGGTTCGAGGGTCAGGGCTCGGAAGCAGATGCCGATGGTGACGTCGTGGGACGGGCGGGACACGATCGTGATCGGGGCTCCCGGGTACACCTCGCCCGGTTCGATCACGCGCAGGTAGGTGCCCGGAAGCGCCCGTTCGGTGAATCGCCGCACCCATCGCCGCTCGTCCAACCAGTGCGCGAAGGTCGCGCATGGGATGCGCGGGACGGAGACCTCCAACAGCGGACCCGCCTCGCCCACGCGCCAGCGCTCGCCGATCAGCGCGGCCTCCAGGTCCAGGCCGGACGTGGTGAGGTTCTCCCCGAAGCCGCCGTTGCCCAGTTCGCGGCCGAACTCGCGGGCCCACACGTCCAGGTTCTCCCGCGCGTACGCGTAGACGGCCTGATCGTCGCCGCCGTGGTGCCGTCGGTCGTACACCCCGTCGCCGACCAGTCCGCTGCCCAGTCCCGAATCCTTGGGGCCGGGTGCGCGCACGGCGACCGGGCGGTCGACCGGCCGCTTGTCGATCCCCGTCGTGGTGACGTCGGACTTCGTCGGGTTGGGTCGGGGGTGGGCCAGGTTGACGGAGATCACATGCGGCATACCGGCAGGCTACCGGGCCGGCTCGCGAAGGCGCCGGCGAGCCGATTCACCGCCGAATCCCGGCAATTGCGCCCTCGATCACCGCGTATCCCGGGCCGAACTCGGGCAAACACCAGTTATCGGCGCCCTCGGGGACGCCGAGGCCCGGGCGCCCGGGCTTCAGGGAGGGACCACGGCATGAGTTCGCTGTCGAACACCATCAAGAAGATCCAGGGATACATCCGGCGCAATCCGCGCCAGGTCGAGCAGGGCCGTCGGCTCGTGCGGGACCGACTCGCCCGCCGCCGCGGTGGTCGTGGCGGCAGTGGCGGCACCGGCTCGGGCAACCCGCCCACCGGCACCGGCTGACCCGTCGCCCCGGGACGAACTCACGTCGCTCACCCGCGAATTCGAAGCGCGCTTGCCCGGCCCGGCCACACCGACGCCGGCGCCCCACCCCAGGCCGCACGGCGAACTCCCGGACGCCCGGCCCTCGTCCGGTCCCATCCCACCTCACCCGAAACCCGCCCACGGGTCGGCCTGCCCGCAACAGACAGGCCCGCAGGCGGGTTTCGGCGTGGCGGCGATCGGGCGTCGGGACACCTAGGCGATCAGCGTGCGCTTCGCCCGGACCACGCAGAACTCGTTGCCCTCCGGGTCGGCGAGTACCGTCCACGATTCCGTGCCGGTCTGGCCGACGTCCACGCGGCGTGCGCCGAGTGCGATCACCCGCTCGATCTCCGCCTCCCGTTCGCCGGGGCCCGCTCCGGGGGTCAGGTCCAGGTGCAGTCGGTTCTTGGTCTTCTTCACGTCCGTCACCGGCATGAAGCAGATCCCGATCGGTGCTTCCGGCTCGGTCCCGATAACCACTTCGCGTTCGCGCTCCGACAACACCTCCCACCCCAACACCTGGGCCCAGAAACGAGCGAGTCCCGGCAGGTCGTGTGCGTCGATGACGATGTGGTGCAGCGAAATGGCCATGCCCGCCATTGTGCGACCCCGAATCGATCGCCCCAAAGGATTTACCGGCCGCGTCGGATCGGCCGAACGGCCCAGGCCCACGGCGAACCGCCAACCGCCCGACCGCCGCGAGCCGCGAGCCGCGAGCCGCGAGCCGCAGTCCATCACCCGTGGTCGATCACGACGTTCCCCACGAACCCACCCTTGCGGTAGTAACGCAACGCCTCCGGAACCTCGTCGAAGCCGAACTCCCGGTGCACGCACGGCCGCAGCCGCCACATGTCCACCGCCCTGTTCAGCGCCTCGAACTGTGCCCGACTGCCCACCGCGAGCGGACGCAGCACCACGCCCGCGTTGAACAGCACGGCCGGCGACGGCGACGCGTCGGGCGCGTCCGACCCCAACCAGTGGCCGACGAAGGCGATCTCGCCGCCGAGCGCCGTCGCGGCCAGGGACTGGGTCAGATTCCCCGCGACGTCCACGACCCGGTCCACCCCGCGCCCGCCGGTCACCCGCCGTACCTCCTCGCCCCAGCGCGGGTGCTCCCGGTAGTCGACCACCTCGTCCGCGCCCGACGCGCGCAGTCGTTCCGCCTTCTCCGGGCTCGACGTGGTGGCGATCACCCGCGCACCCGACGCCTTGGCGAGCTGTACCGCGAACAGGGACACGGCTCCCGTGCCGAGCGTCAGCACGCTCTCGCCCGGCACCGGCGGTCGGCCACCGGTCAGCGCGTTCCACGCGGTGACCGCGGTGAGCGGGAGGGTGGCGGCCTCCGCGAACGACAGGTGCGCCGGGATGTGTACCAGCGCCCGCTCGCCGACCAGGGCGAACTCGGTGAGCATGCCGTTGCGCGAACTACCGAGCTGCGCCGCGTGGTCCAGGGCGAACGGCCCGTCGATCCAGTCCGGGAACACGGTCGCCGCCACCCGGTCGCCGACCCGGGCCCGGGTGACGCCCGCCCCGATCGCGACCACCTCGCCGACCCCGGCGCACCCGGGAACGACGTCGGGCGACACCGGCAGCGGATAGTCGCCGTCCAGCACCAGCAGTTCGCGCATGCTCAGCGAGGTCGCCCGGACCCGGAGCAACACCTGCCCGGGCGCGGGGTCCGGCTCGTCGTGCGCACGGAGGGTGACACCGTCGATACCGGCGCCGGGTGTCAGGTGGTAGCTCTTCATCGCGTTGTGCCTCTCTCGACCGATCACGAACCGCCCCGTTCGGCGGCCGTGGGAAGGATCCTGCGACAGGCGCCCGAGCCCGGCAATTCCCGCCGGGGAATTGCCGGCGATACCTCCGAGTGCCTAGAACTGCCCTCATGAGCACGATGACCCACGGTCCGGACTTCCCCGCCGAGCTGCGGCGCTGGCGTACCGCCCGGCGGCTGAGCCAACTGGAACTCGCCGCCCGCGCGGACACCACCCAGCGCCACCTCAGCTTCATCGAGAGCGGCCGATCGCGTCCCGGCCGCACCATGATCATCCGCCTCGCCGAATCGCTCGGCCTGTCCCTGCGCGAGCGCAACGCACTGCTGCACACCGCCGGGTACGCGCCGGTCTTCCCCGAATCGGACCTGGACGCACCGATGTTGCGCCCGGTGCGCGAGGCGCTGCGCGCGGTGTTGGACGGCCACCTGCCCTACCCGGCGATGGTGCTGCGCCCGTACGGGCAGATCGTCGCCGCCAACACGGCGATCGACGTGCTGACCGAGGGGGCGTCACCGGAGTTGCTCCGGGAGCCGATGAACATGCTGCGCCTGATGCTGCATCCCGAGGGCATGGCGCCACGTGTGGCGAACCTCGACGCCTGGGGGCATCACGTCCTGGAGAACATGCGCGCACAGGCGCTGCGCAGCCCGGACCCGCTGCTCGACGCGTTCATCGAGGAACTGCGCGGCTATGTCCCGGACGCCCGACTGGGCCCCGACCACCTGGGCTTCGCGGTCCCGCTGCGGCTGCGCGACCCGGAGGAAGGCCCGGGCGAGTTGCGGCTGCTGACCACGTTGACGTCCTTCGCGACGGCCACCGACATCACGCTGGCCGAACTGCACCTGGAGGCGTTCCTGCCGGCCGACGAGGCCACCGCCACAGCGCTGCGCGGCCGCGCGGCCGAACGGTCCTGACCCGCCCCCATCATGCCGCCGCCGAGCCGGCACGCCCCCGACAACGCGAAACCGCCCTGCCGTCCCGGGACCGGGACGGCAGGGCGGTGGCGGCGCGATCGCGCGAAGGCGTCCGGACTCAGAAGTCCTCGTCGAACGACACCGAGCCGGTGACCGCGACCTGGTAGGCCGAGACCCGCCGCTCGAAGAAGTTCGAGAGTTCCTGCACGTCCTGCAGTTCCATGAAGCCGAACGGGTTCGCCGAGCCGTACACCGGTGCCATGCCCAACTGGGCCAGCCGGCGGTCGGCCACGTGCTCCAGGTAGGAGCGCATGTCGGCGACCGTCATCCCGGACACGCCGCCCTGGAGCAGGTCCTCGGCGAACGCCGTCTCCGCCTCGACCGCCTCGGCGAGCATCCGCCGTACGTCCTCGGCGAGCTCGTCGTCGAACAGGTCGGGCTCCTCGGCCCGCACCGTCTCGACCACGGAGAACGCGAAGTCCATGTGCGCGGACTCGTCGCGGAACACCCAGTTGGTGCCCGAGGCAAGGCCGTTGAGCAGACCGCGCGAGCGCAGGAAGTACACGTACGCGAAGGCGCCGTAGAAGAACAGACCCTCGATGCACGCCGCGAAGCAGATCAGGTTGAGCAGGAACTGCCGCCGGTCGTCCCGCGATTCGAGCCGGTCCAGGCCCATCGCCGAGTCGATCCAGCGGAAGCAGAACTCCGCCTTGCGCCGGATCGAGGGGATGTGCTCGACCGCGGCGAACGCCTGCTCGCGCTCCTCGTGGTCGGGCATGTAGGTGTCCAGCAGGGTCAGGTAGAACTGCACATGGACGGCCTCTTCGAAGAGTTGCCGCGACAGATACAGCCGGCCCTCGGGCGAGTTGATGTGCCGGTACAGGTTCAGCACCAGGTTGTTCGCCACGATCGTGTCACCGGTCGCGAAGAACGCGACCAGGCGCTGCACGAGGTGTCGTTCGGCCGGGCTGAGCTTGTCCAGGTCGGCGAGGTCGCTGTGCAGGTCGACCTCTTCGACCGTCCAGGTGTTGCGGATCGCCGCGCGGTACTTCTCGTAGAAGTCCGGGTACTGCATCGGGCGCAGCGTGAGGTTCATTCCGGGATCGAGCAGGCTCACGTGCACGCCTCACAGGCTTCGGGGTTCTCCAGCGAGCAGGCGATGACCTCGAGGTCCGAGATCTCCTCGACGGGCGCGGCCGAGGCCTGCGCCGGCACGGTCGCCTGCTGGATCCGCGTCGCGGGGCGCGAGCGCAGGTAGTACGTGGTCTTGAGGCCGGTGGACCACGCGTAGCGGTACATCGAGGACAGCTTGCCGATGGTCGGGTCGGCCATGAACAGGTTCAGCGACTGCGACTGGTCGATGTACGGCGAGCGGGCCGCCGCCAGGTCGATCAGCGCACGCTGCGGAAGCTCCCACGCGGTGCGGTACAACTCCCGCACGTCCTCCGGGAGTTCGGCGATGCTCTGGACCGAGCCCTCGGCGCGCTTGATCCGGTCGCGGACCGCGGGGGTCCACAGGCCGCGGGCCTTGAGCTCGCGCACCAGGTAGGCGTTGATCTGGAGGAACTCGCCGGACAACGTCTCGCGCTTGAACAGGTTCGACACCTGCGGCTCGATGCACTCGTAGGCGCCGGCGATCGAGGCGATGGTCGCGGTCGGCGCGATCGCCACGAGCAGCGAGTTGCGCAGGCCGTGCTCGGCGACCCGGTCGCGCAGCGCGTCCCAGCGCTTGGTCTGGGTCGGGTACACGCCCTCCCACAGGTCCGGCTGGAGCCGGCCGCGCGCGGCGTGCGTCTCGGCGTAGGCCGGGTGCGGGCCGTGCGCCTCGGCGAGCGCCGAGGAGGTCTCCAGCGCGGTCAGGTAGATCTCCTCGGAGATCAGCGTGGACAACTCGCGCGCCTCGACCGAGTCGAACGGCATGCCGAGCGTGAAGAACACGTCCTGCAGGCCCATCAGGCCCAGGCCCACCGGGCGCCACCGCGGGTTGGACGCGGCGGCCTGGTCGGTCGGGTAGTAGTTGATGTCGATCACGCGGTCCAGGAAGACCACCGCAGTGCGCACCGTCGCGCGCAGCTTGTCCCAGTCCATGCCCTCGCCGGCGATCACGTGCGCGCCGAGGTTGACCGAGCCGAGGTTGCACACGGCGGTCTCGCCGTCGCTGGTCACCTCGAGGATCTCGGTGCACAGGTTGGACAGGTGCACCACGTTGCCGGGCTCCGCGGCCTGGTTGCAGGTGCGGTTGGCGGCGTCCTTGAAGGTCATCCAGCCGTTGCCGGTCTGCGCGAGCGTGCGCATCATCCGGGCGTAGAGGTCGCGCGCGGGCATCTGCCGGACGAACCGGCCGTCCCGCTCGGCGGCTTCGTACACCTTGTCGAACTCGGCGCCCCACAGGTCGGGCAGTTCGGGCAGCTCGTTCGGGTCGAACAGCGACCAGACGCCGTCCTCCTCGACCCGGCGCATGAACAGGTCCGGCACCCAGTTGGCCAGGTTGAGGTTGTGCGTGCGGCGCGCGTCCTCACCGGTGTTCTCGCGCAGTTCGAGGAACTCCAGGATGTCCGGGTGCCAGGTCTCCAGGTACACGCAGGCCGCGCCCTTGCGCCGGCCGCCCTGGTTGACCGCGGCCACCGACGAGTCGAGCGTCTTGAGCCACGGCACGATGCCGTTGGAGTGCCCGTTGGTGCCGCGGATCAGCGAGCCGCGCGAACGCACCCGCGACCACGCCACGCCGATGCCGCCGGCGAACTTCGACAGTCGGGCGATCCGCCCGTACATGTCGTAGATCGACTCCAGCTCGTCCTTGGGCGAGTCGAGCAGGTAGCACGAGGACATCTGGGTGTGCACGGTGCCGGAGTTGAACAGCGTCGGCGAGCTGGGCAGGTAGGCGAGCGAGGACATCAGCCGGTAGAAGCCGATCGCCTCGCCGGGCTCCTGGGCCAGGCCGCACGCCACGCGCAGCAGGAAGTGCTGCGGGGTCTCGACCACCTTGCGCGAGACCGGGTGGCGCAACAGGTAGCGGTCGTACACGGTGCGCAGGCCGAAGTACTCGAACCGCCGGTCGCCGTCGACGTCCACGGCGGCGTCCAACTCGGCGGCGTGCTCGGCGACGAACGCCGCGGTCTCCGCGCCGATGACGCCCTCGCGCCGGCCGAGCGCGATGCCTGCGCTGAACGAGGTGACCCCCGCGTCGAGGGCCTCGTCCGCGATCCGGCCGGCGAGCAGGCGCGCGGCGAGCCGCGAGTAGGCGGGCTCCTCCGCGATCAGCTCGGCGGCGGTACGCACCGCCAGGTCCGCGGCCGCTCCCTTGTCCGCGCCCTCGTTGAGACCCGCGACGACCCGGCGGACGACCCGATCCGGATCGACCTCCGGCAGATCGCGCGCCTGGGTGCGCACCAGGGTAGCCAGTTGGTCCTCGGGGCTTTCGTCGATCCGCATCCGGGTCGCGCCCACGCTGTCCACAACGGTCACGTGCTCTCTCCTCGCGAGCTCGTACGTACAGTGACCCCACGCCCGAAGGCGCGGACAGCCGGCAGGTATTCGGACTCGCGGGCATGCCGGGGCGCCACCGGGCACGATGTGCTCGGCGGGCCGCGGAGTTCCCCGTGGTCGTCGCGCGCCGAACCCCTCCGGGCGTTCGGCGCCGCAGGACGACATTCGTTCCCGCTTACCGCTGCGGGGGCAGTCCCGGCTTCACACCGGGTTCCCTCTTGCGTCGCCTTTCCGTTTGAACCGGAACGGCGAACCAGCTGCGTCGCAGAGCATATATGTAGTGGCGGGGTGGTCGCCGCACCCCCAGGTGTTGTGTCGTGTCGCGATTCCCGACGTACCACGATTTCGGCCGGGACGGGCCCACTCCCGGCGGCGATGCCGTCCACACCGGGTGTCGTGGCGCCTCCGAGCCGAGCGGAATCGTCTCCTCCCGGCGTACGCCCGGCATGACGGTACTCGCGCGCGGGCCGCCGAATGGCTGCACGACACGCCGGCGTTGTGCGCGGCGCGCGTCGCCGAGCCCCTGTCGAACGTGGTGTCCGGGCGTCGAGGGAAAGACCTTCGCGGGGCGGCCGAGCGGGCGAGGGCGAGGCATTGGGAGCGTACGGTCGGCCGCGGGGCGTGCCTGGCATGTACGGCGTCCGACGGGCGGGTCGGCGAGGCGGGAGCCGGGCGTGTCGGCGGGTGCCTCCGGCGGCCGGTGTGGGCTGCCTCGGAGGTGGCCTCGGCGGCGTCCTCAGGGGCGGCCGGTGCGGGGGCCGGCCCCGGATGGGCGCGCGTGTCGCGCCGGGCGGTCGGGGCATCGGTCCACCGGCCGGGGTACCTCCCGGCCCGAGTCGCGCCACTCCGCGACCAACGCCTCGTACACGGGTGTCTCGAACGCCTCGGTGGGCCACGGCCCGAACGGGGCCCGCAGGATCTCCATGCCGACCCAACCGCGCGAGGGAACGCGAAGTAACCACCAACCGGGTGATCCCACTCGGTCGATGGACGAATCGACTCGGATACAGGCGCGCGGACCGGCCCGGGCGCACCGACCGCGCCCTGGGGCGGTCGCGCCCCTTCGGGTCGTCCTCGGGCCGCATTCAGGCAGCCTTCGACCGCCTTCGATGGGTTTCGGCGGGTTTCCGGCCGGGTGCCTTCCGGTCAGGTGGTTTCGGTCCGGGTGCTTTCGGTCCCGGCGGTTTCGGTGCGTGGCGTTTCCGGTCGGGTGCTTTCGATCTGGGCCGCCGCCGTGCGCAGTTCGGCGAACGCCTCGCCGAGCGCCGCCGCCGTCCAGTGCGCGTTCAGGCCGCTCGGGTTCGGCAGCACCCAGATCCGGGTGTCGCCGATGGTCTCGGCCTGTCGACCGACCACCGCCTTGGGCCGGCCGAAACCGGTCCGGTACGCGCCGATGCCGAGCACGGCCAGCCAGGCCGGCCGGTACGTGCGCACCTTGGCGGTGAGCGCCGCGCCGCCGGCGACGTACTCGTCCCGGCTCAACTCGTCCGCACGGGCGGTGGTGCGGGCCACCACGTTGGTGATGCCGAGACCGAGCGCGGTCAACGCGTCCTGCTCGGCGGGCGCGAGCAGGCGGGGCGTGAACCCGGAGGCGTACAGCGCGGGCCAGAACCGGTTGCCGGGGCGGGCGAAGTGCCGCCCGGTCGCACCGGACCACAGGCCGGGGTTGATCCCGCAGAACAACACCCGCAGGTTCGGTCCGATCACGTCGGGGATGGTCCGGCCGTGCGCGGCGGCCATTTCGGCGGCGGTGGGATTGCGCCCGGGCGGGATCGGCAGCACGACGGGCTTCGCGGGCGGCCCGGGCTGCGCCGGGGTGCTCACGGCGCCTCCGCGATCAGCGCCGTCCCCACCGACCGGAAGCCGAGCCGGTCGTACACGCGGGCCACGTCCTGGTCGCCCGCCGACAGGAACACCGTCTCGCTCCCGTCGGTGAGCGCGTGCCGGGCCAGCTCCCAGGTCACCGCCGCCGCGAGGCCGCCACGTCGGGCCGCGGGGAGGGTGGCCACACCGACGATCTCGGTGGTGCCGTACAGGTGCTGATAACTGCCCACGCACAGCGGCCCGGCCGGGCCGTACGCGGCGAACATCACCGTCTCGCCGGTGCGCAGGCGCTCGTTGAGGTAGGACAGCAGTCCCGGGTCCTGGCCGAGCGCGGCGGTATCCCGTTCGGTCGGGCCGTCGGTCCCCGACGCGGTCCCCGGGTTCGCGAAGCCGACCGCCGCGACGCTGTGCACGATCGCCAGGTCGGTCGCGTCCGCCCGGATCCGACGCACCGTCACCAGGTCGGGCAGGGCCGGGCGTTCGGCCGGAAGCTCGGCCGGGTCGAGCACCATCAACGGGTGCTCGTGGACGTGCAGTTCGGCCTCGATCGCGGCCGCGCGCAGCGCCGGGGTGGTCTCGTCGACCCATTCGAACGTCTGGGGCACTTTCAACTCTCTCTGCCGCGCCCGCACCGCGCGGACGTCCGCGACGGTGGGCTCGACGGAGCTGCCGAGCGTGGGTCGTGCGTAGAAGGGCCACCCTTGGCCCTCACGAATGAACAGGGTCAGCGCGCCGAACGTTTCCGTGCGGGTGGCTCGGCGGGCCACCGCGTCGTAGAACATCTCCAAGTGGGCGCGCGCCTCTGCGGCGGACTTCGGCATGCGGGTCAGTGTGACACGACCACCGGCACCGATACCGGCCGGTGTGCCAACCCGGCCTTCAGTCGCGCGAGCAGCTCGGACAGCGTCCGGGCGTCCTCGTCGGACCAGTCGTCGAGGCGCTCGGCGATCACCGTCAGGCGGTCGTCGGTGGCCCGATCGACCACCGCGCGACCCTCCGGGGTGAGGCCGAGCAGGAAGGAGCGGCCGTCATGGGGGTGCGGCCGGCGCTCCACCCACCCGTGCTCGACCAGGTGTGCGATGTGTCGGCTGACCACGGACATGTCCAGGTCGAGCAGTTCGGCGACGTGCCCGGCGCGCAGCGGCCGCGTACTGCGGGCAAGCGCGAACAGGACTGCGGAGCCGGGCGGCAGGCTGCCGATCGGAACCGCCTTGGCGAGGCTGCGGTGGACGCCGACGATGCCCTCGAACTCGGTGAGCAGGTGCCGGCAGGCTTCCCGGGTGGCCATGGCGAGGCTCCTCTTCGTGGCGACTCGCCACCACCATAAAAGATGTTAGTTGCACTCGGCAACTTCCACGAGACGGGCCCCTCACGAGAGGCGGCCGACCCACGACTCGCCGGGGCCGCTCGCGGACCGTGCCTCACCCCTCCCGGAGCGTCGCCCGGCCCACGCGGCGCAGCCGAGCGGCCCGGTTGTGCCGGTCGCCCTCGGCCCGATCCAGGGACAGGACGGCCCGGCGCCCGTGCAGGGTGAGCGTCATCAGGTGGTTGCCGAACCACGGACCGCCCAGCTTCGTCCACTCGACCGGCAGCGGGGCCAGCCTCGCGTGCCGGGCCAGGGCGCGCCCGATGCGGGTCGCCATCCGGCCCCACCCGAACCGGAATCCGACCCGGATCGCCGGGGGCACCGAGTTGTGCACCGGCGAACAGGTCAACTGGTAGACCCGGGCCAGGTCCGCCGAATCCTCCCCGGCCCGCGGCCCCTCCCCCGCACTGACCCAGCGCGCCTCGGCCGCGTAGACGTGGTGCACATCCCCCGACAACACGCACACCGTCGCCGGCGCCGGGCCGCCCGCCCGGGGGCCGTGCAGCGCGATCCGGCCGATCAACGCGGACAACGCCTCGAACGAGTCGCGGAACGCCGCCCAGTGCTCCAGGTCGCTCGCCCGCCGCAACCACTCGCTCCAGCCCGCCACCCGCGGCCCCCGCTCGCCCGCGCACAACGCCTCGTTCCACGACTCCAGGTCGTGGATGCCGTGCGGCAACAACCACGGCAACGACGTGCCGATCAGCAGGTGGTCGTACCCGCCCTCGTCCGCCTGCTCGGTGATCCAGGCCAACTCGTCCGCACCGATCATCGCCCGCGCGTCCCCGGTC
Source organism: Embleya sp. NPDC050154 (assembly GCF_044460165.1). NCBI lineage: Bacteria > Bacillati > Actinomycetota > Actinomycetes > Kitasatosporales > Streptomycetaceae > Embleya > Embleya sp. NPDC050154. The sequence continues at coordinate 197,792 of NZ_JBITJP010000015.1, forward strand.
AGCACCCGGCCCGCGCGCGAGTCGATCATCAGCAGCCGGGTCCGGCCGAAGTCGCGCCGGAAGCTCCACCGCGTGGTCGTCTTGCCCTCCGCCTCCGCGTCCGCGCGCAGCGCGAATTCGTGCAGCAGCGGCCCCACGTCCTCGCCCGGCGCCGCGGCCTTGACCGTCGCGAACAACTCGTCGCGCGCCAACGCGGCCGGATCGAGATTGCCCAGGTGCTGATAGACCCAGTACGACGCGAGCGCGCCCGCGATCCGCTCGGACCACCAATCGGTCGCGGCCATCTCGGATCGCCACGCGTGCGACGTGTTCCAGTCGTCGATCACGTCGTGGTCGTCGAAGATCATCGCGCTCGGCACGGTGGACAGCAACCAGCGGATCTGCGGATCGGACCAGGACTCGCGATAGAGCAGCGTGTACTCCTCGAAGTCGGCGATCTGCGGGCCCGGCGCCTTGCTCAGATCGCGCCGCCGCGCCAACCGGTTCTGCATCGCGCGCGAGGTCTCGTCCGCGTACACCTGATCACCGAGCAACAGCAGCGCGTCCGGCAAAGGCTCGTCGGGGGCCCGCATCAGTCGGCGAGCGAGCGTGTCCAGCGCGTCCGGGTCGAGCCGGCGCTCCTCACCGGCCTCGGTGCTCGGCGGGCTCGACCAGCGACAGGACCCGAACACGACATTCAGATCCCGCTCGTCGCCGTGGGCCGAGGCGGTACGCACCGCGCTGGGCGGATAACCCGAGCGCGCGTCCGGCCAGCACACCCGCTCGTCCAGCAGGACCCGGTACTCCCGTGATCGCCCGGGCGTGAGCCCCTCGACGACCACGAGCACATAGTGGTGACCGAACACGTTCCAGGTGGCGGCACTGGCCACACCGTCCTCGCACGCCACGGTCACCACACACGGCGCGTCCGTCTCCACCCACACGGTGGCACTCGTACGATCCACGTGCCGCAGCACGGGACCGAGCAGCAACTCGGCCATGGTCCTTTGCCCTCCCCACCCTCGTATCGACGTCTTCCGTGGCATGTGCCTGCCCCGCACGGCCGACGCCAATGCCCGCCGCGGCCACGAACCCTTCGCTACGGTATGCGGCGTTCCCGATCCGAACCCGGAGGCCGCGCCGTGCCCCCCTCGCCCACCGCGTCGCCCGACCCGCCGGCACACCTCCCGGCCGAAGGACCCGCCGTACCCGGCCCCGCGGCCCGGCGCCGGGTGTTCGACGCGCATCTGCACATCGTCGACCCGCGTTTCCCGCTCACCGTCAACCAGGGTTACCTGCCACCGACCTTCACCGTCGCCGACTACCTCGCCCGCGTCGCGTCGCTCGGCGTCACCGGCGGCGCCGTGGTGTCCGGCTCGTTCCAAAGCTTCGACCCGGCCCATCTGCTCGACGCGCTGCACCGGCTCGGGCCCGGCTTCGTCGGCGTGACGCACCTTCGCGCCGATGTCGCGGACCACACGATCCGCGAGCTGGACGCGGCGGGTGTGCGCGCGATCCGGTTCAACGTACGCCGGGGCGGCTCGGCCGCGCTGGAAGGGCTCGATCGGCTCGCCCGACGCGTATACGAGCTGGCGGGCTGGCACGCGGAGCTGTACCTCGACGCGCGCGATCTGCCCGACCTGGCACCCATGCTCACCGCGCTGCCGAAGGTGAGCATCGACCACCTGGGCCTGTCCCGAGAGGGCCTGCCGCACCTGCTGCGCCTGGTCGAACGCGGGGCCCACGTCAAGGCCACCGGCTTCGGCCGGGTCGACCTGGACGTGCCCGCCACGCTCCGGGCCGTGGCCGCCGTCTCCCCGCGCGCGCTCCTGGCCGGCACCGACCTGCCCTCCACCCGCGCGCCCAGGCCGTTCCGGGACGCCGACCTGGACGTCATCGCCGAGGCGGTCGGCGTCGACCTGGCCCCCGCCGTACTGCACGACAACGCGCGCGCCCTGTACCGCCCCATCAAAATCCAGGCGCGCGGGTCCGGGTGATGTGGGCGGCGGGAACCGGTCTCACTCGTCCGACGCCAGCGCTCGAACCGTATCCATGTCGTCCGCGTCCGCCGCCGTCTTGTCCTGGCGATAACGCAGCACCCGGGCGAACCGCAGGGCCAGCCCGCCCGGATAGCGGGTACTGCGCTGCAACCCGTCGAAGGCGATCTCGACCACGAGTTCGGGCCGCACCCACACCGTCCAGTCGTCCCGACGGACCTCCAGTTCCTGCAACCGCTCGGTCTGCCACGCGAGCAGTTCGTCGGTGAGCCCCTTGAACGTCTTGCCCAGCATCACGAACCCGTCCCCGCCCGGGTCGCGCGCGCCCAGGTGCAGGTTGCTCAGCGTCCCGCGCCGCCGCCCGTGCCCCCACTCGGCGGCCAGCACCACCAAGTCCAGGGTGTGCCGCGGCTTGACCTTGACCCAACCGGCGCCGCGCCGACCCGCCGTGTAGGGGGTGTCCAACGACTTGACCACCACCCCCTCGTGGCCGCGCGCGACCGCGTCGACGAAGAACGCGTCCGCGGCGCCGGCGTCGCCGGTGACCAACCGGGGCACCAACAGCTCGCTCGGCGCGAGCGCCTGGAGCGCGGCCCAGCGCTCGGCGCCCGGGCGGTCGATCAGGTCCGCGCCGTCCACATGCAGCACGTCGAACAAGTACACCGTCAACGGTGTCTCGGCCCGCAACCGCGCGGCGTCGTGAGTGCCGGTCCGGGACGCGGTGATCTGGAACGGGTGCGGCCGGCCCTCCGCGCGCAGCGCGATCGCCTCGCCGTCGAGCACGGCGGTGCGCACCGGCAGCGCGCGGGCGGCCTCGACCAGCTCCGGCACGCGCGAGGTGATGTCGTCCAGGCTGCGGGTGAACACCGCGACGTGTTCGCCGTCGCGGTGGATCTGCACCCGGATGCCGTCGATCTTCCATTCCAGCGCGACGCTCGCCTCCGGGTCCTTGGCCCGCAACTTGGCCAGCGCGGCGGACACATCCGGCGCGGAGGCGGCCAACATCGGGCGCACCGCGTGGCCCACCTCCAGCGTGAACGCGGCGAGCGCGGCCTTGCCACCGACGAGCGCCGCGGAGGCCACCGGGCCGGCCGCCCCACGCAACATCAGCGCGCGGCGCACGGCCGCCACCGGCACCTCGGCCGCCCGCGCGATGGCGTCCGCCATCACCCCGTCCAGCGCGCCCTGACGCACCTCGCCGATCAACAGACCGGCCAGGAACCGCTGTTCGACCTGCGTGGCCCGGGCGAACAGGGCCTCGATCAGCGCCCGCCGGGCAGCCTGTGACCCGGGGCCGGTGGTGGTCCCGATCGCCTCCAACGCGGCGTCCACCTCCAGCAGCGTCAGCGACGCCTCGGCGGCCGGCTCCGGCACGTCACGCAACGCGGCCGGCCCGACCCCGATCTGCCGCTGGGTCAGCGCGCCCGCGAGATAGGCCACCACCACGGTCGCCTCCGCCGGATCCGCCCGCCGCAGACACCCGGCCACCAACTCCGCCTTCGCGGTCCGCCCGGCCTCGCCCGCGATCTCCCGCGACACGACCGCCACGTCACAAAACAACAGCGACCCCACGCCACAACTCCTCACGCCCAAGCCCCCCACCCCCATCGCCCACCCCACCCTGACTCATGCCCCCGACACCCATCCGGCCGAGCCCCCACCCACCCCCAAACCACACGAACCACACGCCCCAGGCGCAAAGACCTGTCATGCCCAAGCGCAACGCGGCAAGCCAAAGGTGGCCAAAGCCGCCCGCGAAACGCAGCCCAAGGCAGCCGAAACACAAAACGAGCCAACACAGAGCGAGCGATGCACACCGCGCGGGCGGACGATCCACAGCCACGCAAGACAGGCGGAGCGCAACAGGCAACACCGACACGCACGGGCGAAGCACAACAGGCGACGCGCAACACCCGAGCGAAGACGGGCCGCCGAGGGCAGAGCACAGTCGCCCCAGGCACGCAGAACGAACCGGCCGCAGCAAGCGAGAACGGCGCGCGAGCGGGGATGGCGAGCGAAGCGCAGCGGGCGAGGCGGACAGAGCGCCGTGGGCGCAGACGCGGAACGGGCGGACCACAGCGAGCAACAACGGCCGCGGGCCGAGCCGGGCGCCCGGACGGCAGCAACCGACGCACGACCCGCAGCCCACACGGCCACGCAAGACAAGCGGAGCGCAACAGGCGACGCGCAACACCCGAGCGGAAACGGGCCGCCGAGGTGCAGCCGAAGAGGCAAGGCCGGCAGACCGCCGGCGCCTGGACGGGGCACCAGGCAGTGCGGGCGCGTAGCGGACGTGCATCCCGGGCGCGTAGCGGACGTGCATCCCGGGCGCGTAGCGGAGGTGCATCCCGGGCGCGTAGCGGACGTGCATCCCGGGCGCGTAGCGGACGTGCATCCCGCGCGCGTAGCGAACGGCCCGACCGTGACCGCGTAGCGGGCATGCAACCCGCGCGCGTAGCGAACGGCCCGACCGTGACCGCGTAGCGGGCATGCAACCCGCGCGCGTAGCGAACGGCCCGACCGTGACCGCGTAGCGGGCATGC
>NZ_JBITJP010000015.1:202405-278992 GCF_044460165.1 Embleya sp. NPDC050154
CATGCAACCCGCGCGCGCAGCGAACGGCGGGCGGCCCATGCCCGCCTCAACGCAGTCAACGCAGACCACAACAGGCAGCAGCGACACAGACGTTCGAAGCGCGATACCCGCGGGGGACGCGGGTGGTCCGGCAGCGGCGCCGCGGCGCAGCGGCGCGGCGGGGGACGCGGGTGGTCCGGCAGCGGCGCAGCGGTGCGGAGTGGGTGGTGGGTGGCCCGTGCCTCGGGGCGCGGGGTGTCCGGGTGCGTCCCGGTCGTGGTTCGGAATCGGCGATGGGCCGGGACCCGGGGGTGTGCCCCGCGGCCCGGCCCATCGCCGTCGTCGGTCGGTTACAGGATCGCGCCCGGGCGGTACTTTGCCGCCTCCGGGTGCTTGGCGGCGACCGTCTCCACGCGGCGGACCACCTCTGCCACCTGGGCCGCCGCCGCGCCGGTGAAGGACAGGCGGTCGGCGAGCAGCGTGTCCAGCGCCGCGCGGTCCAGCGGCAGCCGCTCGTCCGCCGCCAGCCGGTCGAGCAGTTCGTTGCGTTCGACGCCCTCGCGCAGCGCGAGCGCGGAGGCGACCGCGTGCTCCTTGATCACCTCGTGCGCGGCCTCACGACCCACCCCGCCCCGGATCGCGGCCATCAGCACCTTGGTCGTGGCCAGGAACGGCAGGTAGCGGTCCAGCTCGCGCGCGACCACCGCCGGGAACGCGCCGAACTCCTCGAGCACGGTCAGGAACGTCTCGATCAGGCCGTCGAACGCGAAGAACGCGTCCGGCAGCGCCACCCGCCGCACCACCGAGCAGGACACGTCGCCCTCGTTCCACTGGTCGCCGGCCAACTCGCCGACCATGGAGGCGTAGCCGCGCAGGATCACGGTGAAGCCGTTGACCCGTTCGCACGAGCGCGTGTTCATCTTGTGCGGCATCGCGGACGAGCCGACCTGGCCGGGCTGGAAGCCCTCGGTGACCAGCTCGTGCCCGGCCATCAACCGGATCGTCTTGGCCAGCGACGACGGCCCGGCGGCCAGTTGCACCAGCGCGGTGACCACGTCGTAGTCGAGCGAGCGCGGGTAGACCTGGCCGACCGAGACGAACGCGTGCTCGAAGCCCAGGTGCGCCGCGACGCGCCCCTCCAGCTCGGCCAACTTGTCCTCGTCGCCGCCGAGCAGGTCGAGCATGTCCTGCGCGGTGCCCACCGGGCCCTTGATCCCACGCAGCGGGTAACGGGTGATCAGATCGTCGAGCCGGTGGTAGGCGACCAGCAGCTCGTCGGTCGCCGAGGCGAACCGCTTGCCCAGCGTGGTGGCCTGGGCGGCGACGTTGTGCGAACGGCCCGCCATCACCAGCTCGGCGTGCTGCGCGGACAACTCCGCCAATCGCACCAGCAGGGCCACCACACGGTCCCGGACCAGTTCCAGCGACGAGCGGATCTGCAACTGCTCGACGTTCTCGGTCAGGTCGCGCGAGGTCATGCCCTTGTGCACGTGCTCGTGGCCGGCGAGAGCGTTGAACTCCTCGATCCGGGCCTTGACGTCGTGCCGGGTGACCCGCTCGCGCTCGGCGATCGAGGCCAGGTCGACCTGGTCGATCACCCGCTCGTAGTCGGCGACCGCGCCCTCGGGCACCTCGATGCCCAGGTCGGCCTGGGCACGCAGCACCGCGAGCCACAGTCGGCGCTCCAGCACCACCTTGTGCTCGGGAGACCACAGCGTGGCCAGCGCCGGGGAGGCGTAGCGGTTGGCCAGAACGTTCGGAATGCGGGGCTTGCGCACAGGCTGGGACGTCACGAGCGGCGAGTTTACCGAGCCGCCGGCGCCGCCTTCGACGTACGTCCGTGATCACGCCCCGCGTACGTCACGAGCGGCGAGTCTACCGAGCCGCCGGAGCCGCCGGAGCCGCCTTCGACGTACGTCCGTGATCACGCCCCGCACCGGCGCCGCGCGAGCGGGCCGGACACCCGTGCCCGAGCCCGCTTCGCCACCGTCCCGACACGTCGCCACCGTCCCGACACATCGCCACCGTACGTCTCGAACCCGAGCCTCGGCCGGATCCTGGCCGCGTACGACGGAGTCTTCGTCACCGATTCACTCGTGTGAGGGACCATCGTGCACGGTTTCCGTCCGGGCCGCCGGAACCTCGCCGGGACAACCGTCCGCCTGGTCGGCGTCGCCCCGATCGTGTCCGCGCCCGGCGCTGACGCCGCGTCACAACCCGTGCCCGGCATCGCATGTGCCGCCCGCCGCCGGGTAGACGCCGGCCATCGCGGGACGACCTTGGGGGCGGGCTCATGGGCAGGCGGCAGGACGCGCGAAACGCACGCAGAGAACGCGCCGAGCGGGAGGAGCGAATCGCCCGCGCACTGCGCGGGGGCACGGACCGGGCCAAGGAACCACCCCCGCGCGGCGGAACCGAGGACGAGACCGGACGGCTCCCGGGCCCGCGCGACGCGGAAAAGCCCAAGCCCCGGAACCGGGACAGAGACCGAGACCGGGACCAAGACCAAGACCGAGACCGAAACCAAGACCGGCCCACCCCACCAGTGGACCTCGACAAGCCCGACACAGCCAACGAACCACCCCCCGAGTCGCACCTCCCCGAACGCCCCACCGACCTGCCCACCTCGTCGTGGTTCCGAGCCGCCTGGCGCACGATCCGCGAATTCAAGGAGGACGACCTCAACATCTGGGCGGCCGCGCTCACCTATCAGAGCGTGTTGTCGATCTTCCCCGCCCTGCTGGTCGTGGTCTCCCTGGTCGGCCTGGCCGGCCGCTCCGCCACCGACGCGCTGACCGAGAACGTGCAGAACGTGGCGCCCACCGAAACGCACCAGATCGTGATCAACGCGATCCAGAACCTCGAGAACAGCCGCGGTGCCGCCGGCCCGCTGGCCCTGGCCGGCCTGGGCCTGGCGCTGTGGTCGGCGTCCGGTTACGTGGCCGCGTTCATGCGCGCGTGCAACACGATCTACGACGTGCCCGAGGGCCGGCCGCTGTGGAAGACGGTGCCCACCCGGATCGCGGTCACCGTGGTGACCCTGGTGTTGCTGTCGGTCTGCGCGATCGCGGTGGTGTTCACCGGCTCGCTGGCCAAACAGGCGGGGCATGCGCTGGGCGTGGGTGAGGCCGGCGTGCTGCTGTGGGACTACGCGAAGTGGCCGGTGCTGATCGTGGTGGTCAACTTCCTGTTCGCGCTGCTGTATTGGGCCGCGCCGAACGCCAAGCAGGGCTTTCGCTGGATCACTCCCGGCGGCGTGCTCGCGGTGCTGTTGTGGGCGCTGTTCTCCGCCGCGTTCGCGTACTACGTGGCCAACTTCAGCACCTACAACAAGACCTACGGCACGCTCGCCGCGGTGATCGTGTTCCTGGTCTGGCTGTGGCTGACCAACATGGCGATCCTGCTCGGCGCGGAGTACAACGCGGAGATGGAGCGGGCCCGCGCGATCGCCGGCGGCCACCCGCCGACTCTGGAGCCGTACGTCCGGATGCGCGACACGCCCAAACCCAAGGGCGCCTGGAAGCGCTGGTTCCGCTTCGGCCGCACACCCGGGGCCACGCGGGAGGGCGAGGAGTAGACAATCGAGGGCATGGACAAGATCCGGCCCGCGTACGAGGAACTGGGCGCCGAGGGCTTCTACGCCTCACATGGTGCGCGGTACCGCAATCCGCACGAGCCCCGCGTCCGGGCGGTGCTGGCCGAGGTACTGGCCGAGCCGTCGGCCGCCGAGCCGGATCTGCTGGACACCGTGCTCGACCTGGCGTGCGGCAGCGGCGAGGCCACCCTCGCGCTGCGCGAACTCGGCGCGCGCGAGGTCACCGGCGTCGACCCGTACACCGGCGTCGCCTACCGCGAGCGCACCGGGCGCGACGCCGAGCCGTTGCGGTTCGAGCAGGTGGCGGCGGGCGCGCTGACGGGTCGCACGTACTCGCTCGTGGTGTGCAGCTACGCGCTGCACCTGCTCGCAGAGTCCCGGCTGCCCGCGCTGGCGTACGCGTTGACCGAGGTCACGTCCGCGTTCGTTGTGGTGACTCCGCACAAGCGTCCGGTGCTGCGGCCGGAGTGGGGATGGCACCTGCGGCGGGAACTGGTCGTGGATCGGGCCCGGGCCCGGCTGTATCGGACTTCGCCCGAGCCCGTCTAGGCGACTGGGCCACGGTGACACCGGCGCTGGCGATGACCACCAGCGTGATGCCCCCGATCTGGATCAGTACCAGCGACTGATGCAGGACGACGAAGCCGGCGATCGCGGCCACGGCCGGCTCCAGACTGGCCAGCAGCCCGAACGTCGCGGTCGGCAGGTGCTTCATCGCGAGCATCTCGAAGCTGTACGGCAGCGCCGAGGACAGCAGCGCGACGCACAGGCCGAGGCCCAGCACCTTGGGCTCGAACAGCGCGGTACCGGCGGAGGTCACGCCGAACGGGGTGACCAGGACCGCGGCGACCGCGAAGCCGAGCGCCAGGCCCTCGATGCCGTCGAAACGCTTGGAGATCTTCGAGGCGACCACGATGTAGCCGGCCCAACAGGCCGCCGCAGCCATCACGAAGGCGACGCCGACCGGGTCCAGACCGCTGAAGCCGCCGCGGCCCAGGAGCAGCACGCCGCCGGCGGCGAGCACGATCCACACCATGTCGCGCAGCCGCCGGGACAACACCACGGCCAGACCGAGCGGGCCGAGGAACTCGAGGGTGACGGCCGGGCCCAGCGGCAGCCGGGCGATGGCCTCGTAGAAGAACATGTTCATGCCGGCGAACATCACGCCCAGGCCGACCACCACGAGCCAGTCCGCACGGGTGCGCCCGCGCAGTCGCGGCCGGCAGAACGCGAGCAGCATGGTCGCGGCCAGCACCAGCCGCAGGGTGACCGCGCCGGCCGGGCCCACGTACGGGAACAGCCGGGCCGCGAAGGCGGCGCCGAACTGGATCGAGCACGCGCTCGCCAGCACCAGCAACACCGCGCGACCCTGCGCTCCCGGCCGGAGCCGGTCGACGAATGCGGGTAGCGCACGCGAGGTCGCGTCGGCGGTGGTGCGGGAGGTCATTCTCCGACACTACGGACATCGTCAAGCCACTTCACGCGCCGGCCCCCGCGTCGGCGGCATTCCTATCCCGCACCACCTTGCGCAGGGTCTCGGGCACCGGACCCAGGCCGGCCTCCAACTCGCGGATCCGGCCCTTGGCGGCCCGGCGTTCCCGACCGCCCAGCACCACGCGCAGTTGGCCCTCGTAGGCCAGCGCGGCGAGCGCGGCGTCCGCCGCCGGGACGCGCGTGATCGGCTGGGTGCCCTTGAGCGCACCCCACATCGCCTTGGTCGCCTCGGTCCGCAGGCGCGGTTGGCGCAGGACGATGCGTCGGGTCGGGATGATGCCCAGCAGGCGGTACGTCTCGTACCTGATCAACCGCTCGCGTTCGAGGTGGGCACCGACTCGGCCGACGGCCTGTCGCTCGCCCTTCTTGACCCAGTGGCGCCACCGGTGCGCTCGCTCGCTCGCGGTGATCCTGGCCAGCAGGTCGGCAGCCAGATCGCAGTGCGCGACGACGGTGCCCCGGCGGGCGGTCACCGTCACCTTTCCGTCGTCGTCACGGATCAGGCCCCGCTCGTACAGGTCGTACAGGGCCGCCGCCTGGAGCGTCACCCCCAGGTGCGCCCGGCTCAGCAGTCGGCGTCGCTCGGGACTGTAGGCGAGCAGGAACACTTGCCGGGCCATGGAAACGTTCATGTCGACCTCCAGGGACTGGTTCACGTCGGCCTCCTCGGCGCCAGGACGTCACATCGTCGTCGGGGTTGTCGTCACGGCGCGGTACCGAGGTCGCCAGGGTCGCCACGGCGGCCACCACGCCGACCAGCACCGCCAGGGTCGCCTCGATCGCCACCGTCGCCTCCGCCGGGCTCGGTATCGGATACGGACTCGGATGACTCGGGCTCGGGTTCGGAGGACTCGGGTTCGGAGGACTCGGGTTCGGAGGACTCGGGTTCGGAGGACTCGGGTTCGGAGGACTCGGGTTCGGAGGACTCGGACTCGCGGAACGCGGGCCCGGAGGACGCGGGGTCGGCCTTGGGTGGTCGGCCCCGGCGGGCCGGACGGCCGGCGTTGCCCGGCATCCGGCCCGCGTCGCCCAGCGAGCGCCGGAGCAGGAACTCGATCTGCGCGTTGGTGCTGCGCAGTTCGTCCGCCGCCCATTTGGCGATCGCGTCGTGCACCGCGGGGTCCAGTCGGAGCAGGATCTTCTTGCGCTCGGTCACGAGGACCGACTACGCGTACAGGGAACCGGTGTTGACCACCGGCTGGGTGGCCTGTTCGCTGCACAACACCACGAGCAGGTTGCTGACCATCGCCGCGCGGCGGTCGTCGTCCAGTTCCACCATGTCGCCCTCCTCGAGCCGGGTCAGTGCAAGTTCGACCATGCCCACCGCGCCCTCGACGATCCGCTGCCGGGCCGCGACCACCGCACCCGCCTGCTGGCGGCGCAACATCGCCTGGGCGATCTCCGGCGCGTAGGCCAGTCGGGTGATCCGCGACTCGACCACGCTGACCCCGGCGGAGGCAACCCGCGCGCCGATCTCGGCGGAGAGCTTGCCGGTGATCTCGTCGGCGTTGTCGCGCAGCGACATGCCGCCGTTGCCGTGGTCGTCGTACGGGTAGCTGTTGGCGATGTGCCGCACCGCGGTCTCGGTCTGGATCGCGACGAACTCCTCGAAGTCGTCCACCTCGAACCTGGCCTGCGCGGTGTCCTTGACCTGCCACACCACGACCGCGGCGATCTCGATCGGGTTGCCGTCGTTGTCGTTGACCTTGGCGGTCTGCGTCTCGTGGTTGCGGATGCGGGTGGAGATCTTGGTGCGGTTGGTGAACGGGTTCACCCAGCGCAGGCCGTCCTTGCGCAGCGTGCCCTTGTAGTGCCCGAACAACTGGAGCACCCGGGCCTCGCCGGGGGCGACGGTGGTCAGCCCCAGCAGGGAGAACAGCGACACGACGATGATCACGATGCCCGCGGTGATGCCCGCGGCCTTCTGTCCGCCGTGCTGCAGTGCGCCGAAGACGGTGAGCCCTACGCCGCCGCCTACGCAGAGCAGACCGACCGTGAGCGCGGACAGCCCGGGGGCGCCGGTCACCAACTTCTCCCGGACCTGGGGGGCCGGCATTTCCACAATGGTCTCGGAGCCGATGTTGCTCATGAGGTCACTCCCCGATCGCTTCGATGTGCCATCACCACCATAGCAAAGTGATATCACTTTTAGGCAAGGGAGAAACCTCGATCGTGCCCGCGGCCCGGCCGGTCGTCCGTGTGGGCGGCCCGTCGATCAGCCGAGCGACTTGATCGTGGTGCCGTTGCGGACGTTGGCCGCCAGCGCCGGCGCGGGCGGAAGCGCGCCGGGAGGGGCCTTGATCACGAGTTGCCGGGCGTCGGCGGAGCCGGTGACCGAGCCGGACGCGCTCACCTTGACCACGTCGCGGGTGCCCGCCGCGACCAGATACCAGGTGCCGGTGCGCGAGCGCCACCAGGTCGAGGTGACGATGTCGTTGCCGGAGCGGCTGCACGCGGGCGAATCGGTGAGCCGGTTGACGGTCTGCGCGCCGGTCGCGCTCGCCCCCGGCGGCAGGAACTGGACCACGACGTCACCGCCGCCCCTGCGGTCGAACGCGTGCAGGCACGACCACATCGCCTCCCCCGCGGACTCGGGCAGGTCGAAATGCGCGAACTCCCAGTTGTTGACCAGCCGCAGGCCCCGTCCGCGCAGCGTGGCCAACGCGCACGCGGTCCGCGACCAGATGTTGAGGGCGCGTTCACTGGAGGCGGCCTCGGAGGGGCGGCCGGTGTGGAAGTAGTCCGGCGGCGGCATGTAGGTCAGGTGCGTGGCGGTCAGTTCGCCCAGGTCCGCGAGCAGGTAGGGGTGGTTGTCGGCGGCGCGCCCGGACAGCAGTTCGAGCACGGGTACGGTGGCGCAGTCCTTCGCGGCGGTGCCGAGATCGGGCATCGGGGCGGTGATGCCGCCGGTGATCGCGAGCGGCTTGCCCTTGTCCTCGGGACGACGCAGGTCGCGCACGGCGGCCTCGTCGACCCAGGGCGCGAGCAGCATGCGCACGCCGGCCGGGTCGCGGCGCAGCACCACGGCGGAAGCGGAGCGCTCGTCCGAGTCGTCGGACGAGGCGACGTCGAGTCGGTGTCGGCCGTGCTCCTCGGTGTAGCGGGCCAGGCGCGTGCCGTCGGCGAGCAACACCACGGCGGCGCCCGCGACGTCACCCGCGTACAGCAGGCGTGGGGTGCCCGACGGCGGGCCCACCGCGGCGTCCGGGCCGAGGGTGACGGGGGTGCCGTCTTCGGGATCGGTCCATGCCCGGACCGCGCGCCGGGTCAGCGCCTCGTCACCGGCCCGGGCGCCTCGGGTGGACCAGACCTCGAAGTCGAGCCGGGTCGTGGTGTTCCAGGCACCGGCCGGGATCGATCGCGGCGGCCCGGCGACCACCTGCGCGGCGGGTGCGGCCTGGTCGCTCCGGCCGCGGTCGCCCGAGGGAGCGGTGCGGTCGGTCGCGTACCAGGCGATCATCGCGATCGCGCCGGTCGAGGCGAGTACGCCCAGCGCGGTGCGCCGGCGTCGGCGGCGGCGCAGCAGGTCCGAGGGGCTGGCCCGGAGCGTGCACGGGTCGAACTGGTCGGCGCGCAGCAGCCGGTCGGCCGCTAACCCGGGGCCGGCCGGAGCCTCGACCGGGCGCAGCGCGGGCTCGGCGGTATCCGCCTCGGCCTCGGCGGCCAGGACGTCCTCGACACCGGCGGCGAGCAGGAGTTCGGCCACCTCGATGGGGTCGAGGCCGTCCAGCGCGCGCAGCACGAGGACCGCGCGGGCGGGGCCGGACAGTCGGCCGAGCGCCTGCTCGATCGCCAACGCGTCCGCGCCGCCGGTCGGCGGGAACAGGCGCAGCCCCCAGACCTGCGGCAGCAGCACCCGGCGCCGGGTGGAACGATTCAGGCGCAGCGCGCCGCGCACGACGCGCAGCCGGAGCAGGTCGGCGTCGCTCATGTCCGCGCCGTCGGGGCCGCCGGCACCGCGTCCGAGATCGCGCAGTCGGCCCGGCAGCGCGTCCTGGACCAGGGCGTGCGCGGCCAGCACCCGTCGGTGCCGCTCCATCGTGGGCGGCAGGATCAGGTAGGCGAGCCGGACGAGTTCGGGGTAGCGCCCGACCAGCAGGGCCTCGGTGCGGCGCACCGCCCCCTGGTCCAGCCGGCGTCGGCACAGCTCGACGAGGTCGACCCGGGTGCGGCGGATGCGGCCCAGGGCACTGCGGTCGGTGTGCCCGGCGCGGTCGTCGGGACCGCCGTGGTCGGCTTGCGAGCCGCGGCCGTTCGGGTCGGGTCGGGTCGCCGGGTCCGGTGTGTTCTCGTCGCCGCCGTGTCGCATGTGTAGCCCCCTTTTCGCCGCGCCTTCGTCGGCTCCCGCGAATCGGTACGGGGCCCGTGCGCACGATGGCCAACGAGCACCACCCGGAGGGGTCACACATAGTACGAACATCTCTTTTTATGTCGTTTTTTGCTCGAAGCGATCGGCTTCGACGCCGCCGGGCGGCCAGGTCGGATCACCCGGGTCCGACGAAGCCCGATTCGTAGGCCGCGATCACCGCCTGGGTGCGGTCGCGGGCACCCAACTTGCCCAGCAGCGCGCTCACATGACTCTTGACCGTCTCGGTGCCCAGGAACAACTCGGCGGCGATCTCGGCGTTGTTCAGCCCCCGGGCCATCGCCCGCAGCACCTCGGCCTCGCGGTCGGTCAGGTTGGCCCGGGCCACCGCGTCGGCGCGGGCCGCGTTCCGGTGGCGCTCGACCAACGCCCGTAGCTTGGCCGGGAACAGCAGCGAGTCCCCGGTGGCCAGCGCCCGCACCGCTCCGGTGATCTCGTCCGGACGGGCCCGCTTGAGCAGGAAGCCGTGCGCTCCCACCCGCAACGCCTCGTAGACGTACTCGTCGTTCTCGAAGGTGGTCATGATCAGGATCTTGGGCGGCTGGTCGAGATGGGCGAGCAGATCCCGGGTGGCCTGGATGCCGTCCACGCGCGGCATGCGCACATCCATCACGAGCACGTCCGGGCGCAGCGAACGCACCAGCGAGAGCACGCCCGCTCCGTCGTCGGCCTCGCCCACGACCTCGAAATCGGGCTGCGCGCCCAGGATGGCCCGCAGGCCCGCCCGAACCAGTTCGTCGTCGTCCACCAGCATGATCGTGATCGTCACGACGCCCACCGTAGAGGTAGCCGCACGTGCACCCGCCAGTAGCCGTCCTGGGGGCCGGCGGTGGCCTCGCCGCCGAGCAACGCGGCCCGCTCGCGAATCCCGCGCAGCCCGCTGCCGCTGCCCGCGCCGACCACCGATCGCTCCGCACCGGCGGCGGGTGCGCTGTTCAGCACGGTCAACTCGACGTCGTGGTCGTCCACCGCCACGGTGACGTCGACCGGAACCGGGCCCGCGTGCCGCAGCACGTTGGTGAGCGACTCCTGCACGATGCGATAACCCTCGCGCGAGATCACCGCCGGCACCGCGTCGAGGGCGCCCGATATCCGCAGTGCGACCGAGGCGCCCGCGCCGCGCGTGGTGTCGACCAGCGTCTTGACCTCGGGCAGGCCCGGCCGGGGCGCGGCCGGCTCCGGCGCGTCGCGCAGCAGCAACAACATGCGTTCGAGATCCTCCAGGGCCTGCCGACCGGTCTCCTCGATCGCCTCGAGTGCCCGGTCCGCGAAGCCGGGGTCGGTGTCGAGCAGTTGCCGGGCGGCGCCGGCCTGGAGCACCGTCACCGACAACGCGTGGCCGATCGAGTCGTGCAGCTCTCGGGCGAGCCGATTGTGTTCGAGCAGTTGCTCGGTCCGACGCTCGGCTATCGCGAGCCGCTCGCTCGCGGACGGCCCGAGCAGCTTGGTACCGAGCCGGGTCAGCAGCCAACCCACGCCCGCCAGGTAGTAGATCGCCGCGACGATGACGAGCAGGCCGAGCGGGATCAGCCACCAGTGCCCGGCACCGCCCGCGAAGGTGAGCCCGCTGAACTTCAAGCCCCCGTCCGTGGCCGGTGCCACGATCATCGCGATCCCGGTGAACACCGCCTGGCCCACGACCGCGAGGCCGAGCCAGGCCAGTTCGACCCGCAGCACCAGCCACAGTGCGGTGCGCCACCGATCCGCCCATCCCTGGGACCGGGTCACCGCGATGTCGCTCTCGTCGCCGGGGCGCAGCAGCAGCCGAGCCAGGAAGCCCTCGAACCGGCGCGCCTCGGCGAGCAGCCCGAACGCCACCAGGATCGGAATCGGGGCGGTCAGCAGTGCGAGCCCGTCGGCGACCCCGCCGTTGTCCTCCAGGCCGGGATACACCAGAGCGACCGCAACGCCCAGCGCCAGCGCCGTGAACAGGTGGAAGCCACGCGTGTAGGTGCTCCCCGCGACGAGCGGGTGGGCGAGGCGGGCGAGCGAGGTGCGAAGCGGCGCGATCCGGGACATGCCGCCATCCTGCCGGGTCGTCGTGCGCGCGGCCTCCCCCACCCGGGGGAGACCGTCCCCACGGTCGGGGGATCCGACGCAGGGCTCCCGAATCGCAGTCTTGAGGCACCGCAGCAACCGGGCGGTGAGACCACTCCGAGGCAGCAGAGGGAGCACCGCAGATGATCCGCATCCGGAACCTGACCAAGCGTTACGGCGACGTTCTCGCGGTCGACGACCTCGACTTCGAGGTCGCCGCAGGCACGGTGACCGGCTTCCTCGGGCCCAACGGCGCGGGCAAGTCCACCACCCTGCGGATGGTGCTGGGTCTGGACCGGCCCACCTCCGGAACCGCCACCGTCGGCGGCCGGGTCTACGGCGAGCTGCGCGAGCCGCTGCGCCATGTGGGAGCGCTGCTCGACGCGGGAGCGGTGCACCGACGCCGCCGGGGCCGCGACCACCTGCTCTACCTCGCGCGGTCCAATCGCATACCGGACTCCCGGGTGGACGAGGTGTTGGACCGGGTCGGCCTGACCGACGCGGCCCGGCGCCGGGCCGGCACCTACTCGCTCGGGATGCGCCAGCGCCTGGGCATCGCCGCCGCGCTGCTGGGCGATCCGCAGATGCTGATCTTCGACGAACCGGTCAACGGGCTCGACCCGGAGGGCATCCGGTGGATCCGCGACCTGATCCGGTCGCTGGCCGCCGAGGGACGCACGGTGTTCCTCTCCAGCCACCTCATGAGCGAGATGGCGCTGACCGCCGGACACCTCGTGGTGATCGCCGGCGGGCGCCTGTTGGCCGACACCTCGATGACCGAGTTCGTCGGCGAGGGCGAGTCCTTGGAAGACGTCTATCTCCGGCTGACCGCCGGACACGAACAGTTCGTGGGAGGTGGCCGCGCATGAGCACGGCAAGCACGGCAACGACACAGGCGCGCGACTCGTTCCCGGCGGCGCTGCACGCCGAGTGGACCAAGATCCGCACAGTGCCCTCGACCCGGTGGTTGCCGGTGGTCGTGGTGCTGCTGACCGTCGGCGTCGGCGCACTGGTCGACGCGTTCGTCGCCGAGGGCCAACGCCGCGAGGACGGCACGGAATACGACCCCTTCACGCTCGTGCACTACGGCGTCAACCTCGGCCAGATAGCACTGGTGGCCTTCGCGGTGCTGGCCGTGGCGGGCGAGTACGGCAGCGGCACCATCCACGCCTCGCTCGCGGCGGTGCCCGATCGCCGCGTGTTCGCCGCCGCGAAGTTGACCGTGATCACCGCGGTGGCACTGGTCACGGGCGTCGTCTCCAGCCTTGCGTGCACGCTGGCGGCCCGGGTGTTCCTCCCCGCCGGCGACATCTCGCTGACCACCGCGGAGACCTGGCGCACGGCCTTCGGCCAGGGGGCCTATCTGGTGCTGCTGGCGGTCATCTGCGCCGGCGTCACCTTCGTGCTGCGCACGCCGATGGCCTCGATGGGTCTGCTGATACCGCTGATCCTGCTGGGCACCGCGGCGCTCACCGCGATACCCGGCGTGCGCGAGGCGGCCAGATTCCTGCCGGACCAGGCCGGGCAACGCATCATGCGGCTGCGCGACTTCAACGCCTACGAACTCGACCCATGGGCGGGCCTGGGGGTGATGGCGCTGTGGGCAATCGCCGCGGCGGCCACCGCGCTGATCGTGGTGCGCCGGCGCGACGCCTGACGCCGGGCGCCCCTCCGGTTACCCACGGTCACTTGTGGGCATCCCAGAGCCCATGTCCAGATGGCGGCGGCGCGAGGCGGCACCGGGGGAACCCCTGCCGCCCACGCGCCGCAACACCGAACTCCTGCTGCTCGTCTTCGCGGTCCTGGTCCCCGTCTGCGCCTACGCCAACGTCGGCCTGGCCAAACACGGCTCCATTCCCCAGGACACCGCGAAGTACGGCCTCGGGCTGGGTTTCCTGGTCCTGGTCGCCCACCTTCTGGTGCGCCGCTTCGCGCCGTACGCCGATCCGGTGCTGCTGCCGATCGCCGCGCTGCTCAACGGCCTGGGCCTGGTGCTGATCTACCGGCTCGATCTGGAGACGCCGAAGGTGCAGGCCGCGTCCTCGCAACTAATGTGGTCGGCCATCGGGGTGATCCTGTTCGCGGTGGTGATGATCGCCGTGCGCGACCACCGCGCCCTGGGTAAATACTCCTACCTCGCGGCCACCGTGGCACTGTTCCTGATGATCGTCCCGGTCTTCTTCCCGGCCATCAACGGCGCGAAGGTGTGGATCCGGCTCGGCCCGTTCTCATTGCAGCCCGGCGAGTTCGCCAAGATCATCCTGGTCGTCTTCTTCGCGTCCTACCTGGCCACCACGCGCGAGACACTGATGATGATCGGGCGCCGATTCTGCGGCGTGAACCTGCCCCGCGGTCGCGACCTGGGTCCGGTCGTCGCGGTGTGGCTGGCCTCGGTCGGCATCCTGGTGCTGGAACGCGATCTGGGCACGTCCCTGCTCTACTTCGGCGCGTTCGTGGTGATGCTCTACGTGGCGACCGCCCGGATCGGTTGGATCCTGGTCGGCCTGATCCTGATCGCCCTCGGCGCGTTCGTCGTCGGTTCCGCGGAACCTCACGTGCACCTTCGCGTGCAGAATTGGCTGGACCCGTTCGCGAGCATCCACGCGGGGCTGGGGCCGGGCCAACTCGCCCAGTCGCTGTTCTGTTTCGCGGCCGGCGGCCTGCTCGGCGCCGGACTCGGACTCGGCCACTCGATCCTGGTCGGCTTCGCCGCCAAGAGCGACTTCATCCTCGCCACGGTCGGCGAGGAGCTCGGACTCACCGGCCTCGCCGCGCTGTTCGTGCTCTACGCGCTGCTGGTCGCGCGCGGCTTCCGGGCCGGCCTGACCGCGTCGGACGCGTTCGGCTCACTGCTCGCGTACGGGCTCTCCGCCGTCCTGGCGATCCAGGTGTTCGTGGTCGCGGGCGGGGTGACCGCGCTGATCCCGCTCACCGGCATGACCATGCCCTTCCTCGCCCAGGGCGGCTCGTCCGTGGTGACCAACTGGGCACTGATCGCGCTGCTGATGAAGGTCAGCGACCGCGGCCGCCGACCACTCGCGCCGATCGACGAACCGGCCCCGCTGCCCGAGGAGGTGCCCGCGTGATCGTCACCGCCCGACGAGCCGCCGGATTCTGCCTGCTGCTGCTCCTGGCACTGCTCGGCAACGCGACCTGGCTCCAGGCGCACAAGGCCGACGCCTACGACCACATGACGGGCAACCGCCGCCCGCAGATCGTCCGCTACCAGGAGCCGCGCGGCGACATCCTGGTCGCCGACCGGCCGATCACCGGTTCCCCGCACATGGACGCCTCCTCCGACCTGGCCTACGGTCGCAGCTACACCGACGGCCCGCTCTACGCGCCGGTCACCGGCTACGCGTCCCAGCTCTACGGGACCACACTGCTCGAAGGCGTCGAGGACGACCTGCTCGCCGGCACCGATCCGCGCCTGGGCGCGTGGCCGGTGATCACCGCCGTCACCCGCAAGCGCAGCCCCGCCGGCAATGTGGCCACCACGATCCTGCCCGCCGCCCAACAGGCCGCGTTCGCCGGTCTCGCGAGCACCGGCAACAAGGGCGCCGCGGTCGCGATCGACCCCACCACCGGCGCGATCCTGGCGCTGGTCAGCACCCCCTCCTACGACCCGGGCAGGCTCGCCGCCGCGAACAAGGCGACCCGTACCGCGTGGACCGCGCTGGACACCGACCCCGACCGCCCGATGCTCAACCGGGCCCTGCGCGAGACCTATCCCCCGGGCTCCACCTTCAAGGTGGTCACCGCCGCCGCCGCGCTCGGCTCCGGCACGGTCGCCGACCCCGACGAACCGACCGAATCACCCGACCCCTACCCCCTGCCCGAAACGCAGACGCGCCTGGGCAACGAGGCCAACGGCTGCCGCAACGCGTCGCTGCGGCACGCCCTGTCGGTGTCCTGCAACACCGTGTTCGCCAAGCTCGGGGTCGACATGGGCGCCGAGGTGATGCGCCGTCAGGCCAAAGCGTTCGGCTTCGGCGACCCGAAACTGCGCATCCCGGTCGCGGTCACCGAGAGCGTGTTCCCGAGGAGCCCCGACCGCCCGCAAACAGCGCTGTCCTCGATCGGCCAGTTCGACACACGGGCCACCCCGCTCCAGATGGCGATGGTCGCCGCCGGCATCGCCAACGACGGCGACGTGATGCGGCCGTATCTGGTCGAACGACTCACCCGCGGCGACGGCAGCACCGTGCAGGCAACCCACCACGAGACCCTGGCCCGCGCGGTCTCCCCGCCGGTCGCACGCCAACTCCAGAAGATGATGCAGGACGTGGTCACCAACGGCACCGGCGGCAACGCTCGGATCGACGGCGCGATCGTCGGCGGCAAGACCGGCACCGCCCAGCACGGCGAACGCAACCGGGCCGTGCCCTACGCGTGGTTCATCGCGTACGCCAAGGCCGACGCCGACGCCAAACCCGCCGTCGCGGTCGCCGTCGTGGTCGAGGACGGCGCGGCCGACCGCGCCGACATCACCGGCGGCGGCCTCGCCGCCCCGATCGCGAAGGCGGTGATGTCCGCCGTGCTCGCGCGGTGACCACGACACCACAGGGCGCGAGCAGCGATCGGTCGGCTCCTCCGCAGTCCGGCCGGCACACCCGAGCGGTCAGCCCTTGCGCAGCCCGGCCAGCACTCGATCGATGACCTGTCCCACCTCGCGCCGCGCGAGCGCCGGATCCGCGGCGCGCGCGGTGTACATGCTCGCCTCGGAGATCAACGACGCCAACAACCGGGCCAGCGGCGGCACCGGCAGTTCGTCGATCTCGCCGTTGTCCATCGCCTGTCGCAGCCACGCCGCGAGCAGCCCGTGTCCGTGCTCGTCCACCAGCGCGTCCCAGGACCCCGGCCCGAGCACCGCCGGCCCGTCCACCAGCACGATCCGCTGGAAGTCCCCGGTCGTGCACACGTCCAGGAACGACTGGAATCCGTGTCGCAACTGATCCCACGGTTCGCTGGGGTGGTCCTGGGCATGACGCATCTCGTGGGCGACCAGCGTCTGGGCCGCGTCCGCCGCGACGGTCTCCATCACCGCGCGGAACAGATCGGCCTTGTCCTTGAAGTGGTGGTACAGCGCGCCCCGGGTGACCCGGGCCCTGGCCACGATCTCCTCGGTGCCGGTCTGCGCGTATCCCTGGGTCGCGAACAACTCACGTGCCGCTGCCAGCAGGGCCGCGCGGGTGTCCGCGACATGTTGTGCCCGACGCGTGACCGCCATACAACCCCCACGTGACGTACAGCCTGTATGTTGAAGATGTTGTCATCATCGGGCACACCCGGGCAACGACGCCACGCCGAGTCGAGTTTCAGCGGACGCCGACGCCCCCGGGTTCGGGGATAGAGAGGACGCGACGGTCATGGGCCTACCGCTGAACCTGGCTGTGAAAATCGGCACTCATCTGGTCAAGCAGAAGATCAAGCGGGTCGACAAGTTCGCGATGATCGTGGAGGTCGAGCCGCTGTTCGCCTGCAACCTCAAGTGCGGCGGCTGCGGCAAGATCCAGCAACCGCACGATGTGCTGCGCAAGCGCATGTCGGTCGAGCAGGCCGTCGCGGCCGTCGAGGAGTGCGGCGCTCCGATGGTGTCGCTGGCCGGCGGCGAGCCGCTGATGCACAAGCAGATCGACCAGATCGTCGAGGAACTGCTCAAGCGCAAGAAGTTCGTGATCATCTGCACCAACGCCGTGCTGCTGCCCAAGCACCTGCACAAGTTCAAGCCGAACAAGAACTTCGCGTGGATGGTGCACATCGACGGCCTGCGCGAGAAGCACGACCAGGCGGTGGACAAGGAAGGCGTCTTCGACGAGGCCGTGGCCGCGGTCAAGATGGCCAAGGCCGCCGGATTCCAGGTCTACACGAACAGCACGTTCTTCAACACGGACTCCCCCGAGAG
This sequence comes from Embleya sp. NPDC050154, assembly GCF_044460165.1. NCBI lineage: Bacteria > Bacillati > Actinomycetota > Actinomycetes > Kitasatosporales > Streptomycetaceae > Embleya > Embleya sp. NPDC050154. The sequence goes on from NZ_JBITJP010000015.1 coordinate 219,782, forward strand.
CATCGTGGACGTGCTCAACTTCCTCAACGACGACCTCAAGGTCGACCGGATCCAGATCTCCCCGGCCTACGCCTACGAGAAGGCCCCGGTGCAGAACCGCTTCCTGGGCGTCGAGCAGACCCGGAAGTTGTTCGCCTCCGCCTTCGCCGGTGGCAACCGCAAGAAGTGGCGGCTCAACCACTCCGCGCTCTTCCTCGACTTCCTCGAGGGCAAGCGCGACTTCGAGTGCACGCCGTGGGCCATCCCGTCCTACTCTCTGCTCGGCTGGCAGCAGCCGTGCTACCTGATGGGCGACGGCTACGTGCAGAGCTACAAGGAATTGCTCACCGACACCGAGTGGGAGAACTACGGCCGCGGCAAGGACCCGCGCTGCGACAACTGCATGGCCCACTGCGGCTACGAGCCGACCGCCGTCCTGGCCACGATGGGCTCCCTCAAGGAAAGCCTGCGCGCGGTCGTCGCCGGCTGAGCACCGGGGTCGGCGAAGCGAACGACGCTCCGCCGACCCCGCCGCGCTCAGTCGCGCGCGTGCTCCCACGGCCAACCGGCGTCGCGTCCCCGCGCCATCAGGTCGAGCATGGTGAACATCCGGTCGCTGAATCCGCCGATCTCGTGGCGGTTCGGCGTACCGACCTCGATCGAGGTCGCGGCGTAGCCTGTGGTGTCGACCCCGAACATCGGCACCGTCGCGGGTATCGCGTCCGACACCGAGATCCCGGTCCCGCCGGACGAGCGGCCACCGTATCCGGGGTGGGCGAACGCTTGCATATCGGAGATGATCACCACCCGCTCGTGCCCCCGGTAGGCCGCCCGCAGCGCCGCGACGGTCTCGGTGCCGTGTCCGACCTCGCCGATCCGCGCGGTGAACGCCTCGATGTCGCGCAGCACGGATCCGCCCCGGGTGAGCCTGTGCTCGAACTGTCCGTCGGCGTAACCGACCAGGTCCACCGCGTTGCCCCGGCGCGCGAGCACCGCGCCGAACAGCGCACCGACGTCGACGTGCCGGACCTGCGATCGCGCGGAGACCGGCGACGTCATGCTGGCGGACGTGTCGACCAGGACGAGCGTGCGGCCGGTCAGCGCGGGCACGTTCGCGCACGACGCGTTCAGCGCCACATCCAGCGCGTGCCCCCAGCGCAGCGACGGCGCCGCGCGGTGGGCGGACAGGAACCGGTACGGGAACTGCCGGGACCGGGCCACCTGTTCGGGGTCGGCCAGCCGCTCCGCGACCTGTGCCGCGACGTGGTCCGGCACCCCCGCCTCGTCCAGGTTGCGCAGATTGCGCAGCAGCGCCATGTAACCCATCGACGGCACCAGGGCCGACCACAGCTCCGCCCTGTCCACCCGCGCGCCCGCGAGCGACAGCGCGTCCTCCCACGTCATGCCGGCCGCCGCCAACGCGTCCGCGTCCAGCAGCACCCGCGGATCCGAGGCCGCGGCGGCGCGCAACCCGGCGTTGGCCGTCACCATGCGCAGGGCGGCGGACGGCACGGCCTCGTCCGGGTGGTGGCGCCGATCGAGCGCGTGGCCGAACAACTCGCCCTGCCACGGCTTGTCCGCCGCAGGCGCGGCGTGGACCAGGTTCAGCACGTCGGCGAACCGGTAGCCCTTGGACGCGGTGTCGTACTTGAGCAGTGAGCGTTCGCCGTACAGGCGGCGGACGGCGTCCGCGACACCGCGCTTGATCGGCTTGGGAATGGCGCGGCCGTAGTGCGAGGTCCAGTAGCCGATCAGCTCGCCCGGCTCGTCCGCACGCTGTAGCGCGGCGTCGACGACCAGGCGCGAGTACCCGGGTACGGCCGGCGCGCCCGCGTCCAGGCGGGCCTTGACCGTCTCGGCCGCCGCGACCAGGGCGGCGCTGCGCATGTTCGCCTCGCCACGCAGCCACCGCACGAACTCGACCATCCAGGCCGGGTGTTCCACCGCGAGGGTGCGTACGAGCGCGGTGAAGCGGTCGTCCCGGACACCGGCGCTCTCGTAGAACGTGTCGTTGCCGACCATGTTCACGACCGCGAGCATGAGCAACTCGCCGCGTGTGTCGCGGGTATAGGCGGCGCCACCCTCGTGGGTCGTGGTGCGGCCGGTGGTGGTGATCGGATCGGCGGCACGCGGGCGCGCCGAACGGGTGTTGTAGCGAGACATGAGGTGGCCCCCGGAGGGTGGGGGAAGGGTCGAACGTCGCGAGGGTGCCCGAGATCAGGGCGGCCGGGCTTCAGGGCGCTCTACCCTTGAGCTACCGACGACCCGAGGGCCGCCGACCGGGATTCGAACCCGGAACTGGAAGAAATCCCGAACTGCGCACCGGGCACCCCACGACGTCGTCCTCCCGAGATCGAAAGCGACGACGGACACAGCTGATGCTCTTCCATCTGAGCTACCTGCCGCCCTCGGGCGGCCGAGCGGGACTCGAACCCGCGACCATCAGATCCAGAAGGAACCGTCGTCTGCGCACCGGGAGGTGCGTATGAAATTGTCGAAATCCAAAGATCCGGAGATCAAAGCGGCAACGGTGGACTCGGTTTGAAGAAGTAACCGCCGCCCGCGCACCCGGACATCATCACCCTAGCCACGAACCCCGAAGCCGCCCACGGAATTTCCGGCCCGGGCGAGAGCCCACATGGCAGAGCCGGGTCCCCCGACAGCCCCTCCCGCCACACGTGCGGCACACCGGGACGGGACGACCACGGGTGCGGCCCACCGTGTCGCCGTGCGCGCGAATCCGACCCTGAGTCATCGAGCCGTGATCGGCCGTGATCCGTCGGAGCGGCCACACCTTCGGGATGCCGCTCCGCACCGTCTCGTTCAGGCCCGCCCGCAGGGACCCCGCGCCGGGCAGCCCCTGTCACCGGGCGATGGCCGCCAAGGCGAGCGAAGACACGACATCCGTGAGTGCGATGCGCAGGGCACCCGCGCCGCAAAGGTCGATTGGGAAGCCCGGACACCCCTCACCGGCATCCGGGCTGCCACAACCTGATGAGTCGTCAGCGTACCGGAATCGTCGTTGACACGTGTCGCATGGGTCGCGTCCGAACCAAATCTTGACTCTTTCCGGCACGTGAGAACTGGCGTGTCGGGTAGATTCGCGCCGCTATCGGCCCACCACGGGGTCGAAGCGGCTCCGCGAGGCGCGTGTTCCGCGGGGTTGAAATGGGGGCTTGTCAGATGGTTCATCGTGTTCTTCGGCGTCTCGCCGGTCCGATTCTGCTCGCCGTGTTCGCGGCGGTCTTGACCGCCGTACCGGCCCAGGCCGCGTCCGCGCCGGCTCAGGCGCAGGTTCGCCAGGTTTCGTCCACGTCGGTATCCACGGGGCTCACCACGACCGGCGTGCAGACGGTCGCGGACACCTCGGCTCGGACCACGTCGCATCGGGCCGCCGCGCAGCAGAACCACCCGACCAAGAAGTCGAAGTCGAAGAAAAAGAAGAAGGGCTTCTTCAAGAAGGCCGGAAAGTTCATCTTCGGGATCATCGGCATCATCATCGTCGCGATCATCATCTTCTTCGTCTGGCGGGCACTCAAGCGCCGCAACTGAGACAGGCGCTCGCGAGCGATCGGCCCTCCCGGTCGCTCCGGAACACACCGCGCGCCCGGCCCATGTCCCTTGGGCCGGGCGCGCGGTCATTCGCTCCCGTCGCGGCGGAGGCACCTCCGCGACGCTCAGTGGTGCCACGACCGGTACTTGTCCGCATCGCGTGTATCGGCCGACCGCCCCACGGCCGACAGGGCACCGAGAACCACTGTGATCACCAGGAAAACCGCCAAAATCGTCATGCCCCAAGACTGCCCGATGCTTGCGCATACATCGAGTGGCAGGACTGCCTGATGGGCGCAATATCCTGCCATCTGGGGTCGACTGCCGGCATGCTGGACGCATGTTGCGCAACGTGGTCGCGATCGTTCAGGACGGCGTCGCACCCTTCGAACTCGGGGTGTTGTGCGAGGTATTCGGCATCGACCGGAGCGAGGAGGGCTGCCCGGTCTACGACTTCGCGGTGTGCGCGGTCACCCCCGGCCGGATCCGCACCAAGGCCGGTTACGACCTGTTCGCCGAACACGGCCTCGACCGGGTCGCGCACGCGGACCTGATCGCGATCCCCGCGGCCGCCGAGCACGACGAGAACGCGCTGCCCGATCCCCGCCTCCTGGACGCGCTGCGCGCCGCGGAGGCGCGCGGCGCGTGGATCATGAGCGTGTGCACCGGCGCGTTCACGCTGGGCCGGGCCGGCCTGCTCGACGGCCGCCGCTGCACGTCGCACTGGAAGTACACCGACCGTCTCGCCCGCATGTTCCCCCGGGCCGTCGTCGAGCCGGACGTGCTCTACGTCGAGGACCGCCGGGTGATCACCAGCGCAGGCACGGCCGCCGGCATCGACGCGTGCCTGCACCTGGTCCGCCTGGAGGACGGCACCCGCGTGGCCAACGCGATCGCCCGGCGCATGGTCGTCCCGCCGCACCGCGAGGGCGGCCAGGCGCAGTACATCTCCCGTCCCCTGCCCGAGCGGTCCGGCAGCCCGCTCCAGGCCACGCTCACCTGGATGGAGCGGCACCTGGGCCGGGACGTGACGGTCGATCAGATGGCCGAACACGCGCTGATGTCACCGCGTACCTTCGCCCGCAGGTTCCAGCAGGAGATCGGCACCACGCCCTACGAGTGGCTCACCGCGCAGCGCGTGTTGCTGGCCCAGGAACTGCTGGAGGAGACCGACCTGCCGATCGACGCCGTCGCCGAACGCTCCGGCTTCGGCAGCGCCGCGACGCTGCGTCACCACTTCCTGCGCCGTCGCGGCACCACTCCGCAGAACTACCGCCGCACCTTCTGCCCGGGAAGCGCCACCGCGTGACGGCCGCCCGCGCGCCCGCGGTGTCGTCGCCGCGCGGACACACCGACACACCGCCGCACACACATCGACGCATACACCGACGCGTCAATGCACGCCGACATATCGATGCACATCGAGGCATCGATTCACCAAAGCACGCAAGACGTTTCAAGCAAGAAACATCGAAAACGCATCGAAGACGCGTCCAAGACGGCGCGGTGCGTGCTCTCCGGAGCGGTTGTCGGCGCGGGCGCGTAACCTTCGTCCTTCGGCGGTCCGGCCCGACGCTCTCTTGCCCCTGTCGCGGTCGGGCCGTCGTCAGGTGAGCTTGGCGGCGGCGCGCAGCGCCCGCATGATCTTGAATCGGTTCGGCCCCAGCACCATCATCGGGTGCGCGTGCAGCGCGTGTATGGCGTTGCGTTCCGCCCGCACGGCCGCCGACCACTGACGGGTCAGTTCGGCGTCCAGCCGCCCGGGGTTCTCGCGCGCGAACGTCGTGACGACGTCGGCCGCGTGGTCGCGGTCCCGCTGGAGGGCAACCAGCTCAGCCGGGATTTCCGCCGGTTCATACATGCGGATCATCGTAGGTGGCAAGCCGCCCTCGACCTAGGACATGCGTGCGTCACACGTGCCGCGAATCCCGCGCCTCCTCCGTCTGCGCCTGCTCCCCGGCCGGCCCCCGCTCGTCGCGACCCGCCGCGCAGTACAGCGCGACCACGCCGCCCAGGACCGCCGTGGCGAGCAGGATCACCCGGTGGTCCACCACCGCCAACAGGCCCGCCACGCCGAGGATGGCGAACGCCGTCGGCGCGAACATCAGGGTCCCGGCGGTCGCCGCGACCCGCCCCACCAGATGCCCCGGCGTCTCCCGTTGCAGCACGGTCATCGCCGCCACGTGCACCGCGGGCAGCCCGAACCCGATCGCCACGCTCCCGGCCAGCACCACCGGCAGCCACTCCACCGCGCGCAACCCCACCCCGACCGCGAACAGCGCCAGGCCCAGTACCGCGAACCCGCGCGCGCCGAGCCGACGGATCAGCGCGCCGGCGCACAGCCCGACCGCCACCGACCCGGCGCCCTGCGCCGCGTACAACACGCCCACGAACGCCGGTGGGCGGCCGAGCCCCTGGTCGACCACGGCGTAGATGGCACCACCGCTGATCCCGGACACCACCATCGCCAGGCCGCCGGAGAGCACCAGTCGGCGCAGCGGACGGTGCGCCCACAGGTAGCCCACGCCCGCCGTGGTCCTGCTCCACCACCCGCTTTCCTCGACCTCGACCCGCACCGGCCGGTCGAAGCGCATCAGCGCGAACACGCCGGCCGCGAGCACGAACGTGCCCGCGTCCAGCAGCGCGACGGTGTGTCCACCGGCCCACGCGAACAGACCCGCGCCCGCCAACGGCGCGATCAGCTTCATCCCCTCGGAGGCGCTGAGCCGTATCCCGTTCAGGTCGCCCAGGATGCCCGGCGCGACACCGGCGGCGAGCGCGGTCGACTCGGCCGCGTCCAGCAGCACGAAGCCGACCCCGTAGCCACACATCACCGCGAACAGGATCCACACCTGATCGGCCGAGCGCACGGTCAGCGTCGTGGTCAACAACACCGCGAGCACCAGGTTGGTGACCAGGAGCACCCGTTTGGCCGGCCATCGATCGACGACCGTGCCCAGCAACGGCCCGAGCAGGGACGGCGCGAACACCCCGAGTGCCATCAACGCGGCCACACTGTCCGAGCCGGTCAGCGTCTTGGCCCAGACTCCCGCGACGAGCGACATCGCGCTGCTGCCGAAGCCGGAGACCACCACCCCGCTCAGGTACAGACTCGCGTTGCGGTCCCCGAGCACCTTTACCGCACCCCACGCCACGCGCCCACCATGCCCCTCGTCGTCGATGTCGCGGCTCACCTTGCTGTACTAGCAGTCATGAGCAGCGACGTCACCCGATTCGTCGAAGAAGTTGAGCCGACCCGACTCAACTCCGATCTATTCGAGGGTAAAAGCCCTGATCCGGACGCCTTTCGGGTTTTCGGCGGCTGGCTCGTCGCGCAGGCGCTGGCCGCCGCCGGGGCCACCGTCGACGCCGATCGTGTGCCGCACTCGCTGCACACCTCGTTCCTGCGGCCGGCCGACTCGACGCTGCCGCTGACCTACCGGGTCACCCGCACCCTCCAGGGCCGCACGCTCAGCCATCGGCTGGTCGACGTGCTCCAGGCGGACAAGGTGGTCGTACACCTGGTCGCGTCCTTCCGGGTGACCCGACCCGAGACGCCGTTCGCGCACGCCCCGAGCGCGCCCGCCGCGCCCGACCCGACCACGCTGCCCACCCTCGCGCAGCGGCTGGCGGCGCTGAACGGCCCGTTGCGCCGGCCCGGGCTGGTCCGCTACAACCCGGTGGACCTGCGCTTCGTCGAGCCGCCGAGTTGGGCCGACGAGACATGCACCGCGCGCCCGCCGCACAACGCGCTGTGGTGTCGTGTCGACGGCGATCTGCCGGAGCGCGCGCTGCTGCACGCGTGCGCGATCGCGTACGCGACCGACCTGAGCATCCTGGACACGCTGGTGCTGCCGCACGCGCAGGCCCTGGGCCGGCGCTGGATCCCGCGGGCCAGCCTGGACCACTCGATCCGCTTCCATCGCCCGTTCCGCGCGGACCGCTGGTGGTTGTACGACCAGGAGGGCACCACGCTGCACGCCGCGCACGGCACGGTGCACGGCCGGCTCTTCGACGCGTCGGGCGCGCTGTTTGCGACGGTGAGTCAGGAGGCACTGTTCGGCGAGCCGGTCGAACACCGGCCGTAGCGCCGCCGAGGGCCGGTGGCGCCAGCCGAGGGAGTGCACATGGTGCAGGTCGGAAAGGTCTCGCTGAATGTCGACGACCAGGACGCGGCGAAGCGCTTCTGGGTCGACAAGATGGGCTTCGAGGAGGTCATGGACACGCCGATGGGCGAAGCCGGCAGCCCGCGCTGGATCGAGGTCCGTGCCCCGGGCGACGCCATCACGCTGATCCTGTTCAGCCACCGGTTCGACATGGAGAAGGTCGGCTCGCTCAACAACGTGCTGTTCACCTGTGACGACATCCAAAGCACGTACCGCGAACTGGTCGCCAAGGGCATCGACTTCCCGGACAAGCCCGCCCAGCAGGAATGGGGCTGGTGGGCCACCTTCCGCGACAACGAGGGCAACTTCTACGGATTGACCCAGCGCAACCCCTGACCCGCCCACGCCGCCGCCCCGGCCCGTTCGCGGGCCGGTGAGGCGCCGGCTGTGATCTTGCCCGCTTGCGGTCCCCGCGGGCGCCGTGCCCCTCGATTCCTGCGCGGGGTTGGGATATCCCAGGGTGTCATGGCGGACAAGGTGCTTCTCGACTACGACGGCCCGATCGCGACGATCACCAACAACAACCCGGACAAGCACAACGCGTTCGACGACGACATGGACCGGTTGTTGTGGCAGATCCTCGGCGAGCTGCGGCAGCGGCCCGAGGTGCGCGCGGTGATCTGGCGCGCGGTGGGCAAGTCCTTCTCGTCCGGTCGGGACGTGTCCTCGATCGGCGGGCACCGGGTGGAGTTGACACACCACGAGCTGATGACCCGCGGGCATCGCGGCGTGCAGCAGCTCTTCGAGTTGCCCGCGCCGGTCCTGGTGGCCTGCCAGGGCTGGTCGATCGGCGCGTCCTTCCAGCGCGCGCTGCTGTGCGACATCCGGGTGGCCGCCGAGGGTGCCCGGTTCATGCTGCCGGAGACCACCCACGGGGTGATCCCGGACACCGGCGGCGTGGGTCGGCTGTTCCAGATCTGCGGCCCGGGAGTGACCGCCGACCTGGTGCTCACCGGACGCCCGATGGACGCCGCCGAGGCGTACGCGCACGGCATCGTCTCGCGTGTGGTGCCCGCCGACGAACTGGACGCCACGGTGCGCGAGATGGCCGAGCGGATCGCCGCCGCGCCGGCGGTGACCATCAAGATGGCCCGACGCGTGCTCGGCCATCTCGCCGAACCCGCCGTGCGCGCCTCGATGGCCGAGGAACTGATCGCGCAGACCTTCGTCAACAAGTCGGACGACTACGCCGAGTTCCGCGCCGCCCGCGCCGAACGCCGGCCCGCCCACTACACCGGGAGCTGACCCCCATGACCGAGGCATCCGACGGCATCATCGGCCTGCCCGAACCACCCGCCCCGGGCGCCGCCGCGCTGCCGGCCGGTACGTACACGGGCCGCACGGTGTTCGTCACCGGAGGCGGCACCGGCCTGGGCAAGGCGATCGCGATCGAGTTCGCCCGGCTGGGCGCCGACCTGGTGGTGGCCAGCCGCAAGGAGGACCACCTCGAGGCCGCCCGCGAGGCGCTGGCCGAGACCGGCGCACGGGTGCGCACGGTGGCCTGCGACATCCGCGAGCCGGCCGACATCGCGGCGGCCTTCGACGCGGCCGTCGACACGTTCGGCCTGCCGGACGTCCTGATCAACAACGCGGCGGCCAACTTCCCGGTCCCGGCCGAGGAGATGTCGCCCAACGCGTGGCGCACCGTCGTGGACATCACGCTCAACGGCACCTACTTCTGCGCCCGCGAGTTCGCCCGCCGGCATCTGGCGGCCGGCACGCCCGGCTCGATCGTCAACATCGGCGCCTCCTACGCCTGGACCGGCGGCCCCGGCTTCGCGCACAGCGCCGCCGCCAAGGCGGGCGTCAAGAACATGGTCGAGACCCTCGCCGTCGAGTGGGGTCCGTACGGGATCCAGGTCAACGGCCTGGTCCCGGGCCTGTTCCCGCACGAGGACATGACCGCCGACATCAAGGGGAATCTGGCCGGCACCCACGACAAGGACCCCTGCCAGCCCGCCATGCGGGTCGGCCGGCCGCGCGAGCTGGGCTGGGCCGCGACCTTCCTGGCCTCGCCCTACGCCCGCTTCGTCTCCGGCCACACGCTGGTCGTGGACGGCGCCAACTGGCAGCGCCGCGGCCTGGTCAACCCGCCGGTGGTCACCGTGCGGCAGCAGATGGGCAAGGGCCCGTTCGAACTGCCGTGAGCGCGACCCGGGCGCCGACGCACCCGGTGGCACGGCGCAAAATGGCATAAATACGTCATATCTGCGCGGAAAAATGGACAATACGACGGTCGGGTCGATCGCGATTCCCTGGCGCGATCGGCCCGACGTCGTGTCCGTGCCCATCGCCGCCCAGTGTCTCGGAGCCCCGCATGCCCGATCGGCGTCTGCCCTTCCGCGCCCGCAGACACGGTGCGCCCGGATCGCAAGAGCCGCCCGAGCGCTCGATGGACCCGCGCGCGGCGGACGTCCCCGAACCGGCACCGGTCGAGCACAGCCTGATCGACGCGGCGATCTACGTGGCCGGCGTCCGCGTCGCCTCGCCGACCACCCTCGCCGACACCTACCGCGAACTGCACGCCCGCCCCGGCGCCATGGCCTGGATCGGGCTCTACCGCCCCTCCGAGAGCCAACTCTTCTCCGCCGCCGAGGAGTTCGACCTGCACGCGCTGGCCATCGAGGACGCGATCGTGGCCCACCAGCGGCCCAAGCTGGAACGCTACGGCGAGACGCTGTTCGTGGTCCTGCGCGCGGCCCGCTACCTCGACGACGTCGAGGAGGTCGACTTCGGCGAACTGCACGTCTTCCTCGGCGGCAACTTCGTGGTCACCGTCCGGCACTCCGAATCACCGGACCTGTCCGCCGTCCGCCGCTGGGCCGAGGACCGCCCCGAACTCCTGCGCCAGGGCCCGGAGGCGGTGCTGTACGCGATCCTGGACAGCGTCGTGGACGCCTACGCCCCGGTGGTCGGCGGCCTGCAGAACGACATCGACGAGATCGAGGCGGAGGCCTTCCTCGGCGCCCCGAACGTCTCCCGACGCATCTACGAACTCTCCCGCGAGGTGATCGAGTTCCAGCGCGCGACCCGACCGCTCCTGCTCATGCTCACCGACCTGTCCACCGGCTTCGACAAGTACCACGTGGACCAGGAGCTCCGCCGCTACCTGCGCGACGTCCAGGACCACGCGACGATCGCCGTGGAGCGGGTGGCGGGCTTCCGGTCGCTGCTCGAAGGCATCATGCGGGTCAACGCGATCGTGGTGACCCAGGCCCAGAACGAGGAGATGAGACAACTCACGGCGGCCAGCAACGCGCAGAACGAGGAGGTCAAGAAGATCTCCGCGTACGCCGCCATCCTGTTTGCGCCGACCCTGATCGGCACCGTGTACGGGATGAACTTCGACGAGATGCCCGAATTGCACTGGACCCTCGGCTACCCCTTCGCGGTCGGCCTGATGGTTTTGGTCTGCGTGATCCTCTACGTCGTCTTCAAGCGCCGCAACTGGCTCTGACCGCGCCGGACCCGACATCGGTCACGACTCCTTCGACAAACCTGTCGTGTTCTGTCAGGTATGCGGTCCAGGATCGTTTTTGCAAGGACGCACGAACGCGACACGCACGAACGTGACACGCAACAACGCACACCGAACCACCACTGGAGGAGCACCACCATGGCGAACATCGTTCTCGTTCCCGGCTACTGGCTCGGCGCGTGGGCATGGGACCGGGTCGCCGAGCCGCTGCGCGCGGCCGGACACGACGTGCTCGCGGTAACCCTGCCGGGCCTGGCGGCCGACGGCGCCGACGCCACCGGGATCGACCTCGCCACCCAGACCGACGCCCTGGTCGCCGAGATCACCGCGCGCGAGTCGAGCGACGTGGTCCTGGTCTGCCACTCCGGCGGCGCGTTCACCGGGTACGAGGCGCTGGGCCGGATCCCGGACCGGATCGCCCGGATCGTCTACGTGGACGCGGGCCCGGTGCCCGAGGGCACCTCGCTCCTGGACCTGACCGAGCCCGAGGAGCGGGCCCGGATCGAGGCCGAGGTGGCCGAGCGCGGCGACGGCCGCTACACCTACCCCTGGGACCCGGCGGCCGAGCCCGCGATGCTCGACGGGATCACCCCGGCCGACCTGGAGACGCTGCGCACGCACGCGGTGGCCCAGCCGTACGCGGTCGCGGCCAGTCCGCAGCAGGTCGGCGACGCGGCCCGGCTCAAGGTGCCCGCGCACATGATCACCTGCATGTTCCCGGCCGAGCAGGTCGAGGCGATGCTCGCCCAGGGCCACCCGTTCATGGCGGAGTTCGCGGCGGCCGAGGTCAAGAGCGTGCACGGCCTGCCGACCGGCCACTGGCCGATGTTCTCCCGCCCCGAGGAACTGGCCGCACTGCTCGCGGAGATCGCGGGCTGACCCGTACCCGCGGGGTGGGCCCAGGCCCACCCCGCGCGGGGGTGCCACCCCAGTGACCTGCACGGTCGTCGCCCGAGACACTGGTGACACCAGCAGCGCACGGCACATCCACGGGAGGAACCCGCATGAGCACGCTCACGCCGCACAGAGGCGACCCACCGGCGACCGGTTGGCGGCTCGGTCGGGCCCTGCTGTCGGCGTGGCACGGCTTCATCCTGGTCTTCCTCTCCGTTCCCACCCTCGCGCTGTTCATCACCTGCGTCGTGTTCATGACACTGATCCCGCTGGGCGTCGGCCTGCTGTTCTTCCTGCCGCTGATGTTGCTGCTGCGCGCCACCGCCAACCTGACCCGGACCGCGATGGGCTCGTGGTCCGGCGTCCCGATCGCGACCCCCTACCGGCAGCTGCCGGCGGGTGGGGGCGTGACCGGGCTGTGGCGGCGCACCCGGCGCACGATCACCGAGGGGGCCACCTGGCGGGACCTGCTCTGGGCACTGCTGTACCTGCCGTCGAGCCTGCTGCTCGCATGCTTCCCGATGATGCTGATCATGAACGGTCTGCACGGCGTGCTGATGCCCTTCCTGTGGGAGGTGGCCTACCGGCACGTCGAGTCGCAGTGGTACACGTTCATCAAGGTGGACAGCTCGCAGCGGGCCGGCCTGTCGGTGCCGTGGGGCCTGGTGCAAATGGGCCTCGGCCTCGCCCTGGCACCGTGGTTCGCGCGGGTCAACGCGCTGTGGAACCGGTCCCTGCTCGCCCCCACCAAGGAGGCCGCGCTGGCTCTGCGGGTGCAGCACCTGACCGAGAGCCGGACCGACGCCGTGGACGCCTCGGCGGCCGAGCTGCGCCGGATCGAGCGCGATCTGCACGACGGCGCACAGGCCCGCCTGGTCGCGATGGGCATGAACCTGGGCGCCGCGGAGGCGCTGATGAACAGCGATCCGGAGGCGGCCCGCGTGCTGCTCGCCGAGACCCGCGCGGCCTCCGCCAAGGCCCTGCACGAACTGCGCGATCTGGTCCGGGGCATCCACCCGCCGGTGCTCTCCGACCGGGGCCTGGGCGACGCGGTGCGCGCGGTGGCGCTGGAGAGTCCGCTCGACGTCAACGTCCGCGTCTCGCTGCCCGCGCGGCCCGAGCTCCCACTGGAGTCCGCGGCCTACTTCGCGGTCACCGAGGTGCTCACCAACGCGGCCAAGCACTCCGGTGGACAACACGTCGAGATCGATCTGACGTACACCGAGGGCAAGTTGCGGATCACCGTCACCGACGACGGCGTCGGCGGGGCCGACCTGATGAAGGGCACCGGTCTGCGCGGCATCGAGCGCCGACTCGATACATTCGACGGGACGCTCGCCCTGCATTCCCCCGAGGGCGGCCCGACGACTGTGATCATGGAGCTGCCGTGCGACTTGTCCTCGCGGAAGACCTCGCCCTCCTGAGGGATGGTCTGGTCCGCCTGCTCCAGGCCCACGGTTTCGAGATCGTCGCCGCCGTGGACAACGGCCCGGAGCTGCTGCGGGCACTGGTGGAGCACAAGCCGGACGTCGCGGTGGTCGACGTCCGGCTGCCACCGACCTTCACCGACGAGGGCCTCCAGGCCGCCCTGGAGGCCCGTCGGCGTGTCCCGGGGCTGCCGATCCTGGTGTTGTCGCAGTACGTCGAGCAGTTGTACGCGCGGGAGTTGCTCGCGGACGGCACCGGCGCGGTCGGCTACCTGCTCAAGGACCGCGTGTTCAACACCGACGAGTTCGTGGACGCGGTACGCCGGGTCGCGTCGGGAGGTACCGCGATGGACCCCGAGGTGATCTCGAAGCTGCTGGCCCGCAACGTGCGGGACAAACCGCTGGCCCAACTGACGCCGCGCGAGCGCGAGGTGCTGGAGCTGATGGCGGAGGGCTGCTCGAACGCGGCGATCGCGAGCCGGCTGTTCGTCTCGGAGGGGGCGGTCAGCAAGCACACCACGAACATCTTCGCGAAGTTGTCGATCGACACGTCGGACGAGACGAATCGGCGCGTGCTCGCGGTGCTGGCCTACCTCAACGGGAGCGGCTGAACTTCCGACGGAGGGCCTGCGCGCCGGCGTGATCGAGGACGGCGACCGGACGCGGCCACGGACGACCGGGGCTGCCGTGTGGGATCGCTCTCACCCCGCACGAGCGTACGGCGCATTGGGGCGGGTGCTCACGAACCGGTGGTCAAGCGCAACAGCCGGTCCCGTTCCTCCTCGACGATGCGTTGGGCGCGCAGTACGACGGCCTCCGGCACGCCGTCCGGCAGTTCGCCCGAATCGCGGAATCGGCGGAGGTCGCGTGGACGAACGCCGGTGATGTCGTAGGCCTTCAACGCGGCGAGCGACACGGCGTAGTCGTCGAGTGTGCGAGGCATGGTCTCCTTCTCGCGCGCTGGGAGGTCCGATACGGGCACCTCGGGCGAGCCGGCGTCGGCCGGATCAGGGCTGCTGTCGTACACGCTGCCCCCGTCTGATGTTGTCAACGTCATTGCGGCGGTGCGGGTTCCCGGTACCAATCTTCCGGACGGGAAGGCGCGGGTCGCTCCCCCGTACGGATGAACTTCGCGACACCTGCGGCAGGAGGCGCGGCGAGCGCGTACTCCCCTCGCCGCAGTACGCGGGTCGTGCGTACTCGACGAGGGCTGATCACCACACGGTGTTCGAGGAAGCACAGATTGTCATGGCGGAGGGCGGAAAGCCAAGCATCTTTTGCTATCGGTTCGAATCCGACCCTCCGCGCGCGCTTCCCCGCCCGCGCCCGGGGAACAAGCGCACGCGATGATACGTTCGGCCTGGTAAGTGTTTTGACCCTGAATTACCCGTTGAGCAAGGAGCGTGCGTGTCCGCCCAAGAGACGGACCCCCCTAGTACCGGTCCCTCCCGAGACTGTGATCGAAGCCGCGACGTCCGGGAGGCGGTCTCATGACCGCGGCTCTTGGCATAGCCGCGATCGTCGTCCTGACCCTCGGTACCGGTTTCTTCGTGGCCCAGGAGTTCGCCTACGTCGCGGCCGACCGTAGTCTGCTGCGCCGCCGTGCCGAATCCGGCGACAAGGCGGCGGCCCGGGCGATGACCGTGATGGGGCGGCTCTCGTTCATGCTGTCCGGTGCCCAGCTCGGCATCACCGTGACGGCCCTGTTGGTCGGCTTCATCGCCGAACCCGCGCTCGCGGCGGTGATCTCCCCCCTCCTGGACCTGATCGCCGTCCCCGGCGGCGCCGTCCCGGTGATCTCCCTGATCCTCGGCTTCGCGGTGGCCACCGCGATCCAGATGGTGCTGGGCGAGCTGGTCCCCAAGAACTGGGGCATCGCCGAGCCCGAGCGGGTGGCGATCCTGCTCGGGCGACCCACGCTGATCTACCTGAAGGTCGCCGGGCCGCTGATCCGCCTGTTCGACACGCTGGCCAACCGCATCGTGCGCGCGATCGGTATCGAACCGGTCGAGGAACTGCACGGTGGCGCCACCACCGAGGAACTCGCGCACATCGTCGACGAGGCCGGCCGCGACGGTGACCTCGACCCCGACCTGTCCGGGATCCTGCGCCGCGCGATCGCGTTCGGCGACCTGACCGTGGACCAGGTGATGGTGCCGCGACCGGACGTGGTCCGGGTGCGCGCCGAGACCACCGCCGCCGAGCTGATCGACCTGGTCGCCGAGTGCGGACACTCGCACTATCCGGTGGTCGGCGAGCGGGTGGACGACGTACTGGGCGTGGTCGGGGTGGCCTGCCTCCTGGAGGTCGCGCCCGAGGACGCCGCGCACGTGAGCGCCGGATCCATCGCGCGCCCCGCGCTGCTGGTCCCGGACACCGCCGGGCTGGCCTCGCTGCTCGAACAGCTCCGGGCCGCGCACGAGGAGTTCGCGGTGGTGCTGGACGAGCACGGCGGCCTGGCCGGGATCGTCACCTACGAGGACGTGGCCGAGGAACTGGTCGGCGAGATCGCCGACGAGAGCGACCACGAGGACCCCGTCGACACCGAGCCCGAGGACGGCTGGTGGCGGCTGGACGCGGGTCTGCGCGTGGACGAGACCGAGCGGATCGTCGGCGCCGAGCTGCCGGACGGCCCGTACGACACGCTGGGTGGTCTGGTTATCGCGCACCTGGGCCGGCTGCCCGAGGTGGGCGACCGGATCAGGGTGCCCGACCCCGACGAGGTACGCGCCGGGCGGCCGGCCGACGAGGACGACGAACCGATCCGCTACACCGAGATCGAGGTGCTCGAGGTCGAACGGCACGTGCCGGCGCTGGTCCGGGTCCGCGTGCTGACCTCCGCCCCCTCGTTCCCCCGAAACACATCCGAGTGGGGTGCCGAACGGCGCTCCGGTCGCAACACCGAGGTGACCGCATGACCCCGACCCTGGCCTCCGGTGGCGGCCTGGGCTCGCTGGAGCTGGGCCTGCTGCCGGCACTGGCCATCACGACCGCCCTGCTGGTGGGCAACGCGTTCTTCGTCGCCGCCGAGTTCGCGATGGTGGCCGCGCGCCGGCACCGCCTGGAGGCGCTGGTCGCCGAGCGCAGGCGCGGCGCCAAGTCGGCCCTGGCCGGCGTGCGCGAGCTGTCGCTGATGCTCGCGGGCGCCCAGCTCGGCATCACGATGTGCTCGCTGGGCCTGGGCATCGTCTCCGAACCCGCGATCGCGACCATGCTCGACCCGCTCTTCGACGCGGTCGGCATGCCGGCTGCGGCGGGGCACGCGGTGGCGTTCACGATCGCGCTGGTGGTCGTGGTGATCCTGCACATGGTGCTGGGCGAGATGGCGCCCAAGTCGTGGGCGATCGCCGGCCCCGAGAAGGTCGCCCTCGTGCTCGCGCCGTCCTTCCGCGGCTACACCCGGGTGGTGCGGCCGTTGTTGCTGGCGATGAACGGGGTCAGCAACGCGATCCTGCGCCTGGCCCGGATCGACCCCAAGGACGAGTTGTCCCATCCCAAGGACGCCGAGGGCCTGCGCCGCCTGGTCGGCGAGTCCCGCCGGCTCGGCCTGATCGACAGCTCGTCGCACGACGTGTTGTCGGGCACGCTGCGCACGCACACCGAGCCGCTGGCCCGACTGGTCGTGCCGACCGCCGAGATCGACTCGGTGCCGGCCGGCGCGGGGCCGGACGAGATCGTCGCGATGTCGCGTCGCAACGGTCGCAACCGGCTGCTGGTGCGTGGTGAGGACGGCACGCTGTTCGGCGTCGTGCACATCCGCAAGGTGCTCACGTCGCGCACCCAGACCTCCGGCAACACCGCCGGCGAGCTGGCCACGTCGGTGCTCACGCTCGGCGTGGACACCCCGATCCAGCGCGCGGTGGCCGCCCTCCAGGAACGCCGCGCGTCACTGGCCCTGGTCCACGCCGCCGACGGCACGCTCCTGGGTCTGGTCGGCCTCGACGACCTCCTCGGCAGCGTCCTGGGCGCCCGAGCGGCATAGCGCACACCAGCGAGCGGGCCTCGCCCCGACCTCACAGGTCGAGGCGAGGCCCGCCGATCGCCTGTCCGGCGATTCACTCGAAGGCCCGCTCACTCGTGTGTCGTCGGCAGGCTCGTCCGATGGCCCGGATGCCGGTGAGGGGTGTCCGGGCAACCCCCTCGATGCGACCTCGAGCGCTCGGCACCTCCGAGGGCCGTACGGGTTGCGAGCGTCCGCGGCGGCAACGCCGGCGTGCGTCCCTCCCGACCACACGGCCGGCCCCATCCGCGCCGTCGGGCCTACTCGCGGACCAGGCGGAAGAAGCGGCGGACCTCCTCGACGAAGGTCTCCGGTTGTTCGAACGCGGCGAAGTGGCCGCCGCGGTCGAGTTCGTTCCAGTACCGCAGGTCGGTGAAGCGGTTCGCGGCCCAACGGCGCGAGGAGCGGATGATCTCGTGCGGGAAGATCGAGCATCCGGTCGGGACGCCGACCTCGGACAGGTCGGGGCTGCGATAGCTCTCCCAGTACAGCCGGGCCGAGGACGCGGCGGTGTCGGTGAGCCAGTACAGCGTCACGTTGTCCAGCATGTGCTCGCGCGAGAGGGCGTTCTCCGGATGCCCGTCGCAGTCGGTCCACTCCTGGAACTTCTCCACTATCCAAGCCAGTTGGCCCACCGGGGAGTCGGCCAGGCCATAGCCCAGGGTCTGCGGGCGGGTGGACTGGATCTTGCTGTACCCCGCCCCCCACTCGGAGTGCGAGCTCAGGTCGGCGAGTGCCTGCCGCTCCTGGGGCGTCGGATCCCGCATCGCCTCCGCGTCCGGCATCGCCACCGGCATGTTCAGGTGGATGCCGAGCACGTGCTCCGGGTCCTGCCGGCCGATCGACGCGGTGACCATCGACCCCCAGTCGCCGCCCTGCGCGCCGTAGCGCCGATACCCCAGGTCGGCCATCAGCCGGGCCCAGGCGCGGGCGATCCGGTCGATCCCCCACCCGGTCTCGGCCGGCCGGTCGCTGAAGCCGTAGCCGGGCAGCGATGGCAGCACCACGTGGAACGCGTCGGCCGCGTCGCCGCCGTGCGCCGTCGGGTCGGTCAACGGGCCGATCACTTCCAGGAATTCGATGATCGAACCGGGCCAGCCATGGGTGAGGATCAGCGGCAGCGCGTCCGGGTGCGGCGACGGCGCGTGCAGGAAGTGGATGCCCAGGCCGTCGAGTTGGGCCTTGAAGTGCGCGTGGCCGTTCAGCCTGGCCTCGGTCTTGCGCCAGTCGTAGGTGGTGCGCCAGTGTTCGGCCAACTCCCTGGTGTAGGCGAGCGGCACGCCCTGCGACCAGTCGGCCACCGGCTCCGCCTCGGGCCAGCGGGTGCGCGCCAGGCGCTCCCGCAGGTCGGTCAGGTCGGCCTCGGGTATCTCGATCCGAAACGGCGTGATGTGCGGCGGGGTGGGCATCGACCGGCAACTCCATCCGAGGCGGGGATCAGGTCACGGAGACGACTGCGGGCCTCGGCCGTCGTCGACGATCGGTGCGACCGGGTCGGGACTCCTGTCGTGCGTCTCCAGGTTGGTACTCAACCCGATCACCAGGGCACCGCACCAGAGTGCCGCGATCACGGAGAGCACGACTTTGGTCATCGGCGTCCATCGGGTGACCATCCACATCAGCAGCGCGCCGATCGGTGGCAGGACCACGAGCAGGAGCAGGACCGACCGCTGCTTGGCGAACCACGGGCGTTCGTTCTCGACGTGCCGGCGATGGCGGCTGGTAAGAATCACTGGATCCGGCTCCCTGGGAACACCCCGCGGACCACCCACGGGTGGGTCGCCTCACGTCTGCCCGGCGAAGCCGGACTCAGTCCTTGCGCCCGCGGCCTCGGGCGGACCGACGGGCGTGCTCCGTATGGGTGAAGTCCGCGTGTGAAGCGGCCGATCGGCTTTCGCCGGGACCACCGAACCGGACAGGTTGTTGCTCTCGTCCGCACCGGATGGCCCCTGATCATCGGAAGGCCCCTGATGAACCGTCACCTCCGCAACGGGGTAGGCGTCACCGCCGCGCTCCTGACCGCCTGTTCGCTCGCCGCCGGCTCGCCCGTGTCCGCGCACGAGCCCGGGGGCGGGGGCGGGCTGACCACGTTGCTCACGCCCGGCGCGGGGCCGCGGGGTCCGCTTCCGGAGCCCGAGGCCGCGACCAACGCCGAGTTGCCGCCCTGGCCGGTTCCCCAGGACAGCGCACGGCGCGGCGCCGACGCGGGTCTGAAACTGGACAAGATGGAGGGCGCGAAGCAGCACTTCCACGTGCATCTGGACATCTTCGTCGGCCTCGACCGGGTCCTGGTGCCGCCGGACCTGGGCATCGACAAGAGGACCGGTCTGCTCGCGGATCTGCACACCCACGACGACAGCGGGGTGCTGCACGTGGAGAGCCACGACGCGAACGCCCGGTTCGTACTGGGCCAGTTGTTCGCCATGTGGAACGTGCGTTTCGACGAGACCCACCTGGGCGCGCTCACCCCCGACGCCACGCACACCTTCCGCACCTACCTGAACGGCGAGTTGGTCGGTGGAGATCCGGCCCGGATCGAGCTGCGTCCGCACGACCAGATCTCGGTGATGTACCAGGACGACAAGGTACGGATCAAGCCGCCGGCCTCGTACGACTTCCCGCCGGGCCTTTAGGGTCGCGCGCGTTCACGACAGTATGGGTGGGGTGCCGGGACGACGGAACGAAACAGGGGTTGCCGCCATGACCGATCTGGAAACCGCGGCCCCGGCCTTCATCGCCATGGCGCACTCGATCGTGTGGGCCTCGATAGCCACGGTGGACAGCGCCGGTCGGCCGCGGACCCGGATCCTGCACCCGTACTGGGTGTGGGAGCACGGCACGCTCACCGGCTGGGTGGCCACCGCGCCCACCGCGACCAAGCGCGCGCACATCGCCCGCAACCCGTTCGTGTCCTGCAACTACTGGTCGCCCTCGCACGACACGTGCGCCGCCGAGTGTCGCGCGGACCTGCTCTTCGAGCCGGAGGTGCGCGAGCGGGTGTGGAACCTGTTCCGGGACACCCCCGAGCCGCTGGGCTACGACCCGGCCGCCATCGGGGTGCCCGGGTGGGAGCGGCCCTCGTCGCCGGGCTTCGCGGTGATGCGGCTGTCGCCGTGGCGGCTGCGGGTGTTCCCCGGTGCGGCGCTCAAGGGCGGGCCCGGCGACCAGGTGCTGACCTGGCAGGAACCGCGCCCGGAGCTGACACCACAGGGCTGCAACTGACGCCACGGGGTTCCAGTTGAATCCGCGCCGTAATTCATGAGACAAACTTGTCTCATCTGAGCTAGCATCTATCCATGCCCACCGACAACGAGCACGTGCTGCGCGCCGCCGTCACCCTGCTGCTGCGGCGGCCCGCCTCGTCCATGGACGAGATCGCCCGGGCCGCCGGGATCAGCCGGGCCACGCTGCACCGGATGTTCCCCGGCCGCCCGGCACTGATCGCCGCACTCGGCGCGGAGGCCTCGGCGCAGATCGGTCGCGCCATCGACGCGGCCGACCTGACCAGCGGCGACGACGTCCCGGCCGTACTGCGCGGCCTGGTGGACCGACTCATGCCCTGCGCCGAATACCTGGCCTTTCTGTACGGCGAGAGCTCACTGGTCGGCGACCCGGACCTGGAGCAGGCCTGGAGCGTGATGGATGAGCAGGTCGCCGCCGCGGTCCGGCGCGGCCAGGAGAACGGTTCGATGCGGGTGGACCTCACCGCGCAGTGGGTCTCCGAGGCCCTGTTCTCCTTCGTCGCCGCCGCCGGCTGGGCGGTCCACGAGGGCCGACTCGCCGGCCGCGACGCCTCCCGCTCGGTGGCCGAACTCCTGCTCGGCGGCGCGGCCCGCCGCCCCCAGTGCTGATTCGGCGCCACCGCGGTCCGGCCGCCGCACCGAGGCCGAACCGCCGATCCGCCCCGCTACCGCGACTCCCCGGCTGATCCGTCCAGCCGATCCACCTCGTTTTTTGGAATCCTGATCATGTCGACTGGCACCTCTTCCCCGACTGCGATACATACCGGCACCGGCGGCTCCGACAAGGGCGCGCCGGGCCGCTGGATCGCGCTGGGCGTACTGACCCTGTCCGTGCTGCTCGTGGCGATCGACGCCACGGTGCTCGGCCTGGCGATCCCCTTCCTCAGCGAGGACCTCGAACCGACCGGCACCCAGTTGTTGTGGATCGGCGACGTCTACTCGTTCGTCATCGCCGGCCTGCTGGTCACCGCCGGTACGCTCGGCGACCGCATCGGTCGCAAGAAGCTGCTGCTGTGGGGCTCGGCCGCGTTCGGCGCGCTGTCCGTGGTGGCCGCCTACGCACCCAGCGCCGAAGCCCTGATCGCGGCCCGCGTCGCGATGGGTGTCGCGGGCGCGTCGCTGATGCCGTCCACGCTCGCCCTGGTCCGCAACATCTTCCCGGACGCGCGCGAACGCAGTTTCGCGATCGGCGTCTGGGGCGCGATGTCGATGGCGGGCGCCGCGTTCGGCCCGGTGGTCGGCGGCTTCCTGCTCGAACACTTCTGGTGGGGCTCGGTCTTCCTGATCAATCTGCCGGTGATGGCGGTGCTGATCGTGGTCGGCATCAAGATGTTGCCGGAGTCGCGCAACCCGAATCCGGGTCCGTGGGACATGCTCAGCGCGGCGTTGTCCCTGGTCGGCATGATCGCCGCGGTGTACGCGGTCAAGGAGGCCGCCACCCACGGCCTGCTGCGTTGGGACGTGTGGGCCGCGCTGGTCGTCGGCGTGGGCGCGCTGGGCTGGTTCGGCCGCCGGCAGTTGTCGCTGCCCGTGCCGCTGCTGGACATGCGGCTGTTCCGCAACCGGGCCTTCTCCGGCTCGGTACTCGCCGACCTGCTCACCGTGCTCGGCATGTCCGGGCTGATCTTCTTCCTCTCCCAGTACCTCCAACTGGTCCAGGACCGCAGCCCGTTGCAGGCCGGCCTGGCCGAACTGCCGGCCACCGTGGGCGCGATCGTGTCGGGTCTGCTCGCCGGCCTGGCCGCACGCCGGCTCACTCCGCGTGTGGTGGTGACCGGCGGTCTGACCGCGATCGGCCTCGCGCTCGGCGCGCTGACCGTGCTGACCGAGGACACGCCGTACCTCTACCTGGGCGGTGTGCTGCTCCTGGTCGGCGTCGGCGCGGGCTTCTCCTTCACGGTCACCGCGGACCTGATCCTGGGCAGCGCACCGAAGGAGAACGCGGGCGCCGCCTCGGCGGTCTCGGAGACCGCGTACGAACTGGGCGCGGCGCTGGGCATCGCGCTGCTGGGTTCGGTGGTCACCGGGGTGTACCGGGGCCACGTGACGATTCCGGACGGTGTGTCCTCGGACGCGGCCGGCAGTGCGCGCGAATCGCTCGCGGGCGCGGCGGAGGCGGCCGGGACGGTGCACGGACAGGTCGCGGCCGATCTCACCCACTCGGCGAACGACGCGTTCCTGGAAGGGCTGCGGATCGCGGCCGGCGCGGGCTCCGCGGTACTGCTCGCGGCGGCCGTCGCGGCCTGGTTCATGCTGCGCGGCGCGCGCACGGCCGGGTCGGACGTCGAACACTGACGCCGGCGGGCGGGCGGTGGGAGGGATCCCGCCGCCCGGCCGTCGGGCTTCCCACCGTGCGCGGGACGCGAGGCACAGGGCGCGGAGCGCGGGGCTCGCGCGGGTGCTTCAGAGCGCCTTCGCGAAGCACATGCTGTTGTCGTAGTCCTTGTAGAACCCGAACCCCGGTATGGGCTCGTAACCGCTGGAGCGGTACAGCGCGATTGCCTCGTGCTGCTTGTCCCCGGTCTCCAGCACCAGGCGCACGCGGCCGGCGGCACGAGCGGTCCCCTCCAGGTGCGCGAGCATCGCCCGGGACAGGCCGCGCCCGCGCGCGTGCGGCACCACGTACATGCGCTTGAGTTCGGCGTCGCCCTCGCGCATATTCGGGTCGTCGTCGCCGGCGGCGCCGCGGGCTCGCCAACCGCCGCTGGCCACCGGGACGTCGTTCTCGTAGGCCACGCAGAACAGGCCCTCCGGCGGCCGGAAGTCGGCCGGGTCGACCGCGGTCTCGTCGGGGTCGCCGTAGCGCTCCACGTACTCCTGCTGCACATCGGCGACCAGCTTGCGCACGTCGGGGTGGTCGTACCCCAGAGTCTTGATCTCCACGGGAAAACGCTAGCCCGTGTGTTCGGCGCGATGGGCGGCAGGTCGGCGACGGCTCGGCGGAGACTCGGCCGCGGCTCGGGCACAGCTCGGTCCGGGAAATGCTTGACCTTGTCGCCTATCGACGGTGGACTGTGCCCCACCCGGTGACACGTGTCGCCTTGCCCTGCCCGCAGGAGGATTTGCCGTGCGTATCCCACGCCACACCCTGGTCCAGTTCAGTGACGTGCATCTGGTCCCCGAGGGTGAACTCCTGCTCGACCGGCTGGACACCGCCGAACAACTGCGTCAGGCGCTCGCGGCGGTCGAGGCGGCGGACCTGGAGCCCGCCGCGCTGCTGTTCACCGGCGACCTCGCGGACACCGGCGACCTGCGGGCCTATCGCCGACTGCGGGCGCTGCTGGCCGACGCCGGGCCGCGGATCGGCGCGCCCGCGCTGTACGGGATGGGCAACCACGACGACCGCGCGGCGTTTCGCGAGGGGCTGCTCGACGTCCCCGCGTCCACCGAGCCGCACGACTTCGTGCACATGGCCGGCGAGGTGCGGGTGATCATGCTGGACAGCACCACGCCGGGCAGCCACTCCGGCGACCTGACGGATGATCAATTGCAGTGGCTGCGTGCCGAGTTGGCCACGCCGGCGGCCGGTGGCACGGTGCTCGGCCTGCATCATCCGCCGATCCCCACGCCGCTCGCGTTCCTGGAGCGACTCTCGCTGCGCGAGCCGACCCGACTGGGCGCGGCCCTCGCCGGGAGCGACGTGCGGATCGTGCTGACCGGCCACAACCACCACGCGACCTGCGGCGTACTGGCCGGGGTGCCGGTGTGGGCGGCCCCGGCCGTCGCCTACCGCGCCGACGTGTTCCCGCCGGCGGGCACCTATCAGGGCGTGGCGGGCGTCGGCTACACCCGGGTCGACCTGTACGAGGACTGCGCGACGGCCACCTTCGTCCCGGTCGGCCCGATCGAGCCGGTGTACGCCTACGAGCGGGCCAAGGTGGACCGCTACCTCGCGGCGCACGAGGGCTGAGCGCGGCCCGGCCGGCGGCGGGCGGGGACGCGCGCCACCGGCGGGTCGGGCTGGTCGGGCTGGTCGGGCGAACGGTTCCGGCGGGCGGACGGGGGCGGCCGTCAGACCTGCGGGCGATAGGTGCCGAAGCTCCAGAGGTTCCCCTCCGGGTCGCGCACGGTGTAGCCGCGGCCGCCGTAGTCCTCGTCCTTCGGCTCGCGCACCACGGTCGCGCCCGCCGACACCGCCCGCGCGCAGTGCGCGTCCACGTCGCCGTCGACAATGCCGTACACGGCCGAGCCGCCGACCGGCCACCGCAGTTGATCGCCGGAGCCCTCAGGCAGGTTGGTGCCGAGCATGATCATGCTGTTGCCGAAGGTCAGCTCCGCGTGCGCGACGGTGTCGTGGTCGCCCGGGACCACGAGCACCGCCTTCATGCCGAACGCGTCGCCCAGGAACGCGATCGCCGCCGTCGCGTCGTTGTAGCGCAGCGTCGGTACCAGGTCGGAGATCAGGGTCTTGTCGCTCATGGTGCACTCCTTGAACCGGATATGGGACCGGTCGTCGACCCGACTGTCGAAACCGGGCACGAAACCGGGGTGGGAACCGGGCATCGCCGAAACCGGGATGGAACCGGATGTCGCCGAGTGATCGATTCCAGCTTCCGGCGAGTGACCCCTCGCGGTATTGGACAAACGGGAACGCCGGCACCGCGGCCGAAGAACGTGCACCGGTTCGCCGCGCCGGGACGGCTCAGCTCGCGAAACCGCCCCCGGGCAGGCGGGAACTCAGATAGGCACCGGGGGTGCAACCGGCGAACGCCTTGAAGTCGCGATTGAAGTGCGCCTGGTCGTAGTAGCCCGCGTCCGCCGCGACCTCCGCCCAGGACCGGAGCGGGTCCTCGAGCAACTCGACGGCGTGCCGAAAACGCAGCAGCCGGGCCACCGTCTTGGGCGGCAGGCCGATCGTCTCGCGAAACCGCGCGCCCAGGTGGCGTCGGCTCCAGCCGGTCTCGCGGGCGAGCGCGGCGACCTCGATCCGGCCCGCGCCGGCCACGAGCAGATCCCAGCAGCGAGCCACCTCGGGCGGCGGTTCGGGACCCAGTTCACGCCGGCGGAGCAGGACCCGGTCCAGGAAGGCGAACCGCGCGGACCAGTCCGGCGCGTCCTGGAGTCGGTCCACCAGCGCGCCCGCGTCCCACCCGGGCAGGTCGTCCAGATGCACGACCCGGTCGGCGATCTCGACCGGCGGCAGACCCAGCAGCGTGTACGCGCCGAGCGGGGTGAGGTCGAGTTGGATGCCGGCCTGCCGGCCGTCGTGCTCGACGATCGCCGGGCCGCCGTGCAGGCCGGCCACGAACGAACTGGTGCTGCCCGGTCCGTACCGGGCGTCGCGTGGGGACCACACTCGGATCGCGGAGAAGCCGATGATCACGGTGACCGACCCGGTCGCCACCTCCCGGCGGCGCAACGGCGCGTGCGTGCGTTCGTCGTACCCGAGGTAGGGATGGATCAGCGGCGCGAGCGCGGGATGCGGGGGCGCGGACACGGTCTCCATCGACCCGAGCGCGGAGGTGTGTCGGGTCACGTGCAGAGTGTCCGTGGGGACCATGCTTCCCAGTCTCACACCCGCCACCGACAAAGCACCGACCAAGGAGTGTCCGATGCGCATCGCGATCTCGGCCGACCAGATCAAGGGTTGTGGCGTCTACCTCGCCGACGAACTGCGCAAGCGCGGTCACGAGGTGCTGCCGTTCGGCGCCTTCGACCCGGCGCACGAGCCGGAGTTCGACGACGACTGGGCGCCGGTGAGCGAAGCCGCCGCGCGCGAGGTGAGGCTGGGGCGCGCGGATCAGGCGGTCGTGTGCTGCTGGACCGGTACGGGCGCCTCGATCGCGGCGAACAAGGTGGACGGGATCCGGGCGGCGCTGTGCACGGACGCGGCCACGGCGGCGGGCGCACGGCGCTGGAACCACGCCAATGTGCTCGCGCTGAGCCTGCGGCTGACCTCCGGGCCGGTACTGATCGAGATCCTGGACGCGTGGTTCGAGACCGCCCCGAGCCAGGAGATCGCCGACGTGCTCAACGTCGAGCGGGTGGCGGAGATCCGGGGCTGAACCAGGCCGGGCCGAGCGGGCCGGGCACGGTGCGGTCGAGGTAGTCGGGCAGGTCGGCGAAGTGGTCGATCACCCCGATCGCGTCGGCCAGCCCGGCCGGACGCCCGGTCGGGGCGATCAGCACCGCCTGCATGCCGTACATGTGCGGCGCGGTGGCGTCCTTGGCCGGGGAGTTCCCGACATACATGATCTGCTCGCGCGGAACCCCGCAGGCCCGCTCGACCTCGGCGTAGAACCGCGGATGCGGCTTGCGCAGGCCGATCGCGCAGGAGAGCACGATCGCGTCGAAGCACGCCTCGATGCCCGCCTCGGCCAGGGTCCGTCGGCGCACCGACTCGGGACGCTGGGTGTCGCAGGCGAGTACGCACACCAGGTCGCGGCGTTCCCGGATGCGCAGCAGCGCGTCGGCGGCCCGGCGGATCACCCGCGAGTCGGGGATCCGCTCGAAGACGAGTTCGGCGACCGCCTCGGGGTCCGGGACGCGGGCCCCGCACAGCGCCGAGGCGTGCCGGATCTCGTCGGCGAAGGGCGTGTGCGTGTCCCGGACCCGGTCCCCCTCGCGGGTGATGCGATGCACGTGGTCGTAGGCGGCGACGAAGGTGTCCGGGACGTCGGTGTCCGGCATCCGGCGGAGCACGTCGAGCACGGTGCGGCCGTCCGGATTGGGTCCGCGGACCGCCAGGGTGTCGCCGAAGTCGAGGGCCAGCGCACGTAGGTTCATGTTCACGCGGGTCCCCGATTCGGGGCCGGGTCAGTCCTGCGCGCGGGCTCCGCGCGGGGTTGTCGGGTCGAGGGTGGGACGGCCGGCGGGCCCGGCGGCCCGGCCGGTGGGTGCGGCTCGATCGTTGGGCTGGGGTCGGGTGTCGGGCTGGGGTCGGGTGTCGAGCGCGGCTCGGGTGTCGGGCTGCGGTCGGGTGGTGGACTCGGGTCGGGTGGCGGACTCGGGCCGGGTGGCAGGCTCGGATCGAGTGGCGGGCGCGACCCGGTCGTCGGGTTCGGTGAGGGTGCGGCCGAGGAACCAGGCGAGGGCGCACAGGGCGATCAGCGGAGCGAGGGCGACGCGCAGGGTCGTCGCCTCGGCGAGGGCGCCGATGGCGGGGGTGGCCACGCCGCCGATGCTC
The DNA here is from genome assembly GCF_044460165.1 of Embleya sp. NPDC050154. Classification (NCBI taxonomy): domain Bacteria; kingdom Bacillati; phylum Actinomycetota; class Actinomycetes; order Kitasatosporales; family Streptomycetaceae; genus Embleya; species Embleya sp. NPDC050154. The sequence continues at coordinate 247,646 of NZ_JBITJP010000015.1, forward strand.
ACGGCCAGGCCCAGGGTGACGCCACTCGCGGTACCGACCCGGTTCGGCAGGTAGTCCTGGCCGAGGGTGACGTGCAGTGAAAACGGGATGTACAGCGCCGTCGCGGCGGCCGCAGCGAAGACGTACAGGCCCGGACCGGGCGCCAGCACGATGCCGGCCGTGGCCGGGACGGAGGCGGCGTACGCGCGGCGCAGGGTGCGGGTGCGGCCCCAGCGCGCGGCCAGCCGACCGCCGAGCACGGTGCCGATCGCGCCGCCGGCGAAGAGGGTGAACAGCGCGACGGAGCCGGCCGTGGAGCCGCCCGCGGTGTGCTGCTCGGCGTACAGCGCGATGAACGTGCTCAGCCCGACGAAGACGATCGAGCGGCACACGATGACGGCGGACAGCCGGGCGAACCTCGGCCAGTCGTCCGCGCGGAGCGGACCGCCCGCGGCGCGGGCCGTGGCCGCGTGCCGAGCGAGGCGACGGATCACCGACGCGGTCACCAGGACTCCGGCGACCGCCGGCAGCAACAACCACGGGGTCGCGTCGAGGCCGCCGGCAGACAGGATCGGCGAGGCGACGATGGGGGCGAGCGCGAAGCCGATGTTGCCGCCGAGCGAGTACCAGCCCATCGCGACATGGCTGCCTCGGCAGGCCACCCGGGCCAGGCGCGCCGACTCCGGGTGATAGGCGGCGACGCCCATGCCGGACAGTGCGATGGCGAGCCAGGTGAGCACGTACGAGTCGGCCGGACCGGATAGCGCGATGCCCAGGCCCGCGCCGGTCGTACTGACCGGGATCAGCCACGGCATGGTCCAGCGGTCGGTGAGCGCACCGAACAGCGGCTGCACGATCGAGGACAGCAGGGTCGCGGCCAGCACGATGCCGGACGCGGCGACATAGCCGTAATGCCGCTCGGCCACCAGGAACGGGACCAGGCAGGGCACCGCGCCCTGGTAGAAGTCCACGGTGGCATGGCCGATGGCCATCATCGGGATGGCGCGGCGCTCGGGAGGTCGGGCGGAAGAGGCGGGTCGCTCGGCGCCGAGCGGTCGACCGGGCGGATCGGGATGCCGGGTGGGCGGCTGGTGGTCGGTGGGCAGCGGACGGTTGGTGGGCAGCGCATGGTCGGTGGGCAGCGCATGGTCGGTGGGCAGCGGATGGTCGGTGGGTGCGGGATCGGTCACCCGTCGATGATCCGAGCCGTCGGGTTCGGCGGGCTTCCGATAATCTGCCAGGTGATGCCGATCTCCAGCCGACCCGACGTCGAGCCGGCGAGCGGGCTGACCACGAGCACCCGCCACCTGCCCGCGGGCGGTGGCGTGACCGCACACCGACACGACGTGCACCAGATCGTCTACGCCGGGCGCGGCGTACTGACGGTGACCACCGACGCCGGCAGTTGGGTCGCGCCCGCCACCCGCGCACTGTGGATCCCGGCCGGCACCATGCACCGGCACCGCGCACACGGCCGCACCGTGCTGCACACCGTGGGCGTCCCGGCCGACACCAACCCACTGAACCTGGACGGCCCCGCCGTACTCGCGGTCGGCCCCCTGCTGCGCGAGCTGATCATCGCGTACAGCCGGCCCGAACTCCCGGACACCGCCGAAGGCGCCCGGATCCTGGCGGTGCTCCTCGACCAGCTCCGACACAGCCCGCAACAGGCGCTGCACCTGCCCACCGGCCGGGATCCGCGCCTGGTCGCGGTGTGCGAACTGCTCCTCGCCGACCCCGCCGACCAGCGCACACTCGCCGCCCTGGGCGCCGACGTCGGGGCGGGAGAACGCACGCTGACCCGGCTGTTCGCGGCCGAGTTGGGCATGACGTTCCCGCAGTGGCGCACCCAGTCGCGCCTGCACCACGCGCTGCGCCTGCTCGCTGAGGATGTACCGGTGACCACCGTCGCACACCGCTGCGGATGGTCCTCGGCGAGCGCGTTCATCGACGTCTTCCGACGCGCGTTCGGCCACACCCCGGGCGCGCACCGCACGATCGACTGAACCTGTGGTCGTCGCCGCGCCGCCGGCGGAAACCCGGGACGACGCAGCCCTTGCCTGCTCCGGGCGCCGGCGGCGGATATTCACGTACTCGAATCGTCGGTCGGTTGTGGGCGTCGGGCGTTGGTCGGTTGCGCACGCGAGTCGGACGGTTGCGTGCGCCGGGTGCCGGTCGGTTCGTACGCCCGCCCTCGGTCGGTTCGTACGCCCGTCGCCGGTCGGTTGCCGTACGCCGGGCCTCGGTTGGTCGCGCACGCCCGTCACGGGTCGGTTCGTGCACCCGTCGCCGGTCGGTTGCTTCTGCCCACCGTCGGTCAGTTGCGTACGCCGGGCAGACCCGTGATGAAATCGGCCAACGCGGAGGGGTTTCGGGTCTGGATGAGCACCCTGCCGGGGCCGGTGAAGTCGAAGACCAGCCCCTCGCCGGAGGTAACCGACGCGATGGTCCGCCCACGTGCGGCCCGGCGGGTGGAGAACGTGATGGCGGGCGAATACGCGACCACGTGGCCCGTGTCGACCACGACCTGCTCCCCCGCCTCCAGGTCCAACACGTCCAGCGCGCCGTAGCAGCCCATGATCACCTCGCCTTGGCCGGACGCGTGTACCAGGAAGCCGCCCTCGCCGCCGACCAGGTTGCGCAGTCCGCCCCAGCGGGTGTCGATCTGTACGCCGGCGGAGTTGGCCAGCCAACTGGTCCGGGTGAGCAGAAACTCGGGCACCTCGGGGGTGAGCGTGACATTGGCGATGTCGCCGGGCAGCGCGGTGGCCACGTCGACCCAGCCGCCCCGGTCGGGCGCGGTGAACGTGGTCTGAAAGAACGACTCGCCGCCGAGCACACTGCGCTTGAGGCCGCGCATGATGCCGCCCTCGACCTTGGCGGTGATCTCCACGCCCGCGCTGTGCGCCATCATCGCGCCGGATTCGGCCCGCATCGCCTCGCCCGGATCGAGCGTGCAACGGGCGGCGGCGAACGCGGGACCGTGTCTGACTTCGACTCTCATCCCGCGAACCTCACACGCGCCGGCCGCCCTTACCGACCAAAACGACCCGACCGGGCGACTCCCACCACCCGATCGGGTCCGCGGTTCCACCCACGCTCACTTGGCCGGCGCAATGCCCTTGATCATCGCGAAACGCGCCCCGAAGGGTCGTTCACCATCGAAATCAATCCGACCTACGCCCGGGATGTCGTCCGGCGCCGTCAACTCGGCCGCGCCCAACTCGATCACCCGCGCGAACGACGCGTCACAACCGTCCACACCGATGTAGATCTCCCTAATGGGTCCCTGTCCGGAACCTTCGTGGCACCCCGGCGCCTGGCGCACCCGGGCGCGGCCGGCAGGACGGGCACAGCCGCGCGAGCGCAACGGGTATATCCGGCGCGGCGAGCGCGACGGACACGACAGGCACCGCCAACGTGGGCGCGACGGATTCGGCCCGGCGCACCCAGCAGGCCGGATACGACCAGGGCGGCCGTCGGACACGGCACGGACGTGGCGGGTACGGCGGGGCCCGGCGGGCACAACGCGCGGGCGCGAGGGGCGCATTGGGCGCGGCGACACCGGACGCGGGGCACGCGGAACACAGCAACGCGAGCGCAACGGTGGGCGGCCGGTCGGTTGGGGGTGTCCTGCGTCGGATTCGGTCAGGGGCCGGCCGGACGGAGTCCGCGGGCAAGGACCAATTCGAGGTCGCGGAGTGCGTTCAGGTCGGTGGTCGGATCGCCTCGGACAACGATCAGGTCGGCCGCGTACCCCGGTGCCAATCGACCGGTCTCCTCGGCCAGACCCAATGCGCCGGCCGCACGCGTGGTGGCCATCTCGATGATGCGGTCGAGCGGGAACCCCAGGTGCTCGTACAGCCCGAGGGCACCCACGAAGTCGCCGAAGCCGGACGACGGCAGCCCCGCGTCGGTGCCGGTGACCAGCCGAACACCGAGGTCGTCCATCCAACGCAGCCGGGCGAAGGACCGTTCGGCGCGCTCGGGGCCGAGCCGGTCGATGAAGGCGCGCCAGTTCGGCGACATCGCCGAGCAGACGTGAATGCCCTGGTCCACGATCCGCGCGGCGATGTCGTCCCGCTCGTCCGGGACGCCGTCGGTGAGCCAAGTGCAGTGTTCGATCGAGTCGACACCGGCCTTCACGGCGGCGACGATCGACGCGGTCCCGTGCGCGTGCGCGGCCACCCGCAGCCCCGCGTCGTGCGCCTCGGCCACGATGATCCGCAATTGTTCCGCGTCGAACTGCGACTCCCACATGGCCGCGCCACCCGGCGTCATCTGCCCGCCGCTCGCCATCACCTTGATCAGGTCCGCGCCGGCCGCGACGTTGCGCGCGATCCGGTCCCGAATCGACGCGGCGTCGGTCACCTCTCCACCGAGGAACCAACAGTGCCCACCCGGCGGCGTCAACGGCGCGGTCGCGGCCAACAACCTCGGCCCCGGCACCTCCCCGGCCGCAATCGCATCCCGCAACGGCACCGCCAACGCGCCCCGATCGCCGAGGTCCCGAGCCGTCGTGACACCACCCGCGAGCAACTCCCGGGCCCGCGCCGCCATCCCGACCGCAAGCGCATCATCGTCGGCCGCCCGCAACGAACCCACCGGATCCGGCCCCGCATCGAACGCCAGATGCACATGACAGTTGATCAGCCCCGGCAACACCGTGGCCCCCGGATGATCACTCCGCTCGACCCCCGGCCTGGCAAGACCCTCCACCACATCACGCGGCCCCACCGCCACGATCACCCCACCATCGACCAACACCGCCCCACCCTTGATCCGCTCCCCCGCCGGCCCCACCAACACCTGCCCAGCCACAACCAACAACACCACCCACAACCTCCTCCACGTCACACATGAACCCCTGTCCCCTCCACCGTCACACGCCGCCCCACTCCCCAACACCCAAAAACCCCAGACCACGCCCCCAACATGCCCCGAACCCCGCGACGTGCCTGAAAGTTCGCGCAAGTCCGTGATGCGAAAAACGGGCCGAGGCGCCGTCCCGGATCCCGGCCCTTCGGCCCTCGGCCCTCGGCCCCTCGGCCCTTCCGGAACCGAGCCCGAGCAGCAGTGCCGAGCATGGATGTGAGCGGCGCTCTCGATTTGGACGCGCGCTCGCAACGTGAACAGTGCTCACGGGCGCCGACGCACTCCCCGATGTGAGCAGTGCTCTCGGTATGGACTCGCGCTCTCGATCTGGGGCGCTGTTCACGTTGTGGAGAGCCGCTCGCGGTTCTGCCAGCCGCTCGACTTGCTGTGGGCGAGGGGCATTTGGGGCTGGGCGCGTACATGTTTGCCGGTCATTCGCGGTGTGAGCACCGCTCTCGATGTGAGCACTGCTCTTGATATCAACGGGTGCTCTCGAATCGATCGGATGCTCTTGATCGCATCGGTTCTTCCGGCTCAGGTCGGTGCCGGGTGACCCACCGCCTCGGCCCGGCCCGAGTCGACCCGACCAAGGACGGGCTCCGACCCGGCCGGTCAACGCATCAGTCCGACCCGGCCCAGTCGACGCCGCCGTCCAACCCCAGCCCGCCCTGCGCGGCCGACCCAAACCGCCCCAATCAACGCCTGAGTCCGACCTTCCCCATCCGGCTAGACCCTGCCGAGCCTGACCTGACCCAGCGCACCCCAGCCCCGACCTGGCTCGGCCCAACTCACCTCAGCCCAACCTGGCCCAAGCCAGCCCCCGACCCAGCTCCGCCGACCCGGCACGCCCCAGCCCGGCTCAACCCACCACCCCGGCGGACCAGTTCCACCGACCCAGCCCACCTCGGAACCAGCCGACGCAGTGCATACCGACCCAGCCGGCAAGGCGCCCCACCCCCGGCCGACCAGCTCCGCCAACCCAGCCCACCTCGGAACCAGCCGACCCAGCGCCTACCCACCCAGCCGGCAAAGCTCGACCCACCCCCGACCCGACGCGCCCCGCCCCGCCCCGGCTCATCCCAGTCCCGACCGACCCAGCGAATGCCGGCCCAGCCAAAACCGACCCACCGCCGCCAAGCCCCCACACACCCCAGCCCCAGCCGGCGACCCAGCACCCCCAGCCCAGCCGGCCAAGACCGACCCACCTCCCACCCGCCACGCCCAACCCGCACTCCACCGCACCGCACCGCGTCAGGGATCCCCCGCCCTATGTCGTCGCGCCGGCCGGCGGCGCCGTAGGCGTTGGCGTCGTTGCCGTTCCCGGCGTCGAAGGCAGCAGGGGTTCGCATATCTTGAGGGCTTCGGCGGTTTTGGGGTCGTTTCGGTCCAGGGCGGGTGCGCCGCCCGGTGGGAGTTCGACCTGGTGGTCCTTGAGGCAGCCGGCGAAGGCCTGGCCTGCCGAGTTGCCGCCGCGTCTCGGGGCGTCCGTGCCGCCGCCGGCGCCGCCACCGCCGGCCGGGCCCCGGGAGGGGCGTAGTTTCGCGCAGGCTTCCTCGGCCTTGCGGTACGCCGGGTCCGTCGCGCGGGGATTGGGTCGCCCGCTCGGGAAGGCGGTGGGTCGCTCGCCGGCTGGGCGGCTCGGGCGGCCGGATGGGCGCGGCTCGCCGAACGGGCGGGACTCCCCGGAGGGGCGGGGCTCGCCGGATGGGCGGTTGCCGCCGTCCGGTCGTCCGGTCGGCACCGCGACGCCGTTTTCGCGCAGGCATTCGGTGTACGCCTTGGTCGCGTCCCCACCACCGTTCGCCGCGCTCGACGGGGCCGAGGCACTCGTGCTCTTGCCGCTGCTCCCCCCACATCCGGCCAGCAGCAGCACGAGTGCCGAGGCGGCGGCCGGCGCCACCGTTGTGGTCCACGCCGGTCGACCCGGGTACCTCGTCATGACGTCCTTCCCACGAGCTTCGGGGTCGGCGCCGGACGGCGCACCGCCCATCCGCCCAGGACTCAAGCACGACGGGATGGTGAAAGCCCGCGCGCCGACTGGGAGTTCTCTGGGAGCCCCGCCGAGACGGGCCACACGTCGCCCTCGGGCCGACGTGTGGCTTGTCATGATCGGGCCCGATTTCGGCGTACCGCGCCGGCCACCGCCTGCCTCGAGGCGCTTCGAGGCGCTTCGAGGCGCGCCGGGGCTCCCAGTGAACTCCCAGGCGACGGCCAGTGTTCGGGGACGTGTTCGGACCAGGCTGTGCGGCCATGAGGCGTGTACGACTACGACGGAAGTCGGTCCTGATCAACCTGGCCCTGGCCACCGCGATGGTGACCGGCGTGGGCTTCGCCTACGCGGCGGTGGACGACGGCGGTGAATCGGCCGGCGCGACGCGCACGCGTACCGGCAAGGTGACCAAGGGGACGGTGCAGGCCACGGTGTCCGCGTCGGGGTCGTTGACCTCGCCCTCGGACGTCGGCGTCGGCTTCACCGCCGCCGGCCGCGTCACCGCCGTCGGGGTCAAGGTCGGCGACACCGTCACCGCCGGTCAGGTCCTCGCGCAGGTCGACCCGACCCAGGCGCAGGAGGCACTGGACGCGGCGAAGGCGGCCGTCACGGTGGCCCAGGCGAACCTGACCAAGGCCCAGGCGGGCACCCCGGTCCAACAGAACGGCGGCAACGGCAACGGCGGTGGCAGCGGCAACCAGGGCACGGACGCCCAGAACACAGTCCTGCGCGGCTCGACCGCCGGCAGCGCGACCACAACCGGCGGCACCGCGACCACCGGCGGGACCGGCGGCACAGGCGATGTGCCCGCCCCCACGTCCACATCCACGCCGGCGCCGCCCCGGACCTCGACGCCCCCCGTCACCCAGCCGCACCCGACCGTCACCGTCACCGTCACCAAAGCCCCGACGGCCACCCCGACGCCGAGCACGACGGTCGACGCGGCGGCGGTGACCCAGGCCGAGTCGGCCCTGATCGCGGCGAACAACAAGCTCGCCGACGCCCAACGCGCCCTGGACGGCTGCGTACTCAAGGCGCCCTCCGCCGGCATCGTGGCATCGGTCTCCGGCAGGGTCGGCGACACCGTCTCCGCCACCACCACCTCCTCCTCCGGCGGATCGAGCGGATCGAGCGGATCGGGCTCATCAGGCGGAGCAGGAGGCGCAAGCGGCGGCGGCCAAGGCGGTTCCGCCACCTCCACCACCACCGTCACCGGCTTCGTCGTGATCGCCAACCCGACCGGCATGGAGACCAGGGTGTCCTTCTCCGAGGCCGACGCCGCCAAGGTCAAGGCGGGTCAGCCGGCCACGGTGACGCTCAACGTGAACTCCGCGATCCGGCTGAACGCCAAGGTGGTCAGCGTGAATCCGCTGCCGGACGGCGGTTCGACCTCGGGTTCGGTCAAGTACGGCGCGACGATCGCGCTGCAGGGCGACGTGTCCACGCTCCGGACCGGACAGACCGCGAACATCTCGGTGGTCGTCGCGCAGGCCGACAACGCGTTGCAGGTGCCCTCCGCCGCCGTCACCGGCACCGGCGCGACGGCCTCGGTACGGATCCTGGTCAACGGCGCCGAGCAGCGCCGTACGGTGACCGCCGGCGTGGTCGGCGACCAGACCACCCAGATCGTCTCCGGCCTGGCCGAGGGCGACGAGATCGTGATCGGCACCGTCGCCGCGGCCGGTTCCGCCGGCTCCACATCGGGCCGCTCCGGCCAGTCCACCCGAGGCGCGACTGCCGGCGGCGGGCAACCCGCCCCGGGCATAGGCAACTTCCCCGGTGGCGGAGCGGTCGGCGGCGCCTCGGCCGGCGCGTCGGGCGGCGGCCTCCCGCGCGGCGGCGCACGATGAGCGAATCGCACGCGGACCGACCCGTGCCCGTCATCGACGTGCGCGCGGTGACCAAGTCGTACGGGCACGGCGCCGCCTCGGTGCACGCGCTGCGCGGCGTCGACCTGACCATCGAGGTCGGCGAATACGTGGCCATCATGGGCAGTTCGGGCTCGGGCAAGTCGACGCTGATGAACGTGCTGGGCTGCCTGGACGTGCCGACCTCCGGCCGCTACCTGCTCGACGGCCTCGACGTCGGCCGGATGGACGAACACCAACTCGCCCTGGTCCGCAATCGGCGCATCGGGTTCGTTTTCCAGTCGTTCAACCTGATCCCGCGCACCAGCGCGCTCGCTCAGGTCGAACTCCCGTTGTCCTACGCCGGGGTACGCGCCAAGGAGCGCCGACGTCGGGCGCTGGCCGCGCTCGACCTGGTCGGCCTGGCCGACCGTACCGACCACGCGCCCAACGAGCTCTCCGGCGGCCAGCAGCAACGCGTCGCGCTGGCCCGCGCGTTGGTCACCACGCCCGCCCTGCTGCTCGCCGACGAGCCGACCGGCAACCTGGACAGCCACAGCACCGCGGAGGTGCTCGGAATCCTGGACCGGCTGCACGGCTCCGGACGCACGATCGTGATCATCACCCACGAAGACGAGGTGGCCGCCCGCGCCCAGCGCATCCTGCGCCTGGTCGACGGCCTGGTGGTCACGGACCACCGCCGCACCTCGGCCCGGACCACCCCGAACCCGGCACCCGTCCGCGTGCCGACCGGCGCTCCCACCGAAGGAGCCCGCCGGTGAACCCCGTCGAAGTGCTCCGCTTCGCCGTCCTGGGCCTGGCCGCGAACAAGATCCGCACCGCACTGACCATGCTCGGCGTGCTGATCGGCGTCGGCGCGGTGATCCTGCTGGTCGCCGTGGGCAACGGCTCGTCCAAGTCCGTCCAGGCCTCGATCCAGCGACTCGGCACCAATCTGCTCACCATCTCGCACACCGCCGGCGGCGGTCGCTTCGGCGCGGCCGGCCAGGGCGGTGCGCTCAAGGACCTGACCCTGGATGACGCGCAGGCCCTGGTCGACAAGAACCTGGCCCCGCACGTCGCGTCGGCGGCGCCCGTGCAGACCGCGTCGCAGAGCGTCACCTACGCCGGCCAGGCGGTCACCGTGTCCCAGGTCGTCGGCACCACACCGGACTGGTTCGCCACCACCAACCACGACCTGGGCCAAGGCGCGCTGTTCGGCACCGAGGACGTGAACGCCCGCCGCAAGGTCGCCGTCCTGGGCAGCACCACGGTCGAGAACGTGTTCGGTACGGAGAACCCGATCGACAAGGAGATCCTGATCGGGGGCGTACCGTTCCGCGTCGCCGGCGTGTTGAAGACCAAGGGCGGCAACGGCGTGGCGGACTCCGACGACACGATCGTGTTGCCGGTCACCACCATGCGCGACAGCCTGACCGGCTACGGCTCGCTCTCCTCGATCGCGGTCCGGGCCACCTCCTCGGCGGACACCACGCTCGCCCAGGACGAGGTCACCTCGATCCTGAACAACCGTCACCGGATCACGAGTTCGACGCAGAGCGACTTCCGGATCACCAACCAGCAGTCGCTGTTGAGCGCCAACGACGAGACCAACAAGACCTTCACCGTGCTGCTCGCGGCGGTCGCGGCGATCTCGCTCCTGGTCGGCGGGATCGGGATCACCAACATCATGCTGGTGACCGTCGCCGAACGGACCCGGGAGATCGGCATCCGCAAGGCGATCGGCGCCCCGCGCGGAGCGATCCTGGGCCAGTTCCTCGCCGAGTCGACCCTGCTGTCCGTCCTCGGCGGCGGACTGGGCGTGGCCGCCGGGCTGTTCGCGGCGCGCTTCGAGGTGGTCGGGATCACGCCCGTCGTGGTGCCGAGTTCGGTGGTCGGCTCGTTCGCCGTGTCGGTCGCCATCGGCCTGTTCTTCGGCGGCTACCCGGCCGCACGCGCGGCGGCGCTGCGCCCGATCGAGGCGCTGCGGCACGAATAGCCCGACCGACCACCGCCGTTCCAGCGTCCCAGGAGGACCGAGACCATGACGCCGAAGCACCGCGTCGACCGAGACGACACCCGACCACAGACCGCCGTCCCCGACACGGCACGGCCCGACACCGAAACTCTCGACCGACACGACACTCGGCCACAGACCGCCGTCCCCGAAACAGCGCGTCCCGATACCGAGGCACCGGACCGACAGGACACCCGGCCGCAGAGCCGCATCCCCGACACAACGCCGTCCGACACCGAGACCCTCGGCCCCCGTTCCCGCATCCCCGCGCCCGGCGACCCCGGGCCGGCGGCGAACGCGGCGGCCGAGACCGGGTTCGTCGGCGGCTTCCGTACCGAACCGGAAGCCGCCGACGAATCCCACCTCGACGAATCCCACCTCGACGAATCCCACCTCGACGAATCCCACCGCGACGAATCCCACCCCGACGAGTCCCCGGAGGACATCCTCGGCCGGCCGCCGACCGCTCGCGACGTGGCCGCCGAACTCACCGCCCCGCCCCGGCGCAGGCTCCCCGCGCTGACGCTGACCCTGGGCGCGGGTGTGTTCCTGGCGGTCGGCTTCCTGGCCGGCGTCGAGGTGCAGAAGGATCAGGGCGAGGGCACGAATCAGGCCGCCGGACCCGCCGCCGCGCAGGGCGCGAACCCGTACGGCGCCCGCGCCGCCGGCGCGCCTTCGACCGGTGGCGGCGGACAAGGCACCGGGCGTACCGGCGGCGGCGCGGCGGCCGGCCCCGGAGCGGGCGCCGGCTCGGACCTGACCACCGGGACCGTGAAGGTTGTGGACGACTCTTTCATCTACGTCTCAGATTCGGCCGGCAATATCGTCAAGGTGAAGACCGACGCCGCAACCAAGATCCAGGTCGTCCGGGACGGCAAACCCGTCGACCTCAAGCCCGGCGACGCCGTCGTGGTGCGTGGCGCCACGGACGCGGACGGCTCGGTGGCCGCCACCTCGGTCACCGAGGGCACCGCCACGGCCGCTCGCCCGGGAGCCGGCAACCCCGGCACGAGCGCCGGCGGCGCGAACGGAACGGCAGGCCCGAGCGGATCGGCAGGCACGAGCGCCACGGCCGGCGGGACGAGCGGAGCCGGCTCCACCGCCGGCGGGACCGGCTGACGTGACCACGCCCACCGAAGCCGGCGCCCGCGCCCGCCTCCTGGTCGTCGACGACGAGCCCAACATCCGCGAACTCCTGTCCGCCAGCCTGCGCTTCGCCGGATTCGACGTCGACTCGGCGGCGGACGGCACGGACGCCCTCGCGGCGGTCGCGCGCTGTCGGCCGAACCTGGTCGTCCTCGACGTGATGCTCCCGGACCTGGACGGCTTCGAGGTGGTCCGCCGGCTGCGCGCCGACGGAACCCACCTGCCGGTACTGTTCCTGACCGCCAAGGACACCACCAAGGACAAGATCACCGGACTGACCCTGGGCGGGGACGACTACGTCACCAAGCCGTTCAGCCTGGAGGAGTTGATCGCCCGCATCCACGCGGTGTTGCGCCGGGTGGACGGCGGCGCGGCCCTGCCGACGCCGTCGAACCGGATCGTGGTCGCCGACCTCGAACTCGACCCGGAGGGCCACGAGGTGCTGCGCGGCGGCCGTCCCGTGCAACTCTCGCCGACCGAGTTCAAGCTGCTGCGCTACCTGATGCTCAACACCGGCCGAGTGGTGTCCAAGACCCAAATCCTGGACCACGTCTGGCAGTACGACTTCGGCGGCGACCTGAGCATCGTCGAGTCGTACATCAGCTATCTCCGCCGAAAGGTCGAACTCGACGTCGGCGGAGGCAAGTTGATCCACACCGTGCGCGGTGTCGGATACGTGCTGCGCCGCCCCCAGCCGACGGTCTGACGGCGCCCCCATGCGCCTCCCGCACCCGAGGCGGTCCTCGCTGCGTACCCCTCGCCCGGGCCGGTCCTCGCTGCGCTTCCCGTACCGGAACCGATCCTCGCTGCGTATGCCTCGCCCGAGCCGGTCCCCGCTGCGTTTCCCGCACCCGAGTCGGTCGTCGCTGCGTGTCCGGGTCCTGATCATCGCGATGGCCCTGGTCGCCGTCGCGCTGTTGGTCAGTCAGACGGTCGTGGTGGGTTCGCTGCGCGGCTACCTCACCGACCAGGTGGACCGGCAACTGGCCCAGGCCGCACGCGGGATGGCGTTCCGTGCGCCGGAGTCGGGCGAGCCGCGGAGCGGGCCGCGCGGGCGGGCGCCCGGTGTGCTGCCGAGCCGGATCGTGGCCGAGTACCTGTTTCCCGACGGCACCACCCGCCAGCGGATCCGCTCGCCGGGCGCCGAGGACGAGTTGGGACCCCGACTGCCGAAGCTGGACACCGACACGGTGCTGGGTTTGCAGCGACGGGCGTTCGAGACCGACTCGGTGAGCGGCGACGGGCGTTGGCGGGTGCTCGCGGTGCCGGTGGCGGGCGGCGAGGGCAGCGTGGTGCTGGCCCAGCCGCTGGACGACGTGCGCGCGACGGTCGACCGGATGCGCACGGTGTGCCTGGTGATCGGCCTGAGCTGTCTGACCGTGCTCGCCGCGGCCGGCTGGTTCGCGCTGCGCGGCGGCCTGCGCCCGCTGCGCCGGATCGAGGAGACGGCGGCGGCGATCGCGGCCGGCGACCTCTCGCATCGGGTCCCGGTACCCGCGCCCGGGACCGAGATCGGCCGACTGTCCACATCGATCAACGGCATGCTCGCCCAGATCGAGACCGCGTTCGCGGCCCGGGCCGAGTCGGAGACGCGGATGCGCCGGTTCGTCGCCGACGCCGGACACGAATTGCGCACCCCGCTGGCGAGTGTGCGCGGCTTCGCCGAGTTGTACCGGATGGGGGCGCTCACCGATCCCGCCGAGGTGGCCCGGACCATGCGCCGGATCGAGGACGAGGCGATCCGGATGGGCGGCCTGGTCGAGGACCTGCTGCAACTGGCCCGCCTGGACGAACAGCGCCCGCTCTGCAACGAGCCGGTGGACCTGCGGATCCTGGCCGCCGACGCGGTGCACGACATCAAAACGCTGGCGCCCGATCGCTCGGTCACGCTGACCGGGCTGGACGGCGGCGCGGCGCATCCGGTGATCGTCTCCGGCGACGAGTCGCGGCTGCGCCAGGTGGTGGCCAACCTGGTCTCCAACGCGCTGACACACACCCCGGCCGGGACCGCGATCCGGATCGCGGTGGGCCGGACCCCGGCACCGGACCCGTGCGCGGCTCTGGAGGTCACCGACGCCGGCCCCGGTCTGGCACCGGCCGACGCACAACGCGTCTTCGAACGCTTCTACCGCGTCGACTCCTCCCGCAGCCGGGCCGCCGGCGGCGGCTCGGGCCTGGGCCTGGCGATCGTCGCCGCGCTGGTCAACGCACACGGCGGCCGGGTCGAGGTACGCACCGCACCCGGTCGCGGCGCCGCGTTCCGGGTGCTGCTGCCCTGACCCGGTCGGGGCCGCCCGACCGAGCCGCCCCACCCGACCGGACCCCATCGTGCCCACCCCGCCTCGGAGCCGGGCTGCCCCGACCAACCCGGCCGCCCCCACCCGACCGAACCCGTCGTGCCCACCCCCGACTCGGAACCGGAACGCGCCGCCCCGCTCCGACCCGCCCCGACCGCACCGCCCCCGCCCCGTCTCAGCCCCCCGTCCGAGACCACCGACCCGTCCCCGTGCCGGCCCGAGCCCGCACCCACATACCGGCCATACCGGCCCGGCCCACAGCATCCGCCGACCGTCACCGGCCGGTGATCCCGCGGCTCCGCCGTACCCCGGCGAAGGCGGTCGGCAAGTGCCCGCGTGGGCGGTGTCGAGCCAACCCGAGCGAGTGGCGCCGGAGGGCGCCTACTGCGATTTCAGTAGGCGCTCGTCCCATTTCGGTAGGTCGCAGTGTCCGTAGCCGCATGACGACCGGAGGGGCCCCGCCGGACGAGCCTTGAGCGGTCATCGCATGTGGATAGGGAGACCCTGACGTGGCGACTTTTCTGTATCGGCTCGGCCGCGGCGCCTTTCGGCGCCGCGGCGCGGTCCTCCTGGTGTGGCTGGGGGTGCTGGCCGCGGTCGCGGTGGGCGCTGCGCAGGCGCAGGGGCCCTCGGACGAGGAGTTCTCGATGCCGGGGATCGAGTCGCAAAAGGCGTTCGATCTCATGGAGGAGCGTTTTCCCGGAACGGCCGCGGACGGCGCCACCGCCCGGGTCGTCTTCGTCGCCCCGGGCGGGCGGAAGGTGACCGCGGGCGACCTGCGGAAGGCCGTCGAGGACGCGGTGGGCTCGCTGGGCTTCGGCCCGCAGGTGGCCGGTGTCGCGGACCCGTTCGAGTCGAAGGCCGTCAGTGAGGACGGTTCGACGGCGTACGCGACCGTCACCTACAAGGTGGAGTCCGCCGACGTCACCGACGCCAGTCGTGCGGCGGTGGACAAGGCGGCGGAGCGGGCGCGGGCGGCGGGCTTGACGGTGGAGACCGGCGGGTCGGCGATGGACAGCGGCGGCGGACCCGGCGGGACCGCAGAGATCGTCGGCCTCTCGGCGGCGGCGGTCGTGCTGCTGTTCACGTTCGGGTCGATGGCGGCCGCGGGCCTGCCGCTGCTGACCGCGATCGTGGGTGTCGCCGTGAGCCTGTTCGGAATCCTGCTGCTCGCGGGCCCGTTGGGCCTGTCCTCGGACACCATCACCCTCGGGATGATGCTGGGCCTGGCGGTGGGCATCGACTACGCCCTGTTCGTGGTGTCCCGCTATCGGGAGGAGCGCGGGCGCGGCCGGGCACCGCAGGAGGCGGCCGGGGTGGCGGTGGGTACCGCCGGGTCGGCGGTCGTGTTCGCCGGGCTCACCGTGGTGATCGCACTGGCGGGTCTGTCGGTGGTCGGGATTCCGACACTGACGAAGATGGGCCTGGCCGCCGCGGGGACCGTCGCGGTCGCCGTACTCGTCGCGTTGACGGTCGTCCCCGCGCTGCTCGGGTTCTGGCCCGACGCGGTGCTGGCACGCAGGGCGCGCAAGGCCGGCACGCGTGGCATCACCGGGCCTGCCGACCGCACCGCCGGCGGGCGGGGCAACCTGGGCACGCGCTGGGCACGTTTCGTGCTGCGTCGTCCTGTGGCGGTGCTGGTTCTCGGCGTGGTCGGCCTGGCCGCCCTGGCCGTGCCGATGGCGTCGCTGCGGTTGGGCATGCCGGGTGACGAGGCCAAGTCCACCGCCACCACCGAGCGGCGGGCCTACGACGCGCTCGCCGAGGGCTTCGGCCCGGGCTTCAACGGGCCGCTGACCATCGTCGTGGACGCGAAGGGGGCAGCCGACCCGCAGGCCGCGGTGCGCGCCGTCAGCGACCGGATCGGCGACACGGACGGCATCGTGTCGGTCTCCCCGGCCCGCTTCAACCAGGCCGGCGACACGGCGGTCTTCCGGGCCACCCCCTCGACCAGCCCCACGGACGAGAAGACCAAGGACCTGGTGGAGACGATCCGCCGCGGCCGGGCGGCTGTGCAGAAGCAGGCGTCGGCGACGTTCGAGGTCACCGGCACGACCGCGCTGAACATCGACATCGCCGCGAAGGTGCAGTCCGCGCTGGTGCCCTATCTGGCGGTGGTCGGCGGCTTGGCGGTGGTGCTGCTGCTGTTGGTCTTCCGGTCCGTCCTGGTGCCGGTCAAGGCGGCCCTGGGTTTCGTCCTCTCGGTGCTGGCGGCGCTGGGCGCGTTGGTGCTGGTCTTCCAGGAGGGACACGCCGCGGACCTGTTCGGGGTGGAGCAGACCGGGCCGATCATGAGCCTGATGCCGATCTTCATGATGGGCATCGTCTTCGGGCTGGCCATGGACTACGAGGTCTTCCTGGTCTCCCGGGTGCGGGAGGCGTACACCCACGGGGAAGCCGCCGATCAGGCGATCGTGTCCGGGTTCCGGCACAGCGCCCGGGTGGTGACGGCCGCCGCGCTGATCATGATCGCGGTCTTCTCCGGGTTCATCGGGGAACAAGGGGGGCTGATCAAGATGCTCGGGTTCGGCCTGGCCGCCGCGGTGCTCTTCGACGCATTCGTGGTCCGGATGGCGATCGTGCCCGCCGTCCTGGCCCTGCTCGGCGACCGTGCCTGGTGGCTGCCGAGGTGGCTGGGCCGCGTCCTGCCCCGGGTCGACGTGGAAGGCGGGGCGCTCGGCCACGCACGACCCGACCATGACCCGGAAGGGCCGGTCCAGGCCCGCGTGTGACCGGCTCCACCCAGGACCGCCCGAGACCCGTGTCTCGGGCGGTCCGCACGCCCCGTCCTCGTGGTCGTCGGCGACCATGGATTCCTGCAACGCCCCCCAGCGGAGAGCACGATGACCAGCTACCTCGAACGGTACGCGGAGCGCCACGCCCGAACCGCGGACGTGGTGACGGCGGTGGCGTTGTGCGTCTGCACGCTCTTCGGGGCCCAGATCAGCACGTCCGAGTCCTCGCCCCCGCACGCCCTGTGGCCCGCCTGGATCCTCGTGGCCTCCGGCGCGGCCGTCCTGGCCGCCCGCAGCCGCCCGCGCGCCACCCTCGCGGTCACCGCCGCCGCGGCCGCCCTATTGACCGCCCTGGGCTACCTGCCCAGTCCCCTGCTGCTGGCGCCCGTCATGACCGCCCTGTACTGGCTGGCCGCGCTTACCGATTCACGGACCACCGGCGTCTACGGCTCGGCGACCGTGGCCCTGCTCGTGGCCACCTCGCTGGCCGGCGCGCCGCTCGGCGACGACTTCATCCTCCGCACCGTGGGCACGGTCCTGTGGCTGCTGCTGCCGGTGTCCCTGGGCGGCAGGAGCCGCTTCCGGCGCGCCTACCTCGAGTCCGTCCAGGCCCGCGCCGCGCACGCCGAACGCACCCGCGAGGAGGAGGCCCGGCTCCGCGTCGCCGAGGAACGCATGCGCATCGCCCGCGAACTCCACGACGCCGTCGCCCACCACATGGCCGTCGCCCACGCCCAGGCCGGCACCGCCGCCCATCTCGCCGACACGCACCCGGAGCAGACCCGCAAGATCCTCGCCGACCTGGTCGGCACCACCACCTCCGCGCTCCTGGAACTGCGCGCCACGGTGGGCGTGCTGCGCCAGACCGCCGACCCGCACGCCTCCCCGCTGGAACCCACCCCGGGGCTGGACCGCCTGCCCGAACTGGTCGCGGCCTGCGCATCGGCCGGCCTGACCGTCACCGTCGACATCGAGGGCGAGGCTCGGCCGCTGTCCCCGGGAGTGGACCTGACCGCCTACCGGATCATCCAGGAGGCCCTGACCAATGCCACGAAACACGCGCCCGACCACGCGGCCCGAGTCCGGCTGCGCTACGACGGCTCGCGTCTGCTCATCACCGTCACCAACGACGGCACAATGCACGGCGGGGCCGTCCCGCCGATGCCCGGCGGCGGATACGGACTGATGGGCATGCGCGAACGTGCCCATTCCGTCGGTGGCGACCTGCGCGCCGGCCCCCGACCCGAAGGCGGATTCGAAGTCGCCGCCGCCCTCCCCTTCCAGCCCCGCACCCCGGAGCCCCGCACCCCGGCGGACGCCCCGACCGGACGACGACCCGAGGAAACCCGTTGACCATCCGCGTCCTGCTCGCCGACGACCAGGCCCTGCTGCGCGGCACCTTCCGGCTCCTGATCGACTCCTGCGACGACCTGGAGGTCGTCGGCGAGGCCGCCGACGGCCGGGAGGCGGTGGAACTCGCCCGCGTGCACCGGCCCGACGTCGTCCTCATGGACATCCGCATGCCCAACGGCGACGGCCTCGCCGCCACCGGCACCATCTGCGCGGACCCCGGCCTAGCCGGCACCCGCGTCCTCATCCTGACCATGTTCGAGACCGAGGAATACGTCGCCCAGGCACTACGTGTGGGTGCCAGCGGCTTCCTCGGCAAGTACGTCACCACGGACACGCTGCTGGACGGCATCCGCACCATCGCCGCGGGCGAAGCCCTCCTGTCCCCGGGGGCCACCCAAGCGCTGATCACCCGCTTCCTCACCACCCCCGCCGCAGGACCGCCCCTCGCCCCGGCCGAACGCCTCGCCGACCTCACGCCCCGTGAACAAGAGGTCACCGTCCTGGCGGCCCACGGCAAATCCAACGACCGGATCGCCCGAGAACTCGTCCTGAGCGTCCTGACCGTGCGCACCCACATCCAACGAGCCATGACCAAACTCGGCGCCCGCGACCGCGCCCAACTCGTCGTCATCGCCTACCAGAGCGGCCTGGTACGCCCCGAACCACCCGGCCTCTGACGACAGCGGGCGCGGCGCCCCGCCGGACGGGCCGCGTCGTACCCCGGCTCAGGGCTGGTCCGGGACCGCCGACATGTCCATGTACACGACCTCCCACAGGTGGCCGTCCGGGTCCTGGAAGCTGCGGCCGTACATGAATCCCTGGTCCATCGTCTCGTTCGACGTCCTGGCGCCCGCCGCGAACGCCTTCTCCACCAGCTCGTCGACACCCTCGCGGCTCTCCGCGCTCAGCGCGACGATGGCCTCGGTGGCCTTGGTCGCGTCGACGATCTCCTTGCTCGTGAAGGTCTTGAAGAACGGCTCGACGAGCAGCATCACGTGGATCGTGTCGCTGATCGCGAACGAGCTCGCGTTCTGGTCGCTGAACTGCGCGTTCTGGGTGAACCCGAGCGCGGTGTAGAACTCGGTCGCCTTCGCGAGGTCCTTGACCGGCAGGTTCACAAAGATCATCGTGGCCATGATGCGTCCCATCTCGTACGTCTCGGTGCTTCCGAAGCGGTAGACGGTCCCCCGCGGAAGAACTCATCGGCCGCGCCGAACTTTTTTCGATCGGCCGCGCCGCCGCGCCGAAGGCGGGTCCTGCCCGCGGATCGGCGCGGCCTCACCCCACCCGTTCGCTCTCGCGTTCCGTCTCGCCGGCCGGCTTGGTGTCGCCGTGGCCCGGCCACCACGCGGTGTGTCCGATCAGCGCGGTCAGGCTCGGGGTGAAGATCAGCGCCATGATGAAGGCCGCGATCGCGATGCCGCTGGAGAGCGCGAAGCCCATCTGGGACAACGTCGAGTTGCCCGCCAGCATCAGGGTCGCGAAGGTGCCCGCCAGGATCACGCCCGCGGCCGCGATGGTCGGACCCGAGTGCTTGACCGCGACGGCCGCCGCGTCGTGGGGGTTGTGGCCCTCTCGGGCCTCTTCACGCAATCGCGACACCATCAGGATGTTGTAGTCGGTGCCGAGCGCGACCACGAAGAGGTACATGATCACCGGGAGCATGAACATCAGCCCGGGCTGGTCGCCGATCTTCTGGAACAGCACCGACGTCGCGCCGAGCGTGGCGCCGAAACCGAGCGCGACCGAGGCCATCAGGTACCACGGCGCGACCAGGCTGCGCAGCAGCAGGCCCAGGATGATCATGATGCACACCGCGGCGACCGGGAAGACCACCGAGTAGTCCCGGTCCACGGCCCGGTTGATGTCCACGTAGACGGCGCTGATCCCGCCCACGAGCGCCCGGGTCCCGGCCGGTGCCGCCTCGTGCATGGTCGGCCGGAGCCGGTCCTTGATCGTCGACAGGGCGTCGTCGGTGGCGGGCGAGTCGGTGAGCACCACCGAGTAGAACGCGGTTCGTTGGTCCGCGCTGAGCACCGCCTCGGTCACCGAACCGACCCCCTGCACCCGCTGCAGCGCCGCCTCGAACGGGATCCGCTCCGCGGGCGTGAGCGGCCGGCCGGTGGTCGAGGTCAGGTACACCTCGGTGGGGTCCGTGGTGCCGGGCGGGAAGCCCTTCTCCAGGTTCTTCATCGCGACCACGGACTCCTTGTCCGAGGGCAGCGACGAGCCGGCCAGGTCGAAGTTGGCCTTGTAGCCCAGCGCGCCGATCGCGAGTACGCCCATCACCAGCGCGGACAGCACCGCGAACACCGCCGGTCGGCGCCCGATGCCCCGGCCGAGTCGGGCGAAGCCGGTGCCGTGCGGCGCGACCCGCCAGGACTTGGACGGCCAGAACACGCGGGTACCCAGCAGCGAGACCACGGCCGGCACCAGCGTCAGGCCCGCGACCAGCGTCACGAACACCGCGATCGCAAGCGCCGGGCCCATCGAGCGCAGCATGCCGAGCGTGGACAGGGTCAGCGCCGCGAACGCGACGATCACCGCCGCCGCGGCGGAGGCGATCGCCTCGCCGACCCTGGACACCGCGTGCACCATGCCGGTCTTGGCGTCGACCCCCTCGCGCAGCACCTCGCGGTAGCGGAAGAGCAGGAACAGCACATAGTCCGTGCCGACGCCGAACAGCACCACGGTGAGCAGTTGTTCGATCGAGCTGTCCGCCTTCATGTCGAAGACCTTGTTGGCCGACGCGATCAGCCCGGTGGCCATCGGCGCGATCAGCCCGATGATCACCACCGGCAGCAGCGCGATGATCGGGCTGCGGAAGATGATCAGGAGCAGCAACACGATGATCACGATGGTGCCGACCGCGACCAGCGTGCCGGCCTTCTTCGAGGAGTCCCGTTCGTCGAGCGCCTGCGCGGCCTGACCGGTGATGCCCGCCGTCAGGGCGGTGCCGGCCACCTGCGCCTTGACGTCCTTGCGCATCTCCTCGACCGCGTCCTGCGGGGTCTCGTCGTTGGGGTCGGTGATCTCCGGCATCGCGACCGTCGAGGTCTGCACGAGGCCGTTCGGCGAGACCTGCCCCGGGGTCACCGCGAGGACGTCCTCGATCTTCCGCGCCTGCACCGACGCCGAGATCCGGGCGACCTGCTCGCTGTCCGCCTGGGTCAACGGCTTGCCGTCGGAGCGCTGGAAGACGATCACCGCGCCGACGTTCTCCTGTTGCGGGAAGTCCTGGTTGCGCAGGTCGGACGCGCGCACCGATTCGTAGGACTTGGGCAGGAAGCTCTTCTCGTCGGTGGAGGAGGTCAGCTTCGGCGCGAGGCCGATCACCACACCCGCCGCGATCACCCAGGCCAGGATGACCCACCAGGGCCTGCGTACGACAAACCGGCCCAGGGCCGCGAACATGGGCGCCTCGCTTCGTACTCGACGGATACGGCTGCCTCACGTCACCGTCGAACGCGCCGAGAGGCCGCGCCAGCCGGGTGATCCGTGCGGGTGACCGGCCCCACCGGCGGCGCGGGACACGCCGGCACCCGCGCGCCGAGACCCGTTTCGCGCGGTGGACCCCGGCGCGAGGGTCCGGTGTCCGGTCGGTACCGTTTGGCTGCCGCCGAGGGAAAAGCCGGGCTCCGCCGGGACGCCCGGGGCGGCCGGCATGCTCGCACAGCGCCGCCGTCGGCGGCACCGGGGAACGGCACGGGATGGTGATGGTGGCGTCGAGTGGTCGCGACGCGATGAGGGCCGCCTTCGGCCCTCGGGAGGACGCCGCCTTCGCGCCGCTGCTCGCCCGGGTCGTGACCGCGGTGATCACCTGCGGGTTCTTCTTCGGCGGCTTCGTCGGGCTGGTCCAGTCGACCCGGTTGTCGACCGGCGCCAAGGCGATCGCGCTGGGCCTGCTGCTCGCCCTGGTGACGCTGCACCTGCGCAACTGCGTACGCCCGGCGGACGGCTCCCGGCCGGCGGGTTGGCGGTGGACGCTCGGCGCGCAGGCCGTGCTCACCTATCTGCCGATGACGTGGTTCCACGAGACCTGGTACGGCAATCCGGGCTTCCTCGCGGGCGCCGCGCTGCTTCTGTTGCGGCCCGCGTGGGCGGCCTGGGCGGGGTTCGTGGCGGTGCTGGCCGTACAGGTGCCGGTCGGTCTCGCGGTCCGGCCGACCGTGGTGGAGGCGCTGTACCTGGTTCTGGGGCAGGCCGCCCTGGTCGGGCTGGCGGTGTACGCGCTCGCCGGGCTCGCCGACCTGGTCGCCGCGCTGACCGCGACCCGCACCGCGCTCGCGGAGGCCGAGGTCGCCCGGGAACGCCTGCGCTTCGCCCGGCACCTGACCGACGGCGTCGGCGCGAGCCTGACCCGGATCCTGGCCGGCGGCGACGCGCTTGTGGTCGGACTGCGCGAGCGCCCGGAGAGCACCCGGCCGGCCCTGACCGAGGCGCTGGCCGAGGCCCGTGCGGCGATGGCCCGGGCCCGGGCCTTCGCGCACGAGCACAAGAGCATCGAGAACACCCCGCCGCCGGCGATCGCCGACGAGCCGACGCCGCGCGCGGTCGCGGTGCTGCGGGTGGCGATCCTGGTGTTGCTGATCGTGCCGCTGCCGCTGCGGGTGCTCGCCGCGAGCGACTACTCCCCGGCCCGGCAGGCGCTGTTCGGGCTCCTGTTGTGCGCCTTCGTCGCGCTGTACATCCGCAACTGCACACCCGCCTCCGGTGGGCGGCCCCGCTGGTGGCGGTGCACGTTCGCGGCGCAGATCGCGCTCGCGTACGTGCCGCTCGTCGTGTTCGACGCCCGGGTCTGGTCGGTGGGGCTGTTCCTGGCCGGGCTCGCCCTGGTGTTGCTGCGCGGGCCGTGGCGCGTGCTCGCGGTGATCGGATTCGCGTTGCACGACGTGTACTTCGGCACCTGGAGTCCGACCCTGCTGGATCGCGTCTACCACGTGGTGTGGATCCTGGAGCGCGCGGCGCTGGTCTACGGTCTGGTCCGGATGGCCGACCTCGCGCGGGCGCTGGGCGCGGCCCGGGTCGAGTTGGCCGCCGGGCAGGTCGCCCGCGAACGGCTGCGGCTGGGACACGATCTGCACGACCTGCTCGGCTTCAGTCTGTCCGCGCTGGTGCTCAAGACCCAACTGGCGCTGCGGTTCGCCGATCGCGACTCGGAGTCGGCGGCGAGCCGGCTCGCCGAGGGGCTGGCCATGGCCCGGCAGGCGCTGGCGGACGTCGGCACGGTCTCGGGCGGGTATCGCGGGATGTCGTTGGCGGTCGAGGCGGGGACCGCGCGGGACGTGCTGGCCGGGGCCGGGGTGGCGGTGGAGGTCGCCGTCGACGTGGGCGCGTTGCCGGCGGGCATCGACACCGTGTTGGCGACCGTGCTGCGCGAGGGCGCCACCAACGTACTGCGGCACAGCTCCGCGACCCGGTGCGCGATCATCGCGTCGGTCGAGCCGGACGGCGCGGTCGTACTGCTCCTGACCAACGACGGCGTGCGTGCCGGCGCCGGCTCGGCGCCGACCGGGGCGGGCCTGGGGTTGAAGTCCCTCGACGGGCGCCTGGCGGCGCTCGGCGGCACGCTCACCGCCGGGGTCGTCGGCGACGCGTTCCGGCTGCGTGCGCGCATACCCGGAGACGTACGCGCGGGGCTCGTGCGCGAGTGAAGCCCGCGCGCTGCCGGCCCCCACCGCGCCCGTCCGCGCCGTTCCGCGCCTGCCGCGCGCGGCGGGGGAGTTGCCCCGAAGACGTCTGGGCGATGTGCGGTAATCTCCAAGGAAATCAACCCATTTACCCCGCCGTTCGCGCCCCCGCGCGACCCGCCCGGGCTCCGGGCGCGGCCGAATCGACGCATCCGTCCCGAGAGTTCGGCCGCCCGCTGTCGTCCCACGATGGTGGGATGGGGTATCACTGCATTGGCGATCGCACGTCACACGACATGCACACGTCGCACCGGCGCACGCCGGGCTTCTACAGTCCTGTAGATTCACCCATCGGCGGCCGTCGCGTGATCACCCGATCCGCCTGTACCCAGACATGCACGAGGGAAGGAAGCACTGCCATGGGAGTCAGTCTCGCCAAGGGCGGCAACGTATCCCTGTCCAAGGCCGCGCCCGGTCTCACCGCCGTCGCGGTGGGTCTCGGATGGGATGCGCGCAGCACGACCGGTGCGGACTTCGACCTCGACGCGAGCGCACTGCTGCTCGGCAACGACGGTCGGGTGCTGTCCGATCTGCACTTCGTCTTCTACAACAACCTGACCAGCCCCGACGGCTCGGTCCAGCACACCGGCGACAACCTCACCGGTGAGGGCGATGGCGACGACGAGACCGTCAACGTCGACCTCGCGTCCGTGCCCGGCGACGTCCAGCGGGTGGTCTTCCCCGTGTCGATCCACGACGCGGTGGCCCGGGACCAGTCCTTCGGCCAGGTACGCAACGCCTACATCCGGGTGGTCAACCGCGCGGACAACAACGAACTCGCGCGCTACGACCTCACCGAGGACGCGTCCACCGAGACCGCGATGGTCTTCGGTGAGCTGTACCGCAACGGCAACGAGTGGAAGTTCCGCGCGGTCGGCCAGGGCTACGCCTCGGGTCTGGCCGGCATCGCGAAGGACTTCGGCGTCAACATCTGAGCCGATTCCCCCGGGGTCGGCCCCGGCCGCACGACCCCCGCACGAACGTGCGTCAGGGCCGCATCGTCGTCGGTGCGGCCCTGACGTCGGGTCCGGGGGAACGATTTCGGGCGGGCGGCGGTTGATCCTGAACCGGAGCGGCATCGCATCCGGTCCGCGGTACCGCGTCCGGGCAGCGCCCCGGCAGGCACAGCGGTCGCGGCACAGTGACATCGACCAGAGCGGTGGCGATCCGATCGCCCCGAACGAAACAAGGAGTGGGCGTCATGGCCGGTCTCGACAAGCTGATCAAGAAGGCGACCGACTACGCCAAGAAGAACCCGGACAAGGTCAAGTCCATCGTGGACAAGGTGAAGAAGCAGGCGGACAAGCGCAAGGGTCACTGACCCGCACGCGCACCGGACGCGCGGCCGTCTCCCCCGCCCGCCGCTACGGGAGCGACCCGCCGCCCTCGGGGTCGCCGCGCGTCGGCCCGGCGTCCTGCGCCGGGCCCGCAGGCGGTTCGCCCTGCTCCGGCCGCCGCAGCCGGTCGGCGAGCGCGTCGAATCCCGCCGCGAACGCGCTCGTGCTCGGCGCCGGGCCGGGACCGCGCAGACGGCCGGCGAGCGCGGAGCCCAACCCGGCCATCCGGGTCACCTCGTCGGCCATCGTCTCCACGTCGTCCGGCCACGGATAGTCGGGCCGCGCGAGGTAGAGCGCCACCAGGCCGTGCAGCGCCGCGAGCATCTGCAGGGTCAGCCGGGTCGGGTCGCCGACCAGGACACCGGCGTCCAGACACGGCTGGATCGCCTCGCCGACGTAGGCCAGACACGCGTCCGCCGCGGTCCACCCGCCCGCCGAGCCCGATCGCGGCCGCATCATCAACAGGCGGTACTGCACCGGGTGTTCGAGCCCGAAGCGGACGAACGCGGCACCGCGCCGACGCATCGACTGGTACGGATCCGCGATGCCGTCGCCCACCTCGCGCATCCGCCGCCCGAGGTCCTCCCACACCGCGAGGCACACCGCCTCGACCAGCGCCTCCTTGTCCGCGAAGTGCAGGTACACCGACGGCGTCGTCACACCCACACGCGCGGCGACCGCGCGCAGCGTGAGCGCGGACTCGTCGCCGGCCTCGTCGAGCAGCGCGGTCGCCGCGCGCAGAATCTCGTCGCGCAGCAGCGCGCCGTCCCCGGGACGGGCACGGGTACGGGCGCGGGATCGACTGGTGGGCGGCACGCGTCCAGTTGACAGCCACCGACTTGACGCTGTCAACTTGACAGCGTCAACTCAGGTGAGGGGTTCGGAATGAGCACTACGTCGTCGACCGCGGGACCGACCGGTCTGGAACAGCTCCAGGCCCTGCGGGACCACGGCATGCCCACGGGGATCGGCCCGTTCATCGGCATGGAGCCGGAAGAGGTCGAGGACGGCCGGATCGTGTTCAGCGCGTCCGCCCGGCCCGAGTTCGCCAACCCGATCGGCACCATGCACGGCGGCATCGCGGCCACACTGCTGGACTCCGCGATGGCCTGCGCGGTGCACACCACCCTGCCGCCCGCGACCGGGTACACCTCGCTCGACATCTCGGTGCGCTACCTGCGCCCGGGCCCGCTCGACGGCAGCAAGCTGCGCGCCGAGGGCCGGGTGATCCATCGCGGTCGCACGATCCGCACCGCCGAGGCCGAACTCACCGACCACCAAGGCCGCCTGCTCGCCACCGCGACCACGACCTGCCTGATCATGCCGCTGGGGTGACACCCGCGACGCCGGCGGTCGGGCGGTGCCTCGGGCGCCGGCCGACCGGCGGCGGATCACACCGCGTGCTCGCCGATGCGCTCGACACCGGCCGGCAGGCGATCGGGGGTCAGGAAGGCGCGCAGCTCCTCGCGGAAGGCGCGCGCGGCGTGGGTGAGCGCGGCGTCGCTGCGGTGGG
Organism: Embleya sp. NPDC050154; assembly: GCF_044460165.1. NCBI lineage: Bacteria > Bacillati > Actinomycetota > Actinomycetes > Kitasatosporales > Streptomycetaceae > Embleya > Embleya sp. NPDC050154. Next base: position 274,425 of record NZ_JBITJP010000015.1, read on the forward strand.
CCAGGGCGATGGTGCGGGACAGGCCCGGCGGGGTGAGCGGCGTCGCGGTCAGGCCCGGTCGGCCGACCAGCACCATGCTCGGCACGATGGCCGGCCCCAGGCCCACCTCCACGAACCGCAACACCGCGTCCATCTCACCGCCCTCGATCGCGAACTCCGGCTCGAAACCCGCCTCGTGACACGCGGTCAGAGTCGACTCGCGCAGGTCGTAGCCGTCCCGGAACATCACCAGCCGCACCCCTCGCAGCGCCTCGATCGGCACGGTCGCACCGGCCACCGGCGGCGTGCCCGCGAGCACCAGATCCTCGCGCAGCAGCGGCTCGGTGGTCAGCGCCGCGCCGACCCCCTGCGGCGGCACCACGATCAGCGCCAGGTCCAGATCGCCGCGCAGCAGGGCCCGGACCAGGTCCCGCGAGCCGTTCTCGTCGACCAGCAGCCGGATGCCCGCGTAGCGGGCCTGGAAGCTGCGCAACACCTCGGCCAGCAGGCTGGCGGACAACGACGGGGTGGCGCCGATCCGGACCCGGCCCGAGCGCAGCCCGACCAGCTCGGCCACCTCCAGGTGCGCGACGTCCACGTCCGCCAGAATCCGTCGCGCGATCGGCAGCAGCCGCTCCCCCGCCGGGGTCAGCGCGATGTTGCCGCGTACGCGGGTGAACAGTTCGGCGCCCAACTCGTGCTCCAGGGCCCGGATCTGCTTGGACAACGACGGCTGGGCGACGTGCGTACGCGCGGCCGCGCGGGTGAAGTGCCGGGTCTCGGCGACCGCGACGAAGTAGACGAGCTGCTGGAACTGCATACCCTCAGCCTTGCATAGCCGACGGCTATCGAAACGAGGCATTTCCGATCTTGGACGGCATGACCTTGGTCCGCCTACCGTCGAACCCATGGCGACCCTGACCCGCGCACCCGGTGCCGCCGGGCAGCGCAGGCAGGGAGCGTCGCACCGTTCGACCGTCATGATGAAAGTCGCGATGGCGCTCAGCGGTGCCGTGCTCCTTGCCTATCTGACCGTCCACATGTTGGGCAATCTGAAGATCTTCTTCGGCGAGTCGAGCTTCGACCACTACGCACACTGGCTGCGCACCATCGGCGAGCCGCTGGTCCCGCACGAGGGCACCCTGTGGATCATCCGGGTGGGCCTGACCGCGGCCGTGCTCGTGCACATGGCGATGGCGATCCTGCTCACCCGACGCGCGCGCCGGGCGCGGCCGGTCAAGTACGTGCACCGCCCGCCGGTCCAGGGTTCGTACGCCGCGCGCACGATGCGCTGGGGCGGTGTGATCATCGCCCTGTTCGTGGTCTACCACCTGCTCGACCTCACCGTCGGGGTGGCCAATCCGGTCGGGGCCTCCGGCAAGCCGTACACCAACGTCACCGCCGACTTCGAGCACTGGTACATCACCGCGATCTACACCGTGGCGGTCGTCGCGGTCGGCTTCCACCTGCGCCACGGCGTGTGGAGCATGACCCGCTCGCTCGGCCGGCAACGCCCCGGCACCGAGCGGCTGATGGGTCGGATCGCGACCGGATACGCCGTGTTCATGACGGTCGGATTCCTCTCCGTGCCGTTCGCCGTGACCGTCGGAATCGTGGGGTGAACGTGATGGACCGACACACCGAGACAACCCGAGACACCGGACACCTCGCATCCGGCGAGGGCGCCGGGCGACCCGGGCACACCGAGTACGCGCATTACACCGTCGGCGCCGAGATCGCCGACGAAGTGGCTCCGGACGGTGAGCTGGCCGAGCGTTGGGGACAGCGCCGACTGGCCGCCAGGTTGATCAACCCGGCCAACCGGCGCCGGCTCCCGGTCATCGTCGTCGGCACCGGTCTCGCGGGCGCCTCCGCCGCCGCAACGCTGGCCGAACTGGGCCACCCCGTCACCTCGTTCTGCTATCAGGACTCGCCGCGCCGCGCGCACAGCATCGCCGCGCAGGGCGGCATCAACGCCGCCAAGAACTACCGCGGCGACGGGGACAGCGTGGCCCGGCTGTTCAAGGACACCATCAAGGGCGGCGACTTCCGCGCCCGCGAGTCCAACGTGCACCGGCTGGCCGAGGTGAGCACCCAGATCATCGACCAGTGCGTCGCGCAGGGCGTGCCGTTCGCCCGCGACTACGGGGGTCTGCTCGACACCCGCTCGTTCGGCGGCGCGCAGGTCTCCCGGACGTTCTACGCGCGTGGCCAGACCGGCCAGCAACTCCTGCTCGGCGCCTACCAGGCGATGTCGCGCCAGGTCGCGGCCGGCAACGTCACCGTGCACGCGCGCACCGAGATGCTCGACCTGGTCGTGGTGGACGGCCGGGCCCGCGGCGTGGTGGTGCGCGATCTGGTCACCGGCGAGGTCACCACGCACCTGGCCGAGGCGGTCGTCCTGGCCACCGGCGGCTACGGCAACGCCTACTTCCTGTCCACGAACGCGATGGGCTGCAACGCGAGCGCGGTCTGGCGCGCGCACCGGCGCGGCGCGCTGTTCGCCAACCCGTGCTTCACCCAGATCCACCCGACCTGCATCCCGGTCTCCGGCGAGCACCAGTCCAAGCTCACCCTGATGAGCGAGTCGCTGCGCAACGACGGCCGGGTGTGGGTGCCCACCGCCGGCGGGGACACCCGCGCGCCCGGCGACATCCCGGCGGCGGAGCGGGACTACTTCCTGGAGCGGATGTACCCGGCCTTCGGCAACCTGGTCCCGCGCGACATCGCCTCGCGCGCGGCCAAGCGGGTCTGCGACGAGGGACGCGGCGTGGGACCGGGCGGGCTGGGCGTCTACCTCGACTTCGCGGACGCGATCGAGCGGCTGGGCGCGCCGGCCGTCGAGGAGAAGTACGGCAACCTCTTCGCGATGTACGAGCGGATCACCGGCGAGGACCCGTACACCGTACCGATGCGGATCTACCCGGCGGTGCACTACACGATGGGCGGGCTGTGGGTCGACTACGACCTCCAGTCCACCATCCCGGGCCTGTTCGTGATCGGCGAGGCGAACTTCTCCGACCACGGCGCGAACCGGCTGGGCGCCTCGGCGCTCATGCAGGGTCTGGCCGACGGCTACTTCGTGCTGCCGACCACGCTCACCCACTACCTCGCGGCCGGGCCGTTCGGGCCGGTGGACGCGGACGATCCGGAGGTGGTGGCCACCGAACAGGGCGTCCAGGACCGGGTCAAGCGCCTGCTCGCGATCGACGGCGACCTGTCCGCCGACCACTTCCATCGCGAGCTGGGTCTGCTGATGTGGGAGAAGTGCGGCATGGAGCGCGACGCGGCCGGGCTGCGCGAGGCGCTGGCGCGGATCCCGCGGTTGCGCGAGCAGTTCTGGTCGCGGCTGCGTGTACCGGGCACCGGCGCGGGGCTGAACCAGTCGCTGGAGAAGGCCGGTCGGGTCGCCGACTTCCTCGAACTCGCCGAGCTGATGTGCCTGGACGCGCTGCACCGCGAGGAGTCCTGCGGCGGCCACTTCCGCGCCGAACACCAGAGCGCCGGCGGCGAGGCCGCCCGGGACGACGAGGCGTTCGCCTACGTCGCCGCGTGGGAGTACACGGACGGCCCGCCCGTACTGCACCGCGAACGGCTCACCTTCGACAACGTCACCCTGGCCACGAGGAATTACGCATGAAGCTCACCCTGCGCATCTGGCGGCAGAAGGGCCCGGCGGATCGGGGCGGCATGGTCGCCTACGACGTGCCGGACGCGTCGGCCGACATGTCGTTCCTGGAACTGCTGGACGTGCTCAACGAGCGGCTCACCGAGCGCGGCGACGAGCCCGTCGCCTTCGACCACGACTGCCGCGAGGGCATCTGCGGCGCGTGCAGCCTGGTCATCGACGGGGTGCCGCACGGGCCGCAGAAGGCCACCACGACCTGCCAGCTCCACCTGCGGCACTTCCGCGACGGGCAGACCATCGATGTCGAGCCGTGGCGTGCCGCGGCCTTCCCGGTGGTCAAGGACCTGGTGGTGGACCGCTCCGGCCTGGACCGGATCATCGAGGCCGGCGGGTACGTCACCGCGCCCACCGGCTCGGCCCCCGAGGCGCACGCGACGCCGATCCCCAAGGCCGACGCGGACGCCGCGTTCGAGGCCGCGACCTGCATCGGCTGCGGCGCGTGCGTGGCGGCGTGTCCGAACGGGTCGGCGATGTTGTTCACCGCCGCGAAGGCCACCCACCTGGGTTTGCTGCCGCAGGGTGCGGTGGAGCAGGACACGCGCGTCGAGGCGATGATCCACGCTCACGACGACGCGGACTTCGGTGGTTGCACCAACACCGGCGAGTGCACCGCGGTGTGCCCGAAGGGCATTCCGCTGGGGGTCATCGGGCGGTTCAACGGGGACGTGCTTTCTGCCGCGTGGCGGGGGCGCTGAGCTCGTCGCCGCATGGCGCTGCACCTGGCCGGCCTGCGGCCGGTTGGCCTCAAACGCCGGCCGGGCTGAGTTGGGGGCTGATTGCCCGGACGAACTGCGGCTCTCCGCATCAGAAGCCGTTGTCTTATCGAAAGTAGTTCCTGCGTTTCCGCTGGTCGGGCATGAAGTCTGGTGCCGTGCGGGAGGGATGACGTGTCGCGTCGTTT
>NZ_JBITJP010000016.1:0-73059 GCF_044460165.1 Embleya sp. NPDC050154
TCGAGTACGAGCAGGCGTACCGACAGTACCCGCAGCAACAACAAACGAAGACCGCCTGAACAACCGCAACACTCTACGAAACCCGGGTCAGCTCACTGCGCCGGAACCACCGTCATTTCGCACGAGAGGGACTGAAAGCAGGGCGAACCACTCATCCGGCCGACTCAAGCACAGGCACAATTCGTGTGGTCGGCGCTCAAGTCGGCGGATGAGCGCTTCGGTTGGCGAACGGCCCGGCACATCCGTCGGCCACGTCTTCCACTCTCTCAGCCATGCGCTACCTGGCAGAATCCTTCGCCTGCGGCGCTTTGCGCTGCGGGCGGCCCGTCGAGCAGTTCCTCGGTCCGGTTCGAGTCGCCGACCGCTTGGGCGTCCACTACGTCGAGGTCCGACCCGTCCGGCATCGATACGAGGTCATCCTTCACGCGTGTGAGGACGTCGACCACGAGAGCGGGGCGACCCGAGGCCACACCGCTCACCTGGTCAGTGGCGAAACGGTAGTTCGCGGTCGGGTGTCTCGTACCACGGTCGTTGCTCCACCCGAACATCTCCGCTCGCGGTGACGGTGAGCCCGAAGCGGTCGACGGCCGGCTTCCCCGCGTCGTTCCAGCGGTGGTAGGCCGACTGGACCTCGGTCCACAGGTCTCGGGGTCCGGCTTGGACCGCCTGGGGGGTGTAGCCGTCTCCGAATGCGGCCACCGCAATGGATTCGCCGTCCCCGGTGTCGGCACCGTAGAGCCACAGGTTCACGCCGTCGGGGTCGACCACGCGCGCAGGGATGCAGCCGGGGACGTGGAGTCCGATGACGAACTCGACGGGCTCGTACAGTGCGCCGGTGATGTCGGCGATCTCGATATCGGGCTTGGACTGGCGTGCGTTGTCCATCCAGTCGTCCGGGAAGGTTGTTCCCGACCAACGGCGGCGCTGGTCCCGGATCTTCATGAAGGCCACGGGGTCGGTGAAGGGGCCGCTCGCATGGCGGGAGTCGTGGACCGTGAGGACGGTGGTCCAGTCGGAGCCGGTGTAGTAGGTGCCCCAGGGCATGACAATGAGGCCGCCGGGGCGGGTCTGTTCGAGCCACGCGGGAGGTGTGGCGCGTACTGCGGCGGTGACGTGGACTCGGTCGTACGGTCCGCCGGCGGGGTGGCCTCGGGCACCGTCGCCGGCGATGACGACGACGTCGGGGTACCCGGCCCGGGCGAGGTTCTTGCGGGCTTGGTCGGCGAGTTCGGCGTCCACCTCGATCGTGGTGACGCGGCAGCCGCGCGCGGCCAGGAGCGCGGCGGTGTAACCGGTTCCCGTGCCGACCTCGAGGACGTTTTCGCCGCCGGTGATATCGAGGTCGTCGAGCATCCGGGCGACCGCGGCGGGGGCCGATGCGGACGAGGTGGGAGTGTCGCCTGGTTCGTCGCCGGTGTGGTGGCCGTCGTCCCACTGGGTGACAAGGACGTCCGCACCGTGGGCGGCTCGGTTCCAGGCATCGCGGCCGTGGTCTCCGGTCGCGTTGCGGTCGGCGAGGGTATAGCCGCTCGTGCCGTCCCAGACCCAGACGCGATCGGGGACGAAGACCGCACGATCGACGGTCTCGAATGCGGTTTCCCAGCCGGAGGGAAGGCCGCCCGCGTCCGCGAGGACGCGAGCGAGCGAGGTCACTTGTCGTCCTTGCGGCGCCTGCCGGGCCCGGGGGGCGAGCTGCCGTCGGGGTGCTTGTCGGGATCGCTCGGCACGGGCGGTGCTTGGCCCGGCTTCAGTGGCTTGAGAGGAGCGTTGCCGCCGTCGTGGTCGCCCATGTCGGTCCCTCCCTTGGTCACGGCGTTCCGAACTCCTCGGGCGCCGTACGGGTGTGGCTTATCGCAACGTACGGGCAACGCACACGGGCGTCAATCACGATCAGCTAGGAAGTGGCGACCCAAAGTCATCTGTTGCCACGGCTGCGACCTCTCGGATCCGTGCCTGTCGGGTCGGACGCGAGTACTACCGTGAAGCAAATGAGGCCGCCCCCACTCACCGGGGGCGGCCTCGCTGTCGCGTCCTGCACGGCCTTCGGGTCACCGTCAGACACACACGGGACTCCGGATGGCAACGGCGTGCTAGTTCGCCAGAGCCCTCACAGCTTGCTCGAACGCCTTGCTGGGGAACATGAGAACGGGACCGGTCCGCCGCTTGGTGTCGCGTACGGCGACGGCACTCGGCAGCGGTCCGACCTCCACACACTGCCCGGTGTTGCCAGTGTAGGTGCTCGTACGCCAGGTGGGTTCTACCGTGGTCGTCGCACGGATGGATTCCATTTGATCATCCTTCTCTAGAGGTATTTCCGGATCAAGTCAGCGCTTGGTCCGGGTTCCAGGGACACCCGCGTCAGCGTCTTGGACAATCGGTTCATTCGGCGTAGATCCAGCCCCGATTTGAACACGGAGCCGCCGGAAACTGATTCGCTGAACCCGACGTCAGGCTCTGGCGGGCAGCGGTAGATGTTGAAGGCACCTGTTTGAGTGCCATCTTCGCCGGCGTCGAACGGGATGATGCGGACGGTGATGTTCGGATACTTCTTCGGTGCCTCGATCAGGCGTACGAGTTGGGCCCGGTGCACCTTCGCGCCCCCAACGCGGAAGCACAGCGCCGCCTCGGTCAGGACAACGCTGAGTTCCAGCGGCCGCTCGTGGGTGAAGACTCGTTGTTGACGACGCATTCGGACCTCGACCAAGGCGTCAACCTGGCTGGGGCCCACCTCTCCGAAACCGACTGCCGTCACGGCCCTCGTGTAGCCCTCGGTCTGGAGCAACCCGGTGACGAGCACCGTTTGGTAATCGAAGCAACTCGTGGCTGTGGACTCCGCGTCGAGTAGGCGTGCGTATCGCGTGTTGATGGCATCGCCGTAGTCGGACCACCACGGTTTCTCTGCGTCCCGGGCCTGGTCTGCGAGCACTTCCAGTTCGTCGCGCTGGACGTCCGTAACGCGGTAGACCTCCATCAACTTTTCGAAGTGTGCCACGCCCACTACGCGGGTGGCGGTCTCGTAGCGGCTGATCTGCGAGGCGTGGCAACCCACTTCCGCGCCCGCCTGTGCGGCCGTCAAGCCTCGCTTCTTACGAAGAGTGCGCAGGAGTTGACCCAGCTTCTTGGCGTTGGCGAGTGCGCCGTCGGCTGCCAGTTCGTCCACGGAGTCCCCCATCACTCGAACACTCCTAGCGTGCCCATCAGAGGGCCGGCTTGAGCGTACTTGGATGGTCGCTTGTGCCGGCAAGTTTTGGCAATGCCCGGCAATGCCTGGCATGCGCTTGACTGGCACCTTTGGCTGGATCCAACCTGAATCGCGTGACGGAGTGCACATCTCCGCCTACGCAAGATCATCTCGATCGGCGCGGTAAGTCACCGTCTGCCGCTTTTCGACATGCCCTGAGCACCATTCAGCAAGGGGAGTTCCCGCCATGTCCACCCAGTTCGAACTGTCGGACCAACCTGCATCCTTGGTCAAACTGCCGATGTCGCGGCAAGCGCCGGGGCTGGCCCGCGTACACATTCGCGGCGTATGCCACGCGGCCCGCATGGACGACGAGCAGACCAATGCCGCAGTGCTGGTGATTTCCGAGTTGGTGACCAACGCGGTCAGCCACGTAGGTTCGGGCATGGTGACGGTGGAGTGGATACGGCGTGACGATCTTCTGCTCATCGAGGTCGGGGACGAAGCACCGCACAAACCCCCGCGCCTTCACCTGATGACCGGCGATGATGACGAGCACGGCCGTGGACTGCCGCTGGTCATGATGCTGACTCGGCAGTTCGTCGTGCTCCGTCGTGACCGAGAGCCGGGCGTCGCCTCGCAAAAGATCATTCGCGTCGCCTTCGATTGCCCGTAAACGGGGAACGATTGCTGCCTCGCGCAGCCGGCCTGGGTCGGCGAGTCGTGAGCCGGCGACCGAAGCGCCCGACAGTCTCAACATCCCCCCGACTACGAGCCGGTCATCGCCGGTACCGCTCACCCCGGGCGGTACCTGCCCGTTCCTGTGTCGCGCGTTTCCGAGGGGCGCGCGACACGACCCGGCCTCCGGGGATGGGCCAAAGCATTCCCGGCGGCCAACCACCGGCCTTCCCGGCCGGGATGTGCGGCAGCACCGCGAAATCCGCGTGTGGCCACCGCAACGACTTCCGCACCCGACGCCCTCCGACGATGCAGGGCGCACGGGTCGCGGGCTCCTCACACACCCCGGGTGAGGATGCGCCAAGTCCCCGGCCGGGAAGGGCCTTTGGGGCACGGCGCGGCCGGGTGATGCGGTCTTGAGGATCGCCCGCATCGCCCGCCTCGCCCGCATCGCCCGCACCACACGCGAGCCGCGCGTCCGGTTCCGACGCGCGTCCGTTTCCCCGGCCACCCCCGCTGCCGGTGCCCGTCCGTCCCATCCGTGGATGCCGCCGGCGCAGGCCGGGCCGTTGTCCGCCTTGGCCGAGGTGGGCAACCGGCGAACGTCACCGCCACCGGCCCGGCCGTGGTGTTCGCCGTCCCAACCATCAGTCCGTGATTCGTCTGGAGTGTCATGAACCAGCTCAACCCGCCGGAGAAGTCCGGCCGAAGGAATGTCCGAGCGGCGAGGAGGTCTCCCCTGGCCACCACCCTCGCCCTGCTCCCCCGCCTGCGTGCATGGGCCGACGGCGGCGCCTTGTCCGACGCGCGTGTGGCGCGGGTGTCGTCCGTGTTCGGTGAGGACTGGCTGGGCAACCTCGCGCCCTTCGAGTGGACCACCGCGGCGCCCACCGTGATGGTGGGCGCGACCACCCTGAACCTGGGCGCCGAGGGGATCGGCCGCCTCGACGGGGCGTTTCGCCTCGCGCTCACCGTCGAAGCGATCAACGACAGCACGGCAGTGCTCGCCCGTTCGCGCGAACTCGCGCTGGAGTTGCCGGTGTTCGCCGATCAGCGCCGCGCCGGCCTCACGTGTGCCGCCCATCTGCCCGCCGACCACCCCGACCGGTCGTTGATCCCCCCGGGCAGCGTCGAAGCCGCCTTGGCCCTGCCCGCCGAAACGGTGGTGTGGTCGATGGGGCCCATGGACATGCGTGTCGAAGAGTCGGGGATCCCGTGGCTGCTGGGATGCGGAATGGTGCCGGCCTACGGGCCGTTCGGGGCGAACCTGGCCGATGTCGTCACCCTGCTCGGACGCCACGAACTCACCTGCGACGCGCTGCGCGAGGCCGTGCGGCACTACAACAAGGGCCTGACCGCCGTTCTCGGTGACGGCGCCCCGTACCTGACCGAGGGCAGGTTCGCGGTCCTGCTGGAGATGGCCGCGACCGGCCCGGTCGCCTCCGACGCCTGCGCGTCGGAGAGGTGGACCGCCCTGCGACCGGACGGATTCAACGTGCTCGTCCTTCTCGGTCTGACGAACCTGCCGACGCCCGGGGGCCCGTCATGAGCCACCCGAACGCCGTCGAACCCGACGTGCGGATCTCCAAGTATCCCAAGCACGGCAGGCGTCACGCCGGCGACGCCAAGCAGTACCACGTGTCGGTCCCCACCGGCCGCGGAACCATCCACGGCCTCACCGAGGTGCTGAGCCTGAACCCGGCGGAAGCCGAGGCGGCCGTTCTCGGGCTGCTGTGCGAGTTTCCGGTCGCCGCCGCGGGCCGGGTCACCGCCGAATACCTGGCCCGACTCCCCGACATGCTGGAGACGACGCCTCTCGACGGCGACGAACTGATCCAAGCCGCCATCCACGCGGTGAACGTCGCGGCCAGGCTCGTGCCGCCCGGGAGCAGTCGCCGCTTACGGGAGGCCGTGGCCTCCACGCTCGGCATGCCCCCGCTCCCGGCACCGAGCGGGAGAACACGATGAGCGCCCCCGGGGCCCGGCCGTACCTCGCGGAGCACCCGGAGTTCGTCCCTCGGGAGACGTTCCGTCCGTTCCTTCCACTCGCCCACTCGGTCAACGCCGTGTACGTCCCGCACCCCGCCAGGCCCATCGTGGTGGCGTGGCGGCACAACATGTTCGACGCCTCGGGCCAACACATGATCCTGTCCGAGCCCCGTCACCTGACGAAGCCGGAAGCCCTGCACTTCTTCCGGGAGTTGCGGGACTCACTGGCGGCCGCGGGCTTCACCCCCGAAGAACTCGGACTCTCGGCATGATCGTGACCAGCGGGAAACCCGCGAGCACCACCGCCTCGGCAGCCTCCTGGCCCCACCACGGATTCAATCGGCGCCGCCGACGGCTGATCGCCATCGAGGGCGGCCCCGCCTCCGGCGTGACCTCGGTCGCCACCCGCGTCGGGAGGGCTCTGGGCATCACGACCATGGCGTGCCCCGACCCCCGGTTCACGGAACTGGCCTGGGATCACAGCCTGCTCAGCCCCACCGCCCGCACCCGGATCTGGCAGGCGGCCCTGACCTGCGCGGCGGAAGACCAGGAACTGCTCACGTACGACACCGTGGTGATGGCCGGCTACACCGCAACCGCGATGGCGGCCCTGTGCACCGATCTCGCCTGGGACACCGACGACCCCAGCAACCGGGTCGCCCACATCCGTGACCACCTTCCACCCGCGCACCTGACGATCCACCTGCGCGTGAGCCCGAACGTGGCACGCCGCCGTATGCGCACCGCCGCCGACCCGTCCGCGCGCTACCTGCACCTCGTGGCCTCCACCCCGGCCCTGACCGAACGCCTACAGGCCCAGGCCCGGATCGCCGAACTCTTCCCCGGCCCGGTCGTCGACACCGACGAACTCACCGCCGAGGAGGCCGCCGCAGCCGTGGCGTCCCTCATCCGCGAATGGCCCGGCCACACCCCACCGGCCCCAGTGGAGGCACAGTGAACGCGCAACCACGTGCACCGGAGCCGATTCGCTGCGTCTCGTACAACATCCGCGACGGCGGCGGCGACCGACTCGCGGCCCAGATCGAGCTGCTCCGGGTCATGTCCCCCACGCTCCTGTGCATACAGGAGGCCAAGGAGTGGGACGCCGGCATGGGCAGGACGATGTACGCGTTCGCGAACGCCTTGGGCCTGGTCGCGGCCCCGCTCGCGTTGTCCGACAGCCACCGCTGCCACCTGGCGATGTTCTACGACCCCACCCGGCTGCGGCCAACGGCGTACGACCCCCGTGCCGACCAGGGGACCGCCCATCACCGCTTGGTGAAGGCCGAGTTCGAGACCACGGGCGGGATCGCGTTCACCGTGCTCCACACCCACCTGGGCCCGTTCAGCCCGGCCAAACGACTCGAAGAGGTCGGCTGGTTCACCGAGGCCGGCGGCACTGGCCACCGCACCGTCCTCCTGGGGGACCTCAACACCCGCCCCCTGCACCGGGGCCGCCTCGACTGGAGCCTGATGCCGCGCCACCTGTGGTCACGACATCGCTCCGCCCGAGGCAACCGCTTCGCGGATCGGCTGGTGCGCCGGTGGTCCGGAGACGACCATCGCGCCATCGCCGAGCTGACATCGGCGGGATTCCGCGACCCCTACGACATTCTCGGCATCCCCCACCCCGTGACCGTCGGCCATTGGTCCCCGGACGAGCCCCAACGCAGACCGGTGGTCTACGGCCTCGTGGCCCAGGACATTGCCGACTGGGTCGAAAACGCCTGGACCGACGACTCCCCGGCCGCGCAAGAAGCCTCCGATCACCTGCCCTTCGTCCTCGACCTGCTGATGCGAGCCCACACGTGACGCCCACCCGCCGACCGCGCATCGGCCCTCTCGCCGTAACCGGCGCCGTCGCCCTGACACCGCGGGGTCGAAGGGGCACGACAAGTGCACTCCGGCCCGGCCGCCGCCCCGCTTGCCGAAACCACCACGAACCGGTCCCCGAAGCGAGAGTCTGAACCCGGGGCATGGGTCATCGAACCCATCACCCCCGAAAGGCAGGAGCGCACCATGGCAACCGTTGTGGAATGCCCGACCCACACCGCCGAACACGGACTCCGCTTTCTCTGGCTCGACATCACCCGCCGATGTCAGGCCGGCTGCGGCCACTGCTACAACTCGTCCGGACCGAGCGGAACCTCGGGCGACATGACCCGCGAGGACTGGCTGAACGTCTTGGACCAGGCCGCCGAGATGGGCGTGCAACAGATCCAACTCATCGGCGGCGAACCCCTGCTCCACTCCGACCTGCCCGAACTGGTGGACCACGCTCTCGACCTGGGTCTGACGACCGAAATCTTCAGCAACCTCATCCACGTCCGCAAGCGAATGTGGCCGGTGCTCCGCAGGCGCGGCGTAACCCTGGCGACGAGTTTCCACAGCGACGACCCCGCCGAACACCGGGCGATCACCCACCACGGATCCCACGGGAAGATCGTCGACAACATCGCGAAGGCCCTCCGCCTCGCCATCCCCCTGCGCGTGGGCATCATCAGGACCCGCGACGACCAACGGATCGCCCAGGCCGAGGCGATGCTGCGCGCCATGGGCTTGCAAAGCATCGGCATCGACCATCAACGTGCCATCGGCCGCGCCGCCGAAGGCGACACCGACGTCGCGTCCCAACTGTGCGGACCCTGCACCCGGCGACAAGCCGCGGCCCTGCCCGACGGAACCGTCGCAGGCTGCACCATGTCCGCCGGGCTCGGCAACGGCGGCAACGTGCACACCTCACCCCTTACCACGATCCTCCACAGCCGGCCTTGGCAGGCCATCGCCGAACGCGCTCCGCCGCCGCGCGCGAATGCCTGCGCGCCCGAGACCTGCACGCCCAAGGAAGACTCCTGCCAACCCTCGCCCGGCATCGACCCGTTCGACGCCCCGGGCGGCGAAGCGTGCGTGCCCCAGACGTGCACATCCAACGAAGACTCCTGCCAACCGTCGCCCGGCATCGACCCGTTCGGGCCGTCGCATGGAAAGAGGACCACATGAACTGGCGACCCCACGCCGCGACACTGGCCGAACGGGTGACGCGCCCCTCCTCGCGCTGGCACCAGCCGATCGCCTGCACACCCCGCCACGTATTCGCGCCTCGCTGGTGGCAGCACATCCCCGACCGGGGATGGACCCTGCGCGACGGTGCCGCACACCCCGACCTGTGGCCGCGCCTGTACCAGGACCGCACGTTCGTCACACGCATCGGCCCCCTGCACGCCGACCACGCCGCCGAAGACGACCACCCCACGGGTCTTCCCACCTCGTCTTCCACACTGCCGACCCTGGTCGTGGCGATGTACCGCCACGCCCTGATCGACGACGGGAACGACGTCCTGTGCGTGACCGGCACCGGCTACGGCACGGCCCTGCTCACTCGGCGCCTGGGCGAGGGTCACGTCACGAGCGTCGACGTGGATCCGCACCTGGTCGACGCGGCCCGGGGCCGGCTCGCCTTGGTGGGAGCCGCCCCCACGATGCTCGTGTGCGACATCACCGGGCCCCTGCCCGGCCGCCACGACCGCATCGTGTCCACGGTCGGCCTGCCCGGCATCCCCTCGAGTTGGCTCGCCAACCTCAAGGAGGGCGGCCGACTGGTCACCAACCTGGCCGGAACCGGTCTGATCGTCGCCGCCGACAAAACCCCCGACGGAGGGGCCAAAGGCCAAGTCCTCCCCGACCGCGCGGGCTTCATGGCGACACGCACCGGCCACGACTACCCGCCCCTACCCGACACCGGCCCCGCCTGGACCGCCGACGCCGACGACGTCACCACCGGCCGATACCCCGTCGTCCGCGTCGACGAGTCCTGGGAACTGAGATCCGCTCTCGCACTCGCGGCCCCCGGCATCGAACACGGCTACGACGAGGACACCGACGGCGTACGCACCGCGGTCATGGTCCACGAGGACGGCTCGTGGGCACGAGCCACCGGCCGACGCGGCGAAGCCCCCACTGTCCACCAAGCCGGCCCACGACGCCTGTGGGACGCCCTGGACGACATCCGCCACCGCTGGCTCTCCGACGGAGGGCTCCCGGAGTACGGGGCCGGTGTGACCATCGCCCCCGACGGCACCATGAACATCTCCCGCGGTCGGTGGAGCACGACGATTCCACCGGCCCCGCAGAGCACAACGGCCGTGTAGCCGCGCCCTGTTCGGGAAAGGAGAGGCGACCTGGAAATATCCCCGAACGACCACCTCGATCGTCCCGACAACCACGTCGGAGACCGAAGAACCCGTCGCCTCTCCTATCCCCACCCACAGTCGGCGGACACTCCCGCGCCACGCCCGCTCGTCATCGACGTCACGCTCATCCTCGACCGCGAGGACGACGCGATCCTGCTGGGCGAACGCCACGGTGAACATCACCCGCTCCCGCCTCGGCCGCTTCGGCCGCTTCGCCCGCCAAGGCGTCCTCACTCAGCCCGGACGCGGCCTGTACCAGAGACGGATGTAACGGCCTCTCAGCGGGCTGGGATCGGCACGGTCGGCGGCCGCCACTCTCGCCTGATCAACCCGAACACCCACGTGTCGGATACCTCGCCGTTCACGATGCATTCTTCCCGCAGCGTCCCTTCACGCACGAATCCGATCTTCTCCAGGACCCGGGCAGATGCCACGTTGCGCGTATCGGTCTCGGCCTGAACTCTATTCAGGTCCAGTGTGTCGAATGCCCACTGCAGCAAGGCGTGCGCGGCTTCCGTCGCGTAGCCGTGGCCCCACACAGCATCGTCGAGGCAGTACCCCAACGACGCGCTGCGGAAGTCCGGATTCCAGTTGGTCAGACCGCACCAGCCGACGAACGCCCCGTCAGAAGCACGGTCGATGGCCACCCGCGCCCCGGCGCCTTCGTCCGCTATCTTCCGGCACATAGCGATGAAGCGGTCAGCGCGGGCCCGTTCGATCCACGGTGCGGAATCCCAGAAGCGCATCACGAGGGTGCTGCTGTGCAGCGCGAAGAGGAGATCCGCATCGGCGTCGGTGAAGGGTCGCAGTCGCAGGCGAGCGGTGTGCAGCGAGGGAGTGGCCAAAGTCATGCGCACCATCGTGCGTCCTCACGGGCCGCGCAGAACACCGAATATCCGACCCCGCTCCGGTCCTCACGACCAAGGCACCACCCACAGGAAGCGGACTCAACGCCCTCGCAGGGGCGAACCGTTTGCGGTCCACGGCTGGTAGGACGGCTTCGACGGCGGGTCGTGGTTCTCACCGACCATCCGACTTCGCGTCGCAAGGACGCCGGATGTCGAAGTCATCGGAACCGCCCGCGCCGCCCCGGCTGCGTGGATTTCACGCTGAGCGCCGATCTGCTGGAGCCCGGCTGCTGGAGCCGGGCTGCTGGAGCCGGGCTGCTGGAGCCCTGCTGCTGGAGCCGGGCCGGATCAACGTCCATGAACGCCGGGAATCGGACGCTGCGCCGGAGCGGTTCCGCGCGTCGGGCCCCAGTAGGGAGCAGTCGGCCGCGGATGTTGGTGTCAACTCCCGGAATCGGTTGTCTCCTTGCGGACGCGGAAGCGGAGCATCGTCACGGCGCCCGACCTGATGGTGCTGAAAGGTTCCAGGTCGATCCTGCCGAGGCCCGGGGGTGAGAAGCGGACACCGTCGCCGAGCAGGACCGGCAGGACGTACACCAGGACCTCGTCGACGAGTCCGCGCTGCAGGCACTGGGCGGCGACGTCGGCACCGAGGATCTCCAGGTTCCCGCCGCCCGCGGCACTGCGGGCCGTGGCGACGGCCTCCTCGATGTCACAGGTGAGGAACGTGACGGTGGGGTCCGGCTCGGTGGGAGGTTTGTGCGTCAGGACGAACTGTGGTCCGCCGTCGTAGGCGGTGTCCTCGTCGGACATGCCCTTGGCGACGTCGTACGTGCCCCGCCCGACAAGCATGGCTCCCGTGGCCGCCATGACCTCCGGGAACATGTCGTCGGACAGGTGCTCGAAGATCCAGTCCATCGCGTGGCCGGGACCGGCGATGAAGCCGTCCAACGACATCGCCCTGTTCACGACCACTTTGTTGGCGCTGGTGCTGGTGTCGGTCTCAGCGCCGGTGCTCACATCACCCATGCGTCTTCTCCAAGGATTCAGCAGGCTTGAATCTGGATCGTAGTCCGGCCGACGACTGTTGGGGGGCCGGTCCGGACCGCAGGCGGCGAGATCGGCGCCGGCAGTTCGTACCCCGACCGACACTGCGTGTGGGCCGAGCGAGCGGGACCGCCGGCGTCTCGAACAGCGCCTTCAACGGGGCGATGCCGATCCGCCGACGCAGGTCACGCAGCGCCTTCTCCGATGGGAAAACACCGCCGACCCTCCGGACCGCGAGTCGACTTCCGCCGGACCAAGCCCGCGCCGACATGCCCGAACGGTCCCAGCACGGGGACGAAGTACACCCTCGCTCGCGACGGCAGTATCCGCAGCCGGTCAGGCCTGTGGGAGTGGGCGCCGCGCAAGAGGTCAGTGATCGTCACGGCGGGGGTTGAAAAACACCCCGGCAGGCTTCGGGCGGAGACGGCGCGGCTCTTCTCACCAGGGAATCGGCCCGTCCTCGGCCAGAAGGGCGCCCGTCGGGCCATCCTCGCCCGCCGTCGCCAGGTCAACCGCGACGGCCGCGCCCTCCTCCGCCGTGCGTATCCCGGTGTGGCGGTTGAGGTCGGTCGCGCAGTAGCCGGGACTCACCGCGTTGACCAGGATTCCTTCGGCGCGCAGTTCATCGGCGTAGAGCACGGTGATCGCGTTCAGCGCGCTCTTCGAGGTGCAGTAAGGGAGGAGGATCGAGGAGTAGGCGGACCACGGGCTGCCCGGGTCGGCCAGGTGGGTGAGGGAGCCGAGTTCGCTGGACATGTTGACGATGCGTGCGGCCGCGGAGCGACGCAGCAGGGGGAGCATGGCGTGGGTCACCGCGATGACGCCGAATACGTTGGTTTCGTAGACCTGCCGGACGGTGGCGGCCGGGGTTTCACTCGGTTTTTGCGGTCCGGCGGCGATCGCGGCGTTGTTGACGAGGATGTCGAGGCGGCCGAACGTGGCGTCGATGTGCTTGGCGGCGGCCTGGATTGAGGTCTCGTCGGTGACGTCCAGCGGAACGAACCGTACGTCGGCGCCGCCCGCGCGAAGCTCCTCGGTCGCCGCCTCGCCACGCTCGGCGTTGCGGGCGCCGATCAGCACGGTGATGCCCAGGGCCGCGAGCCTGCGCGCCGTTTCCTTGCCGATGCCCTTGTTCGCGCCGGTGATCAGAGCAGTCTTCTGCGAAGTCGTCATGGCACCCAGCCTCCCCTCATCCACGAGCGGCAGGGAAAGACCGGAAGACTCTGGATCTATAGTCCACAGATATGAGTGAGCTGGAGGTGCGGGAGCTGAGGTACTTCATCGCGGTCGCCGAGGAACTGAACTTCAGCCGGGCCGCGCAACGCCTGGGGATGGCGCAGCCCCCGCTGTCGAAGGCGATCGCTCGGATGGAATCCCGGCTCGGTGTACGCCTGCTGGAGCGCACGACCCGGCAGGTGAGGCTGACCACCGCCGGTCAGGTGCTGCTCGACCAGGCTCGGATCGCGGTCGACGCGGTGCAGGCGGCGGCCCGGCGTGCACGCCGGGCCGGTCAGCCGACACCCCAGCTCGTCGTGGCGGTCAAGCCGGGAGGCGATGCCGGGCTGTTGCGGGAGATTCTCGCCGCCTATCGGGGAACGGGTTCGCATCTGCCGCCGCCTGAAGTCGTCGTCGGCGGCAGCGGAGAGCCGATCGCCATGCTGCGGGACGGCCGTGCCGATGTAGCGCTGCTGCGCAGCCCGTTCGACGATCGAGGGCTGGATACCCAGACGCTCGTGGTCGAGCCGCGACTGGCCGTTCTCCCCGCCGCGCACCGCCTGACCGGACGCCGGCGACTGCGGCTGACCGACCTCAGGGGCGAACCGATCCCACGCTGGAAAGGGGCCGCCCCCTCCACCACCGCCTACTACACAGGATGCGACGGAGCGGAAGCAGGCGATGGCCACACAGGCCTGGCGCCGGCCGACACTCCTGAGGGGCCGCTCGTGGCGAGCGTCGAGCAACTCCTGGAGGTGGTCGCGCTGGGCCAGGCGGTGGCGTTCCTGTCACTCTCCACCACCAAGCGGCACCAGCGCCCGGACATCGCATACCGGCCTGTCACCGGCCTCAGCCCCAGCGCGGTCATGGTCGCCTGGCCGGAGACCTCGCGATCCGCAGCCGTCGCCGCCTTCGTCCAAGCCGCCCACGACGTCGCCACCCACCACCTCGACCACATGACCGCAGTGGCCCACTGACCGGGGCACTCACCTACGTGTGTGGACGCGGTTCGGCAACGGGTGACCGCGCCGGATCCTCGGGCCCCGACATCCTTGTGGGCCCGGGTGTCGCGGGTGTGTACCGGTGCGGGTCTTCGCCGGACACGCCACGCGGCCCGGTTCCACCGTTGTGCCTTCCTGGCAGTGTCACGAGGGGGATCGTCGTGGAGATCGAACTGGCGGACGCCGTGGCCGCGTTGCAGGACGAGTTGCCGGCAGCCGCGGCGCAGGCGACCGGGGCGGGGGCACGGGCGGTGGAGTTCGCGGTGGGCCGATCGAGTTGGAGTTCGCGGTCGAGTTGAGGCGTGACACCATCGTGAAGGCGGGCTTCAAGGCATGGGTCGTCTCCGCCGACCGCGTAGGCCGGGCCGCCGCGTTGCCTCGGGTTTCCTTTCAACTCCGGCTCCGCTGCGCCCGCCGAGCCACATCGCCTTCCGCACATGCTGTTTCGTGCCGACGCGCCCGACACGCAGGCGGGTAAAGCGTGTTACCCCGGGTAACGCTTCTCGTTACCCTCGCAGGTCACCGCCGCCCCGGGGCGCCGAGGGAGGGCCGTTGAGCGGGGCGCGGAGGTACACCGTGCCCGCGCGGACGCAGGGAGCCGCGCACGTCACGGCGGAGGTGCACCGCCCCCGCGCCGTCGCACGGTGCCGCGCACGTCACCCGCTACTTCGCCCCACGCGTCCTCCGGGCAGCACAGCGACACGATCCGAACTCCCGCCCGCCACGGAAGTGTCGCCGTCTGGGACGGCCGACGTGGCGTGATGGCGGATCCGCAGCCGGCGCAGCGGATTCCACGACGTGACGGGTTCACCCGACACGACACGACACGGGCATCGGCCCGCCGCGGACGCCCCGCCACCCCACGGCGGCGTCAGCCGACCCGACACGATCCGCCATGGGGCCGCCATGCCACGGCCGTTCCACCCCGACACGACACGCGTCGGTCGGCAATGCGTCGACCGGACACGCGGCGACACACCGCGAGGTGTGCGTCACCCGCACGGCGTGCGGTCGCTTCGTGTGACCCGGGTTGGATAGGACGAGGGAACCTCGGCCTTGCGTCCGGGACTTCCCGCGTGGGCGGCTCCGGCTCGCCTTCCACTTACGTCCGGACGTCGCCGACGGCCGTCTCGCGTCCGCACCGTACGACTCTCCGATGTCCCTGCGGGTCCTGCGAGTTACAGTGGCGAACCTGGTCGGGGGAAGGGAACGCCGGTGGAAGAACTGGTCGGGTGGCTACTCGCCGCGACGCTCGGAAGGTTTCTCGAGATCGACGAGGACAAACACTGGGCCAAACAGCTGACCGCCTTCGACCAGGGACACGAGGTGCAGGCCCGCGGCTACGCCATCGGGGATCCGGGCTCCGGACCCTCCTTTCCCAAGCCGCCCGAAGGCCACCTCGGACTGTCCAAGAGACAACTGGCCGTGTACCCCTTCGCGGCGTCACCGCTGCTGCTGCGCCGGACGCTGCCCCTCGAGGGATTCTGCGTCGACGTGCTGCGCGACCGGACCGACGCGGACCCCGCCACCTGGACGCGCGAGTGGCAGGCCGCCGAGTGCACCACACAGGGACGACCACTGCTGCTCCTCACCGACGCGAGGTTCCTGCGGCTCCTTCGGCAAACGGTCACCGCGCCGCCCGGTCAGGACTGACCGCTGTCGAGCGTGTCGGGGCGGGTGCTCGCATGGCGGCCCGCCAGGGCCCGCATGAACTCGCCGACCGCCCACCGTCGTTCGGGTTGGCGCCTGGCGTATCGCGCCGCCCCGCACTCCCGCATCGACCATCGACCATCGACCATCACGCTCCACCACCCGCCACGGACGTGCCGCCGTCCGAAGACGGCCGACGTCTGGATCGTCATCGCCGTCCCCACGGGGCTCTTCATCGCGCGCCCGCCCGCCGACGTCCTGTGGCGGCCCTCGGAGGACCTGCCGCGCCGAATCGGCTCATCCCGACCAAGCCGTGGCAGACATGGGACTTCCGTGGTTCCCGGCCCGAGGTCCGGGAGCGGCGTGCCGGGCGGGGGTGGGGCGCCGGGGAGGCGCGGCGCGCCGCGGTGCGTGCCGTGGGCGATCCGCGTCCGCCGGCCGGCGCTGTGGGAGTTGGGAACCGGCCGGCGGTGTTGGCGGACCGGCGGTGTCAGCGGGCCGTGCCGAAGTTCTGCGTCCAGTAGGAGTTCGGGCCCGCGAGGCCGACGCCGATCTCCTTGAAGGCGCAGTTGAGGATGTTCTGCCTGTGCCCGGGGCTGTTCATCCAGCCGGTCATGACCTGCTGGGGCGTGCTGTAGCCGTGGGCGATGTTTTCGCCGTAGGTCGTCCAGCTGTAGCCGGCGCGGGTGATGCGCTCGCCCGGGTCGGAGCCGTCGGAGCCGGTGTGCGACATGTTGGCGTGGGCGGCCATGTCCTGGCTGTGTTGCAGGGCGGTGGCCGTCAGTTTCGTGTTGACGGTGAGTGCCGAGCATCCTGCCTTGGCGCGCTCCTGATTGACGAGACTCACCACCTCGGCGGCGGGACCCGAGGGCGGAACGGCCGGGGTGGTCGGCTTCTGCGTGTCAGTCGGGGTAGTCGGCTTCTGCGTCTCAGCCGGCGTGGTCGGCTTCTGCGTGTCGGCCGGGGTGGTCGGCCTCTGCGTGTCGGCCGGCGCGGTCGGCCTCTGCGTATCGGCCGGCGCGGTCGGCCTTTGCGTATCGGCCGGCGCGGTCGGCTTCGTCGGGGTGGGGGGCTTGCTTGCCTCGGTGGTCGGCTTGCCGACCGGGTTCGTCGGCCGGGTCGGGGCAGGCTGTGTCGGTGTCGTCGCGGTGTGGGGCTTGGTCGTCCAGGTGGGCTTGCGCCAGTGCGGAGTGTGAGTGGTCTTCGCGGTCGGCTGGGTTCCCCCGGCCGGATCGGCCGCACTGTCCGTCCAACTGGGGACCGGTGTGCCGGGGAGGGACCGGCTGGAGGAGGGGTGCGTGCTCTGGTTGCCGACGTTCCTCGTCGCGCCCGCGACGTTCTTCGACGCGCCCGGGCCTTGGGCTATGCAGGCCATGGCGGCGGTGGGTACGCCGATGATGCCCAGGGTGGCGGCGGCTATGGCCATCTTCTTTTTGTATCGCGTTCTACGGTGCTTCCGCATGCGTGACCTCACTTGGTTTCGGCGTAGCGTCCTGTTTCCGGGGCTGTCGGACGCCGGCGGGCCGCCATTGTTGGAAGTCCGGGAACGGGCTCGCAAGTGTCGGCGCCCGCGTGCGAGGCGGAGCCGGACGGCAGACTTGACTCGAGGCGGACAGTCATGCCTGTGGAGTGGTCACCGGGTGGTGCGAAATTGGTAATCGGCAATCGGAAACGCCTATGGCCATCGAAAATGACGCATGGGATCCCGTTCGCCGGGATGCTCAATTCGACCGAGAAGTGGACTGGTCACCTTCAGTCGGACAAAGCACGATAAGTAGGCGAGGCTCAGAGGGCGCAATGCTTCCGCGACCACTCGCGCGCTCGTGACGCATGTCACTGTTTCAGCAGCGGTCGGAATGTTTCGTGGGCATCGTGCGCCGTATTCCGTGGGACGGCGGCACTCCGTGGCGGCCGGACATGGCCGCCGCCGTCGACGACGACCTGATCGCCGACCCCGAACGCGGCCTGCTTCTTTCCCCGCTGTCCGGCGGAACACCACGTCCTGGCCCTCCCCGACGCCGAGGCCACACTCGACGAGGACCCCGACCCGGTCGCCAACGAAGCCGCCGGCCTCCCCGCCGATCCCACCGCCCCCACCGCCCCCACCGCCCCCACCGCCCCCACCGCTTACCAGCGGAACGCCTGCCGGCGACACCTGCTCATCACCCGCCGAACCCCCGACGAGGACCCACAGCGTTGGTTCGCCCCGTTCCCGGGACGTCGACCCACGCCACCCCCGGCCACCCCCGGCCACCCGGACGCCGCAAGCATCCGCACCCGACCGGGCAGGCCGCGCCTTCAGGTGGTGGTGCGCTCCGTAAAGGACTCCGCGTTCAGGATCGCGAGCGTGGCGGCGTTGCCTCAGCCGGCAGCCGGTCCACGGGGTACAGGTTTCCGGCGTCGTCGGTGAAGTACAGGCCACGAGGGCACAACGGGTGGTCGATCCGACCGTTGTCGGGCTCGCTGGGGTCGTTGCCATAGGGCACACCGGCGGCGGAGCCGAATCCTCATCCCGGCCCCGCGCCGGCTTCGTCGGTGACGGCGGCCTCGGCGGTGAGGCCGCGGCCGCGCGCGAAGGTCGCGGCGAAGCTCGCGTCGTCCAGGACCGTCCGCACGGCGGCGCTGGTCCGGTCGACGTCGCCGCGTTCGGCCGGCGGCAGCGGTGCGCCGACCGACTCCCTGGCCGCCTCGGCCGCGCCGAGCAGCAGGGCCGCGGCCCGGGGGCGGCCCGCGATCGCGTGGGCGCCGGCGAGACCCTCCAGGGCGAGGGCGACGGCGCGGGGGTCGGCGAGGCCGCGCGCGGCGAGATAGCCCTCGTGGTGGAGGTCCCACGCGGCCCGCGCATCACCGCGTTGTTCGGCGAGGAATCCGAGTTCGGCCAGGATGAGCGCAGTCCCGGGGTCGCCGTCTCGCCGGCGGTTCCAGTCGAGCCAGACGCGCAGGTGCCGCTCGGCGGTGGCATGGTCGCCACGCCGCCGGGCGGCGAGCGCGAGGCCGACCTGGGCGAACTGCTCCGCGCGTTGGTCGAATTGCTCGGCGGCGAGCCGCAGCGCCCGTTCGTGGAATTCGTCGGCCGCTTCCAAGTCGCCGGTGAGCAGGGCGATCCGGCCGAGTTGGGCCAGCTTGTGGGATACCTGCGGCCATAGGCGCAGATCCTCGGCCATGCGCAGTCCCTCGCGGTGCAGGCGGGCGGCCTGGGCGTAGTCGCCGACGACCTCGACGGCCATGCCGAGGCTGTCGGTGGCGCGTAGTTCGCCCCATCGGTCGCCCAGTTTGTGGAATCGCGCGACGTTCTCGCGACAACTGCGGCGGAAGACCGCGACGTCGCCGCGGATGAGCTCCTCCTCGTCGAGGGCGGCCTGCGCCGAGGCGATGCCCCAGGGGTCGTCGAGTTCGCGGAAGGCGGTGCCGGCTTCGCGCAGATGGTCGAGGACGACGCTTCGGTCGCCGAGTCCGCTGGTGGCGAAGGCGAGGAAGTACTGAGCCCTGGCTCGCCCGTGCGGGTCGTGCCCACCGTCGAAGGCGCGCAGGGCCGTGTCGATGTGCCCGGTCGGATCGGCGGCGGCGCCGGCCTGGAGTTCGAGCCCGGCCAACCAGGCCCCGGCTCGGGCTCGGGCGCGAGCCGTGGCGTCGGTGGCGGGCAGCGCGAGGGCGGCGCTCAGGGCCCGGCGGGCTTCGGTGGTTCGCCCGCGCAGGAACCAGTACCAGGCCAGCGCGTTGGTCAGGCGCAGGGCGATCTCGCCGGCCCGGTGGCACAGGGCGCTGTCGAGCGCGTTGCGCAGGTTGGCGGTCTCGGTGTCGAGGCGTTCGAGCCAGGCGCGCTGACCGTGTCCGTACAAGTGGGGTGCGGCGCGTTCGGCCAGGTCCGTGTAGTACCGGTCGTGGCGGCGGCGGAGATCCTTCGACTCGCCGGCTTCGCGGGCACGTTCGACGCAATAGGCGGCGACCGATTCGAGGAGGCGGTAGCGCGGACCGGTGGGACCTTCGGCCACGACCACGAGCGATCGGTCGACCAGGCGGGCGAGAGCCTGCACGACGGTGGGGCCGGGGACCGCGTCCGTGGCGCAGACGGCTTCGGCTGCCTCGAGGGTGCATCCGTCGGCGTGTACGGCCAGTCGGCGCAGGACCGCGCGCTCGGTGGCGGTGAGCAGTTCCCAGCTCCAGTCGATCATCGCCCGCAGGGTTTGTTGACGGGCCGGCCCGACGCGGCGACCTGCGGCGAGGACGGTGAAGCGGTCGTCGAGGCGGTCGGCGAGGTCGTGCACGCCCAGGGCACGGACCCGGGTGGCGGCGAGTTCCAGCGCGAGCGGGATCCCGTCGAGGCGGCGGCAGACGGCGGCGACGGCGTGGGCGTTGCCGGCGTCGAGCCGGAATCCGGGCGCGGCGGCCGCGGCACGGGCGACGAACAGCCGTACCGAGCCGGCGCGTTCGAGGGTCTCGGGGCGAGGGTCGGCGGTGGGGTCGGGCAGGGTCAGCGGCGGCACGGGCCACAGGTGTTCTCCGGCCAGGCCCAGGGCCTCCCGGCTGGTCGTGAGGATGCGCAGCTCGGGGGCGGCGCGCAGGAGGCGGTCGACCAGGGCGGCGGCGGCGTCGACGACGTGTTCGCAGTTGTCCAGCACCAGCAGCAGCCGGCGTGGGCGCAGCGCGGCGGTGAGGCGGGCGGTGATGTCCGAGGGGCCGGCGTGGGGTCGGGCCTCGGCGGTGTCGTCGCGGATGTCGAGGGCCGCGGTGACGGCGTGGGCGATGTCGTCGGGCGCAGCGGGCGGGTCTGCGTCGGGGCGGCCGTGTCCGGCGAGTTCGACGAGCCAGGCGCCGTCGGGGTAGGTGTCCGCGACGCGGGTGGCGGCGGCCACGGCGAGGCGGGTCTTGCCGACGCCGCCGGGTCCGGTGAGGGTGACCAGACGGCCGGCGCCGAGGAGTGTGCGCACGTCGTCGATGGCCTGTTCCCGGCCGACCAGGTCGGTGAGCGCTGCGGGCAGGTTGTCGCGGGGGCGGGCGACGGAGGTGACGGGGGTGGAGGCCGGCCGCAGTTCGGCGTCGTGGGTGAGGATCGCCTGGCGCAGGGCGGCGAGTTCGGGTCCGGGGGCCAGGCCGAGTTCGTCGGCGAGGCGGGCGCGGAGTTCGTCGTGGACCGCGAGGGCTTCGCTGGTTCGGCCCGCGCGGTACAGGGCGCGCATGTACGTGCCGCGCAGACCTTCGCGGAGTGGGTGGGCAGCGCTGAGTTCGGCGAGTTCGGCGATGAGGAGGCTGTGTTCGCCCAGTTCGAGTCGGGCTTCGGCTTGCGCCTCGAGGGCGGCCACGCGTTGTTCGTCGAGGCCGGCCGCGGCGGAGCGGGTGAACTCGGCGTCGGCGAAGTCGGCGAACGCGGGGCCGCGCCACATGGCCAGCGCGTCGGCGAGCAGTCCCGCACGCGTCCGGGGGTCGCCCGCGGTGCGCGCGGCGGCGGCCAGGGCCGCGAAGCGGTCCGCGTCGACCGTGTCGGCCGCGGGGTGCAGAGCGTAGCCGGGGGCGCGGGTGACGACGAGATCGCGGCCTCCCGGTTCGGCCCGTTCCAGGGCACGGCGCAGTTGGGAGACCCGGGTCTGGAGCGCCGCGGTGGGGTTGGCGGGCGGGTTCTCGCGCCACAGATCCTCGACGAGACGGTCCACCGACCGGGTTCGGCCGCGATGTGCGAGGAGGTCGGCGAGCAGAGCCCGGACCTTCAGGTCGGGGACCTTGACCGGCGTTCCGTCCGCCGTTCGGACGTCCAGTGGCCCGAGTACCCCGAAGTGCATGGCGCCACCGTAGCAAGGGGCGGGCGGGCGCCCGATGCACGCGATCGGCGAGCGCCACACGGCCGCCCGGAGGCTACCTGAAGCGAACCGGTAGGAGACCTGAAGGCGCGGTCGGCACATTGGTGTCCGGTCCGGCCGGTGTGGTGCTCGCGGGGTCGGAGTCGGAGAGGCGCCTCGGCCTCCTCGTTCTCCGTTCCTGCTTCGTCCCCACCCGTCGCGACCCCGTCCCGGCGCGGCGCATAGACGGGCGCTGCCGAAACAGCATGACGATTCCTTGGGAGATGTCCCGTGTCTTCGCACAGTCCGACGATGTCCGGTGTTCGCGCCGGCCCCCGCGAGTGGATCGGGTTGGCCGTTCTCGCGCTGCCCACGATGTTGCTCTCCCTCGACGTGACCGTCCTCTACCTCGCGTTGCCGCAACTGGGCGCGGATCTGCGTCCGGACGGCGCCGAGACGTTGTGGATCACCGATGTCTACGGCTTCATGATCGCCGGGTTTCTGGTGACCATGGGCACGTTGGGTGACCGGATCGGCAGACGGAGGCTGTTGGTGATCGGCGCCGCCGCGTTCGGGGCCGCGTCGGTGCTGGCCGCCTACGCGACGTCGCCGCAGATGTTGATCGTCGCCCGCGCGCTCCTGGGTGTGGCCGGGTCGACGCTGATGCCGTCCACGTTGTCCTTGATCAGCACGATGTTCACCGACCCCAGGGAGCGGGGCTCGGCCATCGGGATCTGGGCGAGTTGCTTCTCGGTCGGCATCGCGGCGGGTCCGGTCGTCGGCGGTCTGCTGCTCGACGCGTTCTGGTGGGGTTCGGTCTTCCTGCTCGGTGTGCCGGTGATGGCGGTGTTGCTGGTCGCCGCGCCGTTGTTGCTGCCGGAATACCGGAATCCCGAGGCCGGGCGGCTCGACGTGGTCAGTGTCGTCCTCTCCCTCGCGGCGATTCTGCCGGTGATCTACGGGATCAAGCGGTGGGCCGGACACGGTTTCGAGACGTCCGCCGCGGTGGCGCTGGTGGTCGGCCCGGTCTTCGGGTACGTCTTCGCCCGTCGCCAGCGTCGGCTCGCCCATCCGCTCCTGGATCTGCGGCTGTTCCGCAACCGCACGTTCCGGGCCGCGGCGGTGGTCTCGGTCCTGGCGGCGAGCGGGCTCGGCGGGATGTATCTGTTCGTCACGCAATACCTGCAACTTGTCGAGGGCCTGTCCCCGGTGCGGGCGGGGATGTGGCTGCTGCCGGCGGCCTTCGCGTTGATCGCCGCGACGTTGGCGACCACGGTCGTGGCCCGTCGGGTGCGGCCGGGCTACGTGCTCGGCGGTGGTCTGGCCGTCGCGGCGGTGGGGTACCTGCTTCTGGCCCTGGTCGACAGCACGGGTGGGCTGCCGCTCCTGGTGACCGGATTCGTCGTGCTCTACGCGGGGTTCAGCCCGGTGATGGTGCTCGGCGTCGATCTGATCGTGGGATCGGTACCGGCGGAGGAGGCGGGTTCGGCCGCCGCGGTGGCGGAGACCGGCACGGAGTTCGGCTTGGCGCTGGGGATCGCCGTGCTCGGCAGCCTGGGCGCCGCGGTGTACCGGGACCGGACGGACGAGTCGATGCCGGAGGGTGTCCCCGACAGGGTCGCCGACGCCGCGCACGACAGCCTGGCGGGGGTCACGGCAGCGGCCGAAGGATTGCCGGCGGGGCCGCGGGACGACGTACTGGGCTCGGCGCGGGATGCCTTCACGACGGGCTTGAACGTGGTGGGCGGGGTCGGCGCGGCGCTGATGCTCGTATTGGCGGCTTTGGCGGTGTCCATGTTGCGGCACGCGGGCCCGACCGCCGATCGGGACACGGCCGAGAGCTCACCCGACGCGGGGGTGGAGCCCGACCGGGTCCCCGTCACCGCCGGGATCGCCGCGGACCGGGACCGGTCCACGATCCCCGACCCGCCTGCCGGTACACCCCCGACGATCGCGTGAGGCCGTGCGTTGCGGCGGATCGCGCCCCAACCAGCCCCTGAACCCGAACAGGGCACCCGTGAACGCCGGGCGCGTCGGTGTCGCGGGTGGGCGGTGCGCGCTCGAGGAGGTTCGCGGTCGCTGTCGGCGGGTTGTCGTCGGCACCGGGATACGACCGCGTCCGGTCGGCGGGCTCGGGCGCGGTCGGGCCGTTGCCGTGCGGGGGAAGGCGCCGGGACTCCCACCGACCTTGCCCGTTTCGCGGGGCGCCGGCGTGCGGGTTCGTCGCGCCGGCGCGTCCCGCTGCTCGCGGCTCGCTGCTCGCCGCTTGCTGCTTGCTGCTTGCTGCTTGCTGTGGCGCCCTGCCGGGATCTCGGCTCACCCGGTCCCCACCAGCAGGCCCTCCACGTCGTCGTGCACGTCCCCACGGGGAAGTTCTCACGCCGTAGTGGTTCGGCGTGCGGGGCGCACGAATGGCTACGTGACGCGGAAGTTGGCCATCATGGTCATGTCCTCGTGTTCGAGGTTGTGGCAGTGCATCATGTACCGGCCCTTGAACCCGTCGAAGCGGGCGAGGACTTCGACGGTCTCGTATGGGCGCACATCCACCGTGTCCTTCCAGCCCGCGTCCGTGGCGGCCGGTGCGCCGGCACCGCGACCGACGACCGCGAAGTGGGCCAGGTGCAGGTGGACCGGGTGGTGGAAGTCGCTGGACAGGCGCCACAACTCGACGGTGCCCAGCGCCGGGTCGGCGAGGTGCTCGTCGGGGTCGAATACACGGCCGTTGATCGTCCACATCCGTGCGCCTGCGCGTTTGGTCTGTCGGAAGTCGAACGCGCGGGTCCGCACCGCGTCACCTCGTGTCGGCAGCCTCGGCTCCGAAAGCCGTTCGGGAATCCGGGACTCGTCACGGGCCCGACGTACCACCCGGAACCGCATCACCTCGCGGGTGCCGGCGGTCTCGCCGAGCATGTTGCGCACCGTCACCTCGGTGCCGACGGGGTAGCGACCGAAGTCGACGACCAGGTCGAATCGCTCCGCCGGGGAAATCGGCACCCGGTCGTGCCCCACCGGCCGCTCCAGCAGGCCGCCGTCGCTGCCGACCTGCACGAACGCCGGGCTCCCGTCCGGTGGTTCGGGGTCCAACCGCAGCCCGTACCGGCGGGCGTTGGACGCGTTCAGCACGCGCAGCCGGTACCTGGTCGCCTCGACCTCCAGCACCGGCCACGGCGCCCCGTTGACCAGGACGACGTCGCCCAGGACCCCCTCCATGAAGTCGTCCTCGACACCGGGTCTCCCGATCAGGGTGGGGTCCAACGCCGGGTAGCGAAACTCCCCGCCGGCCTCGAACGCGCGGTCGCAGATCATCAGCGGGACGTCGCGTTCGCCGGACGGCAGCGGCAGCGCCTCGTCCTCCGCATCCGTGACCAGGAAGAAGCCCGCCAGGCCGCGCCACACCTGCGGCCCGGAGAAGTCCATCCGATGGTCGTGGTACCACAGCGTTGCCGCCCGCTGGGCGAGCGGATAGACGTAGTCCCTGGTGTGGGCGTGTGTCGTCCACTGGTTCGGGCGCACCACCATCGCCCCATGCCCGCCGTGCCCGCCGTGCCCGCCGTGCCCGCCGTTCTGTGTTGCCTGGTGGACGGCGTTCACGGCCGGGCTGTACCCACCCTTGGAGATCACCAGATCGGTGGGGTAGCCGTCGGACTCGGGCGGGGTCACGCCGCCGTGCAGGTGCGTGGACGTCGGCACCACCAGCTCGTTCCGCACCCGTACCACCGCCTCGTGTCCCGACCGCAGCCGAAACGTCGGGCCGGGAAACGTCCCGTCGTAGCCCCACACCGTGGTCCGCGTCCCCGGCAGGATCTCCACCTCGGCCGCCCGCTGCACCACCTCGAACCGTGACGCCCCCGACCCGTCCACCACCGGAACCGCCTGCGCGGGAATCGGCAACGGCACGGTGAACGGTTCGGGCAACCGCGCCCGGCTGCGCAACAACTCCCCGCTCGTCGTGGTCGTCGAACAACCGACCGCCGCCGACAGGGCCACGCCCCCGCTCAACCCCAGGAATCCCCGACGCGACAAGTATCGGCTCATATCGTCGGCTCCCGATGCCGACGAAACCCGAACGACCAGGTCAGATTCCAGGCCGCGACTCCCACGAGAGCCGTCCCGAGCGGGATGTGCAGGGCGAGATTGCGCGCGCCGCCCGCGCCGATCTGCGTGACGACCAGGACGAACAGCACAGGCGGATAGGCGAGGTACCAGACGGGGCCACGCCCGAACCACCACAGCAGCACGGCCGCGACCATCTGCACCATGGGAAACAGGACCAGCGACCCGCCCACGGCCCCGTGGACCCGGAGCAGATCCACATCACCGGTCACGAACCGGCCCGCCATAATCGCCTGGGTCAAAGTCCCGACCGCGAACAGGACGCCCAGTACGCGCACCACGACGACGGGCCACGCCCTCGGTCTGACACCCGATCGACGCGAACTCACCCGCCCCCGGCCACGTTTCCCTTTCAGCGCGGAGAACCGCGCTTCGTAGCGATCCGGTGGTACATGCATCGCGATCTCCTCGTTCCGGCGCAACCGGATCGCATGGGTGGGGGCATGTCGCCCACCCCGGGGGGATGGTCGTTTTCCCAGGTGTTGAAGCAGCACGACAGGCCCTTCGGGTCGGACGAGTCGCGACCGGACGTGCGTGCGTTGTGAGTCGACGTCCGGCCGGGGCAGCCGGGGCGCGAGGCCGCCTACTCGACGTCGATCAGCGCGGGCATTCCTTCGGTCCCCAGTGGCAGTTCTCGACCCGGGATGCGACAGCCGCGGGGGTGATCGTGCATGTCGGCAGCCGCCGCGGACGGCACGGCGCAGCAGAGGACCGCGACGGCGGAGATGACGCCCGGAAGACGGGTGGTGTTGGAAATGCGCATGGCAGTGCTCCCCTGGTTGTTGCTGCGTTGGGCCGCCGTCGGCGCGTCGAGGAAAGCGCCATCCTTCGGGAAGACGCCGGGACTGTGGGCATGCGGGACCTCGAACCACTCTGAAAACGAGGTGGTTTCGTGGGCCGACCCACTCGGTTGCGGAGCGATTCGAACTGAGATCAGTTTGTTCGACGGCTCGTGTGACGCCCTCATGAGCAAGAACGAAGTGCGCCGGCACCGGACGGAGTAGATCGGCTGCGCCGGCCACAACCGAGGTGGTACACGCACCACGTGCGCTCACAACTCCGACCGTACGAACACCCCGAGGCCGTCTCGGGATGGGTTGGCCGTAACCACGTTCTCCTCCCCGGCCGAACGGGCCCCGCTCGCCCAGGGCGTGAGCGGCGTACGAGCGGGGGCGGATGTCTACGAGCCCTGTGTCCGCGTCAACGCGTACGGGTTGCGGTGATGGCCGTGGTGAGGTCGTCCCACAGGTCTTCGACGTGTTCGCACCCGACACTGAGGCGAAGCAGGCCGGGCGGGACGTGTTCCTGGCCGAGGAGTTTGGCGCGTCGCTCGATCGTGCTCTCGACGCCGCCGAGACTGGTGGCCGAAGTGACGACGCGCACTGCGGCGCAGACGGCGTCGGCGTGCGCCGCGTCGACGAGTTCGAAGCTGTGGCCGCCCGGCGGGCGGAGACGCTGAGCGGATGGTCGGGGCCGAGCACGCGTTCGGTGTCTGCGGCCCATCGGAGGTGTTCGTCGCGTATCAGGGCGCGGGACTTCCGTTCCGCGTCGGCCAAGCCCCTGGCCACGTCGGCGCGGGCCTTCCGCTCCGCGTCGGCCATCGCCGACGGCCACGTGCGTCGAGCCGGCGGCGCGCACGCGCAGGGTCAGCTCGTGGTCACGGCCCAGGACGCGGGAGGCGTCCTCGACGACCTCCCGCAGCAGCTCCCGGCAGAGCAGCACGTCGCCGGCCGCCGCGACGGTCTGCGCATGGATCAGCCGTACGGCGAGGGTGTCGACCGTCCGACCGCCCGCATCCGCGGCCCACTGCGAGGCGAGCTCCGCCAGGCGCTCCTTGCACGACGATGCGGACGCGGCACCGCACGCCTCTACCGCGGCCCGCGCTTTTGCGGTGAGCTCGACGCCGTAGACGTGTTCCCCGGCCCGCCGTTCGCCGCGTTGCTGCGCGCGGGCGCGCCCGCGCGCAACCATGAGAGCACACGGTGCGCGCCGCCCGGCCCGGTCCGCGCCTATTGGACACCGACACCTGCGGCACCTGGCTGTGGCGGGCCCGCGGGACGAGTACGTGCGGTCGAGGAGCACGAATTCGCGCACCCGGGACGCCTTCGAAGGTGCGGTCGGATCCGGTGAGAGGCCCACCAACTACGCTCGGTACCAGACACGTTCACATCGGGGGATGAGCATGGGCAACCGGAACACATCCCGCACGGGCGGGGTCGCCATCCGATGCGCGACCGTGCTCCTGTCGATCACGACGGCCGCCGCCTGCTCCGGCGGCGACAACGGGAAGGCACACCCGAAGCAGCCGAAGGCGGCCCCCTCGGCGGTCGCGGGGTCGGCCGGGCCCGGCTCCGACGGCGCGACCGGGGAGGCTCCCGTCTGGGGCGCGGACAACCTGCCGCCGGGTGTCGACTTCTGGGCCGGGAAGGTGGACTTGACGGTGTTCCTGTGCCGGGTCTCCGACCCGAAGACGGGCGGCTGCTCGAGCGGCGCCGTCACCAACGCCCAACGCGAGGAGATCCTCGCCGCGCTCAAAGCCATGCCGCAGGTCGAGCACGTGTACTTCGAGGACCGGGGACAGGCATGGGAGCTGTTTCGCGCGCAGAACGCCGGCAACCCCCTCCTCCTCGACGCGATGACGGCCGAGCAACTCCCGGAGTCCTTCCGCATCAAACTCAAGGACCCCGCCACCATCACGACGGTGGCGTCCGCGTTCGAGGAACGCCCGGGAGTGGCCTCGACCATGAAGCGGACCCCCTCCGGCCCGCCCGCCTCTCCCCCGGCCCCGCCACGGCGCCGCTGACCCCGGAACGGGCCAGGCGCGCCGTGCTTCGTGAATCACTTGGGCCCTGGCTCGAAACCGCGGGGCGTCGTGACCGACACCGAGCCCAAGCCGGCCGTCGCACCGTACTCGGGCCTCAGCTGCGCAGGGTGTAACCGTGCCCTGGCGGGTGCGCCGACCGGCCCGATCGCCGCGCTCCTGGGATCGACCCGACGCTTCCGAGGCGTTCGGGACGACGTCGCGGAGGCGGTGAAGGCCCGGTTGGAGCGGTCGCGGGTGCTCCACCGCCCCGGCCACCGCTTCGCGCGGTGATCGAGGAACGGGTGCTGAGGCAGCGGTACGACGACGCCGCGACCATGGCCGGTCCGCTCGGGCACCTGCTCACGGCGATGGCCTGTCCGCAGGTCGCGCTCGGCGTCATACCGTTCGGCGCGGCACGCGAACACATCCGGGGCGTGGCGTCGTTCACCGTCTACGACGAGGACCGGGTTGCCATCGAGTGGCCGAGAGCCGAGGTCGACATCACCGCTGCCGGCGACGTCGAGGACTGCGTGCGGGCTTTCGCCGAACTGACCAAACTCGCCGCCGTACACGGGACCCGGGCGCGCGCGCTCGTCGCTGCCGCGACCGATGCCCTGGAGTAGCCCGTTCGAGTGTTCCCCGCGGAATTTTGTGGAACTTCCTGGCCGCCGGGCCCGGCGCCGCGTCACGGTGGACGCATGGCCGCATCCGGCAGGTTCCCGAGGTCCGCGCGCTCGCCCCCCGATCACCGACATCAGGTTCCGCGTGTGCTCGATCGAGGCGGACGGGTCGGTCCGCGACGGTCCGGCGGGGAGAGCGCCGAACGTCCCCGGTCAGCCTTGCGACAACCACTGTGCCGGTCACCGCATCGCCCTCATCCCCGGGGATCCCTGTCGTGCCCTCGCGATCGAGGGATCGCGCCATGGTCGAACTCGGTTTTCGGACTCTGCGCCGCGGGTCACCGAGACGCGCCTCGGTGGGCCGCCCGCAACGCGAAAGGACAGGTCGGCGCCGCCACCCCTGGCAGGCTCGGCCGCGCCGACATCGGATGGCCCACCGCCTGACGATCCCGCGGAGGGACGCATGGACTTCGGCACGTGGCCGCGCCTGCTCGTCGTCGACGTCGAGGGCAACGGTGCCCAACCGCCGGACCTCGTCGAAGTCGCCGCAATCCCTGTGGCCGATGGCCAAGTGCGCTCGGAGTCCGCGCGCTCCACGCTCGTCCGCCCGCCGCGGCCGATCACCGCCTTCGCGACGGGCGTTCACCACATCACCAACCAGGACGTCGAGAAAGCCGCATGCAGGCCGAGCAGTACGACACCGCACACACCACCGACGAAGAACCGACGCGTGGCGGCCGACCACCAGACCCGGGCGGGAAGTCACCCGTCTGAGCGAACCGAGCCGGGCGTGCGGTCGGCCCCTGCGGCACCCGCGGGCCGAGTCCTGGACGGGCCCGCGTTCCGCGTCGGGCGTTCGGCGTGCGGCGTTGCTGTCGATCCGGCTCGGGCGCGAGTTCGACGTCCGGGATCCGCCGGAGCTCGTACGGTGTCTGCGCGAACTCGGCGGGGTGTTCAGCCGCGCCGGGCGCGGATGAGGTCGCGATACCAGAGGAAGGACGCCTTCGGGGTGCGGATCTGGGTGTCGTGGTCGACGTGGACGAGGCCGAAGCGCTGGTGGAATCCCTCGGCCCATTCGAAGTTGTCCAGCAGGGTCCAGGTGAAGTAGCCACGGACGTCCACACCTTGGGCCACAGCGGCGTCGACGGCCCGGAGATGGGTGTCCAGGTAGTCGATACGGTCGAGGTCGGGGACGGTGCCGTCCGCGGTGACGACGTCGTCGACGGAACAGCCGTTCTCCGTGATGTAGACCGGAGGGAGCGTCGGGTAGCGCTCCTTGAGGCCGACGAGCAGTTCACGCAGGCCGTCGGGGACGACGGGCCAGTCGAAGGCGGTGCGGCGGTAGCCCTCGATGGGGGCCTCTTCGAACGGCAGGCCCTCGGACGTCGGGGCCTGAATCCGGGTCGGGTTGTAGTAGTTGATGCCGAGCGCGTCCAACGGAGCCGAGATGAGTTCGAGATCGCCGTCCCGGACGGAGCCGCCGAGGGTGGCGTCCGCGCCGTAGGCCGACAGGTCGGGGTAGGCGCCCGTAAGGATCGGGTCGTTGAACAGGCGGTTGTGCAGGTTGTCGTAGGCCTGCGCGGCGGCGCGATCGCCGGGGGCGTCCGAGGCGGGCCAGACCGGGGTGCAGTTGTTGGCGATCATCACCTGAAGGCCGCGTTCGCGCAGCTCCCTCAGCGCCAGACCGTGGCCGAGCAGCTGGTGGTGGGCGACCGGCAGGCAATCGAGGAACAGGGTGCGGCCCGGTGCGTGGGTACCGAGACCGTAGCCCCAGACCATGTGGATGAACGGTTCGTTGAGCGTGATCCACTTCCGGACGCGGTCGCCCAGCCTGTCGGCCACGATGGCGCAGTACTCGGCGAAGCGGTACGCGGTGTCGCGGTTGAGCCAGCCGTCGTCGTCCTCGAGGCCCTGCGGGAGGTCCCAGTGGAACAGGGTCGGGACGGGCTCCACGCCGCGCGCGAGCAGACCGTCGACCAAGCGGTCGTAGAAGTCCAGGCCCCGGAGGTTGACCTCGCCTCGGCCGGTCGGCTGGATTCGGGGCCAGGCGATCGAGAAGCGGTAGCCGGTGAGGCCCGCCTCGGCCATCAGCGCGAGGTCCTCCTCGTACCGGTGGTAGTGGTCGCAGGCCACGTCACCGGTGTGCCCGTCGCGGATCACGCCGGGGCGGGCGGTGAAGGTGTCCCACACCGACGGGCCACGGCCGTCCTCCTTGGTGGCGCCCTCGATCTGGTACGACGCCGTCGAGGCGCCCCAGATGAAGTCCGCGGGCAGATGGTCAAGCGCCACATCAACCTCCAAAACATGAGTAGTACTCATGTTAGTGCGGATCGATGGGATGATGGAAGCGTGAATCAAGATCGCACCTCGGGGACGCTGCGCCGGCGGCCCGTGCAAAGGCGCAGCGCCGAACGATTCGAACGGCTGTTGGACGCCTGTGCCGAGCTCCTGGACGAAGTCGGCTACGTCGCGCTGACCACCAAGGATGTCGCCCGCAGGGCCGAGGTGCCCATCGGTACCCTGTACCAGTTCTTCTCCGACAAAGAGGGGCTGATCGGCGCGCTCGCCGCCCGCAACCTGGGCGTCTTCCTCGAGCGGGTCTCGGCCCGGCTGGAGAGCGAGCAGCCCGAAGACGTCTCGGGCATCGTGGAGGTGACCGTCGACGAATTCGTCACCATGCGTCGGACGATCACCGGGTTCGGCGTGGTCGACTTCGGAGCGGAGGGCCGGGACCACACCCTCGATCCGGCCCTGGACAACAACACCGCGGTCGCCGGACGGCTGCTCGGACTGACCGCGGCCCTGACCGGGGCTCGGGACGACGCCGAACTGGAGATCGTCGTCCGAGTGGCCCTGGAGTGCGCGGACAGCCTGCTGAAACTGGCCTTCCTCACCGATTCGCAGGGCGATCCCCGGCTGATCGCCGAGTGCAAACGAGTCCTCAACAGCTATCTGAACGATCGAATCCGTGCACTGACAACACGGTAGTGGCATGACACGCTTGACCGTTGGTGGCATGACACACGCTTGGCCGCCGAAGGACACGAACGGCGCTGCGGCGACTGCCTACACGAACGCGGCACCCGCCCCCCGCCGAGCCGCGCGCGTCCGATGTGACCGTCCGGCGCCATCCGACCGTGCCGCGGGAGCGCGGACCGCTAACGAACGCTCGTGACCTTCCAGACCAGTGCCGCGCCCAGCACGGACATGGCCGCGGAGCAGAGGAACAACGAGCGGTAACCCCCCAGTTCGCCGAGCACGACCGAGGCGATCGGGGGGACGAGCACGTACGGCAGGGAGGTCATCAGGTTGGCCAGCGCCATATCCTTGCCCCGGTTCCCCGAGGCCGGGAGCACTTCGGTGACCAGAGCGGTATCGACGGCCAGGTACACGCCGTAGCCCAAACCCAGAATCACGGCCGCGACCAGCGTCATGGTCCAGGTGGGCGACAGGGCGAGCGGGACCGCGGCGACGGCCATGGTGACGCCGCCGAGGAACACCGGCATGCGGCGCCTGCCCAGCCTGTCGGAGAGCCAACCGCTGAGGACGACCGTCGAGATCGTGGCCAGGCAGTTGACGCCGATCACGATGAGCAGGCCGTCCTCGGTGGACTGGCCGGGGAAGAGCTGTTCGTAGTGCAGGACATCGTCCAGGAAATACGGCAAGTACAGCGTGCCCAGCCCGTAGCCCAGACCCATGACGAACCGGGAGCCCATCGCCCAGACGAAGTCCGGGTGTTCGCGAGGGCTGATCCGGTAGCCGGCCAGGAAGCCGCGCAGCGAGAAAGACTCGCGGTGGCTGCCGGGCAGCGGCGGGTCCTGCGAGACGACCGCGAACAACACGATCAGTAGCGGGAAAGCGGCCATCAGCACGTACTGCGCGGAGAACCCGACGACGAGGCCGATCGACAGCCCGCCCACGATCAGGCCACCCGCCTGCGGGACCGTGGCCCAGCCCAGCACCACGCCGCGCTGCCCGACCGGGACCCGGTCGGGCACCACCGGGGCGAGCCCGGCACCGATGATCATGAAGCCGGCGGACAGTACGAGAGAGCCGAGTGCGACCCCGACGACCGTCGTCTGAACGCCGGTGCAGACCAGCGCCGCCATGCAGGCCAGCGAGCCCGCGATCATCCACGGCCGGCGGCGACCGAACCGACCGGTGGTGCGGTCGCAGAGCGCGCCGGCCAGCGGCGCGACGACGATTCCCGAGATCGCGCCCATCGCGCTGACCCAGGCGTAGCTGCCGACCTTTCCGTCCGGGTCAATCCTGGCGATCTGTTCGGGCATCAGGAACGTGGTCGACACCAGCATCGGGATGTACATCCCGGCGTTGGCCAGGACGTACAGGACAACCCAGCCGGGACCGACCCTGCGGGTCGGCTCGGCGAGGGCCTCGGGCCGTACGGGGGCGAGGGTCATCGGGGCACTCTGCCGAGGTGGACGAGCTCGCTCGTCCGGTCGAAGGACAGCAGCGGCGGGAGGCCGTGACCGAGCAGGACGGCACCTTCGTGCACGGCGCCGGTGGCCTCGTCCCGGTACCGGGCGTCGGGATCCAGGCCCTTGAGCCGGGTGCGGGCAACCGAGCGCATCAGCGCGGACGGCTGGAATTGGAAGACGACGACCTCATCCCGGGTGAGGTACTGCACGGCGTGGTCCCCCAGGCGGTATTGGACACCGCCGTGCACCACGGGCCGGATCCGCTTGTACTGCTCGACCAGCGTCCGGGACCAGGCCATGTCCTCCTCGCTCCAGTTCCGCAGGTCGCCGCCGATGCCCATCGCTCCGGCCATCGAGACATGGAAGCGGTATCGGATCGAGGTCGGGCGGGCGGTGAAGCTGTTCGGGCTGTCGGTGACCCAGGCGCCCATGGTCCGGGCGGGCAGCATCTGACAGTGTCCGTGCTGGATCGCGACCCGGTCGGCGGCGTCGGTGTTGTCGGACGTCCAGACCTGGTCCGCGCGGGCCAACACGCCCAGGTCGGCCCGGCCGCCGCCGCCCGCGCACGACTCCAGGTACAGGCCCGGGCGGGCGGCGCGCAGCCGGTCCATCACCTCGTAGACGCCGCGTGTGTGCTCGATCCACACCCGGTCGGGGTCGGCGGCCCCGGGTTGCCCGGCCTCGCTGAAGGGCCGGTTCATGTCCCATTTGAGGAAGACGACGTCCAGCTCTGTGACCGTCCTGACCAGCCATTCGACCGCCCATTCACGGACGTCGCGGCGGGCGAAGTTCAGTACGTGCTGCTTACGGCGCTGGGTACGGGCGCGGCCGTCCTGGCACAGGATCCAGTCGGGATGCGCACGGAACAGGTCGCTGTCGGGGTTGACCGCCTCGGGCTCCACCCACAGGCCGAAGCCCATGCCCAGCGCACGAACGTGGTCGGCGAGTGGGCTCAGACCGTCCGGGAAGCGGTCCGGGTTGGGCCACCAGTCGCCGAGCCCGGCCATGTCGCTGGTGCGGGCGCCGAACCAGGCGTCGTCCACCACGAAGACCTCGACACCGATACCGGCGGCCAACTCGGCGAGTTCGGTCTGCTGCTTCTCGGTGATGTCGAACTCGGTGGCCTCCCACGAATTGAAGATCAGCGGGCGTTCGGCCGGACGGGCGGGCAGCACCCGGCGTTCTATGTAGGCGTGCCAGCGGCGGCTGGTGCCGCCGAAGCCGTCGCAGGCGTAGAGCCCGGTGAAGACGGGGGTCTCCAGGCTCTCGCCGGGAGCCAGTTTCCAGACCAGGCCCTCGTGGCCGAAGCCGCCGGTCCAGGAGGCGCGGCCGTAGGGGTCGCGGCGCAGGGTGATCCGGCGGCTGCCGCTCCAGGCCAGGGCCGCGCTCCAGACCTCGCCGTGCTCCTCTGCGGCGTCGTGCGCGTCGAGCATCAGCCAGGGTCCGGCGTGTTGTCCCGTGATGCCGAGGCGGCTGGTGAGCACGGTCTCCCCGACGGGCAACCGGTCGCGCTGGAGCTGGAACTCCCGGCCCCACTCCCCCACGACATGACTGACGCGGTAGTCGTCACGGGCAGGCAGTGTCCAGGCGGCGGAGTCGAACCGCATGACGTCCACGGCCTCGTCCGCGGTGAGGACGGCCCAGCGTTCGATCTGGTCATCGCCGTCCCGAATCCGGTAGTTCAGGTCGAGACCGAGGGAGCGGACGCGGTCGGTGAAGTGGAGCGTGAGCCGGCCGTCCTCGGCCGTGTGCGAGACGAACCTCCACTCGAAGCCGCGGACGCCGTCCTCGAACCGGACGGTCAGCGACGGCGCCCCGAAGCGCAGTGCGCCCTCGACCGCGTACTCCTCACCGCCGGGATCGTCGCCGCCGGGATCCTCGGCGGGTAGGTCAGCCGCTATCACGACGGCCTGCTCCAGGGTCAGCGGCCGACCCCAGTGCACGTGCCGGGGGACGTCGTCGGCGTCCAACCGGAAGGCGTAGGAGGTGCCGGGCGTGCTCAGCAACCACAGGCGGGCTTCGGAGTGATGAGAGATCATACGGAACCCTTAAATATGAGTCGCGCTCATGTTTCGCTCACATGTTAGGTACGCGCACCCACGACGCCAAGCCCTTGACGGGGGCTGTTGTCGGGAAAGGGGGGGATGATCGCTCCCCAAGGGCGGGGCATCCCAATGCTCGGTCCGAGTCCCGCGGCACCGGCGCGAGCCCCGCGTGGGCAGCGAGGTGCCCGGCGTCTCGGCCCGCCGACGTATCGCCGACCACGGCAAGGAACTCGGCAGCCGCGGCCATCCTCGTCGGTCCCCGCCGCACGACGGATCCGACGCAGACTGGCAATGCCGTCGGTGACCTCGCAGATCAGGGTCCGGCTGCGCACCAGGCGCAGCGACACGGGCCCCTTGGACAGTCCCCGCCGACTTCCGTTCCTTCGGTCGCGGGCAGGTAGCGGGCCGCCGCGGTGAGGGCCGGCGTCGGGGGAAGGGCACGAAGCAGCGGCCCCTGCTGCAACTGACGGGCCCGGTCGTGCTCCGCGTCGTAGAGCCGGGCCCGCGCGAGGGCTTGGGCAACCAGCAGCGGGGCGGGTGGGAGTTTCGCGTCGCCGAGCCTCGGGGCGATGCCGATCCCTGGTCGCACCGGCAGCAGTTCCGGCGGAGCCTTCGACCGATCGTCGATCCGCACCCGCACCCGCACCCGCGCGTAGAGTGCGGCAACGAGGGTGTCCAGTCTCCGTGTTCGCACACCGAGCCTGGACACCCTCACCTCGTGTCCGCGGGGACCCCTTGCATCAGTCGTCCAGGGGCCGTGAAACCACCGCTGAGCACACGGTCGGTGGTGACGTGACCGGGTGCACAGCGATCACGCCGGTTGGAGTTGCGGTTCCACCTGCTCCGCCGGCGCGGCCTTCGGGTCCCACACATTGGTGGTCCGCGCATAGGCGTAGATGACCGAGGTCATCGCCAGAATGAGCAGTGGTCCAAACACCCACGGATATCTGGCCATCTCCATCGGCAGATAGCGGTACGACACCAGGAGCACAGCGAAAACCGTCGCGCCGTAGATGACCAGACAGATTCCTTGCCAGTCCCAGCCCCGGTCGAGCGAGCGCATTGCAGTCTCGATCGTGAGCGCAAAAACCACACCGGCCACGAGGTCCACGCCGTAGTGGTAGCCGAATCCCAGCGTGGCCGCGAGCGTGGCAATCAGCCAGAACGTTCCTGCGAATCGGATAAACCGCGAGCCCTTGCGAGAGTGAACGAAAATTATGGTAGCCCACGCCGTGTGCAGGCTGGGCATGCAGTTGCGAGGGGTGATCTCGTCGAACTGCATCGAGAGTGGGGTACTGATCGGCGGCGGCGTGTTCGGCCACAGGTCGGCCATTGCCCAGGGCCCGCCGTCGGGGCCGTAGGCGAAGACCGGTCCGACCACCGGGAAGATCATGTAGATGCTCGGCCCGAGCAGGCCGATGGCCAGGAAGGTGCGCACCAGGTGATGGCCCGGGAAGCGGCGCTCGACCACTACGTTTCGCAGTTGGTACAGCGCAACGATGGCCGCTGCCAGCGGAAGCTGACCATAGACGGTGCCGAGCACATCGGAGCTGATCGGGTCGGTGGCCGCGACCATCCGGCCGGCCAGCCACGACGGGTCACCCAGCGCGTGATCGGCAGTCGCCACGTACTGGTCGAGCACAGCCGGGCGGGTTTCCGACGTGATGAGCAGCCAGGTAGCGCCGGTCTTGTGGCCTGCCACCAGTAGCAGTCCCAGTCCCGCGCCCTTCAGCATCAGGACGCGTTCCCGGCCGGTGCGGCGCGTGAGAGCAAAGACCGCGCAGCCAAAAATCACCCACAACGCGCCGTTACCGTAGTTCATCCTGGCGTCGACCACCCACCGCACCAGCCAGAAGACGATGTCGATGCCGATTGCCGCACTCACCGCAATAAAACGTTGCCGCCAGGTGAGCACCACCATCGTCAACGTCAACCCGGCATACAGCAGCTGCCCCGAACGGGGAGCGAATATCACCTCGCGCGCCTGGCTGGTGATCGGCCCCGGTAGGCCGTAGCGACGGGCGAACATCTCCATGGTGATGAGAAATCCGAGGACCGCCACACCCACTGCGACCCACGAAATCGCCTGCGGCCGGCGCTGCACGGCGACCATGGTTTTGCGACGTATTCGCGAAAATATTCGCGGTATTATGAATGTCAATTACTCGGCCAATTTGTTAGATTCCAGTAACAGATCAAAGTCCACCGGCGCACTGAAGCCGGGCTCCAGTATCGCGGCCACGGCCTGCTCCGGGTTCTCGGGGGTTCGCCACACATCGACCGGGCGGGTCCGGTCGATCGCGCAGGGTGAATCCCGGTCTCAGGACAGGTTCGCTTCGGGGGCGAAGGCGGGCAGCTTCTCGAGACTGCTGCGCACGGCCTCGGCGCCGTACTCGAACATCCGCCGCTCGTACTCGCTGGTCCGGCAACGGCGCCGGCACCAGGACCAGGAATGGGTACTCAGCCGCGAGGAGTTGTTTGACCGCTTCACCGCACTGCCTGCCGAGAAGTTCCCGCAGACTCGACGCCATGCCGCCGAGTTGATCTCCGGCACCGGACACGAGCGCTTCGAGTTCGCCCTCGGCCTGCTCATGAACAACCTGCGGCCCGCATCCGGTTGACCGGCGGAGCGCGGTGGCCACATGGACGCTTGGCGGCTTGGCCGTCGTGCTCACCGACTACGTCGGCAGCGACGTCATCCGTCATAGCGAGTTCTCCGGGTCACACCACGACGCGCGACCCACCCAGCCGTCAACACTGCCGGCGACGTCGACGTCGACCTCGTCGGGACCCTCGCAAAGCCGGGGCACTACTCCGAACGCGGTGTCGCGCGCGAACACAAGTCGTCGACGGCCGACCGCGCCGCTTCCACCGAACCGGCGGGGCCGAGGCGGATTCGGAAATCGGCTCGGCTTTTTCGTTATGCCTCTCCGGCCACCCGGTCTCCTATGTGTCGGCCGCTCCGGGCCGGCTCACAGCAAAGGGGCGCAGGTACGTGAACAACGACTCCCGCACCGCATCAAGGCGGCGCCGTTCGGGCCGGCGGCGCGCGGCCGGGTCCGGACACCGCCGGCGCGGGCACAACACCGCCCGCGCGGTGGCGATCACGGTGGCCGTGGCGGCCGTCGCGACAGCGGCCGCAACAGTGGGCGGCAGTGGTGGTGACCGCACGGCGGCCGACCGCAACTCGCAGAGCGCCGCGCTAGCGTCGGGCGACTCGCCCGCCCACGCTGTCGCCGCGACCAGTCCCGCAGCGGTGTCGACGGCGGGCACACCCAGCCCGATACGCACCGATCCCCCATCGGCCGCCTCATCGCCGTCCGGTTCCGGCGGCAGCACCCCGGCGGGGGCCACCACCGCTCCCGGCACCCAGCGTCCACCGGGCGAAACCGGCCCGGACTCCCGGAACACGTCGCGAACGGCGAAACCGTCGCACCCGGCCACCACCGCGGCCGGTTCTGCGACGCCGTTCGCCCGGCAGGTCGTGGAGTTGACCAATGCCGAACGCGCCAAGCACGGCTGCGGGCCGCTCACCGACAACGCCAAGCTCCAGGCCGCGGCGCAGGGGCACAGCCACGACATGGCCAAACGCGGCTACTTCGACCACATCAATCCGGACGGCGCCGATTCGAGCAGACGTATCAGCGCGGCCGGCTACCGATGGAGCGCATCGGGCGAGAACATCGCCGCCGGGCAGGCGTCCCCTGCGGCGGTGATGAACGCCTGGATGGCCAGCCCGGGCCACCGGGCCAACATCCTCAACTGCTCGTTCAAGGACATCGGCGTGGGAGTCGACTTCGCCCCCGGCGGCCCCCGCTGGACCCAGAACTTCGGAGCCCCCCAGTGACGTGACCTGCCCGCACGGGGGCGAAGCGCGGGGCGTCGGTGAAGGATCCGGCGCGGCAGGCACGGTAGTTCGGGCGAATCCTCGTGATCGGTGTTCGTCGTCCCGTCCCGCCGATTATCAGCTCGGCGGGACGGGACGATCGACGGGGTCCGTCGTACACGGTCGAGCCCGATTCGAACCGTCAGGCAGCGTGGTTGCCCCGGCGCCTGCGCAACAGGATGCCGCCGCCGACCAGGATCGCGGCGGTGGCTAGGAGTCCGCCCACCGCGACCGTGCCGGTCTGCGCGAGCGACTTGCCGCCGCCTCCGGTCGTCGCGGGCTTCGAGGTCGTCGGGGCCACCGAGTCCGAGGCGGTCGGCGACGCGGACGACGAAGGACTACCGGTACCGGCCGACGAGGTGACGGGCGCGGGGGTCTTCGTGCCGTCGACCGGCGGCTTGCTGGTCGAGGGAACCGTAGTGGTCGGCGGCGCGGTGGTCGGCGGGTTGGTCGTCGGGGGCTTGGTGGTCGGCGGCGTTGTCGGCGGCTTGGCCGGGCAGGCATGCGAGAGGTTGAACCACTTCACCTCGCCACCCTTGACCTGGGCGACCGCGGAGGTCAGCGTGGCCCCGGCCGGCGACGCCACGTACGCGTGCTTGTCGCTGGGAGGACCGAAGGTGGTTATCACCTGCTGACCGCCCGGCTGGAAGGTCACGGTCAGCTTGACGAAGTCCG
Organism: Embleya sp. NPDC050154; assembly: GCF_044460165.1. NCBI lineage: Bacteria > Bacillati > Actinomycetota > Actinomycetes > Kitasatosporales > Streptomycetaceae > Embleya > Embleya sp. NPDC050154. The sequence continues at coordinate 40,152 of NZ_JBITJP010000016.1, forward strand.
TCCCGTTCGTGGGAAGCACGAAGTGCCACCCGTCCTTGTCGGCCGGGATCGTGTTCGGGCACTCACCCCGCTCCACCCCATCGCTGGTGGCGGTCAGTGGGAGCTTCTGGTGCAGGTTTACGGTGTACGTGTCGCCGGTGGCGAAGGCCGGTGCCGTGCCGGCGGCCAGGACGAGCGGCACGGCGAGTGCGGTGGCCCAACGCGTTGCCTTGGAAGGCGAAGACATGGTGATACCTCTTGGGCAGAAGTAAGTTGCGGCCCAGGGAATCCGTCGTGCCGCCCGGCACGAGAGCCGCAGCCGAGACCTCTCGACACGCTCGCCCGGAAGACCGTTTCGTCCGCCCGGAACCGAAAAGACCCTCGATGAGGGGAGCCGAGATTCCCATCACGGAGAGTTCCGCGTCAAGATAGAATTGTCCGAGTAGCAGTAGATATCCGCTTTATCCACCTTGCTCGGGTATAACGATTTCCTACAACACGGTATTTTTTGGCCGTCGTAGCACACCCGGACGCGTTGACCGGACCCGATTTCACGCCAATATGCTCCATTTCAGCACATCGCGAAGCCCTGCGATGCCGAACGAACCATGTGGGCCAAGCATTTCCGGCCACTGAACGCGCGCCGCACCCTCGACACCTCCTCGATCCACGCACCTCGAGGCGGCCGAACGGCGACAATCCGGCGCTGCGGCGAAGTCGACGCGGCGAGCACGTTCGCCTCTCGCGAGGTCGACGGTGTCGTCCGGGCCGACTACTTCGGCGGTGACATCCGCGCGGTCTCCTCGTCGACACCCTCCAGACAGGCCGGACCCGGGCACTGGTTGACTGGCTGCGTGAGTACCGATCTTTGGCAGGTTGGCGGGCTCGATCTCGACGGCTACCTCGCGCGGCTCGGCCTCCCGGCGCGGACGCCGGGGCGGGAGGCGCTGGACGAGTTGCACGAGGCGCACGTACGGACGTTCACGTTCGACAACATCGACGTGTTCCTCGGGCGGCCCGGCGGCATGGACCTGGCGGCCGTACAGGACAAGTTCGTGGGCCGAGGCCGAGGCGGCTACTGCTTCGAGCACTCGACGCTCTTCGCGGCCGTACTGGAGCGGCTGGGCTATGACGTACGCCGCCGTCTCGGGCGTGTCGGCGACCCGGCGGACGGCAGCCTGCAGGGCCGTACCCACATGGTCGTCGAAGTGGCGCTGGACGGGCAACGGCTGCTGTGCGACCCGGGATTCGGGATGAGCGTGCTGCGCCCGATCCCGCTGGCGGACGGCGCGCAGGACGACCACCTCGGCTGGCGCTACCGGGTCGACCACTCCGACGGCGTGTGGGAGATGCGCCGCCGGCGCGACAACAGCTGGCTGATGATGCACTCCACCGACGAACTGGCAGTACTGCCCGTCGACGTCGAGATCGGTCACTACTACACGAGCACCCATCCGAAGTCGCACTTCAAGCGCACGCTGATGGTCACCCGCCACCTGCCCGACCGGCATGTCACCGTCACCCACGCCACGCTCACAGTGCGCCGGGCCGATGCGCCCACCGAGCACCGCCCGCTCCGCGACGGCGAACTCGCCGACTGGCTGCGTGTTCTGGAGGTCCCGCTCACGACGGACGAGGAAAAGCGCCTTCTCGAGCGGGCCGCGGAGGCGGTTGCGGCAAACACGTGATCACACGCCTGCCTCGCTGCCCGGCTCCGCTGACGGTTCAACGAGTCCGGGGCGTGACCACCGGCTTTTCCGCAGGTCGGGAGCCTCTTCACGCTGTGATGTGTCGATCGGTGCCGTGGGATAGCCAGGCAGGCAACGACCGGAGAAGCACGTGATCGATCGACGTCGACGTCTTGCCGGGGCCGGACGGTCGGCAAGAGCGAACACCACGCAATCGCGCCGACACCCCGGCTGGGTCGGCGGGCTGACGATCCATGTTCGACCTCGCCGTACGCCGCTCACGCAGGACCTCGCCGTGGTCGGCGACAAACCACGCGACCCGGCCGCGCTATGGGGGCCGACGGTGGTCGATCGTCCACTGCCGACCCGCACCTGATGTTGCGTCAGGGCCGGGCCCTGGGCGCCGGGCGCAGCGCGAGCGGTTGGTTTCACGGACCCGGACCCGGCGGGCCGCTCCCGGTCGGCCCGCCGGTCCGTGTGCTCAGCCGGCCGGGCCGGGCCGGCTCACCTGGGCATCGACCACGTCGGCCGGCACCCCCGGCGGGCGCCGCGTACCGTCCAGGATCGGGTCGAACGTGGTCTCACCGTGGAGGTAGCGACGGAAGAACGCCGAGGCGTACGCGGACGTGAGAGTGCGTTGAGCGGGCTCGGTCAGCTGGATCTGGTCGAGGTTGCGGTCGTCCTGGGAAAGGCAGGTACCGGGCTTGCTGCCCGGTACCGCGTCGTCTTCCGCGCTGACCTGGCCGCTGCTCGGCGACCACTGGGTGTTGAAGAAGGCGTGATTGGCCCCGCGTACGGTGAATTTGTGAATCGGGACGGTGTTCCGCCCGGCGTTCCACTCGAAGTAGTTGCCGCCGCGCACCGCGTCGCACGTGCCCCACATCACCGCGAACGGGATGTGGGTGACCGGCTCGTTGTCCCAATTGCTGGTCGGCGCCAGACCGAACACACCCTTCACCGTCACACCCGCCGGCCAATTGCCCCGGCGGAGGTCGGCGGCCTGCTGCATGACCCCGCCGCCGCCCATCGAATGGCCCATCGTGCCGACGTTCGCCATGTCCAACCGTCCGCGGAAGTCGATCCGACGGGGCCTACCGTCGCGCGGATCGGTGAAGCGGTGCGCGAGTTCGCCGCCACCGGTCGCGGACAACTGTTGCCACATGGCCAGATGCCGATTGAGCAGGGCGGCCCGGGCGTGGTACACCGTGGGCGCCTGTCCGAACGACGTCGCGTTGATGCCATTGGTACCGATCGACACCACCACGAAACCCTGCGCGGCCAAGTCCCGGGCGAGGTAGTCGTATCCGCTCTTGCTGGAGATTTGCCGTACCCCGGGCGCACACGGCCAACCGCGCAGCCTGTCGCCCGCGACGTCGGCCAACTTCTGCTGCCGCTCGGCCTCGACGGTGTCGCCGGCGGCAATGGCCGCGTCCCTGGCCTTGAGCGCCGCCGCGAGGTCGACGGAGGCCGGGCGGTCGGCGCAGGTGTCCCACAGGCCATGCTGGATCACCACCAGCGGGAAGCGCCCGCGCGCCAGGTCGGTCGGGTAATGCACCACCCCGGCAAGCTCGTTCGCCCCCAGGTACTGGCCCGCCTCGACCGGCGGCGGCACGAATGCCCGATCGCCGAGGTTGTACTGCACCGACGCGACCCGGTGCGAGCCGGCTTGCACCGCGCCCGCTGCCTCCGCCGCCTCCGCCGCCTCGGCCGGCGCCGGCGTCGGCACCACGAGCAGCGCCGCAACGCCCGCTGCGGCCAGGCACGTTCTGACCCAACCACTACCGATCGTTGCTCGCCGCAAGTCGCGAAACCTCATGCATGCCTCCATGTCTCCGCGCACCGGCCATCTCGACGACTTCCGGTGATCTCATAGGCATACGTGAGTGGGACGCCGAAGGGTTGCACCGGACGTCGAGCCACCTGTCTGCGCTTCGTGCGCGGGACGCCGAGCCCGCCCGCATCGAGTCGCGTCCCATCGCGTCGCGTCCCGTCCCATCGCGTCGCGTCGCGTCGCGTCGAATCCGCAACGCGGCCACCGCGAGCCGGCAGTCGTCATCGGTACCGTGACCGGTAACTACCCGGCCAACGAGCACATCGCCTGCGGTCACCGACCCCGAGGCCCGCGACATGTCCGGTTCCGTCGTAGGCGGGTGGGTCGGCTTGCTGCCGGAGACGGGTCTCGCCCATGTGACCGGCCGCCGAGTGGTGCTCAGCCCGGCCGAATGAGGAAGACGTAGGCGGTGCCGGTATAGACGACGGCGTGGTCGGCGCCCACCGGCCGGGGCACGTCCGAGACGGTGCGTTGGAGAACCGCTTTCGTGCGCAGGTCGACTGCCGTCGAGGGATGCTCGCGGGAGTACAGGACCGGGCCGACGACGGCGACCGGTTCCAGGCGGATCTCGTCCTCGGCCTGCTGCCACAACAGCCTGCCCGTGTCGGTCCGCCAGGCGGCGACGGTCTTCGTCGTCGTGACCACGACGACGGTTCCGTCGGCGTTGGAGAGCCCGGACTTGGGCGTGCCCGGCAGTGTCGGGCCGGTCGCCAGCAACCTGCCGGTGGCAGGGTCGTTGACGCCGTAGGTGACGGTGGCGGGTGACGTGCCGAAGTCGTACCAGCCGACGATCAGTCTGTCGCCGTCCTGCTTGACGAGGTCGGGTTGCGCGGTGGCGGCTGCACCGGCCGGCCGGGTGAGGTTCTGCGGCGCCCACAGGACGGCTCCGGTGGCGGCGTCGAATCCGGTCAGAGCCTTCATCGTGTGAAGGTTGGATCCCGCGGTGTCGCGGCGGTGGACGACCACCCCGGAGGCGACGGTGGCGTCCTCGTCGATGCAGGACCACTCCCGACAGGGGATCCGCCAGCCGGGAGCGTCGCTGCCGGCGTCGCTGATCACCAGGGCACCGGGGCCGCCTCCCTTGCCGTGCTCGGTGACGATGCGCCGGCCGTCCACGATGAACGGCTTGTCCCGGCCCGGGTGTTGCCCGTGGGCAATGCGCTGCCCCTTCTCGTCGAGGACGTCGACCTCCCAGGCCACCTTCTCCGGCGAGATGCCGTCGGATGGTGTCCTTCTCACCGTCTCGGTCACCAACGCGGGGCGACCGTGCCAGGTGGTCGGGGCCGGCTTGCCGGGCACTTCGACGGTCGCGTGCCTCGCGCCGGTCGCCGCGTCGCGGAATTCCACGGTCATGGCGTCCCCGTCACCCGCCCGGGGCGTGATCAACGCGACGCTCGCGCCGACGGGTTCGGCGTGCGCGCCCTGGCCGATCAGTTGCGCCGACCACAGCGCCGGGCCGCGTACGCCCGCCGGTGGCTCACCGGGAAACGCGACTGCCGCGGACGGCCGCCCAGCGCCGCCCGACACGGCTCCCGCTTCGGCGGAACTACTCGCCCGAGGGCCCTTGGGACCCTCGCCACCGGAACCGGAGCATCCCGCGACCGCCAGACTCGACACCACGCCGACCGCGAGTAACCCCACACGCCTTACGAAGCACACCCTCACCCCGGCTCGCCACCTACCTCGTCCCTGTTCGAGCACCGGCACCCCGGCCGACAGCGCAGGCACCGCCGGGCCCCCTCCGGTGAACTCGGAAATCACGTTGTGCCGTCTCACGTGTTGCTTCCCCGCTTTTCGAGCGTGCCTTTCGAACTCCGTCGCCGCTTTCACCGCCGGCCGATCGATACCGACGAATCGGTTCTCGCCTCGTCGGCCCGCGTCCGGGACGGGGCGTCCGGACGGCCCGGCGGGCCGGCCACCGGAGGTGGTGGTCGTACGCTGCACGGATCCATCCGTCGCTCCGTGGCCGACGACCCCATTCGATCGGAGTCTCGAACGCGGCGCCTTGGCGTGACGTGCCAGGAAGTTGGCACTACGCGCCGGCTACCGTGCTGTGACGCAGAGCCTGATCCCGGTAGTCGCTGGGGGTTGTGCCGTAGTAGGCGCGAAAGGCGCGGGTGAAGTCGGCGGGACGAGGAAAGCCCCAACGCGCCGCGACGGCATGGATGGGCAGGTGCCGCTTGGCGGGGTCCGCCAGATCGTGTCCACAACCCTCCAGACGCCGCGTACGGATCCACGTGCGCACACTCGTTCCATGCTGTTGAAACAGTCGGTGCAACGTGCGGATCGACATGTGGTGAGCCACCGCCACATCGTCGGCGGTGAGCCCCGGGTCGCCCAAGTGCTCTCCGATGAACGCGGTGACACGTAGAAACATGGAACGATGCCGTGTTTCCGCCGAGACATCCGTTTCCCGGTCGAGATGGTGGGCCAGGAAGGCCGTGGCTAGGTCGAGGGCGACCGTGCCCAGTCGCGCCGTGTCCTGCGGCGTGTAGTGGATGTCGCCGTCCGCCAGGTGCAGCAGGAAGTGTGCGAGCAGCCCTCCGATGCCGTCGCCGGCCGGGAACGTCCGAGCGATCGCCCGGTCGAGGTGCCGGGCTCGTACGGGAAGCAGCGTGCGGGGAAACTGAAGGAGAAGCGACTCGCCGTCGGCATAGGCGTCGAACGGATGCGAACTGTCGAACAGCAACAGCTCTCCCGGCCGCGCCGAGGCGGTCTGCCCGTTCTGTTCGATCACGTGTGGGCCCGATCCAACCAGCGCGATCTGGAGGCATTCGGGATCCGAGGCGCGAATCAACGCCGGCGATCGCACGGTCCGAAACGAGGAGTACGACATGCCCGAGAGTTGCGTCGCTCCCAGTTGCATGGTTGTGAACCAACCGCTGAATACCTCGATGTCGACCAGCCGGAAAGCCGTCGGCATCACGGCACTTCGGGTGAAATCCGCCCACGCGTCGAGGGCGTGTCCCGCCGCGAAGTCGGCGCTGTCGAAGACCTTCTCCACGATCTCGCCTCCACAGGGCAGGGTACCCGTGCGTCGCCCCGGACAGGCACGCACGTGCGCGGTCGTGGACCCGGTCGTCATGACGTTGATCCGCACAGCCGGCTCGGACTATGGACAGCAAACCGCCCGCCGGCCGCAGAGGCGAACACTTCAGGGCCCGCTTCCGGAGCCCGAGCCGGCCTCGTCTTGTCAACAGGGCTTTCAAGCCCGGGCGTACTCAAAGGCTCGGCTCGCGCCCCTTGAACGTCAGCCACCCGACGTTCGCTTCCCATGGGGCCTACTCGTCCCGCGGCAACTGCGCCCATCTGCGGAAACGCCACATCGCGGTGCAGGGTGACGGAGCCGTCATCGGCGCGGACAAGGGGTCGCGGTCGGCCCGGGGCGTCTCGGAGCCCGGCGGTCGTGTTCCGGTGCGGCGGGAGCGCGCCGAACCCGCGACGCGCAACGCTCGGTGGACCGCCCGTGAGCGGCCTCCACGCACGACCCGGCGTCGCGTCCACCGGAAGATGGTGGAGACCCGGGACCGCCGGGCCACACCTGCGTACGTCACCTGCATACGTCCATACGTCACGAAGGTGCCAGGACCGATCGGACGGACGTCCCGCCCCGGTACATCGCCACCGGCGTCGCGCCGGCGACCTCCGGGTGCCGGCGACGACCGGCCCGCAACCGGCCGCCCCGAAGCCAAGTCGTCGAGGTCGGCATGGTGTCCGGGCTCCTGGTGGCTCGTTTCCGGAGTCACGGCCGAGGACCGATCACAGATCGGCGGCGTCGATCCAGCAGATCGTCGCCACCAAGTCCCGAGCTGTGCCGCTGGCTTCGGCCGCGAGCAGAGCCCACTCCCGGTCGTGGGGGCGTCGAGACCTCGGCCACGAGTACGTCCCAGCACGCCTGCGAGGACGGAGAGCCGATCAGGGGGTCGGTATCGACGTGCGCGACCGTCGTGCGCGAGGACGCGCGGGCGGTGGCCGGCGCGGCGCGGAACTCGGCGAGCCCACTCACCCGGAGCACATCCGCGCCCAGGCTCGCCGCGTTCGCGGCCAGGTCGACCGGCAGGATCTCACCGAAAGCCGCCGCCCCCGCCGCCCGATCCCAGTGCCATGCGCCGTCCTCTCCCCACGCCGACCCTGTCCGCCTTCGGCCTCCTCGTCCGGTCCGGCTATCGACTCGTGGCCGGCGGGTCCAAACTGGCCAGGACCGTTCCGTCGGCCGCGTAGGCGACCGCCGTCAGTCCTCCACCGCCGACGGGCAGACTCGACCCGTTGCGCGGCACGACGGGGCCGTCGAGGTAGTACACACCCCAACCGGGCGAGCCCCCGAGCGTGAGCACGTGCGCGTCGAGGGTCCGGCCGGCGACATTCACCGTGACCCGCACCGGCGGGCTCGTGCCGTAATAGCGAAAGGAGCCGGTGTACAGCGCTCCGTCGGGCCGGCCGAACCTGCGAACGTTGATCGCGCCGAACCCTGGGCGGGACCTTTCTCACCCGGTGCCAACGGCGTCGTAACCACGTGTCGACCGTCGGCTGTCAGCCAGATGGTGTTGCCGAGCCCGTCGGCGATGCGCTGTCCGGGCGCAACCACCCGAGGCGGGGCCGAGGCGGGCGCGGGGGCATCGGCGGACACGGGCACGGCCGCCCGCGACATCGCGGGAGTTCCCCGCTCCGGCCTTGGCCGCGTTGCCCGAGCCCGCATTCCCGGAGGCGAAGGCCACCCCGCCGACGGCAACCACCGCCGCCGCACCGACGACGGCCGCTATCGTCCGCCTGCTCAGGCGAGGCCTGCGTGAAGGAGTCGCCGCGTTCATCGAAGTCATCGAGAGTCTCTTCCGATCATCAAAGCCGGCAGGTCACATCCGCGCGGGTCGCAACCCGGCGACCCGCGGGCGGCCGGATCGTCGACCCGACCTCCCCTCTGACGGCAACCACCGCCGGATCGTTGCCCGAGGCAGGACTCTTTTCGAGGACCGATCCCGACGACCCGTCGAGCGCGACGCGGCGGCAGGCACGGCCCACGGCTCGGCCCGGGTATTCCACCGGTGCGGGTGCGGTGGCGAAGGCCCTCATGCGACGGATCGGGCAACGCAACGAGAAGGGCACGCTCACCACCGTCGGGCGGGCACACCATCACCTTGTACAGGAACAGCCGGCGACGACCGCCGTGACGAAAGCACCGCGCGTGGGAGAAGGTGCGAAGGACCAGGACCGAGCATGGAATCCGCCGCGCGGATGGAGAATCTCGTCCAGGGCGGTTTGTCCGTCGTCGACCGCGACCTCCTCGTCATCGGTCAGGGGCACCGAGGCGAGCCTTCGCCGGAAGTTGCTCTTGGCTTGCAGTAGTTGGGCCTTGGTCGACTCCTTGAGCGTGTAGAAGTCGCAACCGGCGCAAGCCATGTGCGGACCAGTACTGCTCGAGAAACGTCAACCCGCAAGGCCGTCCGACCCGATGGGGAGACAAGGTCTCCGAAGACCAAGCGTGACCGTACCGGCTTTGCCGACAGGTCCGGGCGCACCATCGAGCGAGCCCAGAGGCCAAGCCCGACGCCATCACCTTCGACGGCACCGGCATTCGCCAACACGACGTCCGGGCCGTCTCCTTTGGATCTTGGTTCAGGGGACTCCGTATGCCGCCTGCCCCACGTATATTGGGATGGTGGACGAAGCCGAAGCGAGCGGTCGGGTATGGAGGTACGAGGTTCGCGTGCGTCCGACGACCGAGCAGGATCGGGATGCGTTGGCACGGCTTGTCGAGGTGGACGCGGACCCCTTCGAAGTCGAGTTGTACGAGCGAGCGGCGGATCCCCAAGTGCTTTCGATCGATCGCGCTCAGAGGTCGCGGGCCGGGCAGTACGTCAGGCATGTGCGGCGGCTTCTGGAGCGGCAGCAGCACAAGGGCTGTTGACCAGTAGCCTTCGGATCGAGCGACAGCCCGACCGGCGTCTTGACCGGCCCGTCCGCGCACGGCAGAGCATCCGCCGGCTTGAGCAGCGCGTCCGAGCGCCGGGCCGGACAGGCAGACAGGCAACTCACCCTGGACGTACGACAGTTCCGCGAGCGCTTCAGCGCGTTCTCGCCTGTGCGGCAGACAGCCTCGGGCGCCACGGGCCTTCGCCCCGATCCGTCATGTGGCTCTTGGTCGAAGCACAGCATCAGGCGTAGGCCGCCCACGTCACATGTGATCGCCGAAAGCCCGGACACCTGCGCGGCAGGCTGCCATCGAGGCGTTCCCGGTTGCTATCCGACCAGGCGGCGGCGCCAGTCCAGGGGGCTGACGGTGATCGCCCGACCGGGGTCGCGGTCCCACTCGACGGCCAGGCCGGCCGCTTCGAGCGCGGCCACAACCTCGTCGCCGACGGCTGCGGTGGTCTCGGACGAACCGTCGAAGCCGCCGTAGAGGAGCGACAATCCGTGGCCTGCCGCCGCCGAGTCCGTGCACTGGGTGTGGAAGTAGACGTATCCGCGGGCGCCGGGCCCGCTTTCGCCGCCGATCTCGGAGTCGCCGCAGGTGCGGCAGCAGGTGAAGTGCTCACGGGCGGTGATGCCGGCCTGCTGAAGGACGGCGAACGCGCGGGCAAGCCGTTCCGGGTCGGTCTCGCCCTGCCACTCGGCCTGCTCCGCGACGCGCTCCAACCACAACCGATCGGCCAATGCCGCCCCCTGTTCACGCGAAACGGGACGGCGATCCTTGGTGACCAGGTACTCCTCGGCGAGTTCCGCCAGTTCAGCGCGGGAGGCGTAGCCACCGACCAGTTCCTCGCGCACCCGCCTCTCCAACAGCTCGTACTCGCCTTCATCCAGGTCGAGCGGCGGCACCTCACACGACGGACCCATGTCCAGCACCGCCCAGGCCAGACCGGCGTCCCAGCCGGACTCCTTGCGGGCCCAGCCGGTCATTGCCGCGATCACGGCCTCGGGATTGGCGACCGTCACCTGGAAGTGCCGGTCGGCGGCGCCGTCGCGGTGCTCCAGCGTGTAGTCCCCGCCGGCCGCGTGCCAGACCTGAGCGAAGACATCCGGCAGGTCGGGCACCCGCTGGACCACCAGGAATCGATCACCGTCACCGCCGATCCGCCGAACCAACTCCGCCAAGTCCTCGGCGGACACACGGACATACCGCCGCCCGCTCTCCGTCCCCACCACGATCTCGAGCATGCCCAGACTCTGACACAACCCCCTGACAACAACGCACCGGCCTCGGGGGGCGAGCGGCAAGCCGACACTTCCCGTGTCGCAGCGACCGCCATCTCGTATGGATGGGCTGGAGGGGCGACCGGGCCTCGGCCGTGGCATCCCGACCGGCACGCTCGGACCCATAGGCGCCCACGCTACGGGGACGCCGAACACGGACCCCCTGGTCGGCGCCGTCCGTATGCAGGCCGAACGAAGTGATTCACGCGTCCGGCCGACGTCGCCGAACGCACCGAAACAGATCTTCGGCACCCAGTCCTGGCTCACCGCCTCGGCGGGCCCGCCGCCCGCCTACCCCACACAGCCCGCGCCCCCACCTCGATCGCCGCCGCCAGGTCGGTGAAACGCGGCACAAGCGGATGAAGAGAAGCCGGTTGCCCGTTCAGCGCACCTCGCGCAGCAGCCGGGTCAGGGCGTTGCGACGGTGTGCCGGTAGAGCGCCGCGGCATTTCCGTGAGTCATGCGCTCGACCTCCTCGTCCGGAACGCCGGCGAACTGCCGAGCGAGGACTTCCTGGCTGTCCGGCCAAGTGGAGTCGGGGTGCGGGTAGTCGGTTTCGACCATGATGTGATCGACACCGATGAGGTGCCGCAGCCGCATGGTCGCGGGGTCGGAGAGCACGGTGAACCAGAAGTTGCGGCGCAGGTAGTCGACGGGCGAGTGGGTCCCGAAGTCGGCGCGGTAGTCGAGGTCGCGGCCCATGAACTCGATGCGGTCGATGAACATCGGCACCCATCCGATACCTCCCTCGGACAAGGCGATCTTGAGGTCCGGGAAGCGCACCGGGATGCGGGCGAAGAGCCAATCGGCGGCGGTCGCCATCGAGTTGATCGGGAACAGCACGCCCAGGACCGCGGCCGTCGAGTCGCGGGAGGGGACGATCGTCTCGGAGGACGAACCGACGTGGAGGTTCACGACCGTGCCGGTCTCCTCGCACGCGCGGAAGAACGGATCCCACGCGTCGCTGTACAGGGACGGCAGCCCGAGACGCTCCGGGTTCTCGCTGAACGTGACGGCGACGAAACCGCGTTCGGCGTTGCGCCGGACCTCGGCGGCGGCGAGTTCGGGGTCGCCGAGCCAAGGGAGCTGACAGGCGATGAATCGTTCGGGGTACGGAGTGATCCAGGCGTCGAGCAGCCAGTCGTTGTAGGCCCGCAGGGAAGCGAGCCCCAGGTCGTGCTCCCTCATGGTGAGAAAACGTCGTCCGGCGAAGCCGAACGGCGCCGACGGGAAGTTGAGTTGTGCGGCGATGCCGGCGGCGTCCATGTGGCGTACGCGTTCGCCCGCGTCGTATGTCGCGGGGTGCAGCTCGTCGAAGTTGACCGGGCCGAGGTAGCCCTTGCCCGCTTCCCAGCCGCGGATGGCGTCGGAGCCGAGCAGCGGGACGCGTTCGTTGTCGAACACCCACCAGTCGTTGCCTGCCGCGTCGCGTTCGAGGTGCGGCGCGGCGTCTCGCATGCGCGCGGGCACGCGGTCGCGGAACAGGTCGGGGGTTTCGATGAGATGGTCGTCGACCGAGATGATGTGGAATCGGTTCGTGCCGGTCGGGACTTCGCCGCGCAGCACGAGGTCGCCCTTCGGACCGGCGTAGGCGAGGATGCGTTCGAGCAGGTCGGCCATGGGATGCCTCCGGAGATTCGGGGTGCGGTGATCAGGGCGCGCTGATGGGGGTGCCGAGCGGGGCCGCGTGGCCGTCGAGTTCAACGACCGCGCCGTCGCGGCGTAGGAAGAGGGCGTGCGGCGTCGCGCCGGTGATGCCGTGTTCCTCGAACGAGTGCGAGCGGTCGATGGTCGGTTCGCGCGCTTCGGTGACGCGGCGGGTATGCCGGTGGAAGCGGCTGGACCGGTCCGTGTCCGTGACGCGGATCGTGATGGGGGCCGAGCGGTCGCAGGGCATCGTGCTCACTCCGCGTCCCGGGCGCCGCTGCGCAGGATGGTGCCGGGCAGGCGGTCCAAGCGGTCGGTGACCTGCGTGCCGTGCTCGCGGATCGCGACGCCGGCCACGAGGATGTGGTCGAGTCCGGTGGGCGCGTCGGCGATGAGGCGTTCTCCGTCGGCGGGCAGGTCGCGCACCCGTCGGGTCGGGCCCGGGGAAAGGGCGTCGTAGTCGACGACGACGAGGTCGGCGTGGCCCCCTGGGCGCAGCCGTCCGCGGTCGACGCCGAGCACGTCGGCGATCTCCCCGGTGAGTTTGTGGATGCCGTGTTCGAGCGGCAGGACGTCGCGGTCGCGGACCCAGTTGGCGAGGAAGTCGGTGGGCATGACGGCGTCGCAGATCTGTCCGACGTGCGCTCCGGCGTCGGACAGGCCCATGATGCAGCCTTCGCCGCGGATGAGTGTGGTGACGCCGTCCTTGTCGTCGTTGGCGAAGGTGACGGTGAAGCGGCTCGCCAGAGCGTCGTCGAGGGCGAGGTCGCAGATGACGTCGAAGGGCGTGGTGTCGCGTTCGGCGGCGATCGCCGCGACCGGCGCGCCGACCAGGTCCGGGCGCGAGGGCGAGTGTGTGACCGTGATGGTCTGCCAGCGCGGGTCGAGCCACCGGCCGCTCTCGAACTCGTCCCAGGCACGCGCCCTCCAGGTCCGATCCCGGAAGACGGTGTCGCGGCGGTCGACGGGCACGGCGACCAGGTCGGCGAACGCGGGCAGCGCGTAGAAGGATGTCGGCTCGGCGACGGAGAACTCCTGGGTGATGGGTCGACAGGTGACCTGCGCCCAGACGTCCGCGCCGTCACGGCGGCCCCGCAGATGATCGGCGAGCTTGTCCCGGTACGGCGCCCGGGAGGCCGTTCCCTCCGGGTAGGTGAGGATCGACGTCCAGGTCAGCGGGCGGCCGAGGCGGCGCTGGAAGTCGTACACCCAGCGGTAGTTCTCCCCGGTCGCGATGTGCACGATGCCGAGGCCGACCTCGGCGGTGACGGACGCGAGCGCTTCGACCTCCTCCTGGGTGGCGACCATGGACGGGACCAGGCGGCCGCCGTCGCCGAGGTGGAAGCCGGCGCGGTCGCTGGAGAATCCGAGGGCGCCGCCGCGGAGCGCGTCGGCGACGACAGCGCGCATCCGGGCGAGTTCGTCGTCGGTGGCGGGGCGTTCGTACGCCTCCTCGCCCATCACGTACGTGCGGACGGCGGTATGCCCCACGAATCCCCCGAAGTGGATCGCCGTCCCGCGCCGCCGCACGGCGTCCAGGTATTCGGGGTAGGTCTCGAAGTCCCATGCCACCCCGGCCGCGAGGGTCGCGCCGCGCATGTCCTCGACCATCTCCAGCGTGCCGAGCAGCGAACGGCGGTCCTGTGGACGGGCGGGGGCGAGGCTGTAGCCGCAGTTGCCGGCCACGACTGCGGTGACCCCGTGCCACGACGACGGCGTGAGGAGCCCGTCCCACAGGACCTGCGGGTCGTAGTGGGTGTGGATGTCGAGGAAGCCCGGCACGACGAGGCGCCCGGTGGCGTCGATCTCGTGCCGGCCCGTCACGGTGTCCTCGATCTCGGTGACGCGCCCGTCGCGGATGCCGATGTCGGCGCGGCGCGAAGGTCCGCCGGTGCCGTCGACGACCCTCCCACCGCGCACGGCGATGTCGTTGGTACTCATGTCTGTTCTCCCGGTCGTTGCGTTCGGCGCCGGACGCGCCGGAGGTGAGTGCGCCGGAGGTCGGTGCGCACCGCGCCCGGACGGTGGTCTGTGGTGGCCGCCATGACGTCCACGACGACCGGCGGGTCCTCCGGCGTGCCGCGGCGTCTCTGCGAGCCTGCGGAACGCCGGGGAATCCCCGACGGCCTCGCCCGTTCCTTGCCCGCAACGTATCCGGAGCAGATGCCTAAGGCAAGAGTTGCCCTAGGCATTCCTTGAATGTGAACAGGCACCTCGGACCAGGGGAATCACCGGTCAACCGGTCAACCGGTACCGTTCTGCCATGGTTGATCGCCGTGCCCCCAGCACACCGAACGCTTCCCGACCCCCGGCCGAACCCGCCGCCGCGGACGCCGGCGGCGAGGATTCCGGCGACCGTGTGATCCGGGCCATCCAGCAGTTCTCCCGCAGCCCGGCACACGCCGAGCTGGCGCATTCGCTGTACGGCTCCGGCGGAAAGGAACTCACTCCCACCCAGGTCGACGCGCTGGAAACCCTCGCGTCGCGGCCCGAGTGGCGCATGCACGAGTTCGCGGAGGCACTCGACATCGACCGGGGCGCGGCCAGCCGCACGACCGACCGCCTCCTCAAACTCGGCTTGGCCGAACGGCGGCCGGACGAGGGCGACCGGCGGTACGTCATCGTCCAGGCCACCGCCGCGGGTCGCCGCATCAGCCGCCGGATCCAGCGCGACCGCTACGCGCTCATGCAGGAGGTCCTCAGCGGCCTTTCCGGCCGCCAGCGCTCGGAACTGGCGGAACTGCTCGAATACGTCACCGCCGCCATGGAGGCGACACTGAGCCGCCGGGCGGCCGCGGGAGAAACGCCGACCTGATCGGACATGCCCCGGTTCGAACGTCGGCGGATGCCGAACCCACGGATGAACAGCCCTTCCCCCGAGCACTCGGTGCGGAATCCGGGTGGAGCCGTAACGCCGGAACCACCTACCAAACCCGACGGGGAATGGTCTCCGACGGCACCGCGGACCAGAGCCGGGCCCGCCGTCCGGCCCCCATGTCCCAGACGCGTCCGAGCACTCGCGCGGCCACCGGCAGAACGCCGACGTCGATGTCGGTGGGGGGCGAGCCGGGATTCGCAGGGCGAGGGCGCGGGACACGGCGCGCACCGGGGCCACGGCTGCCCTTACGGCATGATGCCGCCCAGGGGTTGCTCGGTCCAGATGGTCTTCCCCGTGGGGCCGTAGCGGCTGCCCCACCGGGTGGTGAGTTGGGCGACCAGGAACAGGCCTCGCCCGCCTTCGTCACTCCACTTGGCACGCCGCAGCCGGGGCTGGGTGTTGCTGGGGTCGGACACCTCGCACACGAGCATCTTGTCGCGGATCAGGCGTAGCACCACCGGCCCGCCGGCGTAGCGGATCGCGTTGGTCACGAGTTCGCTGGCGACGAGTTCGGTGGTGAAGGCCGCGTCCTCCAGCCCCCACGCGGTGAGTTGTCGGGTGACCAGCTCACGCGCACCGGCGACGGCGGCCGGATCGGCGGGGATCTCCCAGGCCGCGACGTCACGGGAGGCCACGGTTCGTACCCGCGCCAGAAGCAGGGCGATGTCGTCGGCCGGGTTGGCCGGGCCGATCTTCGCGACCAGTTTGTGGGCGGCTTCGTCGAGGTCCCGAGCGGGGTCGTGAAGCGGGGCCAGCCTTGGCGGGCGGTCGCTGCCGCTGTCGGCGAGTGTCAGTCGCCGATCCAGGCGTCGACCATCTCCAGATGTTCGACCACGGGCTCGGGGGGGCGGAAACCCAGCGCCGCGGTGACCACACGATCCACGACCGGATGCAGGCGCTCCCCGGCAAAACTCCTCCAGTGGGCCTCCGACTCCCAGACATCCGTGTACCGCAGCCCGCCCGGTGTGCGGTGGACGAGGTGGGCCACCAGCCCCGGGGGCTTCTCCGACCCCAACACCTCCTTGATGCGTGCGTAGGTGGCCGGGTCGATCGGCACCTCGAAGGTGAACGCGTACGTCACGGAACCACATCCCTCATATTCAACCGAAGCTCTTTCGGATGAATACGATTAGCATCGACCGTGTGGACAGAGAGCACAAGAGGCAATACGACACCAGCCGCCGCCGAGCGGCGGCGCAGGAGACCCGTCGCGCGATCCTGGACGCGGCCACGCGGCTGTTCGTCGAACACGGCTACGCGGCGACCACCATGGCGCAACTCGCCGAGTCCGCGGGCGTCGCGGTCGACACCGTCTACACGGTCGCCGGCCGCAAACCCGCGCTGTTCCTGCACCTGGTGGAGGCCGCCGTCTCCGGCACCGACGACGCCGTTCCCGCGGCTCGACGCGACTACGTGCGCGAGATGCGCGCCGAGCCGGACGCGGCCCGCAAACTTCGCCGCTACGCACGGGCCATCCGGGGGATGCACGCCCGACTCGCACCGCTGCTGCGCGTCGCCCGCACCGGACCCCCCGAAGTCGCCAGGATCTGGCAGGACATCACCCTGCGCCGCGCGGACAACATGCGACTGCTCGCCCGCGACCTGGCAGCCACCGGACAACTGCGACCCGAACTCGACCCGGACGAGGTGGCCGACGTCATCTGGGCCACCAACTCGCCCGAGTTCTACTGCCTGCTGGTCGAGGACCGCCGCTGGCCACCCGAAAGGTTCGAACAATGGCTCGCCGACACATGGTGCCGACTACTCCTCATCTGACAAGCAAGAGCGGCCGGCAACGGCGTCGACGACGCGGCCGGACACCCCGCCGGCCGTCCATCGTTCCCGTAGCGGAAGGCTGACGCGGTGCTTGACCTCTACTGGACTTGAACACTGGCCCTCCTCCGGTGGATGCGCGCGTTCAACCAGGCCCACCCGGACGATCCGGTCCGCCTCGTCGGGGCCGGCCTTCACGCGAACCCCCGCACCCGGTCGCCGACTGGCTCGCCCGGACCGCCAAGACCCGGGTCGTCGGACCGCGCCACGACCCGGCCCACGACACCGCCCACCACATGACGGGAGGATCCCTGGCCGAGTGGTTCGACATCCTCGCCCACCTGCGGCACGTGACCCCGGCCCGCCCGCTCCGCCGCCTGTAGTCCCCGCTCTGCCGTGCCGCCGGCCGGCGACCCCCGTGTGTCGGCGTACAACTCGATGCGTTCGGCAGAACGGCATCGGTACGCGGCGGCGAGCGTTCACCGGTGACGGAAGGAGTGGTTCTCCCGCTCCTACCGCCGGGGCCCGTGGGTCGGTGAACCACCCGCGCCGTGGCCGGGTTGACGTAGACCGGCGGCCACCGGCCCCGGCACCCCTCATCACGCCGACCGCACCGTCCGCAGCACGGCACGGGCGTCACGGGCAGGAGATGCGCACCTCGTCCCCCTTCGCGTCCGCCGCCGCGCTCGGCGCGCCCTCCAACGTGGCGCTCGCGACTTCGTAGCTGCCGTCCTGCCATTCGCTGGAGGCCTTGCTCATCGCCTCGGCGTTGGCTTGGTACAGGTCCCGCCATTCCCGCAGCGGGCGCGCCTCGTTCGGGTCGGTCGGCAAGGCAACGCCCTTGATGCGCGTCGTCAACGCGGCAAGTTCCGTACTCGCCTGGGACAGACTCAGACCGACCGCGTTCAGGTCCTGATCGGCGACGGCCTGGTTGAGTTCGGTGACCCGTCGCGTGATGCCGTCGATCTTGTCGCCACAGATCCTGTTCACCGTCTCGACGTACGCCGCGCCCGTCTGCGCCGGCTTGCCGTCGTCCCTGAGAGCCGAGTCCCCGCCGGCGCGCGGGTTGTCGACCCCTCCCCCGCTCCCGCCGTCGCCCGTCACGTCGAGCGGGCCGATGCCCAGCGCTACCAGCACACTGAGCACGGTCGCGAGCGTACCCACCAGTGTGAGGACCAGCATGAGCCTGCCGTGTCCCTCCTCGCGTCTGCGCTCGCCCCCGGGCGGCGGCATCTGCTGCGGATACGACTGATAGGGCTGTTCCTGTCGATAACGCATTCTGTCTCCGGATCCCCGCGTTTCCCAAAGCTTCGATACCCCGCGCACGCGCGCGCCGGGTGGACTTCAGGCCGTGCCGGATCCCGCCCAGTCGTCCGCAGGACCCCCCTCGCGGAAACCGCCGACTGGACCGGGCCCCCCGCTCCGACCCCTGTGTGACTTGTGTGGGGTATTCGCATCGTCGACCCGGGCCGAAGCCGTATCGACGTCGATGTCCGGATGGACGGCGTCGCACCGGCGGCGGTTCCCGGAGCGGGCCCCCGGAGATCACGACGAGGGATGACCATCGGCGAAAGCCCGGCCGCAGACGCCCGAACCAAGACATGGCGCGCATATCCGGTTCTGCCGAAAGGCGAGCCGAACCTCCGGCGGGGATTCCCGACTTGCGGCCGCTCCGCCGCGACGCACGAAGGCTGTGTCGGCCTCAACGGCCGCGCAGCGATCCGAAGAACCTCGCGAGGACGACCACTCGAACTCCTCCCATCCAGGCCGCTCTGCCCGCGAAGTCCATGCCGTGGTGTCGGGCAGTACGCACAGACGCCGTCCGCTCGACCGAGCCACCTGGTACTCCTGTTGGATCCCTGTCCGGAACCTTCGTGGCACCTCACCCGACCGGCGAATCAGCGTCGTGGGACGGTGAGACAGTCGTCTCGACCACCTCCAAAGGCCCGTTTGCGCGTTCTCATCCGTATTCCGCACGCCCGGAACCGCCCTGCTTGACCGGATGTCCGCCAACGATCATGGTTGTTGCGCACTGTTCGTTCAGGTCCGGGAGGTCCATCCATGTCCGGCGATTACCCCGGACGGCCACCGCGGCCCGAGACGCCTCCACCGGGCGGGCCCCAGCCCGGTATGAGTCCGCCTACTCCGCCCCCGGGGATCTATTCGGGTCCGCCTTGGCAGCCGACGCCGGCCGGGTTCCATCCGGGTGCGCCGCAGCCGCCCGCCCCTGCGCCGCGCGGTCGGCGTGGCCTGGTCGTCGGACTGGCTGCCACCGTGGCGGTCGGCGTCATCGCCGCCGTCGCCGTGATCGTCATCCGCGACGACTCGGACCCGGATCCCGCATCGCCGCCGGCGGCCGCGCCCACGACCGGCGCGACCTCTTCGGCCACACCGTCCGCGCCGGGCGGCGCGCCCACGACCGCCGCCCCGGAGCCGCAGCGCACCGGCCCCTGGACGCCGGTCGTCAACGATCCGTCGACCTGGCCCGACGCTTGCATGCTCCTGAAGGCCGCGGAGGTCAAGGCGGCCATACCCGGGGCCACGGAGGTGATCGCAACCGGCGAAGTGGTACCGGCGGACAAGGACGATCCCCGCCCGGTCGTGCACAACAACACCTGCCACTTCGCGGTGAAGACGGGACAGGCCGCCGATCCGGTCAAGGACCCGATCAAGCTCGACCTCAACCTCCTCGACGTCAACACGGAGTCGGTTCTCGCTGCCGACTACGCGGAACGCAAGTCTCGGTCGTCGAAATACGATTCGATCTTCAAGGACCTGCGCCGCACCTTCGGCGCCGATGACGCGTTCCTGGTCTCCGGTGACGTCGTCTTTCGGAAGGGCCCCTATCTGTTCGGTATCGCCATCGACGGAGACCTCGTCGGAACGGACGGCGAGGATCTGGGCACCTTCGACTGGGGCCCCGAGGTCACCCCGCCTCTGGCGATGTTCGTGCTCGAGAGGTTGTGACCGAGGCCGCCCCGGCCGACGAAGATGCCGAGGCGAACGTACCCGGGCGCCCTCCGACGGTGTCCGAGCCGGCAGCCTCGCGTTCGGCTGAACGTCCGGCTGTGCACCGGCGCGTACACACGAGCCCGGACGCCGGCGCGGGCACGCGGGCGGGGTCGGCACGACGCCGGCGCGACGGAGTCGATCCCGCACGCGTTTCGTCTGTTCCAGGATCCCGTGATGAGTGCTGAGCTTCTCACCCTTACGGTGGCTCCCCACGACGGACCACGCGAGATCGTCGGCGCCGAGGTCGTGCCGGTGGACCAACGGTCGGGCCTCCACACCTGCCTCGGGGCGGTGACGCCGCTCGCGGCTTCGCCCGCCGTCCGAAGTCTTCGGACGCGGGCGAAGCCGTCGTGGCGGCCTACCCGGGGGCGCCGGCCTCGGCCATCATGTGCTCGACGAAGGTGAGCAGCAGGTCACGGCAGGAATCCCGGCGGCGGACGTCACAGACCATGCTCGGCACCCGAGGATTCAGGCTCAGCGCCTCGCGGATCTCGTCCTCGGTGTACTCCATCCGGCCGTGGAAGTTGTTGATCCCCACGACGAAGGGAATACCGCGGCGTTCGAAGAAGTCGATACTGCCGAAGCTGGTTCCCAGCCGGCGCGAGTCGACCAGGACGACCGCGCCGAGCGCACCGACCGCCAGGTCGTTCCACATGGACCAGAAGCGCTCTTGGCCGGGTGTGCCGAAGAGGTAGAGCACGAGGTCGTCGTTGACGGTGATACGACCGAAGTCGAGTGCGACCGTGGTGGTGACCTTCTCCTCGATGCCTTCGAGGTCATCGACACATGCACTCGCCGAGGTCATCACCTCCTCGGTGCGCAACGGCGGGACCTCGCTGATCGAGCCGACGAGTGTCGTCTTGCCGACGCCGAAGCCGCCCGATACGAGGATCTTGACGGCGGCTGCGTTCGCGGGGACACCCCCGCCGCCCGGGTCATAGTCTGCGGAGACCATCACGCACTTTCCTGAGTATTTCGAGGTCGGGGATCCGGGCCATGGCGACCGGTGGGCGGACGTGGACGTGTCCGGCGTCGAACAGGTCGTCGATGATCACCTTCGCGATGCTGACCGGCAGGTCGATACGCGCGGCGATCTCCGCAACGGCCTGAGGCTCACGGCACATGCGCAGGATCGCGAGGTGCTCCGGGTACAACTCCCGGCGTTCCGCGGCTCCTTCGGCGTCCTTCTCGACGGTCGTCACCAAGGTGATGAGCGTCAGGTCGTCCCGGGCGGCCCGGGTGCGTCCTTGCGTCAAGGTGAAGGGACGGACCAGCGGTCCGGCCTCGTCATCCCAGGCCGGCTCGGTGAGGTCGGTCACCCAGGCCCACCTCTCGACGGGTCGTCGGCGTCGTCCCGAGGAGCCGTGCCGAGGAATTCACCGACCTTCTGTACCAGGGTGTTCATCTCGAAGGCCACGATGCCGACGTCCGCGTCGCTGTCCGCGAGAACGGCCAGATGTGCGCTGCGGCCGGCACAGGTGACGAAGAGGAAGGCGTCCTCCATCTCGATGAGCGTCTGGGAGACGGCTCCGCCCTGGAACCCCCGTCCGATACTCCGCGCCAGACTCTGCAGTCCCGAGGTGGCGGCGGCGAGCTGTTCCGCGTCGTCGCGTCCGAACGTCTCGGATTGGCTGATCATCAGGCCGTCCTCGGACAGGACGACGGCGTGCCTGGTCCGCGGAACGCGCTTGACCAGGTCTGTCAGCAGCCAGTCGAGTCGGCTGTTCGTGGCGGTCGTGGGCTGGCTCATCGTGGTTCCTCAATCGCCGATGTGCTGTCGATCGGATCTCCGTCCGACGCCGGCGCGGCGTCCGTACGGACTACTTGTGGGGCCTGGTGTCCCGCGCGGGCGCGTTCGGACGCGGTCCGGAAGGCGCTGACCATCGCGGCTGCCGATTCGGGGGACCTCGGGGTCGACTCGCGTGGCTCCTTCGCCGGTTCCGGTACCGGGGCCTCCCCCCGCAGCGGTGCGGGCAGGTCTGCCTGGGGTACTCGCCGTGGTAGGGGTCTGCGCCCCGAGGGCCGTTCTTCCTCGCCCCGCGCGGGCATCACGGTGACGGTCTGTCGCTGCGGCGAGGAGGGCGGTTCGAGCACGGTCGCCGGGGCGTCCTGGGACGACTCGGCGACGTCGATCTCGCCCCGGGCACTGCTCGGTTCGGGCCCCGATTCCTCGCGCTTGCCGGCCTCGTCGTCACCCGGTTCCGGCGACGGTTCGACGTTCCGTTCTCCGGAGAGAAACACGATGGCGAGGGTCCCTCCGTAGGGTGAACTGCGCAGGGTCACCGTGATGTCGTGCTGCGCGGCGAGTTGGGCGACGACGAACAGGCCGATGCGCACGTCCTTCGCGAGCGCCACCACCTCGAACGGAGCCGGATTGGCCAAGTTCGCATTGATCGCGTCGAATTCGCTGTCGGACATGCCGAGACCACGATCCTCGATCTCGATCACGACGCCCTTGGCGGCGCTGGACGCACGGATCTGCACGGGCGTCTTCGGCGGCGAGAAGGAAATGGCGTTCTCGATCAGTTCCGCGAGGAGGTGGACCACCGCTCCCACCGACGGCCCGGCGAGGGCGGTGCCGGCGTCCGCGGTGACCGTCACCCGTTCGTAGTCCTCGATCTCGCCGAGCGCGCTGCGCACGACGTCGATCACCGGCACCGACTTGCTCCACCGACGTCGCGGTTGGTGCCCGCTCAGGATGACGAGGTTCTCTTCGTACCGGCGGACGCGGGTGGCGAGGTGATCGAGGGTGAACAGGTCCTTGAGTACGTCGGGATCCTGGTGGCGTCGTTCCATGCCGTCGAGTTCACTGAGCTGACGACTGATCAGGGATTGGGTGCGCAGGGCGACGTTGTAGAAGACCTTGGCATAGCCCTGACGTTCGTGGGCGAGTTGCTCGGCGCTGTCGAGAGCGACCCGCTCGGTCGCCTTGAACGCGTGCGCGATTTGACCGATCTCGTCGTTGCCGTAAGGAAGTTCGGCGCCGCCCGCAGCCGCGCGGGCCTCCTCGATCGATTCCCCGCGGCGGAGCCGTTCGACGACGATGGGCAGGCGCTCCTCGCCGAGTTCCACGGTCGCGGACCGGAGGCTGAGCAGTCGGCGGCGCAGCGAGCGGGTGATGCGCCAGCAGAGAACCGCCACGACAACCACCGCGAGGAGTCCGAGGACCGCCACCAGCCGTGCGGTGAGCTCCAGTTCGTCGGCCCTGTCCTTGTTGACGCCGTTGGCCCGCAGCGCTGTTTGATTGGCGAACCGGTCGAGTGCCGCGTTCACTTCGTCCATGGCCGCGCGCCACTCGGCCGCCCGTACCGGAACGGTGAACCCCTGCTCTTTCCCGGAGACGACCGGACGCGCGGTCATCATCGAGTTTTCGGCGGCGACCATCCGCTCCCAGGCGGGAGTTTGGGTGATCGCGACGAACGCGTCTCGAAGGTCCTTGGGCGTGAACGTCAGCATCTGGTCGTACAACGTGCGTCGACTGCCCACGGCTTGGAGGAACTCGGCGTAGTCCGCGGCCGGCATGACGCCGTTCCTCGGCGAGTACATCAGCAGCACGTCTTCGCGCGCGATCATCTCGTCGGCGCGGAAGGCGTTGACCGGCATCTGGGACAGGAAGACCAACGGGCCGTCGTCGAGATACGTGAACGCGTTGAACATCGTGACGTGCAGATTCACGCCATTGTCGTAGAAGCGCAGCAGGTCGGTCTGCCCGCCTTGGCGGGCATCGATGCGGGAGCGCGCCTCCGGCAGCAGCGACAGGGCACTGCGGATCGTGTTCGCATGTCGCCGGACGTCGCCGAGGGAGTCCGGCAATCCCTTCCGGGCGAGCGTCTCGAATCGTGCCGCGACCGAATCGGTCTGCGCCCGTTGGGTTTTGAGGGCCCCGAGGGTCCGCGGATCGTCAGGCGCGGTGAGCCACGCGGCACTGAGCCGCCGTTCTTCCTGCAGTGCCCCCAGGACCAGGAGCGTGGGGAATCCCGCCCGTTGAGAGAGCTTGTACTGGTTGTTGAGGTTGTCGCTCTGTTTCCACAAGCGCTGCGTTGTGAAGCCCCACAACAGCAACAACGTCAGGGAGGGGATGACCGTGAGCACTATCAGAAGCGTGCGGATCGACGCGCGGCGCCTGGTTCGGTTCCGCGGGCCGTGCGCCCGATTGAGTAGGTTCATGCTCTCTTCGTGGGGCTAGGGCGGTTGCCGAGCTGCCATGGACAAGTCGCGAATCCGCTGTCCGACGTGGTGAACCCGGATGGGCGCGGGAGTCGTGTCGCACCGCCCCCGTCTGGTTCTCCATGCCTCGGCCAGGCTGTCCTTCCTCTGGAAGAACCGGGCTCATCGTCGTACCGCATCGCAAGCCGAAGCCGCCGGGCCGTGTGGATAACCCGTGGCGCCTGCCGGCAAAGTTGATCACAGCCGCGTGGCGACGCGCCACAATTGAGCCACAGCGTTCGTGTTTCGGACAGCGCCGGCGCATTTCGTACCTCTGCGTTTTTTCGACGAGATGTTCTGGATAGTCTGCCGCCGGCGTGGCGAACGCCCGGGGCCGCAGGGTGGCTTCGGGCGGGTTCACGGACGGGCTCGGTCACGGCGTTGCGGGCCGACCGCACCCCTTGCACGTCCCGGTGGAGCCATCGGCCACGGTTGCCCGAATCCGCGGATCGTGAGTCGATTTCCGGCCGGCCGTCGCCGGAGGGTTCTCGATCACGGTGAAGTCCCGTTGCCCGACGGTGCCTTCGCACCCGCCGTGTGGACCGCCACGGCCCAGTCGTCCCGATGTCGACGCCACCCGCCGACCACGGCATCAGCCCGACCCGATCTCGCAAAAGGACGCTCATGGCACCCCGAACACACGCCGGTAGTCCCGCCCTCGACATGGCCAAGGGAGTTCTGCGCTACGGTCGCCACTTCCTCCTGGAGCGAATCTCGTCGCCACGTGTGAACGGGCCGACCGATGTGCCGGTCTCCGGCCGACAGATCACCAGGGAATGGTTGACGGCGGTCCTGTGTGAGGGGCATCCCGGCACGGCGATCGAGTCGTTCCGGGTCGAGGACGCGACCAGCGGTACGTCCACCCGGCTGCGCATCCACGTCACCTACAACGAGGCGGGCGGCCGTGCCGGGCTTCCGGAGACACTTTTCGCGAAGACCACCGCTTCCTTCACCCAGCGCCTGACGCTGGGACTGGCGGATGTCCTCGAAGGAGAACCCGGGTTCTTCAAGCACCTGCGGAACGATCTCGACATCGAGGCGCCGCATGGATACCACGGAGCCGCCGACAAGGCGTCCGGACGGTCGATCGTGCTGATGGAAGACCTCGGCGAGACCAAGGGGGCCACCTTCTGCACGCCCCGAACGCCCATCTCGCGCCCGCAAATCGAGGATTTGGTCGCGAGTATGGCCACCTGGCACGCGCGTTACTGGGAGGCCCCCGAACTCACCGAGCACGCCTCCTGGTTGAAGCAACCCAGTGATCACTTCCACAATCTGGATCGGCTGATCCAGATGCGGAAGCGCTCCAAAGTCGGCACGGAACGAGCCGCGGCCGTGATTCCAGACGCGCTGACACCCTTGTTCGACTCTCTCTATGCAGGGCTCGAAGCGTCGCTTCGGGTCGCCGACGAGGGCCCGCAGACCCTTTTGCACGGCGACGGCCATGTCGGCAACACATACGTCACCTCCGCCGGCCGGATGGGCTTCACCGACTGGCAGGTCGTCATGCGGGGGAACTGGGCCTTCGACTACACCTACACCGTCACCACCGCGCTGGCGGTGGAGGACCGGCGCAGTTGGGAAAAGGATCTGCTGAGCCTCTACCTGGAGAAGCTCGAAACGGCCGGCGTCAAGGCACCGGACTTCGACGCCGCGTGGCTCGCCTACCGTCGTCAGACGTTCTATCCCTGCTTCGCCTGGTTGTACACGATCGGACGTGGCCCCCTCCAACCGAAGATGCAACCATCCGAAACCAGCCTCAGCATCATCGAACGCACAACCAACGCCCTGGTGGACCTGGACTCACTCGACGCGCTCGACACCGTCGACCGGTAGCCCGTCGCCCATCTCGACGGGGACGGGTCGACCGGAGCACGCCGGGTGAACGCGGGCGGGATCGCCGCCCACCCTCGACCTCGAAAAGACACGGGCCGCGAAACCCCACCGCGGTATTGGAACTCCGGCTGCCTCGGGGCTCGTACGCGAGGACCTGGTCGGTGACCGCGGTGGGGCTTCGCGTGGCGGGGCGTGACTTCCGGTGGACGCGGACGTAATCGACGGCGAACGTGAGCGGATCGTCGTCACTCGGGCACTACGCCGCAGGTCGTGTCCGTGTCGTCGCGCCGCGCGGGTCAGGATGGTGAGGCTGATGGGGAGATAACGGGACCCGCTCCATAGCAGGGATGACCCGAAACCGCATGATCACATCAACTCGCCCGGAACTGAACGAAATTGGATGAAACCCGAGAAGCGCCCCGTTCCCGTTGCGGTTACCGTGCCCCGTCCGCGAATGGTTCCCTACGTTCCCTTCTCTGAACTGACTGCGCTGGATCAGTACTTGGCTGGGCGGGCCGGTGCAGGCGCACATGGTTGATCTGCTTGATCCGCTAGGTCATCAGACGGACTTCACCGACCATCCGTACCGCACGTCGGCGCAGCTCCCCAAGTAGGGGTACTTGGGGCGGCTCGTGATCATGTGGGCAGACCCCAAACGCGTATCACGCCGTCCTGGCCGGCGCTGAGCGCGACATCGCGGCCACGCAGCACTGCGGTCTTTACGGCCAGCACGCGGCCTTCGTGGTCGACCAGTGGGCCGCCGACCGCGACGCCTTCGGCCAGGTCCCAGACGCGCACGGTCGCATCCTCGGATCCGGTCACCGCCAAGGGCCGGCCGCCGACCATGGCGGTGTCCACCGCTTCGATCCGGCCGTCATGGCCGTTGATCGGCTCGTACCGCGGCTTGATCGCGTCGTCCTCATGTTCGCGGTCTTCGGCCGTGTCGGGCAGTTCCCAGACCCACAGTTGCCCGGGATCGGCCGCCGCGACCACCACAGGTCGGTTCTCGACGCGGGACCACGAGACGGCCCAAGTCGACTCGGTCGTGTTGAATACTTGCTTCCGGTCGGGTCGGGCGAGATCCCAGGCCAACACGCTCGATCCATCGGCTCCGGCGACCAGTGAGCGGCCGTTGATCTCCGCGGTGGCGAGACTCCAGACGTGCACGTCCTCCGCAAGCAGTGTCCAGGAGTCGAAGGGCTCCTCCCACAGCAGGAGGACATCGGAGTTGTGTCCCGAGGACACGAACCGGGCCGGCCCCGGACCCCGCACGGTGGCGACGGCCCCAAGGTAGTCGTCCTCGCCAAGGGTTGCGCGGCGAAGCAGCTCACCGGTTTCCAAGTCCCAGAAGGAGACGGGCTGTTCGTCGTGACCGGCGGCCAGCACCACGCGCCCGCCGGCAACGGTCACCGCCACCTGGTCGATCTGGTTTTCGGCATCTGGGTAGTCGTCGATGATGTCTTGGTCGTATCCGAACGGCAGTGGCCGTTGCCGCCAGACATCCCGCAACGGATCCCAGGTCCACACGCGGTAGGACACATCCACGCAGACGACCAGGGGATCGCCGTTCATCGTTACCACCGCGAGGTCCTCGATTCGCGTCGAGGAAGGTATTTTGCTGGCCAGCAGGGGCGAGTTGTCAGGCATGCAGCGGAATCTAGCCGATGCACGGTTCCACTGAGGCCGGTGCATTGGCTACTGCCGCAGATCGACGGCCGGCCAGAACCCGGACATCAGATCGATGCAGCTTTAACAGATCTCGTCCCCGACGGTCAGGCCGGCAATTCGGCGGAACGTCGGGACGCCGAGGTCCACGCGCTGCTGCCGCCGGGCTACTTCGGCGTCGAGCTGCGCGATTTTGTCGCGGGCGCCGGCGAGGCTGATCCGCAGTCCCTCGATCTCGCCGAGCCACGCTTCGCGTTCGGCCTCGGCGATGCGGGCTGCCAGGTTCTCGCTGATCTCGGCAAGCCGTGTCCGCTGCGCCGGATCCGACCGCAGGAGCGCTCACAGAAACATGCCCTGACCTGCGAAAATACCGCGGATAGTTCAGTCGACAGGGCGCCAGGCCCTCACCTTGCACCGACCCGAGCAATGGAGCGCCGTCGAGCGCCGGTCCACCCCGGCCACCCGGCACGCCCCGCACACCGGGCACATTGCCTCGCCCACGCCGCTCGTCTCGGCGACCGTGCGCAACCGCAGACGCCGCCCTCTCCCCCACGACCTGGCCCGACACGCCCCCGAGCAGTACACCGCCCGGGGTCCCGCTCCCGGCCGCAGCCGCTCTCCGCACCCCGGACAATCCCGCTTCCCGGCCTGCCCGACGTCCTCGGACGCCCCACCGGCGTACGACTCAACCGACCCTCAAATCCGGGATCTGACACAGGTTCCGATCGCTAGCCGGGCGTCCCGTCGTGCTCGCTTCTCTGGGCGTGGCGCCGGAGTTGCCCCGTGTGAATGTCGCGCACCCATTCCCAGCCGGGTTCTGCCGCTGGGCCGATGCGCGGGTCGTCGGGAGTGTGACCCTCCCGCAAGGCATGGGCGTACGCCCGATCCCGGTCGATGCGTGCGCGTAGCCGGTCGGCCCCGCAGACGGACCCGTGACCGGGGACGAGGACATCCACCTCGCCCGCCACGCCCTCGAGCAGCCGCAGTCCGACGAGGTAGTCCTCGATCGGGTCGGCGGTGTCGTCGAGCATCGGAATCAGGACGTCGGAAAGCATGTCGCCGGCGACGAGAACGCCGCGTTCCTCGATCAACAGCGCCGCGTGGCCCGGGGCATGAGCCGGATGCTCGATGATCCGGACTCGAGGGCCGTCCCAGGGAATCCACGTGGTTCCGGCGGGCAGACCGGTGACGAGGCCGAACAGGTCCAGCGGTGTCTCCTCGGCGATCTCCGGCGGCAATCCCTCGGCGACGCGGGCCTTCCAGTCCGCGTTCGACAGCACATCCCGCATATGAGCCGCACAGCCGGCCGTACCGTAACGGGGCGCTTCGCCGAGATCGGCGTGCCAGAGCACGTGATCCCAATCGGGATGCGTCGCGAAGCCTGCGACGACGGGCTGACCCAACTCGCGAAGGTCGTTCGCGAGGCAGGCCATCTCGTCGCCCGTGATGCCGGGGTCGACGACCAACACGCCCGCCCTGCCCTGCACGACAACGGTGTTGTTCCGAAGCAACGCACTCTGGTGGACCAGCACGCCCTCCGCGACCCGCCTCAGCATGGGGACTCCTTCCGCTTGTGATTGCCAACCGTTTGTCGAGACCGTATGGCCTGACGGTGGTGGTATGTGCCTTCCGGCACACCGGCCGGGACGGCGAACCTCACGACCGGCGGACGGTTCGGCTGCCGCCCTCAGGGCCCCGGGGTCGGAGAAGGGACCGGCTCGACGTACTCCGAGCCCTACTGCCAGGACTCGCACGCTAGACCCGACCGCCGACACCACCACACCGGCGCGGGGCGAATTCCGTCGACATCCGGTACCGAGGTATCGATGCGGATGTCCCTTGGATCCTGGACGAACCGACCCCGATACGACCGTCGGCAGGCGCTGTCATAGTCGGCGGCATCACCTCTCCGAAGCAGCCCGTGCAGCCCACGTTTTGTCAAACCCTCGCCGCGTCACTGGGGACGGCCTCGACAGGCGGCCTGGAGGACGTGATCTCGGCCCTCCGCAGACTGGAGGACGCCGGCCGCAGCGCGGCACCGATGCCGGAACCGGCCGAGCCACTGACCGAGATCGACATGGTGACGCCGCTGCCCCGGACACTCCGTGCCGGCATCCCCGACGAACTGGGCTGGGATGCCTTGGACGAGGCCGCCGCAGAGCTCGACGGCGAGAGCTGGTGCCGGGCGAGCCGGCCGATCCTGACCGTCCACGACGGCAGGAGGGCAATCGCGGTGGGACCCGGTAGGCGCATGACGGAGCACCGGCTGCGAGTACCGCACGGTTGGTCGGCCGGCCGTTCATCGCCCGCGCGACGGGCGGGTCGGCTTGTGCCCGAATCCCTTGTCGTATGCGGCAGTTCGACCCGGGTCATGCCCGGTGCCGATCCCGGCGTGCGGGGCGTTGGGGGCGGTTTCCGAGCGAAGTGCCGGCTTGGCTTCGAATGCGCGCACCGGCGAGAAGCCTTTGGCGGCCGACGTGTTCACGAGGGCGATTGACGGGGCCGGTTGTGTCGTGGGGGTGCCTGCCGAGGGCGAGCGGTCGTGGCGGGCCGGGGTGAATCGGGCCTGATGTTGGTGGGGCATGCCAGGCGCGCGCCCCCAGGTGGTCGGGTCGTTGAGCGACACCTGGCCGGACTGGGCGCCGCGCACCAGAGCCTCGGTGGCGCGGCGGTCGAGGTTGGCCCGGCGCAGAGCGATGTCAAGGCCGAACGCGGCACTGGTATCCGCGGCAAGGCGCGGTGCGACGGACGTTGACAGTTCGGTGCCGTCGAGCACCTGCCGGGCGTTCCGCCCGCTGAGGCGGGCTACTTCCGCCGCGGCCTGGATCTGCGCCCCGTTGATCTTCCGCAGGGCGGTGAACATCCCGGTGTTCATCGTGATTTGCGCGGCCGCACGGTCGGCGGCGTTCCATGGGCCGGGGGTGGGCAGGACGCCGCGCAGTTCCCAGGCCCGCATCACCGGGAACCGCCCGGCGGTGTGGGCGAGGTCGGCCGCGATGCGTTCCGCGGGAGCGGCGGGCAGGCCCAGGATCGTCAGCAGGGAGCGGGTGGCCCGCGCACCTATGTCCGGTGACAGGCGACCCTCGGTGCCGCGCAGGAGGTCACAGGCGAAGGAGTAGGCCAACCGGTAGGCGCTCTCCCGCGCGAAATGGTCCGAGGGGATGTGCCCCTGCTGGGGGTGGGTGGCGCGGGTGGCGGCGGATCCCACGCCCGCTTGGGGGTTGGCGTGGATCCAGCGGTCCGCGGTGGGGCGCCACTGCTGCGGCGTGGTGGTCGGGGCGAGGGCGTTTCGTCCGGTGAGGTTGAGTTCCTGCGCGAGGTCCATCACCGCGGCGTGCGAGGGGGCGGCACGGGTGACCGCGGCCATATCCCAGTCGATGACGGCATGCAGGACGCCGTTGTGCAGACGATTACCCGGTTTGGGGTCGTTGTGCACGATTCGCGGCGGGCCGTCGGATGTTGTGGCGGGCATGTGCGGCCCCAGCACGGCGCGGAGTTCCTCGATCGGGGGGACGCCCCAGGACCTGAGCAGGCCCGGGATCCGCCGCTCGAGTTCGCCGAACAACCGCCAAAACGCCGGTACCCGGCCGGCGTCCCACGTCGACGGGCCGTCGAATACCAGCGGGTGTTCCTGGCGGGCGGGGTCACGCATGGCATCGATCACCGCGGTCTGGGCCTGTTCGAGCCGGGCTGTCTCCACGCCGGCCATGTCCGCATAGCACTCGGCCTGCGCGGACTCGCCGTCCCTCTGATCAGCCGGCGTCGCCTCGGTGTCCCCGGCATGCAGGAGCTCTTGGTGTACCCGGCCATCGCCATCGGTCCACTGATACACCAGCGGGTCCACCCAGCTCATCGCGGGGTGACCGGAGACGGCCTGATGCACCGCCCCGGATGGCAGGACAACGAAGTCGTAGGCGTCTCCGGCGGTCTTCTGCACCCGCTCGACGCGGAGGATCGGGGCCGTCTCCCCGCCCGGAGCGGGCAAGCGTTCGACCGTGATGTCGACCTGGTTGAAGCCGCCCTCGGCGCGGTTGTGCAGTCCGCTGACGACGAACTCGTCGTCTTCGCCGACATCGGCACCGTCCGCCGAACGGGGCACCGAAGAACGCCTGGAACTCACTCGGCCTCCCGATCCGCCGCACGTGGCGTGGCGCGAAGCATACCGAGCCGCGAAACCGCACGTACGCCAAGGCGCGGGTACCCGTCGCCGCGCTCTCGCCCGGCAGACCGACCCGGCCATCCGTGTGGCGTCCGGCCCTTCGCCATCCGCCCTCGCGAAAAGACGGCCCTTGCGTGCCGCACCTGTCAGGACCTGGCTCCGCGAGGGCCCACATCCCTACAGGAAGAGCACGCGCCACTCGGACATCGGGTCTGTCGATGACGCCGCCCAGGTCCTGATCGACACCGACGTCACCCGTTGGTCCCCCACCGCGACCGCCGTCATCGCCCTGGCCTGCCCCCGATCACGCTCCAAGGGGCGGAAGTCGAGCCTGGGCCCGCGACTGATTCCAGCGGCGACCTCCCGGCCGTGGGCCGGTTCGCCGGGGCGAACCGGCCCACGGGCGCAGTGGTCCCGCGATTCGGCGGCCCGCAGGCCGCCGGTCGACCGCGGCACGATCCGGCCGGGGTACAGCGGCGCGGCGGGCGCCGGGCCTCGGTGCTGCCGACCCGCGGGCCGAAACCGGCCGTGTCGCCGACCACGTACTCGCCTCGAACAGCAGCCTCGTGGGACCTCACCGGCGGGTCGCGGGACCGGCCGGGTGTGACGTCGTACGCGGGGAAGAGGCGCGGGAGTGGTTCTCGAGCGACGCGTCGTGCGGGTTGCCGGCGGTCCGGGGTGCTCTCACCCTTCGACGAAGCGGATCGCTTCCACGTCGTGGCCGCCTGCGAAGACGGCGGTTTGCCCCTTGGCGAGGGTGTGTGCGGGTTCGCCATCGGTGTCGCTACCGGTGTAGAGCTCGGCGACGAACCGGTCGGATCCGTTGGTGGCGGCGTGGGCCCGGAACGGGGTGGCGAGATCGACATCGTGCGGGTTCCCGTCGCCGGGCACGGACACGTTCAACGGGTCCCCGATCCTGCCGATGTCGCCCCACAGTTGCAGGTGGGGCACGGTCGCGGGGGGGGGGGGGGGGGGGGGGGGGGGGCCGGGCGGGGGGGGGGGGGGGGGGGGGGGGGGGGGGGGGGGGGGGGGGGGGGGGGGGTACG